>JACOXY010000001.1 GCA_016182095.1 Candidatus Liptonbacteria bacterium
ACGGCCTGGGCGGTGCACAAGAAAACGATTCACTGTCGGCCGAAAAATCAACCAAATTAATGCGTTAATCCCTCGCACGAATTAGGGGTATAACAAATTAACGCGTGGTGACCTGCCAAATGTAGCTACCTAAAACAAATTTATTGCATTATGCCGTCCGATGTTGTACGATACTCACGCGGGGAAGTGTAACGGTTGCACGCGAGGCTCATAATCTCGAGGTAGTGGGTCCAATTCCCACCCCCGCAACTAAGAAAAGTAAATACTCGACAATTTACCTCGTGGCAAGCCTTCGGGCGAGCCGCGAGTCAAAAATGGCCCCCTGGGCTATTTTTGTGAGCCACGCGATGAATTACGTAATAATTCATTTTGCGTGGCCGCGCAAAATTGTGAGCTCCGCAAAATAAAGTCTTTGATTTTATTTTGCGAGACAAGTAGAATAATTATTATGTATTTCGTCTATATTCTAAAAACCAAAACAAAGTATCACTTTTTGTATTATGTGGTTCACTTATCTAATTCTTTGCAAAGATAATAGTATTTATACGGGCATCACTAATGATCTGGCAAGGCGTTTTAATGAGCACAAGGAAGGCAAGGGCGGCCACTATACAAGTTCCCATAAGCCAATTAAATTTTTGCATTCCGAACAATTTGAAACTAGAAGCGCGGCATTAAAAAGAGAGGCACAGATAAAAGAATGGAAAAGAGAGAAGAAATTGAATCTTATTAAATTTGGAAAGCCTAATATTTAGAATGAGCGACGTTTAATCATTAATTATTTTAAAAAATGGGGTTGAAAAAAACGCGGAATTGGTGGAGCGAAAATATTAAATACCCTGGAAGTCTTTTTTAAGGAACTAGAACCGCAAATTTGACATTATTGCGGAAACAGTGTAATATTTAGCTAGTCCAGCAAGGAGATGCCTCACATGCTAACAGTCGGAGATCGCGTAAAGTTCAGTAATGGCTATTTGGATTGCTGGAACACCAAAGATAGTGCAAAGTACGCGTCATGGCGCGGAGTCGTGACAAAAGACAATTGTATGCACGGCAAGGTGCTATGGGATGACGGGGTAGAAAGAGGAGTATTTTTCCCGGACCTGGAAGCGGAATAATCCATAATTCTCGCACCGAACCCCAGCGAGTTATAAATAAGGGGTTCTTTTTTTATTTTTGTACAAAAATAAAGAGGCATAATCGCCTCTTTTTAGTAACATCCTAGTCATGGTATAGAAAAGTTGGATCGCAAGCGCTGTAACCACAATGCTCACAATGCTCATAAGCAACCCCAAAATATCAACACCTTCATTTAATAAACTGTGTAGCGGCCCAACGGTAACATTTACATACACTAACCGAAAAATAATCACCGCAAGTAAAACATAAACCATAAAAAATGGGACGGCCTTTCTCTTTCTTGCCATGCTTTAACTTACCACGTAATCCAACGACTAATGTCGTTCAAAATTGTAAAAGACATCAGTGCCAATAATAGAAATAAACCTGTTTTTTGCAGTATTTCTCTTGGGCGCTTTCTCATTGGTCGTCCCATGAGAGCTTCAAATGGCAGAAAAATCCACAAATATCCTCCATCTAAAGCAGGGATTGGGAGTGAATTCAGCACAGCTAAATTGATAGAAAGAAAGGCGGTAAATTCAAGAAATGATTCCAGGCCATTAATTTGCCAAGCATCGTGAGCAAGCTTCCCGATCATTATTGGGCCGCCAAGCTCTTTCACGCTTATTGCCCCTGAAAACATTTTGGGAATTGCGAGCAAGATAAGAGCGGCGTAATTGTAGGTTTCAACAAAAGCTTTTTTAATAAGATTTTCGTGGCTGCGCATCTTTACAGGATGGGGTACTGCAATATCAGCCACTTTATCTCCAGAGAGGGTGTCCGCCTGCGTAACTGGAGTGTCAGGCATTACTTCATCCACAACATTTGTCAAAACCACCTTGCCATAAAAAACCGAGCTCGCGAAAAGCGCGCAAAATCCTAAAAGCAGGTTAAATCCCGAGCCAGCCAAAACAATCAAGAATTTTTGCCAAAAGCGTTTCCCCCCAAATGTTCTTTTGGATGGAATTTTCTCGCCATCCACTCCATCTTCTTGTTCCGAAGAATCTTCGCCAGCCATCTTTACATAGCCGCCAAGAGGCACCAAAGAAAGCAGATATTCGGTCTCGCCGATTTTTTTGGATATGATTCGCGGGCCAAAACCGATGGAAAATTTGAGAACCTCTACGCCCATGAGTTTCGCGAACACAAAGTGGCCGAACTCGTGAAATCCAATCAAAACACCTAATACAACAATAATAGGAATGGCGTAGGAGAGAACCGTCTCCAAGTTTACGCTCCGTTAAATGCCAAAAAACTGCTGTTATCATAGCAGACTTTTTTAAAATTGAAAAGCGGCGGATTTTGAGATATTATCTATAGACCTTTTACACAATTCCTTTTCTACTGCAATTTCCATATTTTGCCTGCCTGCGCAGGCAGGGCTCCGGCTTTGTAAAAATTTCTTGAAATGTACCCTGTATATTCCTGCAAAATTTTTACTTCACCTCGCCTAAAATCTGGAAGTTTCGTTACGAAAAGAATTGCGCAAAAGGTCTAATTTATATTTTAAGATTGGCGCGGGGCAGGCAGTGGTAGAGCGTTCCGTTCATCCCCCACTCTTTTTTAAGGGCACTTAGCTCAGTGATAGAGCGTTCCGTTCACATCGGAAAGGTCACAGGTTTGATCCCTGTAGTGCCCACACTATAGCAAAAAGAGTGGGGGAGAAAGGTCACAGGTTTGATCCCTGTAGTGCCCACACTATAGCAAAAAGAGTGGGGGAGAAAGGTCACAGGTTTGATCCCCGCAAGGTGCACCATAGAAATGAGTGAGGGACGGGGGTTACAGATTCAAATCCTGTACCACCCACCAAGACAAAACAAATGACTGAGGGAGAAGGGTCGTAGGTTCGCATAAAATACGTCAAAAACGCCCCTTTGAGTGGGGTGTTTTTGTACAGGAAGTTGGTGAGCCATAATTACTGCAACTCCACCGTAGCTCCTGCCGCTTCAAGTTTCTTCTTCAGTTCTTCCGCGTCCGTTTTCTTCATATCAGCTTTCACTGGCTTTGGAGCGCCATCAACCAAGTCTTTGGCCTCTTTAAGTCCAAGCCCGGTTGCTTCACGCACTGCTTTAATTACATTTATCTTTTGGGCGCCGCCGGCTTTCAAGACAACTGTAAAACTGTCTTTTTCTTCCACCGGGGCTCCAGCGGCGGCACCAGCGGCCATAGGAGCGGCGGCTTGAATTCCCCACTTTTCCTCAAGAGTTTTTACAAGCTCCGAGACCTCCACTACTGACAATTTTTCTAATTGCTCAACAATGGAATTATATTTTTCGTTCATATAGTTTTAATTATTGATTGTTTGTTTCGACTTTTGATCTAAGACATACAAGAAAGCTCTCGCGGGACCAATTATAGTTCCCAAAAGCTGGCCAAGCAGAATTTCTTTCGATGGGAGCTCACCGATAGTTTTAACCTCTTTAGCGTCCATGAATTTTTTGGCCAAGATATCAAATCCTCCCAAAATCTGAAATCGCTCTTTTTTGTTCTCTCCCACTGTAGTCTTCGCAAACTTATAAACGATCCCAGCTACTTCCGAGATATCCTTATCCGTAAAAACCGTGCCGACTTGAGACTCAAATTGCTCCGGATTAAATTCAATCCCCGATTTTTCAAAGATGATCCTTAAGAGTCTTTTCTTTAAAACCTGGAATTTTGCTCCGATAGCTTTTAAGTCAACCCGAAGGTTTCTCAACTCTTCAAATTTGGTTCCAGAAAAGTCGGCAAATACCAAGGTTTTAGCGCGCTTTATGTCCTCGACGCCTGCCTCAACTTTTTTAACTTTTTGCGCTTTGGTAAGCATGAATTTTGGGAATCGGTAAATAGTAATTAGTAACAAGGGCAAGAGCTTTTTTCCCGCGCAATTTTTCTTAATTCCTGATTACTATTTACTCATTACTAATTCCTTAACAAAATAACGACCTTTTGGGTCGCATAGATTAGGACGGGCTCACCATAAAAATAAGTGAGTGTGTCGTTCTCGACGGGCTTGCCCGTTCGCCTAATGCGATTTAGGGATTATACCTTTCGGTGCCCGTTGTCTGCGAACCTTAAGTATATATTAGCAGGAGAATATATAATGTCAACACCCACTAAAAAGAGCCGGTGCTATCGGCTCTGATTAAAAATATAAAATAACTCCTCAATCGGTGGATTATAAATTAAGGCCGCGTGTCCTCCTCTATAAACTGTAAAAACCGGATAACCGTCAAAAGCGCTGTTATTGTATGGCACAAGCTCATCCCATGAACCGCGAATATGAGTCATCTTTCGCGGGTGCAACATTACATCCTGCCTGATGGACTTAATCAAAGATGAGCGCGGCTGCATCTCTCTCACCGCAGTGCTCCATGGCTCAAAATATGCAAGCCAAGTTCCTCTTATGGGGCTGCCCATTGTTATAACTGGAAATCCCACATACTCCGGGTGCCGTCTCTGGGCATTTAAGACAATGAGGCCTCCCATGCTGTGGCCAAGAAGCACAAATTTATTACCCAAATCGGCAAGACGCATGCCGCAACAAACTCTTAACTCCTCGTCCTTTTCGTCTAAAAACCTCGCCAGTTTATCCGAAAAATCATTGATATCGCCTACTGCCCATCCAATATCTGGTATAAGTACGTTATAACCTTTTTCTTTTAATTTCTTTTCCATCGTAATGAATGTGTTAGGTGTGCCGGTATAGCCATAAACCAATACAACATTTGTTTTTTGAGGATTGATGGGGATGTTTTTCCCGTCGGGCACAATAGATTTGAAGACGTTAGACACAACCAGCACATGAAAATAAATCATGTAAAAAAGTTCCTGAACCAATCCAAGCTGAAGCAAGCCCACGAACCATCCTCACTATATGTATAATATGGACTGACTAAAAGCTACCACAAATAATTTCCGTAGGCAAAGATCTATCAAAAAGGTTGGCTAGGAGATTGGGGCAAGCTTTAATTTGCGCACCTTTGCTGACGTTACTCCAACTATAGCATGAGTAACGTTAGTAGAATGTAATTTATAAGTGCGGGTACTGAAAATTTGCACCGACAAAAAGCGACCACTTGAGGGTCGCAGATTTATTTAGCTTTACCGACTACCCAGCAAGGATACAAAAACGCATATCCCCAAAATATGAAAGTGCATGGAAAAATGGCAAAAGCCGATAGAATCGCAGTATGAATAAAAATTGGTGAGACAATATAGTATTGCATTCCGGCACGAGCTAGAAGAGGCGGCAAGGTCATTAGCACGACATGCTGCAATGAGAATAGCACAGAGAATTTAAGTTCCGAAGCTATAAGCGCAAGTCTTTCCTTAAGATCTTCTTCCTTAGCGTATTTTTGCTTTATCGCAATAAGTTCCGACGAGCATTGTCGGGCAAGAACAAAATCAAGCCAAATGCAAAAACCTGTAAAGATCACATAAGCTACGCTCATTACAAACCATGCATTAACCATTATGGCTCCCACAATTCGCCATTATGGCGAATTGTAACTCCACTAATTTTATCGTCATAGTGCGTAACCTCAACTCTCGCTTCGCAAAGCATGTTCAGAGCGCGATTTATCTGTTCCTTCCACCGATCTGGAGATCTGTCGTGAGCCTGCTTATGAGCTATAAGACGTATAATACCGGACTGGATTATGGCACGAGCACAGTCGGCGCATGGCGCCCAAGGGCAAATCATAATAAGATCGCGCGTGCTAATGCCGTATTTGGCGGCGCTAAATATGACGTTCCTTTCAGCGTGTTCAATGTATTCATATTTCAGCGGCCTTTCCCAGCGCTCCGGCACATCGGCATTAACATGCGTGGGAAAACGATTGTGGTCGGCAATAAGCACTCCATAATCAGGGCGATACAGTAAAGCCCCATTTTGAGTTGAAGGATCTCGACTTTTCGCGGCCTCAACATAAGCAAAATAAAGCAGGTCTCGCGTGTTAGCTTCCATAGCGCCCAACTAAAACTCCAGAACTTCAAGAAACTAACAGTAGTTTAACAAGGTTGGTACAAAAGGCAAGAAGAGAAACAGACGCTATTTCCCCTTAGAACGCAAAGTTGGGAAGATTATTACTTCTTTAACATTGTGGCTTTCGGTTATAATCGCGGCCAAGCGGTCAATGCCGAGGCCTAAGCCAGCGGCAGGCGGCATGCCATATTCCAGCGCCTCCAAAAACTCCTCGTCCAGGCGGGATGATTCTTCATCGCCGGCGCGAAAATCCGCCTCTTGGCGCTCCATACGCTCGCGCTGGTCAACGGGGTCATTTAATTCAGAAAAGCCGTTTACGAGCTCCGTCCCGCCTATGATCAACTGAAACCGCTCCGTAACTCCTCGGTCTTTTTCGCTTGATTTGGCAAGGGGCGAAATATCTTTTGGGTAATGAGTCACAAAAGTCGGCTCCGCGATTTTCGGCCTCACCTCATGCTTAAACACGTCATCTATTTTATCGTGGGGAACGACGCCAATATTTTTTTTCGCGTATTTTTTAAACGTTTCAGCGTAGGTGACCTCTTCCCATTTTTTAGAGCCAAATTGTTTTTTTAGCATTGGCTTTAACATTTTTTCGGTAAATTTCATGAGTCCTCTCCAGTCTTCGTAAGCCACATAGAGTTCAAGCATAGTGAACTCCGGATTGTGATCGCGATCTATGCCTTCGTTTCTAAAAACCCTGCCCAATTCAAATATCTTTTCAAATCCGCCAACCAGAAGGCGCTTTAAGAAAAGTTCCGGGGCGATGCGCAAATAAAAATCTTGGTCCAGGGCGTTATGATGCGTAATAAAAGGCCGCGCTCTCGCTCCGCCGGGGATTTCCTGTAAAATAGGTGTCTCAACCTCCACAAACCCCTCCTTGTTTAAAAATTTTTTGATATCAGCCACAATTTTTGACCTATCTTCAATTTTCTTCCTAACCTCGCCATTTAAAACCAGATCAAGATATCTTTTGCGGTACCTCTCCTCCACATCCTTAAGGCCGTACCACTCCGTGGGAAATGGCCTTAGGGATTTCGTCAATAATTGAAATTTTTTAGCGGCTAAACTTTTCTCCCCCTTTTTTGTAGTGAGAAGCGCTCCTGAAACATGAATAAAGTCACCTATATCAATTGTGCGCTTTATAAGGCCGAAGTCTTTGAGCTCGTCTCTTTTAAGGAGTATTTGTATTTTCCCGGAACCATCGGCAAGATCAATAAAAATAATATTACCTTGGTCGCGCAACCCTAAAATACGGCCGGAGAAGCCAATGCTCTTCCCCGATCTTTGAAATTTAGAAAAATCCCGTAAGCCCCCTTGAATGCTTATTCTCAAAAAAGAACCCGAGGGGTAGGGATTCTCCCCCGTATTTTTAAGATCATCCAACTTCCCGCGCCTTTCCTTGATAATGTCGTCGAGCAAGTTTAGGGTATGGGGTATAGGGTTTAGGGTATGGGTGTGATAGCTTTTCCTGTGTTTTTGCTATGCCCTATACACTATTGGCTATACCTTATTTATTCTATAGATACCACCTTATATTCCACCGCGCCGTTTGGCGTCTGAACTGAAGCCGAGTCTCCTGTTTTCTTGCCCAAAAAAGCCCTGCCAAGCGGCGACTCGTTGGAAATTTTGCCCTCTTCAGGTTTTGTTTCGTTTGAACCGACTATTTGATAGGTAAATTCTTTGCCATTCTTTGAAACAACGAAGGTGGAGCCAATTACAATCTCGGCGGCGCCGCTCGCCTTTTTAATAATAGCAACGTTTTTAAGCATTTCCTCAAGTTCAAAAATCCTCCGCTCCAGCCTGTCTTGCTCTTCTTTAGCTTCCGCGTATTCGGAATTTTCCGATAAATCTCCGAATTCTTTGGCTCCCTTCAGCCGCTCCGAAACTGCCTTGCGGCCAGAGGTTTTGAGTTCTTTGAGCTCGTTTTGCAACTCTAAAAAGCGGTCATGTGTTAGATAGTGTTTTGCCATGTTAAATTTTTAATTTAGACCTTTTGCATAATAATTTTCGTAGCGAAAATTTGATGTTTTAAGCGAGACGAAGTAAAAATTTTGAAGGAATATACACCGGTATATTTCAAGAAATTTTTACAAAGTCGTAGCTAAAACAGCAAATTTGCAGCAGAAATGTTATTATGTAAAAGGTCTATCATATAAACTCAATGCAATAAATTATTGCTTCCGCTCAAATTTTTGTTTTGCGGAAACTTTAAGCTTTAGTTTCCTGCCGAATGCCATCACATAAATTATAAATGCTTCTTTTAAAAATCGCAAGGTCGGCATTTTTATCTGGATTGAGGCAAGGCTCGGATCGGAATATTCCACAGCCAGGATTTTATAATTATTTTTACGGGCACATTCATGCGCTTCCAATTTAATGGCTTCCGTTTTGGATTGCAAACCAAAAAATATTGCCATCGCGGCTTCTTCTTTGAATGCAATGAAATCTCGATCGGTAAAAATCAATGAACCGAAAAGTTTTTTAAATCTATTGGCGTAACTTTGTCCGACTAATGCGTTAGAGCCAATTATAATGTCACAACTCTTGAAGCTCGGTATAAACTGATCAAATATTTTAAGGTAATAATAATTTTCTCCGCCGCAAAGCAGGCGAATATTGCCGGATGAATTTTGAACTCCTATTTTCAGTTTTTCGCCATACATGGGACTTTCAGAATCCGCATACCTGACGTTTTTGATAAATGTCGTGAGTTTTAGAAAGTTGATATTCGCGTGAGCCGCGGCACTCACAATAACAAAAATTTCATAATCAAAACTTGCGCCCTGTAAGGCTTCGTCAATTTTTATTAGGGCGAGTGTAAGCTTTTCCTCGCCGTCAGATTCGGGGATGATAATTGAAAGGTAGGGCTTGGACATTTTGAATTGATTATATCATTGTCAAAATTTTCGGCCCGTCCTTCATTACCGCAACTGTATGCTCGAAATGGGCCGACAAGCTGTGATCTGCTGTGGCATAGCTTTCATCTTTAAGCTGGATTATTTGAGAAGTGCCTTCTGCTACCATTGGTTCAAGCGCTAAAACCAAGCCGGCTCTTAAAATTTCACCCTTGCCCTTCGTCCCAAAATTTAATACCGATGGATCTTCGTGTAGGCGCTTGCCTATGCCATGACCGGTTAATCCTCTTATAACTTTAAAACCGTTTTTCTCCACGTAATTCTGAATCGCGTAACCCACATCTCCCAATCTATTGCCTTCGCGCATCGCTTCCACAGCTTTCTTGAGCGACTGCTTAGTCACCGCGGATAATTTTTTGGCTATATCAGAAACCGGCTCTATGGCTACTGTTACTGCCGCGTCAACGCACCAGCCCTTAAAATAAAGTCCGAAATCCAGCTTGACCAAATCGCCTTTCTTAATGACATATTCCGTAGGCATGCCATGGACAATCACATTATTTACAGAGGCGCAGATTGTAGCCGGGTAAGGTCTTATGGCTCCTTCCGGACGGTACCCCAAAAAAGCCGGCTTCCCCCCCGCGCTTTCTATGAGCTTTGCCGTGAGCCGATCCAACTGGATTAAAGAAACGCCTTCTCTGGCGTTCAAGCTTACCTCGGAAATGATGCTGGCCAGAATCTTTCCCCCTTCGGCCATTATAGCAATTTCATTATCGGATTTAAGATATGACATCGGAAAACGTGGTTATTGCTTTTGATATTTGCTTAAAAACTTCGTTCGGCGGCAATTCGCCATCAATCTTATGGACACGAACTCCGCGATTTCTTAAATACTCAAAAATTGGCACTGTGCGTTCTTTGTATTCCTTGAGTCGCACCTCAATTATCTCCGGTTTATCCAAAGTTCTTTTTCTAAAAGATGAACCACAAATCGGACAAAACGGCATGTCAATTCCTTTTGGGAGAAGTGTTTTCAAAATAGCGTTTCCGCAAAGATCGCAAATTATTCGACTGCTATTTCTCAAAATTGACGTTTCCGGCTTTACATTTAATATAATGGGGAATATGTTTTCTTTGCCAAAAATTTTTTCCATTACCGGCATTAACCCCTCGGCTTCGTAAAGAGTTCGCGGGGAGCCGCTCATGACCACGCCTTGATTAATGTTGCCGATTCTTTCTACCCATTCTCTTACAATTTTTAATGTGAGTTCAGGCGTGATAAGAATCCCGGCATCAAACATTTTTTTTGCCTCTTCTATTGTGGGGTCGCCTGCATTTTTAGGATCGTGAACTAATGATTCCCAATATCTACCGGTATCAAAATGTATCAGACCGAACTCATGGGCAGTCAAGTTGGCCTGCGTCCCCTTCCCGCTCCCCGGAGGGCCATAGATAATGACAGCTATCTTCATTGATTAGCAACTAGCGACTAGTGAATAGCCACTAGTAAAAATAAATTGGATACAACTATTGTACCACACTACTGGATAGACCCTCTCTAGCCCTAAACCCTATTTAATACCCTCATATTCGCGGATGGTTAATTGTGAATCAAGCTGCTGCATGGTTTCCAGCGCAACGGCAACAACAATTAAGAGAGAGGTGCCACCGATGCTAAATGACCCTGCGCCAAGCAAACTTTGCGTAAGTATCGGCAAGACGGCAATGGCGCCCAAAAATATGGCTCCAAACAGAGTTATGCGATTTATTATTTTTGCCAAAAATTGTCCGGTTGACTCCCCGGGCCTTATGCCAGGAATAAATCCGCCGCTCTTCTGGAGATTTTTTGAAATCTCTTGGGGATCAAAGGTTACGGCCGTATAGAAATATGTAAAGGCGACCACAAGCACAAAATAGAAAGATCCGTAAAGAATTTGGTTGGCAAGAAATCTATTAACTAAATCAATAACCTTGGAGCCCAATTCCGGAGAAATAATCGCGGCTATGATTTGGGCAAAAAATTGCGGGAAAAGCAAAATGGAGATCGCAAAAATGATTGGGATGACTCCGGCCTGGTTTACCTTGAGCGGCAGATAGGAGGCGACGCCGCCATAAATCTTATTGCCTCGTATTCTTCTCGCGTAGGATACGGGTATTTTGCGTTCTCCCTGCTGAATAAATACTACTCCGGCGATAACCACGATGCTCACTATCACAAAAGCCGCGTACGTGGGAATATCTGATGTAGTATAAGTAGAAAATGCTTGAGCCACGCTTTGAGGTAGCTGACTTACAATGCCGGCAAAAATGATTAGTGAAACACCATTACCGATTTTCTGCTCGGAAATTAACTCACCGAGCCACACCAGCACCATGGAACCCGCAGTCACAATTAAAACGTTTGAAAGCATCTCAAATGAAAGTGGCGTAAGAGCCGGCAAAACTCCCTGTGATGTGAGAAGGTTCAAGAATCCATATCCCTGAAGCGCAGCCAATGGAACGGTTAAATATCTTGAGATGCGGTTAAATTTTGCCCTGCCCTGCTCCCCCTCTTCATAGTAAATTTTTTTCAGGTTAGGAAAAATCATGGTCAGAAGCTGCATGATTATCGTAGCGGTAATATATGGCCCCACGCCCAACATGGCGATAGAGAGATTTGAAAGACCGCCGCCTGAAAATATGTTAAGAAAACTAAAAAGTTGGCTGGAGCCGAAAAACTGCTCCAAGGCAGTAGCATCAACACCCGGTATTGGCACTGCGGCCAAAACGCGAAAAACAATAAGAATCCCCAGAACAACGAGGATTTTTTTTCTTAAATCAGGAATTCGAAAAATGTTCAGGATTTTGTTCATCCCTCACCAGAAGAAGGAGCATTTTCTGCCCCTCCTCATATTGTTTAATAATTATCATTGGTATTATATTACTATTTTCCCGCCGGCTTTTAAAATTTTATCCTTTGCCGATTTGGAGACTAAGAGTCCCCTGATTGCGAGCGGTCTTTTGATTTTCCCATCTCCTAAAATTTTAACTTGTCCACGGTAATTTTTATTAAGAGCGCCTTCCTTTTTTAGAGTGCTTACTGATATTACAGACGAATTAATTTTTTCCAAATCGGAAAGGTTTAAAACTTTGGGCGATACCGATGTGGGTTTGTTTTTAAAGCCACGGAGTTTTGGGATGCGTATTAAGAGATCCCGAAAAGCCGGCCTCAATTTGTGCCCGGAACGCGATTTCTGGCCTTTTTGTCCCTTGCCAGATGTGGTGCCGCGCTTGCCTCCGCGGCCTACTCTTTTTTTATTTTTGCGTGAATGTTGGGGTTTTAGATTATAAAGCATAGTTTAGGATTTAGGATTTAGGGTTTAGGGTTTAGTAACTTCACTATACCCAATACCCAACACCCTATACCCTGCCTTGTCTTAATTTCTTCAACGCCTCTATTGTTGCTTTCGCGTTAGTCAGTTTATTGTTAGTTCTGCCCAAACATTTCGCTGTAGCGTCTTTAACTCCCGCCAAAGACAAAACAACGCGTGGCGCGCCGCCTGCTTTTAGCCCGTTGCCCTTTGGGGCTGGCCTTATTAAAACTCTGGCGGCGCTGTACTTCGCGAAAGTATCATGTGGAATAGTGGATCCTTTTAGCGGTATTTTTATGATTTGTTTTTTGGCATCTGCTTTTGCCTTAGCAACGGAAGAAGCCACGTCGGCTCCTTTTGCAATACCAACGCCCACAGAACCGGCCTCGTCCCCGATAACCACGGTCGCCCTAAATCTAAATCTCTTGCCGCCAGCGACAACTCTGGTAACGCGCCTTAAATCAAGAACTCGCTCCTTGAAAGCATCTTTTGTTATATAATCGCCGCCGCGCCTTCTTCTGTCGCCCCCTCGTCCGCCCCGATTTCTATTTGGATTTTTATTTTGATTTTGCTCCATGTTCTAATTTATTTACAAAACACCTATATTCGCAAGCCGGCTTTCCGCGCCGATTCACACAACGCCATTACCCGGCCATGAAATTTATACCGGCCCCTGTCAAAAACAGCAGCTTTAATTCCAAGCTTGCCGGCCTTTTTGGCGATCTCCGAGCCAATTTGTTCCGCATCTCCTATTTTTGTTAACTTACTTGCCTCTTTCCCCTTGCGCAATTTTAGAGACGACGCGTGAACCAGCGTTTTACCCAATACATCATCAATAAGCTGGGCATAGATAAATTTATTGCTCCGCAAAATTGAGAGCCGCGGACGTGCTGCGGTTCCACGAATTTTGGAGCGCGTTCTTTTGGCGCGCCGCAGGCGTAATTGATTTAAATGTTTTGTAATCATGCTTTCTTCCCGCGATAATTTATGTTGTAGTGCCCGCCACTTTCTTGCCGGCCTTTCGCATAATAACTTCTCCCCTATATCTGATGCCCTTGCCCTTGTAGGGCTCGGGTTTTTTCAGCGCCCGTATATCGGCCGCAACCTGACCGACAAGATATTTATCGATGCCGCTTACCTTGATAGCATTTTTTTCAACGGATATGTTTATCCCATCCGGGGGGGTAATTTTAACCGGGTGAGAATAGCCAATATTTAGCGCCAGATCCTTTCCGAGAAGAGAAGCCCTGAAGCCAACTCCTTCAATTTCTAAAATTTTTTCAAATCCGGAAGTTAACCCGTCCACGGCGTTTTTTGTTAACGCTCGCATTGTTCCCCAATTCGCCATCCCGGCTTTGCTTGATTCTTTAGCGGTAAAAATAATTTCCCCGTTCTTAATTTCAGAGTTAACAAGCGGCAAAATTTTTACCTCCGCCTTGCCCTTCACGCCCTTAATAACCAGCGCTCCGTCTTTTAGTTCAACCGTAATTCCTTCGGGGATTTTAATTGGTTGTTTGCCGATCTTGCTCACAATGTGTCATGTGTCATGTGTCATGTACAAGGAATTTTTTATTTACTAATTCGCTTGATACTTGACACTATTGATCACCATATTTCAAATAATAATTCTCCGCCGACCTTATTTTTCCTTGCTTCTTTATCAGTCATTATTCCCTTTGGAGTAGAGATGACGGACATGCCGAATCCGCGTCTCACAGGTCTCAACTCCTTATAGCTCACATAAAATTTTTTGGATGGCTTACTCAAAAATAAAATCCATCTTGCTGTAGGGAGCTTTTAGCAAACTCTTCTTGGCCGCTTTGGCATTTTTAATTCTGATTAGTAGGTCGGTGTACATATTTTGCTAAATTAAAAATTAAATATCAAAGATTAAATATATGGAGTCCCCCACCGCTTTTTTTCAAAAGCGGTGGGGGACAATCTTAATTTTTGATTTTTTATTTTTTGTTTTTGATATTATTACCATGACGCTTTCTTTACCCCCGGCAGTTGGCCCTTCCCGGCCATCTCCCTGAAACAAATTCTGCACACACCGAAGTCCCGCATATATCCGCGTTTTCTCCCGCATCGAAAACATCTCCTGACAGTCCGGCTCATATATTTCGGCTTTTTTTGCGATCTTGCTATTACTGATTGTTTGGCCATAATACTTGCGTCAACTTATAACCCATTACTTATAACCCATAACGGCAGATTATTCAATGGTTTATTTTAGTTATTGGTTATTTAGTTATCAGTTATTAGTTATTTCTTAAGCGGTACCCCAAGTCTCCTGTATAAATCAATGGCTTCCGACCTATTTTTCACCGCCCTTAAAACCACAGAAATTTGGAATCCAAAATTATAGGGCGACTCTTCGGGATTCACCTGTGGAAAAGCCAAATGTTCTCTTACGCCAAGATTCAGATTCCCGAGCTCATCTACATTTTTTAGATCAATCCCCCTGAAATCTTTGACGCGCGGCAGAGCCGTGTGCATGAGCCGATCTAAAAAATCACGCGCTCTAGACCCCCGAAGCGTCGCCTTTACTCCGATTACCTGTCCGGTTCTTGTCTTAAATCCAGCAATAGATTTTTTGGCAGTTGTGTGCTTGGGCTTCTGGCCGGTGATCAAACCAACGTCCTTTATAATAGCAGGAAGAATTTTTTCGGAGAATTGCGGCTCGGAGCTTAGCCGGCCCAAAAATTAAGAATTTATGCACCGAACATTTACTGGCCTGATTTAGCGCTCGGTAAGATTTATTAGATAAACAATCGCCTATAGCAAGCCCTCGCATTTTTTACAGTATCTAATTTTCTTTTCACCATCTATCCTAATACCAATCCGCGTTGCTTTGCCGCAATTTTGGCACACTGCCTGAACATTTGATATGCCAATCGGCCTGGGCAAGGAAACCACTTCGCCTTTCTCGCCCTGCCTTTTTGGCCGCGTATGTTTTTTGTAAATATTGATACCGTCAACAATCACTTTTCCGCCCGGGAGAAGCATTTTCAGAATCTTGCCCGTTTTGCCACGGTCTTTGCCGGCCAATATTTTGACTGTATCGCCTTTTTTTATATTCATAATTCGCTTCGCTCAAAATTAAAAACTAAATATCAAAGATAAAATATATGGAGTCCCCCACCGCTTTTGAAAAAAAGCGGTGGGGGACAATCTTAATTTTTGATTTTTTATTTTTGGTTTTTAATATTATTTTACACGATTTCTTCCGCCAAACTAATTAATTTTTCATACCCTTTTTCCTTCAACTCTTTCGGGATAGGGCCGAATATCCTTGTGGCAATAGGGTCTTTTTTGGCGTCAACTATTACTACCGCATTTTCGTCGAAACGTATATACGATCCGTCTTTTCTCCTATAAGCATTGCTTTGTCTTACAATAAGAGCTTTTACGATATCCTTTTTCTTTAATGTTTTTCTTGGCTCCGCGACTTGAACAGAGGCAACCACGACATCGCCAAGCCCGGCATACCTTCGCCTGGTGCCGCCAAGCACGCGGAAACAACGCACTATCTTAGCGCCAGAGTTGTCCGCAACTTTTAGAATTGAACGTTCTTGAATCATGTTGCTTCGCTTAAAATTAAAGATTAAAGATTAAAATTCTGGTTGTTCCAAATTTTATTTAGATAAAATTTGGAACTTCATAAATTTTGATTTTTGCATTTTGATTTTTAAATTTTCCCTATAATACGCCACCTCTTTTCCTTGCTTAACGGCCTTGTTTGTTCTATCAGAACCTTATCTCCGGTTTTATACTCATTATTTTCATCGTGGGTCTTGAACCGTGATGTAACTCTAAAATATTTCTGATATTTGGGATGCTTTTTAAGCCGGTTTACAGCAACGACTCTGGTTTTCGCCATTTTATCAGAAATAACCACGCCTTCTAATTTCCTTATTTTTTTTGACTTTTGTTCCATTTGCTTATTGGTTTTTATTATTCTGCTTTTGAATCAATGTTAATGCTTGCGCGATATCTTTTCTAACCTTTCTGATTTCTGAAACATTTTTTACTTTGCCCGCAGAAAGATCAAACCTCAATGACTGAAGCCGCTCTCTTTTTTCAGAAACGACTTTTTGAAGTTCCGGAAGCGGCTTATTTTTTAGTTCTTGAAATTCGCTGCGTTTCATACCAAATAATTTAAATTCTTTTGTTTACTATTTAACAATAACCCTGGTTTTTACCGGCAATTTATGTCCCGCGAGCCGAAGAGCTTCTAGCGCAGCCTCATTGGGGACACCGTCCATTTCAAATAAAACCCTTCCAGGCCTAACCGGAAAGACATAGTGGTCCACCGCACCCTTGCCGCCCCCTAATGTTTTTTCCGGCGCCTGCTTGGTGATGGGTTTATCCGGGAAAATCCGAATCCATACCTTTCCCTCTCTCTTAATAAATCCGCTAATGGTCTTTCTGGCGGCTTCAATTTGGCGGGAGTTAACCCATCCTGATTCCAGCGCTTTGAGGCCATGACTGCCGAAAGAAAGAGAAGCTCCACGGAGTTCTACCTGACGATTTTTTGATCGTCCCTTTTGCCATTTTCTATGTTTAACTTTCTTTGGTATTAACATATGTATAATGCGAAATAAACTCTAGTGTTATTTTTTCTCTTTACTTTTTGCTTCAAAAACTTGGCCTTTGTATATCCAAATCTTTATGCCGACTGTTCCATATGATGTAAACGCTGTCGCTTCGGCGTAGTCTATGTCGGCTCTAAGAGTCTGCAGAGGAAGACTCCCTTTCGCAAGCCATTCCTCTCTGGCGATCTCTGCTCCATCAAGCCGGCCCCCAACCTTAATTTTAGCGCCCTTAACTTCTTTATTCTGCATGATCTGGTCAAGTTGTTTTTTGATAGTGCGCCTGAAAGGAAGGCGCTTTTCCATATCCCAGGCAATCTGTTGCGCCACATAGGAAGCGGAAATTTCACTGCGCTTCAACTCATCAATGTTAAGGGAAAGCTCCGGCAGTTTAAGTTCCGAATATTTTTTTTGCAGTTTCTTCAAGGCCCTGATAATCACGAGCTTCAATTCTTCTATGCCCTTTCCTCCTCTGCCGATAATTAATCCTGGTTTGGCGGCTTTAATATTCACTCGGCAGCGGCTGGAGGTTCTTTCAATATCAATTGCCACAACTCCGGCCGCGCTGATTTTCTTCTTAATCGCGTTTCTTATGGCCTCGTCCTGTTCCAGAATCAATTTATATCCGCCGCGGAAAAACCAGCGCGATTGCCACGGCCTTTGTATTCCTAACCTATATGAGTTGGGGTTGATTTTATGTCCCATTCGCTTCGCTTAAAATTAAAAATAAATATCAAAGATTAAATATATGGGGTCCCCCACCGCTTTTTTTAAAAAGCGGTGGGGGACAATCTATATTTTTGATTTTTTATTTTTGATTTTTGATATTATTTTATACAACTTTCCTTCTAAAAAATCTCCTTAACATTCCCGGTTTCTCTTCGCGCTTCTGTGCCTGCCTTTCTTCGGTTTTCGGCTCCCTTTCTTTCATTTTTGCTTTAGCCGCGGTTTCCTTAATATCTTTATCTTTTAACTTTTTCCGCACAACGATCTTAAATTTATTTTTTGCAGCTTTGCCGGATTCCGCGATTACTAAAGTAACATGACTCATCTTTTTTTGTATTGGGGACGCCATGCCTCTTGCTCTGGGCAAATGGCGTTTAAGCATCGGGCCTTGATTTACGACAATACTCTGGATCACAAGATTATCAGTCCCAAGTTTTTGATTATTTCTTGCATTCGCCACCGCAGATCTAAGCAACTTCAAAAGCGGCCTTCCCGGTCTCTTTGGCTGCATTAAAAGTACCGCTTCCGCTTCGTTTACCGACATGCCCCTTAGAGAATCCGCGACTAACCTTACCTTTCGCGGCGCAACCTTTAGATATTTTAGTTTAGCGGTTTGAGTGTTCATGTTTTTGCGGTAGGCGCGACTGTGGGCTTTACGCCACCTTCTTCAACGGCCTTTTGAAGTTTGCCGCCATGGCGCGTAAATTTTCTGGTTGGCGAGAACTCCCCCAACCTGTGTCCAACCATATCCTCGCTTACCCTTACATTAATAAAAACCTTGCCATTATGGACAGCAAAAACAAATCCTACCATTTCCGGTGATATTTCTGAATCACGAGACCATGTTTTTACCGGCTCGCTCATCCCCGGCTTTAATTTAGAAATTTTCTTCAAAAGCTTGGGGTTTATGAACGGATTTTTTTTACGTGAACGGCTCATTATTTATTTGCGTCTCTTTACAATTAATTTATTGGACCATTTATGCTTTTTTCTGGTTTTCCTGCCTCCGGTTACTTTGCCCCACAAGGTTTTTGGCTTGCGGGTTCCTCTGGGCTGCCTGCCCTCACCGCCTCCATATGGATGGTCAACCGGATTCATGGCAGTGCCGCGCACTGTAGGCCGGATGCCGAGCCATCTGGATCTTCCTGCCTTTCCGATTGTTATAAGATTGTGTTCCGGATTAGACAGCTGCCCCAGTGAAGCAAAAGACTCCCAGGAAATTTTTCTAACTTCTTTTGATGGCATTTGCAAATGAGTATGGCCATCCTCCTGTGCCAGTATTGTAGCATATGAACCGGCAGATCTGGCTAAGGCGCCGCCCTTCCCTGGTTGGATTTCAACATTATGAACTTGATAACCAACCGGAATATTTTTAAGCCGCATCCTATTGCCTGGTTTTAATTCCGCTTTTTCCGCGACAATAAAACTATCGCCGACTTTCATGCCTTCGGGAGCTAAAATATATGATCTTGCGCCATTTTTATAGACAACTCTGGCAATAAACGTTGTTCGATAAGGATCATATTCAATGGTTTCAACTTTTGCCGGAACATTAAGAAATGGTTCGCGAAAATCAACCGAGCGGTACATTTTTTTATTGCCACCGCCCTGATGGCGAGTCGTTATCCTACCATCGTTATTTCTGCCTGCCCGATCTTTTAGCTTCTTTAAAAGCGGCTTAAATGGAGCTTCTTTTGAAAGTTTGGAATAGTCCACAACAACCGTGCCCCTTATTCCCGGACTTGTTGGTTTGTATGACTTCATAAAATTAAAAAATAATCCGTATTTTTGATTTTTGGTTTTTTATTTTTAATATATTTTAGTGCGCTATCACATCTATGCTCTGACCCTCCTTAATTGTCGCGATCGCCTTTTTATAGCCCTGCTTCCGCAAAGCGCTTGGCTTTCCTTTAAAATATCCCAATTTTGGCGGAATATTCAGGATATTAACTTTTAGAACATCAACGCCATAAATTTTTTTCAGAGCTTTTTTAATTTCGGCGCTCGAGACATCTTTATGGACCACAAAAGCGTACTTGTTATGCCTCCCGAATTCGGTAGTTTTTTCCGTTATGATTGGCCTTTTAATGATAAAATTTTCCATAATTACAATTTATAATGCCCTTCTATCTCATTAATGGCATTTTTATCCATTAAAATAACGCGGTATTTTAAGACATCATAAATATTAAGCGAGTCCGGTGATAGGCTTTTAACGCGCGGGCTGTTGCGTGAAGCTCTATAAATATTTTTTTCGTTCTTTGCTGGAACTAAAAGTGCGTCCGCCTTCTTCTCGATCAGAAAATTATTCAGTGTCTTCATTAGTATTCTGGTCTTCGGCTTTTCTGCACTAAGCCCTTGAACAACCTTTAGTTCATTGTTCCTAACTTTTAAAGAAAGGGCCGCAAACAGCGCTGACAACTTTGCTTTTTTATTGATTTTTTTACCATAGTTTTTTAGAGCCCTCGGCCCAAACGTAACACCGCCCCCCTTCCATAATGGCGACCTAATGGATCCGTGTCTGGCCCTGCCAGTGCCTTTTTGCCGCCAAGGTTTTTTGCCTCCGCCGCTTACCTCGGAACGATCTTTGGTATGGGCAACGGTTTCCCTTGCATTTGCCATTTGAGCCACAAGCGCCTCGTGGACCAGGTCGGCATTCCACTTGCGCCCAAAAATAGCGTCTGGTAGCTCCACTTCACCAATAGCTTCTGATCTTAGATTGTAGAGGAGGGCCTTCATGGCTGTAAGTTAAAAATTAAATATCAAGGATTTTTTATTTTGGGTTTTTTATATTTATTTCAACCTTCGATCCTATGTGCCCCGGTAACGCGCCCTTAAGCATAAGGATATTCTCTATGGTCTTTATCTCAATTACCTGAAGATTCTTTACCGAAACGCGATTATTGCCCATTCGGCCGCCCATCCGCCTTCCCGGAAGAACCCTTTGTGGCGCGGTACTGCCAATAGATCCCGGAGCTCTTAAGCGATTTTTTTGACCATGCGTTTTGGGGCCGCCATGAAAGCCATGCCTTTTCACGACACCCTGGAAACCGCGCCCCTTGGAATGCCCTGCAACTTTTATTTTGTCGCCAATTTTAATGGGCAATTCTTCACCCTCCTGGGCTTTAAATTCATATTTGACGGGGGTAACCGGGATAACCTCATCATCTTTCCAGATTTGGGTCATTTTCATTTTTATTCCATTTATCTTCATAATTTACTAAAATAACCACGGACTAGCCGCGGTTATTTAGGTGACTACTCCAACAATACTTGCAATATTATGTTATCTTAATCTCTATGTCAACCCCAGCCGGCAAGTTAAGATTGCTTAGCGATTCTATGATTTTTTGGTTTGGGTTCATTATGTCTATAAGGCGTTTATGGACCCGCAGTTCAAACTGCTCTCTTGAGTCCTTGTGGACAAAGGTTGAGCGATTAACTGTATAGCGCTTAAAAACCGTGGGCAATGGTATGGGGCCCACCACCTTGCCATTATTCCTCTCGGCAGTTTCAATAATCTGGCGGCAGGAATTGTCAATCAGCTTGTGGTCATATGCCGCCACTTTTAGCCGTAATTTGGAAAGTTTTTCTTCTTTTTTTGCCATTAGCTTACTTACTTGCTTATCTTGGTTACCGCGCCTGCTCCAACAGTCTTCCCGCCTTCACGAATGGCGAATCTCTGTTTTTCCTCCAGCGCAACCGGAGCGATGAGCTTCACGCTTAACTTAACAGTGTCGCCGGGCATAACCATTTCCATTCCTTCCGGCAGAATAACTTCTCCGGTAACATCAGTCGTCCTTATGTAAAACTGCGGTTTATAGCCCTTGAAGAACGGTGTATGCCTGCCGCCCTCCTCTTTGGATAGGATGTAAACCTCGGCATCAAATTCAGTGTGCGGGGTAACGCTCCCCGGTTTTGCCACAACCTGGCCGCGCTCCACGTCTTCCTTCTTAAGACCGCGCAGGAGAACACCGACATTGTCTCCGGCCCTGCCTTCATCCAGAATTTTTTGGAACATTTCAATGCCTGTCACAACTGTTTTTTGCGTCGGACGCAAACCAATTACCTCAACTTCTTCGTTGGTTTTAACTATGCCCCGCTCCGCGCGCCCCGTAACAACAGTGCCCCTTCCTTCAATCGAAAATACATCTTCAATCGGCATTAGGAACGGCTTGTCTGTCTCCCTCACTGGCTCGGGAATGTACGTATCAAGCGCATTAACTAACTCCATGATCGGCTTCGCGGACTCATCATCACCCGACTTGGCTTCCAGTGCCTTAAGCGCGGAACCGCGAATAATGGGGGTTTCATCTCCTTTATATTCATATTTCGTTAAAAGTTCCCTAACTTCGGATTCAACAAGATCAATGAGCTCCTTGTCATCAACCATATCAACTTTATTTAGGAAAACTACCAATTGAGGCACGCCAACCTGTCTCGCCAAAAGAATATGTTCTCTGGTTTGCGGCATGGGGCCGTCCGTCGCCGAAACAACTAAAATCGCGCCATCCATCTGCGCGGCTCCGGTAATCATGTTTTTAATGTAGTCAGCGTGTCCTGGGGCGTCCACGTGCGCGTAGTGACGCTTTTCCGACTCGTATTCCGAGTGGTGCAAAGCGATAGTAATGCCGCGCGCCTTTTCTTCCGGGGCGTTATCAATTTGGTCAACCGACTCTTCTTTCTTGGCCAATCCCTTCAAATGTAAAACGTGGGTTATGGCCGCCGTGAGCGTAGTTTTCCCGTGGTCAACGTGGCCGATAGTCCCTACGTTAACGTGAGGCTTAGTCCTCTCAAATTTTTCTTTTTCCGCCATACTTTTTTAACTTAACGACTTACAACTAACAACAAACGTGAACATTAGAACCCATCTCAAATGAGATGGGTTCTGGCCAGTTTACGTATTGGAACCGTTGGTTCCTAGCCAGTTGTTAGTAATCAGTTGTTAGTTGTTTAGTTTTTTACGACTTAAATTATTAATAAATTTTGTAGTAAATAGTATACTACAAAACGCATGTATATTGTATCAAGATGTGTGGATAAATGCAAGAGTCAAGATTAACCGCCATATGTGTGTGCACATTATCTCAAGCTATTGACAAAATCTGTGGATTTGCTATTGTGGACGCAACCTAAAAGGAGGTTAGCTATGCCGTTCAGGCTAAGAATGAAGTTTATTTTCGGATTCGCTGCTATGGGATTGCTGGCGGGACTTAGTGACGGTTTTGTAGGAGCTGCGGCGGGAGCTCTAACTATGGGATCAGTGGCGGCAATCGGGACTTGGCTCATGTCGTAAAACTTCTGCGTGGTTCTTTGATGGGAGGTCTCTCGATCTCCCGCTTTTTTATTTTCCCTGCCTACGCCCTATGACCCTCCTCCGCTCTTCGAGCTACGGAAGGGCACAGCACTTTTTATATTTATTCCCGTAACTACGGAATTACATTAAATCTTCTGCGGTCATAAGATACTCACATGGTATTGCTAATTTTCGCCTGCCTCTTCTTACAACAACACCGCACCCAATCACCTTAGCTTTCGTTGATCTTACTATTTGCGCCATCTGAATAATGCTTTTACCAGTCGTGAGTACGTCATCCACTATCCACGTTTTGTCTTTCCTATTCGGCACATAACCGTCAATCCACGCATTTCTGCCGTGCTTCTTCGGCTTATCTCGCACCAGTACCAGCCGTAATTTGTATTTCAGAGCAATGGTTGACGCCAAAGGCAACCCCCCATAACCGCCCGCGGCGATACAGCTCACCGTTTCTGGCATGCCTTCATAAACGCGTTTGCATAGCTCGTTAAGAATATCCGGGTAGCCGTAGGTTTTTTTGACATCCACGTAAAACCGGGAGGCGCCGCCGTGCTTCAATTTAACTTTTTCTTTCTTTATAACACCGATTTCTTTAAACTTCTGGATTAACTTTTTCTTTGCTTCATTGCTCATGTCAACTCTATTACTCATAGTTTATCTTCTCACGAGAAGATAAGACGCGTTGCTTTTGTTATATTGAAGTGACCACTGCCCTTCACGATCATCTTCAAACCTGGCTTCCCCTTTTAGTTTGGCTTGCTCAAAAAAAACTTTAGACTCTTCGGTCTGGAGATCATCTCTTAAATACTTTATGCCGTCATAATCCTTCTCGTCATACTCAACAGGATAAATATATACTTTAATATTTTTTAACATAATATCACCTATTATCTCCATCGCCCTTTAAAGCTCCGCGTTTTTTTCTTGATTGGAGCTTTTTGATGTTCTCTGACGCTATTTCGCTTAAAGAAACGTTTATTTCCGCGGCAACCTGCGACACATACCATAATACATCTCCCAATTCCTTTGAAATATCTTCTTTGTGCGTATCAGAAAGAATGCCGCCATGATCGCGAAAGATTTTTTTAACCTTGCCCGCGACCTCTCCGGCTTCGTTTACAAGTCCCATCGTGGGATAAACCATTCCGTGGCCAATAGCCGGATATATCGCCGTCTCCTTAGTTAGTTTTTGGTATTCGTCAAAAGTCATCCCTCACTCTTCACGCATTAATCGCTTCGACAAACGCGATTTTTTAATGTTAATGACTAAATCATGATGTCAATCTCTTATATAATAACATAAAATAAAAACCCAGGCTTCAAGAGTGAGGGATAAAAAAATAAGGGCGTTATGCCCTTATGAGTCATGCTTTATGAGATAGTAGCACCCACACTCATCTGCGTGTATATAAAGATCGGCCAAAGGGAATTCCCAGCCATCAGGGCATTTATCTATTTCTACGCAGACATTTTGGATAAATTTTCTAAAAAGTATTTCGGTCGTTTCGGGATTGAGTATGGTGCGATTGGACATATATTTTTGCCATGAAGCAACGAGGTCACGAAGATCGCCGTCATCAATTCCAGCCTCTTCAGGCATTAGTAAGTCCGGCTTGAGATTAAGGCGCGCTGACTTCCCGCTTTTTTCCGCCTCTTGTGTCCACAACCAGTAAAGCATCTCCGCCCAATACATCACCATAATATCAATAACTCTGTTTACTTCTTCTTTACTGCTCTCTGATTCCACTTTGAGGGGGGCGGCAACCAATTTAGGGCAATATATCTATCTTCTAAGATTCAAAATAATCCAAGTAACCACGGGAATAAGTAGATAGGAGAACAACAATGTTACCGCAAAAATATTTATTCCTGCCCCTACGCCAACCCAAAGCGCCGTAAACGCGCCGCCTACAATCGCGATAATGGTCATAACATTGCAAAGAATGATTATAATAAGCGCGTCTGCAGGCCTAGAGTCAATATATCTCTTATTGTTGAAAAACAATAAATAATGCACCGGATACAATGCCCAACTAAGAAGAAGGCCGCTCCGGAGCAATATACCCGTGAGTGCGCTGAACATGTTATGTCTTCCGTTATTTAAATAACTACAAATATAGTAGCAGAGGGAGAAGGTGGGGGCAAGCGCTTGCGCCGAGCAACGAAAAAAGCCGCCGAAGCGGCAACCAAAAAACTCTAATCTTCCTCGCAGACAATCTGCAAAGCAATGAAACACTTTGCACTTAGGGGATCTTTCTCCCTGATAATCCCATCTGCGCTCCACTTTCCCGTTCTAAAATAATAAGGTACATTGCAATGCGCGTCCTGTCTATCGGGCGAAAAATGTTTTCCGGCATGGACAAAGACGGTCTGCTCCGCACTGCCGCGCATAGCAAATTCCGCTATCTCATCTCCTGGTATTATCGGGCCTTTGCAACAAAAACAGGACATGGACACTTTCTTTGTTATTGCCTTCTTGGCTCTTCGCCGCCACAACTTCCATCTTATATACCGCATCACCTGCAAGATCAACATCCCGAACTCCTATTCTTGAGGCACTCTGTGCAATATAGACCTTTAATTGCTTTTTGTCCATGTTTTGGATAGTAAGAATTTTCTGCCGCGAATTTTTTTATGATACGAGATCGCAAAGCGGTGCGCTTCGTAGCGGACTTGAATAAGAGTTTTTTTATTGAATCCAGGCGGGAGTGTGCCTATAATATCATTTCGCTTTCGTTTAGCGCCTTTCGCAATGCCCACCACAGGAATTCCCAGGCCAAATTCAGAGAGCACCTTTCTCGCCACATTCACCTGTCCCAATCCTCCGTCAACTAAAATTAGATTTGGTACTGGCCAATTATTCTGAAACCTGCGCGCGAGCACTTCTTTCATCATACCCACATCATTCGCGCCCACGATGGTCTTAATCTTAAACTTCCTGTATTCTTTTTTATCCGGCTTCCAATTCACAAAAACTACCATAGACCCAACCGCGGAAGTGCCGGAGATATTTGAAATATCGTAGCCCTCTATTCTTGACACCTGACACCCGACACCTGGCGCCTGATTATCAACTTCGCTGATAAGTGCCACATCATTGATGTGTTGGAGCGCAAAAATTTGACGCTTTATTTTTTCAGCTCTTTCATATTCAAGAGCTTCGGCAAATGATTGCATTTCCTTTTCTAATTTTTTTATTATTTTTTGTTTTTTACCTTCAAAAAATAGCTTGATGTTATTGATTGTTTTTTTATATAGAGCGGAGCTTACTTGGCCTACGCACACCCCCGGACAAAGTCCAATCTGCCAGTTAAAACATCCTCTTTGCCCGAACTCCACAGGAGTTTTAGGGCGCGCTTCAAATGTTCTGACACCAATCGTCACCTTCGACGCCGACTGGCTGGGATGAGTATTGAAAGGAAAAATTTTTCTCACGATCCGAAGCGCTTCGCGGATGCTTGATGCGGAAGTAAATGGGCCAAAACGCAGCCCATGAGACCCATCTTTACCTCGCACCAAAAGCACGCGCGGGAACTTTTCGCGCGTTATCTCAACAAATAAAAAACTCTTGTCATCCTTTTCTCTTATATTGTACGGCGGTAAATATTTTTTAATCAGCCGCGACTCCAAAATCAGGGCTTCAATAGCGGTTTCGGTCTGGCGATAGTCAATTTTTCTTATTTCCGTAACAAGTTTTTGAATACGATTCTCTTGTGGGCGCCCGCCTTGCCCAGCTATCGGCGAGGCAGGCAAAAAATAACTTGAAACTCGGCGCTGTAAATTCCCCGCTTTGCCGATATAAAGCACTACCCTGCCCTTCCCGCGCATCAAATAAACGCCCGGAGAATCAGGGAGGCGGGATATCGCCTTTCTATAATTAAAAGGTTGTGTCACTTAACTTAGGAGTGTGAGATACGAACAAAATCAATTTTTGGCTTCTAAATTTGATTTATGTTCATATCTCACACTCCTAAAGCATACACCAACTGTCCAGGTTCAGATACATAGAGACCAGCCAAAAACAGCTCTGCTTTTGTACACAAACACGCGTCGCATTTCCCAGCGAGAAATGCGCGCTTGCCCTCGGACTCGCTCGTGAGAGAGGGAAACCTTTTTAGGGAACGTCACGCAGGCCCGATTGGCTTGGTTCTGCCATAGGCAGACAATCGGGCCGAGGGGGAAGAAAATTTTGCCGCAGGAGCAAAATTATTCTGTTTCCTTAAAAAGGTTTCCCTCCCTCACACCTGTGCCCGCTCGTCCTCCGCACAGTTTGCTTAACAAAAGCAGAGCTGTTTTGTGTTATGGCGGTCTATATCATATGAACCAGTACGCCAACTTGCGATTAGATTAAATGGGGCGTAATATCATTGGAGCAGTTTAAATTTGGGGTGCGCTCTTTGGAGAGATACAAGCCCTATCTGGACTGGATTAGTGGTGAGCACTATAAAATGCGCGAGCTACTAATCTCGCTCGTGAATATCAATTCTTGGAGCCACAATCCGGCGGGATTGGAAAAAGTTATCTATCTTTTATCAAGAGAAGCAACCAAACTTGGCGCTCTGCCCAATCAGGTCATTTTAGATCTGCCGCCCCATAAAAGAATTGATGCCAAAGGAAATCTTGAGGAAACACCGCTTGGTCCCGCGCTTCATGCCACAAAACGGCCCGGGGCGCCCATTAAAATTTTCTTATGCATCCATGCCGATACGGTTTATCCGCCAGATAGTCCTTTCCAAAAAGCGGAGGTGCTCGATGAAAACACTATGCGCGGTCCGGGCGTGGCCGACGCTAAAGGTGGAGTTGTTGTAATGTTAAAAGCGCTGGAGGCATTAGAGAGAAGCCCGTGGGCCAATAATATTGGCTGGGAAATGCTTATAAACCCCGACGAGGAGATAAGCGGCGTTGGATCAAGCAAACTTTTTCAAGGAGCCGCAAAGCGCAACCACATTGGATTACTTTTTGAGCCGGTATTGCAGAATGGGGCTATGGTTAGCCATAGAAAAGGTTCTGGAAATTATGTAGTGAAATTTAGCGGCAAATCGGCGCATGCCTCAAGACCTGGATTGGGCGCGAACGCAATTATGGGGGCGGCCTATCTCACAGTAAAAATTTATGATCTAATCGGCAGACTACCGGAACTAACAACCAACCCGGCAAAAATAGAAGGCGGCGGACCGAACAATGTAGTCCCTGATTTTGCCCAATTGCGATATAACATTCGCATGCAGGACAATCGCGATCTGCAGTTTGTGGACCAATATGTCAGAAATGCGCTCGAATACATTAAACTGCGGTACCAGGTTGAATCAGAAATTGTAAGCGAACATGTGTCAAATCCAAAAAAATTGGATGAAAAAACTGCCGGGTTGATTTCTCAATTTACGGAATGCGGCAAAAAAATAGGTCTAAACCTGAAATGGGAGCAAAGTGGCGGCCTTTCTGATGGCAACCGCCTTTCGGCTTACGGCCTGCCTTGCATTGATTCGCTGGGCGTGCGCGGCGAGAATATCCATAGCCCGGAGGAGTCCATATCTCTAAACAGTTTAGTGGAGCGGGCCAAGCTCACAGCATTATTCCTAATGAAAGCCGCATCGGGAGAAATCGTATGGCCGACATAAAAAGCCAGCTAAGCGAAATAAACAAAACGCGCTTTGATTTTGCCAGGGCATTTATAGAGGAAATCCTGAAAACGAATGAGGAGCTAGACGAAGAGACGGCTTTTGCTTTCATTTTGCAGTTTTTTAACCTGGCAATGAATTCTCTAAGCGAGGGCGGTGTGGATCTTCTTTTTATAAACAAAAAAAACAAAAGGCGCTGAAGATTAATTTGTTTGATTTTTTTAGAACCAACTATCCTGATCTTGTGAAAGAAAGAGCTGAAAACGAGAACAAGGTTAATTAGATAAAACCCCCCATCATTTGATGGGGTTATTTGTTTTATTCGCCGCTAAATAGATGTTTTATCGCTCTGCGTAAATTCAATCCGACTGCAAAGTAGCCGCAACCAATTCGGCCACCTAATAATCCGGGTCGCCGCAAATTTAAATCAATTGCATTGCCTTCTAAACTCCCTAAGCATTTTAAAAAATGTATTTTTGGGTGGGTCATCCATCGCTTCCGCCTCCAACTCGTTTACAATCACAATTTTCTTTTTTATCCCCGACATCCAGAGCGCGAAAAGACAGCCCAAATCAAACTTCGAACCACAGCTAGCCTCGTCATACCAAACATGAACTTCGTCGGCTTCCAAAATAGCATTGAAGTTAGTTTTGCAGATTATAAAGCCCCCGGTTGGATCGCTTTGATTAGTATCGCGATGCGGGAAATGCACCTTATAGCCCCTTGCCTCCAATAAACCAACGTAGGCATTCATTCTTTTCTTAAGTTCCTTATCTGCATCACGAACAGGACAAATCAAAAAAACTTTCTTTCCCATTGATCACCCTTGCGCGAGATACTGATATAAGAATAGAGTGCTAAAAATAAAAAGCAAAGGGGCTAAATAAGCCCTACTTCAAAACCTTTCGCAAATACTCTCCGGTAAAACTGCCGGCCTTTTGCGCAACTTCTTCAGGGGTGCCCATGGCCACAACCCTGCCACCCTTCTCCCCTCCTTCTGGGCCCAGATCAATAACCCAATCGGCGGACTTTATCACATCCAAGTTATGTTCAATTACTATCACGGTGTTCCCGCGCTGAACCAGTTTTTGTAAAACTTCAAGCAATTTTTGAATATCTGCGAAATGGAGTCCGGTTGTGGGCTCATCCAACAGATAAAGCGTGCGGCGCGTATCAGGTTTCCCCAGTTCCGCGGAAAGTTTGATGCGCTGGGCTTCCCCGCCAGAGAGAGTCGTGGCCGATTGCCCCAATTGCAGATAGTCCAAACCGACGTCCTCCAAAATTTTCAGGCGCTCATAAAGCCACGGAATGTCCTTAAAAAAATCTACCGCTTCCTCAATCGTCATGTTCAGAATGTCATGGATATTTTTGCCGTGATACTCTACCGCGAGCGTTTCCCTGTCAAACCTCTTGCCCCCGCACACATCGCACTCCACATAAACCGTCGGCAAAAAGTGCATCTCAATAGCAATCGTGCCATGACCCTCGCAATTCTCACACCTTCCGCCAGGCACGTTAAAGCTGAATCTTCCCGGCTTATATCCTCTTACGCGGGCATCTTCGGTGGATGAGAACAGCTCACGAATATAGCCCCAAGCGCCGACGTAAGTGGCGGGATTAGAGCGTGGAGTGCGCCCAATCGCCGACTGGTCAATATTTATAATCCGATTAATATACTCAAGACCCAAAATCGCGTTTACTCCATTTACTTTGAACCCGGACCGATTAAGCTTGTTGGCAATATATTTATAGAGCGCGTCGTAAACCAGAGAGCTTTTGCCGGAACCGGAAACTCCCGTGATCGCCACAAAACGTCTCAATGGAACTTCCAAATTTATATTTTTAAGGTTGTTGGTTGAAATCCCCCTAAGCTTTAGATAATCCTGATTTTTAGAAATTTTTCTTCTTTCATCGGGGACTTCAATAAATTGCTTACCGCGTAAATAGTCCAAAGTTAGAGATTTATATTTCTTGTCATCCTTTATTATCTGCGGCATCGGCCCTTCCGCGATAATCTTCCCGCCATGGACCCCGGCGCCAGGACCTATATCAACCAAATAATCCGAAGCGCGAATCGTTTCCTCGTCGTGCTCAACCACGATAATCGTATTCCCAATATCGCGGAGATTTTTCAGAGTTTCCAGAAGTTTTGCGTTATCGCGCTGATGAAGCCCGATAGTCGGCTCATCCAAAACATAAAGAGCTCCAACGAGCCGCGAACCGATTTGCGAGGCGAGCCGTATTCTTTGCGCCTCACCGCCAGATAAAGTCCCCGCCATTCTATTTAATGTGAGGTACTCCAACCCCACATCAATCATAAACTGAAGACGGTTTTTAATTTCTTTAAGCGGCAATTCGGCAACCTCGGCAAACCTAACATCTTGCGATGTCGTTAGGTTAGTGAAAAATTTTTTAGCCTCGGCAATTGAAAATGCCGTTACCGCTGAAATATTTTTATTATCAATTAAAACATTAAGCGCCTCCGGTTTTAATCTTTTCCCGTCGCAAACCGGACAAATTTTTTCCGAAAATAAACTCTCCGTGCCTAAGCCATTGCACGTTGGGCACGCTCCGTAAGGACTGTTGAAGGAGAATAGCCGCGGCTCAATTTCCACAAAAGCAAACCCGTCACGCGGACAAGTAAACTTGGCCGAGAAAGAATGCTCGCGATCACCATCGACAATCACCGTCAAAACATCATTGCCGTACTTTAAGGCATGCTCAATCGCCTCTGCTAGTCGTAAACGATTATCTTTGTCGCGAAAGTCCAAAGTTTGCGGGATTCTGTCCACTAAAAGTTCAATGGTATGCGCCTTATAGCGCGAAAGTTCAATGCGGTGCCTTAATGATTTAAATTCTCCGCTAATTCTGACTTCAGAAAATCCGGCGTTTAAGAAATCGTAAAGCATCTGGTAGTATTCCCCTTTCCGGCCGCGGACGACGGGCGCCAAAATTAAAATATTTTTGTCGGTTTTTGCTTTTTTAAAAATCCTAATAACCGCGTCAACTATTTCCTCCTTGGTCATTTTTTTGATTTCACGGCCGCATTGCGGGCAGTGCGGGATACCTAATCGCGCAAAAAGTACTCGCAGATAGTCATAAATCTCGGTAATGGTCGCCACCGTTGAGCGCGGATTATGTGAGTGGCTCTTTTGGTCTATGGAAATTGCTGGCGATAACCCCTCAATTTCATCCACATCCGGTTTATCAAGTTTGCCTAAAAATTGCCTGGCATAAGCCGAGAGTGATTCTATGTAGCGTCTTTGGCCTTCGGCAAAAATAGTATCAAACGCTAAGCTGGATTTTCCCGAACCCGAAAGTCCCGTAAACACAATCATCTTACCCCGGGGAATTTCGAGATTGATGTTTTTAAGGTTATGCTCACGGGCACCCTTAATTTTTATGGTTCGGCCCTGCTCACCACCCTGAGCCTGCCGAAGGATTTTATCGTTCATAGCTTCTGGCTTATGGCTTCTTGCTTTAATTCGTTATACCCCTAATTCGTGCGAATAAGGGGTATAACGAATTATCAAATTTTATTCAATAATTTTGAATCCAAAGAGTTGGGCATTTTTTTCTAAATCATGCTTATCTGCGTACATCAATCTGCATATTTCATAATGTTCTTTATTTTGTATAAAAATGGTTTTTGACAAAATACTATTTATTCCAATATCTCCAATCAGCTTTTCGTCTTGGATATCAAAAACTACCGAGTGAATTGAAAGTGGAACTGTTTTTAAATAATTTTCTATAATTCCAGGAAGATTGCGTGTTTTTATGGCGTATATATTATTTATTGACACAAAATCAACTATGAGATCGTTTTTTATAAATTTGGGACTGCCAAACCTACTCCCCCTTAAATCCCACCCATTGTATTTAAATGGCGTAATCTCTTTTTCTACAATAAAATCAAAATCTTTCGAAGTATAATCAAAACCATACAAAATATTTATCAAGCCCTTATAAACCGTTCCTCCCATAAGCCAAATTTTACCTTCTGAGTTTTTCCTTACCAAATCAAGCGCTTCAGCATATCGGGCATTTTTGCTTAGTCGCTCTTTAAACAATCTGGATAATTCTTCTGTGATCATATATTGTCATATTTTTTTATTCCCTTATTCGCGCGAATTAGAGAATTAAAGAAGTGAGATAATTTGTTTTGCCGCTGACCTTTGATTTGAATTAAGCCGGTAAAACATCTGTAATCCTATTTGGTCTTTTTCCAGAATATCTGCTGCCAAAAGAATATTTAAATGTTTTGATGTAGCCTTAAAAGAAAGTTCTATTTCTTCGGCAATATCACCAACTGACGCCTCACGTTTATATTTAACATATTTAATAATCGCAAGTCGTCTCTTGTTGGCGAACGCTTTCAGTATTTTTTCTAACTCTTTCATGTTTATAATTTTATATATTTAAATTCCATCAATAATACCATGTATTGTCTCTTATTCAACTATTCGCGCGAATTAGGGATTTAATTACTTCATTTAGAAATTTAATTGTTTTTTAGATTTGATATTCTTGGAATCCTTAAGCAATACCCTTATCTCGTCGCGTAGGAGAGCGGCAACTTCGAAGTCCAAATCCTTTGCTGCAATTCTCATTTCTTTTTCCTTATTTTTTATTAAGTCATCCAGTTCCCTGCCCTTCAGGGGCACATCTTCCAAACGCAAAATTTCGCGGATATCTTTTTTCTTGAACTCCAGACCACCCATAATGTCATTAATATTCTTGATAATTGTTTTGGGCGTTATGCCGTGTTTTTTATTGTATTCAATCTGCATTTTTCTACGGCGATTGGTAACATCCGCCGCCCTTTTAATGGAGCCCGTAATTACATCGGCATACAAAAGCACTTTGCCGTTCACATTTCGGGCCGCGCGGCCGATGGTCTGGATTAACGAAGTCTCACTTCGTAAGAATCCTTCTTTGTCGGCGTCTAATATGGCGACGAGAGATATCTCGGGCAAGTCCAAGCCTTCGCGGAGCAGGTTCACGCCAACCAGCACGTCATATTTCCCCCGCCTGAAGTCGGACAAGATCGTAATCCGGTCAAGCGTTTTAACGTCGCTGTGCAAATAATTTACTTTAATGGTTCGACCGTGCTCACCACTGGTCTTTTTTCCTTCTAGATACGCGCTTAGGTCTTCAGCCATTTTTTTAGTTAAGGTTGTTACCATAACACGCTCTTTTTTAGCCATTGTTTTATCAATCCACTCTTTGAGGTCATCAATTTGGTTCTTGCCTCCTTTAAGAGCCGAGACAGGGTGCATAATAATCTCCGGATCAACGAGCCCCGTCGGACGGATGATTTGTTCTGCGACATTCTTACTCGCCTTTAATTCGTATTGTGACGGAGTTGCTGAAGTGTAAATCACCTGTCCCACCCGCTTTTTAAACTCCTCAAACCGGAGTGGACGGTTATCTGCGGCGGAGGGCAACCTGAACCCATATTCAATCAGCGTTTTTTTACGCGACGCATCCCCCTCATACATACCGCCAATCTGTGGAACGGTAATATGCGATTCATCTATCACGGTCAAAAAGTCATCCGGGAAGTAATCCAAAAGCGTTGCAGGCGGCTCTCCCGCAGTCCGCCCCGATAAATGCCGGGAATAGTTTTCAATGCCGTGGCAGTAACCCACCTCCTCAATCATCGCAAGATCAAACTTGGTGCGCTGTTCCAGGCGCTCCGCCTCAAGATATTTTCCGTTTTTTTCAAAGTATTTAAGTCGCTCATTTAATTCCTTTCTTATAGCTTCTACTGCCGCTAATTTTTCATCTCCCATGGTGATAAAATGCCGAGCCGGGGAAATAACTACGTCCACTGCGCGGCTTGACTGCCGCGACACAGGATCGGTTTCATAAATTTCTTTTATTTCGCCGCCCGTAACCTGCAAATTATAAATAATTTCGCGGTCAGGTGGCATGATCTCCCAACTATCCCCACGCAAACGAAAATAGCCGCGCTTCAAATCCGCATTGGTGCGCGTAAATTGCAACTTCACCAATTTGCGGACAAAATCTTTACGTTCCAATTTAGAACCCACATGAAAGTCCATGATATTTTCCGCATATGCTTCTGGCGCACCCAGGCCGTAGATACAAGAGACTGAAGCCACCACGACTACATCTTTCCTTGTTAAAAGAGCAGTCGTTGCCGCATGACGCAATTTATCTATCTCGTCGTTTATCATCGCCTCCTTGCCGATGTAAGTATCGGAAACGGGAATGTACGCCTCCGGCTGATAATAATCGTAATAAGAAACAAAATAATTCACCGAATTTTCCGGGAAAAGTTCACGGAATTCGTTGCAAAGTTGGGCCGCCAGAGTCTTGTTATGCGCGATAACAAGCGTCGGTTTCTGCACTTGCATAATTACATTCGCGACCGTAAATGTCTTTCCGGAACCTGTAACGCCAAGAAGTGTCTGGTGCTCAAACCCTTTCCTTAAGCCCGAAACAAGCGATTTTATAGCTTGGGGCTGGTCACCACTTGGTTTATATTTTGACTTTAGCCGGAATTTATTCATGTTTAGCAACAATAATAAATGCCAAAAGTTCCCCGCAGGGCAAGACCCCAGGGGCATAGTGTTCAATCTAAATATTTAATTATAGTAATAATAACACAAAAAAATTATTTATGCAAACCAAAAGCCCCCGAAGTGCGGGGGCTAAAAATTACAACTTAGTGCCCGGCGCTTTTACAGACAGTTATGCCGCGCATGGCAATCATGCGGACTAAACTTGTTGGTATAAGTTCTCCAGACTGCAAAGCCACTCGCGCCTTAAACAAAATCGGCAAAACAGCGTTAGGGTTCACGCCATACTGCGCGAGCGTACTTTCCGCAAAGCTCCTGCGCTCATCAAACAAAATTTTATCCGGCAACATAACTTCATCAAGATATACAATATCAATCAGGTTAATGTCCTGAAATGCCAAAAAGAGCGCCTCTGCCCAAGCCAGAGCCAAAATACGGCTGTATCTTCTTATAAAGGCATCGGACAATTTCTTGATTTGAGCGCCGGATGGCTTGCCGCCTTTAAGTTCGGTCCTAATAGCATCAGCCAAAAAATCAACAACTCCGCCCGTATATAATGCAAAAAAAGATATTGCCTCTCTAAACTCACCATCATTAAGCTTGTGTTTCTTAAAAAATCTGTACAGTTTTTTGAAAACATCTTCTTTAATAAAGGGGTGTAAAAACTTAGCCAAGTTTTCGGCATAGTGCTCATAGGTATGCCCTTCTTCGTTCCTCTCATCGTGCATTGCGGGGAACCGTAATTCAAGATTCTAATTTAAGATTAAATTAAAAGCTGTATAAAAGCAAAAGGTGCTTGCTAATGAGTATGACAATAAACTGCCTCATGGCAAGTCACGAAGCATTGCCAGCCAAAATAAAAAATTGGCGGAACCAATGTCGGCTCGTGAGCCGATACCTCACCGAGGTGAAGGCGGAGTCTTTTCTCCACGCATTGGTCCCGCGAAGACTATAATAATCAATAATGATAAATTAGTAAAGAAGATTTTAAATTTTTACTGAACCCTGCCGCAATACGCTAACTTGCCCGCTTTTAATCATTATAAGAGTTGATGGTTTGGTATTTTTGTTTTTACCATTAACATAAAAATCAATATGGTCTCCAAAATACTTCTTTGCCTCTTTAATATTTTTTGCAGGAGGATATCCTTCCCAGTTAGCGGAGGGGGCTACAAGCGGACCGGTGGATCGTAGAAGTTTGCGCAGACTATTCTTTTTGGGTACGCGGAGTGCAAGCGTATTCGTGCCCCGATACAGATAAGCAAATTTTTTTAACCGGCACGGCAAAATAACGCTCACTTTTCCGGGCCATAGTTTTTTCAATACTTTTTGAGTCTTAACATTCGGATGTATGCCAAAAATTTTTAAATCGTCCTTGCTGTTTATTAAAATAATAAACGGTTTTTTTGGGTTTCTCCGTCTAATTTTATAAATTTTTCGAACAGTTTTCCTGTTTAGCGCAGAGCCCACCAAGCCGTAGATCGTGTCGGTTGGCATTACTCCAATACCCCCATTTTTAAGAATGTTGATAATTTTCTTATCCATCCCGCTAGAGATAGGTCCCGTTAGAAATTTTACCTATCGACGTATGCAGTAAATCACTAAGTTAGTATTTTTATAATCCCACTAAGCCCAACTTAATTATTTCTAACGGGGTTCGCATTGAAAGTATTTAAAGAGTGTAAGCCGAAGAAAGCGCACCAAAAAGAAATGGCGCTAAAATAAGAATTCCGATTAAAGGTAAAACAGTGATTGTGAGCCCCACAATAAAAGTCCACATAAAATATCTCCGAGTTTTCTCGACGGACTTAAAAATTGCATCCAGTTTTTTGTCTTGTTCTTCCAACCGTTTTAAGATTTCTATTTCGCGATCTTCCATGCCTTTATTATATCACAAACTACGAAATATTTTTATCAGCGGTTCCACTTTGTTTCGGGGAGCCCCGTTGAGCTCGACATTTTCCCATTAGATTGTTACACCCCTTATTCGCACGAATTAGGGGTGTAACGAATTCAAATTCATTTTTATTCATTTTTTAGGAGAAGCAATATAATTTATATATTGTGGAGAGCGTGAGCGTGGAAAGAAAGTTTAGTAAAGCAAAAACTATACAAAATAAGATTTTAAAATCTTGCCTTACTTATTGCTAAATTATATAAGCTGGCTGTACCTTTTTAGCACACCTATCGAAGCGGGCTGGCTTCCGCGCTTGAGCGTGGTGTTCCCGGTGCGCAAAAAAGATACAGCCAGCTTGGGATAAGCTATTCAAAACATGATTTTAATAAATCAACATTTTTCTTGTCAGGACCCATATCGTCAAATCCGGGAACTTCCAAAATCCAAGCCGCGTGATGCAGGCGTTTTTCTCTTGCCAAATTCTTAAATCCCTCCAAACCAATATGCCCTTCACCGATATTTTCATGCCTATCATGCCGTGAATTAAACGCGCTTTTGGAGTCATTCACATGAAGCGCCACAATATTTTCTAATCCGACTTCTTTGTCCCATTCGTCAAAAAACGTTCTAATCGTTCTATCGTCATAACGTTCTATCGCACCAGCTTCAAAGGCGTGCGCCGTATCATAGCAAACCTTCACGCGATCACTGTGAATGGCGCGGAGCATGGCGCCAATTTCCTTGGCGTCATATCCCAATTTTTCTCCGCCACCGGCGGCATTTTCAATAATAAGGCGCGAGGTCCCCGGCGTTTTTGTTAAAATCCGTTTTATTGCCGAAATAGCGATTTTCATGGCTTCTTCTTTCGGATGGTCATTTTTCCCGGAACCGACATGAAAAATCACTCCATCCGCGTGAAGCGCGTCAGAAATTTTGAGCGATATTTGGAGATTGTTTTCTGATTTCAAGAGCATCTCGGCGTTTGCGGTTCCCAAGTTCACCAGATAGGTACCGTGTAAATATACCTTTTTCACATTGCTTTTATCGCGCGACACCCTGAACTTTTTCACCATGTCCTCGTCGGGAAGCTTCGCGTGCCACTGCCTTGGAGACGAACCAAAAATCTGTATGGCTTCCGCGCCAATTCGTTCCGCATTTATGATGGCATTATAGAGTCCACCTGCGGTGGAAACATGGGCGCCGATTAAGGGCATGGACATAAAACCAATATATCACAAGATCATTAAATCATAAAAACAATCTTGTTGAAGTCCGACCTCCAAAAAAACCGCCGCGCAATATTGGGGAGGTCGGACTTCCGGGGAAAAAGCCCACTAAGACTTATGGAATAGATGAGACCTATGAGGTTCCGCAAATCAAGACAAGTCGTGCTCCCCAATCTTCATCTCCCAAATTTCTTTGCCGACATATTTTTCTACCCACTCAAAATCGCGCAGTAACTCCGATTCTTTCTGTTTTTCTTCGGAAGAAAATTCGCCATTAACACGATTTTTTCTTAAAGCGACGAGCTCCGCCTCAATGTCGCGCTTTAATACGGCAAACCCACGCATGATTCCAGATTCAACCTGCTTAACATGGTCAAGAAAAAGCTTATGTTTTTTCCTTCCCTGAATAAAGTGGAATGCGCTGTAGGCGATTAGCACGAAAGCCAAAATGAGAAATAGGGTGATAATTATTAGATATAAAGCTTCTCGACTTAACCTTGATGCTCCAAACTGGAGCGCGGAGAGTGAAACAAAAACATCAAACCTGGGGCTGGGCGGACTTTTCACGTCATTTAATTCCGCCTGCACCCACAGCGTATAACGCCCGGCAGGAAGAAAGCCGGCGCGGCTATAAAACCAATCGCCCTTACCATCGGACATAACGCGCTCAATAAAAGTTTCTCCGGTTTGCTCGCTTTGGATATAGACAATGACTGCTTCATTGGTATTGGTTGTCTTCCCGCCGATATACAAAACTTCATTATTCGTGATATTGGACGGCGCAAGCGTCACATAGGGCGCGGGCAGAGCCGCAGTTTCGGCAAGAGTAGTATTCGGCAATAAGCCGAGCAATGACCAAAGCGATAAAATCAAAATCAAAATTTTTCCGTATTTGTTGCGGTATCTTTTTAGTTCATCCACAAGCGGCTGAACTTCCACGGGAATCGCTCCCAGGCTCTTTTTGCTTATAATGCCGTGATGCCATTTTCTGAATCTAATTCCGCTATAAAGCAAAAGCGCTATAATAATGGAGGCTATAATCCAAATCATAACCCAAGGAACGGTGTAAATTCCCCATATTCGCAATCCTTCTCCAGTCACTAAGCGAAAGATGGTTCGCCGAATCTCTATTCTTGTCCTCTCATCGCTCCAATTTCCTGCTTTGTCATAAGCTCTTACTATAAAATCATAAGAACCGATATCAAGTGCCGTAAGGGCAATGGGGCTCGTGGTTTCAATAAAAAAACTTTCGGTGGCTCCTCTCACAAGCGCGGTCCCCTTAGGGTTATTAAGCGGTACCAATTTATATTCATAGTGATCAATGCCGGAATCGCGATCGGATGAGAAAAAGCTCACCACCAAATTACGACCCACGGTTTTAATACCAGGCAGAACTTCGATTGAGAATTCCGCGGGCGGATCACGGTCAATATTTACCGCAAAGTGAGTTGTGCCACCCCAAGCATCGCCACCCTTCCCCTTTATATGAAAATAATGTATGCCGCTTTTTAGATCGTTGTAGCCAATAGAAGTTTTTAATCCCTCTGAAATATCATCGGGAGTCTCCACGGGATTATCGCTTAATACATAACTATAAGAAGAAATTTTGGGATCGCTTGGCCAGGCTAAGACAAGATTGCCCGATTGATACCACTTGCCTTGGTCGGGGTGAGTCGCCGATACAACATGAGGACCCGCGGGCGGCGGCAAAGTAAAATAATAAATCGCATTTATCACGTCCCTTAAGATATCGGTCCCCTTGCCGTCATTTAAGAGCACTTTAGAATTATCCTGAAATTTTATGACCGCCTCGCCAACGCGCCTCACTCTAAAATTTATAGATGTGATAAGACCATCGGTCGTATTTATCCCCTTGGGAATCCCTCCTTGCAAATGAGCCACTCCGTTTTCATTATCCACAGTCGGGATTGTAGTCCAAATAGCCGCTATTGATTTCCCCACCGCAGGAGAAATAATCTGCAACTTATCGGCTGGAAATTTTAAATAAATATCAAAAAGGTTTATTGATTCGCCCTCGGTATCAATATAAATGGAGGCGCTAAAAGTACTGCCGAGACTAAAAGTTCCAATGGTGGGATTTATTGAGAGCGTGGCGGCTTGTGTCGCGGGGGGCGTGATAAAAATCATTAAAAGGGCGAAAAAAACCAAGCCCGCATTAGCTCTTATTGACAATTTAGGCATACCCAGTATATCAACTTCCAGCGTGATTTTATCTTTGAAAGATAAAATCAGCAGATTTGAAAATTTATTAATATTTACAGTGAAAAGTTGATGAAGCTGATTGGCAATTCTACCCCGCAAGTTATGGGGTGCTGACCAATTACGATCTCCGAAAAAAACGGAGCGCGAACTTAATGATTAAGGCTAGGCCCGCTAAAACAAGCGCGTAAATCGCGGCAGTATTTATAATCGGCGGGATGGTATAGGCGATTTTACCGCTTACATCTCCGGTCAAGGAAGTCGCGCGCACCTCTACTCCCCAGGCATTATCCGGGATTTTCATCGGGCTTGCGGCCGGAATCCACTCGCTCCAGGAAAATAAACTGAAAAATCTTGCCTCGGTTTTTTTCAAACTTGAAATTTCGTTGTCAAATGCCCAAACCACGAGCCGCGAACCCTCGGATTTGTTCTCTATAACGTCCAAAGCCGCTATTTTCGGCGCTAGTATTTCATTTCTATCAAAACCCTTCTCGCCGCCGGGGGAAGATGAACCCGCGCCGGATTTAATAAGATAGTTAAATTGTTCGCTTACGACCCTTGCCTTCGTTCCCAATCCATCCGAATAATAAACATTGCCTTTTTTGAATTTAGTGTACGCCGGCCCCAATGCCTTAACTCTAAAATGCAGTGTTATGAGTTCCCCTCCCTTTCCGCTCCAGCCGCTTATATTGCCGCCGGTAACCAAAAAAACATTGCCTTCGGGTATCGCAGGCCCATCTTTCCAGAGTTGAATAATGGAATTTTTTGTTTCAAAGGCGTAAAGTTCCAATGTTCCAGACGAGTATTCAATCGCCGCGTCAAAAACATTTACCGCGCGGGGGGCAGAAATTAAAACCTTGACTGTGAATCGCTCACCCACGCTTAGATTTTCACTGCGGCCAGAAAAATAAAGATGAACATCTTCTTGCGTTTCGTTAGCAGAGACAGAAAATAAAGAAATCAAAAACACGAAACTTGTGAAAATAAGAATGAGGGGAAAGAATTTCGCGATAGGGGTTTTATAAGTCATATAAGTAATTTTAATCTTGTAAGTCTGATGGGTCGTATAAGTCTAATGAGTCGTATAAGTCTGATGAATCTTATCATTATGTCCAATAGTAAAAGAGATGTGAAATATCAAAAAAATCAAGGCGGCCATCAGAAGTTAAGTCATATTTCAATCTTTCCTTAAGATCGCCATTTTCAAAATGATATAACAGAATGCTTAAATCCACCACATCCATAATGCCGTCTTCGTTAAAATCTCCGTAAACAAACGAAGCCGGAATTTCTATCGGTTCATCAAAGCCAAAGATTTTTTTAAGAATCGTGAGCGGCTTCTTAATAATTTCTATAATAGCGCCGATACCGGGACTAATGCTTCCTCCGCCACCTCCGCCAGAACTTGGAGGCACTGGGGAAGCAACGACCAGTGACAAAAGTTCCACGGATGAAGTAGCGGTACTAGAGCCATTACTGCCATCAACCGCCTTAACGCTCGCAATCCAATTCTCCGACGGATATGAAGAGTTGGCATCAGTAGCTTCCGCGAGATACCATACCTTTACCGTCCCCGAAGCATCGCCATCGGTATCAGCCCCGCCCGCACAAGTGTTGCCGACCTCCGAAAGAGTAATATCGCGATAACAATTATTATCATCAGCAACGCAATTTACTCCCACGCCCGAACGATAAAGAACCGCGGATATAGTGCCGCTCGCGAAAACATCATCACAGCCGTCGGAATCCGAAATGGAAGCGGTTATGGTAATCGTTGTTGACGTATTTTCGGTAAGCGTTATCGGGTCGGGGCTTACGACGACACTCGCGACAACCGGAGTCGCGCCGGAAATAGAAACGGTCGGGATGGTATCATCGGCATAACTACGCGCTACAATTCCCAGAAATACCACGGCGGCAAAATAAGAAACAAAAACAAAAAAAGTCAGTTTGTTTTGAAAGATGGGCATAGCTTCCTTTTATTATACGTCAATAACGCCCGCAAAACGATTGTGGATTAGTCGCGTTAAAAAACAACGCTTCGCAAAGCGTTGTTTTTTAAACGTCGCTTGAGTTTGGAGTAGAAATAGCTTTCCTTTTTCTTCTAAAGAAAGCCGCGGCAAGCAGTAATAAAAAGATCCCGGCGCCTCCCCCGCCACCCATAGCCAAGGCAAGAGTATTCACCTTTCTCTCTGTCACGTCAAAAACAGTGCGCAGGGATTTTAAAACAGCTTTTTCGCGATAAATTTTGGCTTCGCCCCAATATTCTCCGATACCCAAACTAATACCAATTGGAAATTCAATGGTAAACGTCTCGGTTTGGAACGGTTTTATTTCAGGAAATTTTTCCACTTGAGCGAAGCCAAGACGGTTATCCCCATATTTATCAAAAATTTCAAAAGTGGCGTAATCGGGAGCAATAGCGACATTGCCCTTATTTTCAAGTGTTACCGCTACAGCCGGGCCATCACCCTCGTGAATGTCCAGAATGTCAAGTTTCTTGATTTCAAAATCAACCACCAGGTCGTTGCCAACTGCTATATTTAATTCAATGCGCGCCCCGGTCGCGATATTTATCTGCGCTCCTTCTTCCCGACTGGGAACGCTTATCACCCTTAGCACTCCTTTGTAAATTCCCAGTTCGGCATTTTGAGGAACGTTAATAAGGACCTTAACCGGAAATTGTCGCGTGCCCTTTGGAATAATAAAATCTTGCCCGGCGTCCAGTGAAACCCAATCCTTAACTTTTTCCGGCAACTCAAACGAAGCCTGAATTTTTAAATCATAATCCGGCTTTCCTTGCACAAGATAAATAACGCTCTCAAAACGAGATCCGGGAATAAGTTTGATGGCATTAATAAAAGGAGGAGAAACGCCAAAAGCGCTCGCAGAATTGGTCTGTAAAGAAAAGAGTCCCAAAAACAGAGCAAGAAAAATCCCTCCCCTAAAAAGTCTTACGCATTGCATATTAGTTAATTGCCTATTATGTGACCCCCATAAATAATCCCCACAACACGCCCACTCTTTCTAACAGGGCACATGCGTTTATTTTAACATAAAAGAGATTGCTAAACAAGCAACCTCATAATTGTACCTGGATTCCTGCCTTCGCAGGAACGACAACAATATGATTGGCTTATGGGCTAAATACGGCGGTAAAAGTAGTGGTCCCTGTATAGCTACCATTAGCTTGGCCGTTAGGAACTGCTAATCCCCAAAAAGTGCTGGACGCAGAGGCAGTGGTTGAGGCAGTAGCAACGCCAATATTCCACTCACGAACCGTGGGGCTGGTAGAAAGCGTATAAGTGAGCGAGGCATAGGTCAAGGTACTGGACGCGTATTTTTGCTGACCAACATCAATACTGTTGCCGCTGGAAACCAAATTAGCTCCGGAAATCTCAAGATCAATCGCGCCATTACCGGTATTGGTAGTCGTCGCCACTTGATTAGTCGCGCCGGTGTTATCGTTCGCCGCTACTGAACCATAGTTAATCGTCGCTGTTACATTCAGCGCGGTAGTAGTATTAATTTCAACCGTGGAACTGGCGCCATCTATTTGCAAAGATGACGAGCTTTGAGAATCAGTCGCCGTCACCAGAGCTACCCAATTTTGGGCCGAATAAGTTGAGCTGGCGTCTGTCGCGTCCACAAAATACCACACTGATGTAGTACCAACCGCGTCTCCGGCGGTATCACTGCTACCAGTGCAAGTATTATTAACTTCCACAAGAGTAATGTTTCTGTAACAATTTAAGTCATCGGCGGTGCATGACGAAGTGGCCGTCACCCCAGAGCGATAAAAGACGGCGGTTATGGTGCCATCTGTAAAAACAGTGTCACAGCCATTGCCGTCAGAGATAGTTGCCGTAATTGTTACTGAAGTCGTTGTATTTTCGTTTGGAGTTATGGGATCCGGCGATATCGCGGTAGCTGACACCGATGGTCTTGCGTTTCCAACAGACACGGATGTTACCGAGTCATTGGAGTCGGCAAAAACAGAGTTCAAAAGTATAGTGCTCGCAATCAAAAATCCGGCAAGTAAAATTGCCGCGGCGGCATAAGATTTAATTAACGAGCTAGTGGTGCTCATAAAAAATTAATCGCTAATTTTTCAATACAATAATTATAACATTTCATATTTGACAAAAATTATACAGCTGTGGATAACTATCAAATTATTCTAATTGCTCTAAAGAAATCCCAATGCTTAAATAACAAAGAATTATTTCCTGAGCCCGTCGAAGGATTACTTTATTAGCCAATAAATACAGCTCTATTTTAATAAGGTAGCCCTTCGACTCGCAGACTCGCTCAGGGACTAATTCGGGCTCATCTATGCTAGATTCCATACTTGATTTCGTGGTTTAGTCGGCTCTCGCGGTAAAAGTGCTGGTTCCTGTGTACAATCCGCTCACACTACCATTGGAAACCGACAAGCCCCAAAATATATCATCTGTTATGGAGGTGCTGGTAGCAGTGGGCTTTGCTAAATCAAGCTCATAAGCTGTGTCAGTAGTGGTTAAAGCCGTACAAACGGTGCAAGATGAATAAGTAAAGGTAGAGGTAGCATATTTTTGATTACCCACACTAATAGTGTTGCCGCCAAAAGTCATATCGTCGCCAGAAAGATCAATATCTATAGCTGAATTACCGGTATTCGTAACAACGGCTGTTTGAGTAGTAGCTTCAGTATTTGCTCCCGGATCAAGCGATCCATAATTTATAACCGCGGTAACTTGAAGAGCGGACAGGGTATTTAACTGCACTCCGGACGCAGTACTGCTAACGTGAGTCGCGCTCGCGGCATCAGTACCGGTAATGCTCCCCCGCCAACTCTGGCCGGAAAAAGGCCCGGCATCGGTCGGATCAGCGTGATACCAGATATTAGCCGAACAGGTAGCGGTGCAGGAATTCCCGGAACAACCGGAGAGAGTACAGCCGGAAACCGGGTAACAATTATTATCATCTGCCGAACATCCGGCGCCGACTCCAGAGCGGTATATTGTTCCGGTAGCCGAAGCAATATCGGCAAATCCATTGTCATCTGTTATTGTAGCGGTAAGATTTATCGAAGTGGAAGAGTTCTCAATAACTATAATTTCAGAACCGCCGTTTAGAGTAACCAGAGAAACAACCGGCGCCTGATTTCCTGACGCGGTTTTTATCTCCGGAACAACCAAGTAATCGTCAAGCACGGTATTTGAAGAGTGCACCGCGCGAAAACAATAAGTTTGGCCTGCTGGCGCGGAAAAATCAACCAAGGAAAAATCCCATTGGCCATCCTCTCCGATCTGTATAGTTGAGGTAACAGTAAAATTATTAGATTCATTATAAGTTTGATTGACAACCACGCCCCCAACTTCATGGGTCGGATCTCCGGAGCTTGCTGTCAATAAAGATGGGGATGGCGCAGAAGTATTGTTGTAATAACGGATGTCTCCTGACGAAGTTTCAACATCAATATAGGTTTCGCCAGTAAAATTAATATCACAGCCGCCAGCCGTAGAAGTGGCAAATTGCAGTTTAAAAGTTGAACTGCCGACATTGGAATTAGTGCCGCTTGCGTGAATCAGCATGCGTAAACGAAATTGATCGCCAATCGCGGAAAGAGTCGCCGAAGCATTGGCGCCCGCAAGCCCAGAACCGACACTAGTTGCGTTTACATTTTGAAAAAATCTATAGGAAGATTGAGCGTGGATTAGTGGAGTATATTTAATAACAATGACGCCCTGCGCGCCAGCGCCGCCGCTACCACTACTGCTTCTTCCTCCTCCTCCGCCCGCGCCGTAAGCTCCCCCAGCGCCGCCATTGGTATTATTCGCATTAGAGCCGCCGCCGCCGCCCCCAGAACCAGCAGTAGTCCATTCAGTGCCGTTTACACCATTGCTCGTTGGCGGAGTTCCGGCGGGACCCCCCGATCCACCGAAACCAGCGTCCCCAGAACCGCCAGCGGATGTTCCCGTGGACGGCTGACCAACATTGCCATCGCCGTTTAGCCCCGCCGCGCCTCCTCCTCCGCCTCCGTTCGTGTTTTTAACAGCTTGTCCGGCTCCGCCATTGCCGCCGCTCTTTCTTAAAGTTCCAACGCTGGTTGAGCTTGCTCCACCGACACCACCCGCGGGATGCGCTCCATCCGCACCAGCAGAAGCGCAGGCGGACATAGTAGTCCCACTACAGGTTGAAGTAGAACCGGAATTATTCCAGTTAAAAAAGGTGATGACGCCGTTTGTGTCACTCGCCCCGCCTCCGCCTACCTGTATTTTTACGGAATTGCCGGCGGATGTGGCAAAATTACTGATTTTAGCGTAAGCGCCAGCGCCACCCCCTCCGCCGCCTTGATGTGAACTGCCGCCGGAGCCCGCTCCGGGACTCCCACCGGATCCACCACCTATTAGCTCAATAGTGTTTGAGGCGTTGTTCCAGTCGCTTGGCACTATCCAAGTAGTTGAGGCGGTGTTGGTGAGGACAATGGTAACGGTATCACCCAACGCGGCTGAAGCCATGTCCACATCCGGCGGGAAAATCCAGTTTCGAATTCTGATCTGGGGATAACCATTAAAGACCCAGACCACCGAAATGATAATAATAACTATGTTTTGAAAAACTTTTTTGAAAGACATAGTGAGAAAATAATCTCTAAATCTTGAATTCTCTGACGAATTACTAACAAATTACTAACCTACGAATTCCTTCCTCTACGCTTGTTCACATTTTTGTACATGGTTCGTAGTTCATTAAAGAAATCCTTTACTCAATTACCGGATTGAATTTACAGGAAGCAACAGAGATATATCCGTCGCTGTAGGATTCTTTATAAAGCGTGGAGACATTAAACGATCCCTGCCGCGCGTCTTTATCGGCAAACATATAGAGAGGAACTTCTTGTATTTCATTGCCAATGGAGTCCGCGCCAAATCGCACATTCAAACCCTTGGGCATCACGCCGGAATTTAAGGCCGAGCCAATCGCGTCACCCGAAGGCCAAAGAGTAAGCACGCGCTCCGCTTCGCCGCCTCTTTTAACGGCTCCGGAAAATGGCTTCACTTCACAGCGCTGTTTTGCTTCTCGCGTCAAAATAACCGGCTCCTCTGCCGGAACTTTTTCCGGATCAGCTTCTTTAATAATTTCGGCCTGCCCATCGTCTCCCGTCAAAACATCCAGAGTGTCTGCCAATGATTCAATAGTTTTTGTAACCGGAACATCAGGCAGAACATCGCCTAAAAAAGTCGGCAGGTCAAAATGAACTTCTATTACCGCTCCATCAAAATAAACTATTTCCGCGCGATCTTCCGCGCCCAGAACCTCGGTTATGCTTATTTGAAGATTTTCTACCTCTTCCCAGCTCACAATTGGCAAACTCACCGTAAAATCCGGCCAATTATCTCTATTAACTTGTTCTAAATTGAACCAGTTAGTGCCATCTAAACTGTACCTAATGAGCAAAAAACCTTCCGTTGGATTTATATCATCGGCAATTTCAGTAGAGGTTGCGGTAGAGGTTGCCGCCATAAGAGTCGTGGTTGCATCGTCGCCGCTACTTACCCCCAGAACTTCGCCACCAATATTTTCATTATTAGATTCTTCCATAGTAGAAGTTGTTTCTGTCGCGACATCTGCTTTAGATGGAGTTCCCGATGATCCGGTCTCGTCTTCAATAGTTGTCGTCGCGATATTTTCAATATCCTCCACAGTTGTAGTCGCAACATCTCCGTCGCCCACAATAGCTTCGGTTGTAGTTGTAGCGCCAACATTATTAGTATCTGACGGCTCGGGCATGGTTTCATCAGGCGCAGTTTCCGTTGTAATCTCGGCTTGATCGGGCAAGGCTTGCTCCTCTGCAGGAGCGGCTGTTGTAGTTTCGGTTGTGGTTTCGGCTGTAGTTTCGATTGTAGTTTCAGCTGGTGCCGGCTCTACGGTTTCTTCTCCTTCGGCCATCGCGCGCGGAAATAAATAATGCAATAGCCATGAGGTTGGAGTTAATTCCGGCTCTGTAGTAGTTGCCTCAAACTCAACCGTGGCAGTTGTTGTCGCGACATCCTCACTGCTGGATGAAACAGCTAGCGGCGGAAATTCCAAATTCCAAACAAAAGAAAGCGCGATGTGATCAATAACACCCTTGGCTTCATAATCTGGGGGGAGGAAACCCCCGCAAAAAATCTGCTCCGAGGAAGAAGCGGATGGAGTGAGGGTGGCCGAATTTTCGTTTGAAAAAGTTGAAGTGCCAATGGTTGTTTCGGTCATCCCCTCGGCAAATTGCGGATTCTGCCAGGACCCCAGGCATTTGCCTGCGTAAAATTGCTGAACATCGGCCCTGGTGAGGCCGGTTGTATAGAGAAAAAGCGCGACAATTAAGGCGCCGGATAATGATGTTAAAATAGTTGCTTTGCGCCAATAAAAATTCTTTTGGGGCGGAAAACCAATCTCCCGCTCCGATTCTTTCCCGAAATCAAAACGCGACTTCCCCTCAAGTTTTGGGTTGTGAATTAGGGGGTTCCGCACATCCAAAACACGGCGCGGGGCGCTTTTTGTTTTTTTTAGACGCAAAAACTGCATTATTCGCATAAATTTTGCTTTCTAAATTATTATAGCATCCCGCGAGAGATAACCAAATGGAAATTTAGGGCCTAACTGTGACTAACTTTTAAGGTTAAGAATTTAAAAAAGATATTAAATATAGGAAGCGCTGCGCTTCCTACTTTATAGAAATCCCCCCTTTTTTGGGTACTTCTTCTAACGACACCGCAAGTCGTTAGATTGGGATTTATTTATAAAATACTCTGTTCTCGGAACGTAAATCAATATATTGAAGATTTTTAAGCTCGCCCATAAGGGCGATTAGCGGCTCACGCGCAAAGTCCTGATTCAGCCGCAAGTTAAAATAAATTTCCGCGCCATCTCTAGAAAGCGCGTGAAACTCCTCCGAGCTTGGCGGCCGCAAAGAATACCTAACAATTTCTATTCCCGCTTTATCGATAATTTGGAAAATTTCAAAAATTTTATTCAATGTGTCAACAGAGGCCGCGTAGTCCCCCGTGATCAGTTTCGTGCCGGAATAATCGTAAATGCTTTTTATTAGCGCGCCCTCGCTCTCCGGCGCCATGGCAAAAAGAAGTCCACTCGCATCAATCCAGAAACACTCATCACTTGCCGTACTCGACGCCATGATGGCGCACCATATCGCGTAAGACTCGCGCTCAATTATATTTATTGAAAGTGTTTTTTGAAATAAATCTCTGCTGATTATGAAACTCGCAACAAGGGGGTTTTGGACGGATATCTTTTGAAAAATATATGGGGGGGCATTGCCAAACAAATCCTCTCGCGTGAGCGCGGTGATGCCCGAAATGCTTATTTCGCTAAACCTAAAAGTGTTGGTGAATAAAAATAGATAAGCAAACCCGCCGCCCAAAACAGCTGCCGCAGCCAAAATTAGAATTACTCGTGTTTTCAATCTCTGTAGGCGGCTTTCTCTTTTTATTTGTTGGTTGTAATCGTGCAAGTTAGGGTATGGGGTTTAGGGTATAGGGTTTAGGCTAAAGCCCGATGGGCTCGCTCATTTAGGGGTTTTAACTATACCCCATACCCTATCACCTATACCCTTATACTATAATTCTCTCTATCAGCGGATTTATCCTTGTTAAAAATTCATAATGTGAAGTCCTGGCGCGAAAACTGGAACTCATAATATCTATTTCCGCCATATCATATGGTTTGCAAGCTGGGATATCGGTCACATCTACCATCATAACATCCATCGTAACTCTTCCTAAAACACGGGCGCTCTTGCCCCTTATCTTAACTTCTCCGTAATTGGACAAAGCCCATGGAAATCCATGCCAGTAGCCGATGGGGATCACTGCTACGCGGCTTTTACGATACAATTTTTCGGTTAAATCGTAACTTATAAAACTGCCCTTTGGAACATTCTTAACTTCGCTTACGATTGTTTTCCAAGCCAGCACGGGCTTTAATTTAACACCGGGCACCTGAATCCCAATCTCTTTAGACGGAGGGTGGCCATAAAGCCCCATGCCAACGCGCACCATATCCAGGTGATATTTTGGGTTAAGCATCGCGCCACCCGAAGCGGCGCAGTGCTTTGTTAAATCAGTAAAGCCGGCTCTTTCAAAAAGCGCGACGGCTTTTAAGAATTTCGCAAACTGCATCTTGGTATAGGCGGGATAATTAATATCCTTTGCCGAAGCAAAATGAGTATAGGCGCCCTTCAGGCGATACCTGACATCTGACGCCTGACCATTGACTAAACGAATTACCTTCGGTAATTCGTTTAAAAAAAACCCTTGCCGATTCATGCCAGTGTCAACCTTGATGTGTATCTCCGGTTTTTCTTTGGCGCAGAGCCAGTCCTGCATTATGGCAAAATTAGAGACCGTAAGAATAAGCTTTAATCGCGCGGCTAAGGGAAAATTGTCCTTTAGAGTCATGCCCAAGACCAAAATCGGCTTTTTTATGCCTGCCTCGCGGAGTTTTTCGCCTTCAAAAACAGAGTCAACGCAAAATCCATTTACTCCATAGTGATCGGCTAATTTTGAAAAATCCAAAAGGCCATGCCCGTAAGCGTTGGATTTTACAACCGCGTAAAGCTTGGGTCTAGGCCCGATCAGTTTCTTGAAAATTTCGACATTGTGTTTAACGGCGCTTTCTTTTATTTCAACCCAGGTTTTTAGATGCTTGCGCATACGATTGACATCTGACAACTGACATTTGACTAAAGAAATTTATAGCTCCTCATATCATGCGTCATGAGTCGCAAAAGCGTTTAAGACTAAAGTTTGATTTTTTTTATTGAGTTGGGCGCTTTCGGATTCCGAAGTAATCTCTCTAGAGCATCCTCCGCGCGGTAACGCGCTTCTTTATATTTTTGTTCTTCCTCTGCCCTTCTCGTTTTATCCTGTTTTTTCTTTTCTGCTTCAGTTCCTGAAGCGCGCTCTACTAAAATATCCAAGACTTCTTTTCTGGTTATTGTTCTTCCTTCAAATAAAATTTGCCCAGTAACTCCGGATAGAATTTCCTTGAAGACGTTTGCCATTTTTTCTCTCATTTCAGGATCAGCCAAGCGATCTAAATAGTACCTATCTGCGGCCGCTCCTATGGTAGCCGCGAAGTCAACCCTTCCGGTTGCCTTATCCCTTGTTTGGAAAGTGTCCAAATAGGAAAAAAGTCTAAGCGCGTTTCTCCCGGAAAATTCCATCTGCTGCGTGCGGCGACGCCTTTCGCCTTTTATTACCACCGAATCTCCAACCTGCTCGTAATTTTTAACAAATTCCGCGTCCATTAAATCAACAATGTCCGCTATCTGGCTCCCCAGCTCTTCATCTAAGACAGCATCCCATTCGATCCCCCGCCTAAGAGGTATCGCGATCTTTCCCGCTTCATGACCAGGCACGCCGGATTCAAATCCTTCAAGTTCTTTGGTTCTTTTTGTAAGCCGCCCTCCAGCCGTTCTGCGGATCGCGCTCTTCTTTTTAGAAACTTCTTCCGGCGTAAGCGTCTTCCAGGTTAAGCGGTCAGCCATGGGAGCAACAACCTCGCTTCTCCCGGGAGTTTTTTCGGGAAAATTTGAAGCAAAACCAATCCAGGTGTCCTCGCCGCGTTCGTAGCGCGTCTTGCCGCTGTTTCCCCAAAAGCTTATGGAATCCGAAAGGCCACCGCGATCTCCTCCAATTTGCAAAAAAATCTGCTGATAGTTGGAGGGGATAAGATTAAATTCATCAACAATCAAAATATAACCGCGGCCGTGATTCCCGCTATAAGCCCTAAGAAGCGCGCCCTCTTTAAACTCCCACTCGGCCTCCTTGCCCAAAATTGTTTTCATTTTGCCGGAAGAAACAAATGCGCTCTTAAGACTATCTATATAATCGCTTGAGAGCTCGCCAAATTTTTCTTGAAATTGTTCCAGGTTCAGTTTCCCATCCTGAAATTTGCGGTTCAAGAGAGCGAGTTCACCGTCAAATTTATTTTTCAATTTCCGATGTTCTTCCCCTTCAGTAACTTCTAAAAACGCTTCGCCATATTTTCCCGCGTCTCTCTCTCTAAGCCCCTTGGGCGCCCAGTGGCCCAGGATCTCAAGCTCCGAAGTTCGTGGCGTGCCTACGAGTTCCAAAATAGGGGCGTCTTTCCCGTTAATTAGCGCCGCAAACTTTTTCATTAAAAATGTTTTACCAGAACCCGGATCACCTTCAAATAAGAGCGGCTGGCGTAATTTATAGGACTCCACGATGGCGCGTAGTAAACCCTGGTCAGTTTCCGAAAGAATCATCTCTCCTCTTATAGTTTCCACGTCTTCTTTTGAGGCGTATGTTGGCACCTCTACCCCAAAAATGTTTACAAGTGGGCGATCTTCACCGGTTGCCGCATCTTTCTCCACGCGATATAAAATACCGCCCGCCCTCATAAGTTCCAAGCGTAGCTCTTCTTCTCTTTTTTGCTCATCGTCTTGAAAATGTAGCGACTCTCCAGGCATGATGTAGCGCGATTTTAATACTAAATTCGTAAAATGGGGCCGAATAAATTAAAGAAAAACGGATAGGAAATCTGCTCCTCAATTGTTTTGTTTTTTGCTACCATAATAATCCGGGTTTTTGGATTTAGTTCAAAACTCGCAATCTCCTTATTTTCAAAATTTAAAAGCGCAAAACGATTGTCTTCGGCAATTTGTTTCAAAATTTGAATAACTGTGGGCGCGGGGTCAGTTGAGCACTCCACAATCAGCCACTCGCCTTCACGATTAGCGATTACCAGTTTTCGCGCGAAACTTTCTGATTCATAAGAGTCGGAGAGCGCGTGAAATATCGCCTTTCCCGCTGGAAGCGCTTTTACTATATTTTCCGCGGAGTTTTTTGATTTTGGCTCTAAAATAATAAGGCCGGAATCAAAAAGCGGCGACCTCACATCTTCCAAGGCGGCAAAAAATCTCTCTATTTCTTCATTTTTAGAAACTAATTTTAGCATACCCAGTATATCAACCCAGTAGTAGAACGTTCCGCTCACTACCGGGCCTTGCTTCCAGCCTTAGGAAGCGTAGCGACAATAGGAGCGAAGTCCAGCATAATGCCATGCATTTATGCCGGGTTGTATTACTGGGCATAATATAATATTAATACTTATCCGGATTTTTTACAACATCCTCTAAAAGATCTGCCAACTTCTCGGCAAAGTCCTTCTTGCCTTTGGCGTGCTCCTCGGGAGATGGCTTCACAGCGGACATGACTATTCCAAGATCATAACCGTAATTTTTCATAAGCGCTTGGAGCAGCGCCTCATCATCCGCTTCGCCAAGCCAAACAAGGCCGATTTTAATCTTAAGGCGCTCGCGTTCCTCTTTGCTGCTTGAAAGAAATTCGCGAAGCTTATCCCGAACATCATAGTTAGGAGCGCCGTCGGTGTAAGTGAGAATATAGTTCCCCGTTTTACCAAGATTGTCTTTCATCTTCTCATACGCAATTACCGTTGCCAAATAGGTATTAGTGCCGGCATCTTGGTCTTTCACGCGCTCCAGCATAGCTCCAAGTTTGCTCTCTATATCACGCGTGAAACGTTCCCGCATCTCTTTAAACTCAAAAACGCGATTATGGAAACCAGTGATGCCCTGATGTATTTCCGCAGTCCCGGAATTTAGGTCCTCCAAACGATCAAGCGCTTCGCCCATCGCCGCGAATCCCTTAACCGTTTCCATAATTTTTTCACCGCTCATTGATCCGGAGAGATCAATCAAATGCCAAAATCTACAGCTTATTTTTTCCGGCGCCGTTTCCCTAATAAAAAGTTTCTGCTTTTGAGCCACGTCTCGCTCGGCCTGCATGGCTCGGCTCATGTCAGGGCGGGCGCCTTGTGGATACCCGGCTTCTTCTCCGCCATACTCTTCCGGCCGAAAAATTTGCCTTAATCTGAAATAAAGGTGATCAATAAGACCGCTTACTTCTCTCCGTATTTTTTCATAATCGGACATTGACTCTACCCGCAATTGTTCAAACTTCCGCTCTAGAGCATCCCGATCTTCCTTGGCCGCCCGGCTTTTTTGGGCCGCGTCTCTTTTTTTATCTTCTCCTGCCCGCCTTTCTTCGTGGCTTTTGGGGTTATCTTCGTTTAATCTCCCATCCATTTCTTTATTAATTCCGTCTTCAATCTGTTCCAATTGCCGCTCCGCTTTGTCGCGCAGTTCCGCGCGCTTTTTAGCGGGAAGTCTCTTAAAAAGTTTCTGGAGTTCGGCTTTGGTTTCTTCGCTTAAGGCGTCCTCCGGAAAAGGCGCGCCTTCTTCGGACTCCGCGTTTTTGAGCGCTTCGCTAATTTTTTTAATATCTAATTCCGCCTGCTTCGCCTTCATTTCATTCGCCAACTTTTCGCCTTGTTTTTTCTTTATTTCATTCTGAAGCGCTTCCTTTTCATCTCCGCTTGCCTCGCTCGCCCTCTTTTCCAAATCTTTAATCTCCTTCAAGAGCTCTGCTTGCTTTTGCTCTGCCGCGCGTCTCATCGCTTCTTTTTCATCAATTTCCTTACTTAACTTTTCCACCGCTTCACGCACGGCTTTATTTATCTCTTCCAATAATTCTTTTTTCGCGTCTTCCGTTAAATCTTTAAATGGATCCAGTTCTTTATTCAGGCGGTCTATTTCTTTTTGAAGTTCGTTTTGTTTTTCATTGTCACCCTGTTTTCGCGCTCCATCCAGTTCTTGCTTTTTTTGATTCAATTCTTTTTGTTTTTGAAGGAATTCATTCACCATTTGCCTTTGTTCTTCCGTGCGCAAATCCATCTCCACGAGTTTTTTAACTTCCGGCCAGATTTCTTCATGGTAAATCCTAAAACACTCTCGCGCCTTTTCTACCACTCCCGGTTCATGAAGCGCGCGATTGGTCGGAGGTAATGTTTGCCAATATCTCGTGGCGGCATTCTGCGTTCGGCGCAAAAACTTTTCCACTTCCGGTTTTAATCTTCCGCTATATTGGCCCAAATGCCAAAAACGCATAAGCTCAGAAGCGGCTTCGGCGTATCGGGGATATCTCCCTAACCTGGAAATAATAAGGTTAACCTCCGGAGCGATAAACTTCGCGTTCTCTTCCCGTAATTGCTCGTCATATACTTCCTTGTTTAACAGTATAAGCCCGGGAAATTTAGCCGTGTCCCAAGTATTCACGCGTGGATCTTCAAGGCCGATGTTATTAAAAGAGTGGAATCCTAAATATTCACCCAGCCCCAAACGAAGCGCGGTTTCCTTAGGCAGTCCGATCTCATGCGTGCCACGCGTTATGGCGCGATGCGCGCCTTCATGCGCCGCAATTCTTTGAGCTTTCCGCGGATGCTCTATTACGAACAGCGGGTTCACGGTTATGCTTCTCTCGGCTGTATTTTCATAAGCAACATAAGGAACGCGTTCAGTTTCGCCGGTAAGCGGATTCCTCTGCTCTAAAAACGGCGGGCCCTGCTCCACCTTCATTCCAAAATCACCGCCAACTCTTCTCGCGATTGTCTGAAGCTTTTCCCACTCTTCTTTTGGGATTTCTATGAAGATTTCTTCTTGTTGCGCCTCCTCCCCTTTTTTATCTTCTGCTTCACGAAGTTTTTCGCTCATATTTCTAAATTGTATATAAGACTGCTTTAAAAGTCATCTTGAATTTTTTGCCTAACAGCTTCCCTTAACTTATGCGCATTGCCATGAATTAAGAGACCGGCATAAGAAGCAATAGTCGCGTGTTTGGGTTTGCCAAAAAGACGCTGTTCCATTCTTTGTTTTGTTTTTGTCCGAAGCACGCGGTGTTCGGTAAAATGCACCCATCCCAAGAAATCAACTCCGGAAGAGACAGTTTTAAAGACAATTTTCTTTGGGTGAAGCGTGAGCCTAAGTCGTTCTTCCAAAAAATCAGCGATTTTGGGCAAATACTCCAAAAGTATATCTGGGTCTCGCGAGAGCATTACAAAATCATCGGCGTATCTGATATATCGTCTAATTTCCAAATCACGCTTAATAAACTGGTCAAGTTCGTTTAAATACAAATTTATAAAAAGTTGGCTTGTTAAGTTCCCCAATGGAATCCCCCTGCCTTTCACGCCACCTGAAAAACTATTTATTACTTCCTGAATAACTGCCAAAAGCCGCTTATCCCCAATGTGCTTCTCTAATATTTTTATGAGGATCGCGTGATTCACCGAAGTAAAACATTTTGCGATATCACATGTTAGCGCTAAAACAGTTTTCGTTCCATTAGCTCCTTCTTTCCCCACAAATGCCGCTAATCTTCTTAATGCTTTATGAGTGCCCTTCTTTTTTCTACAAGAATAAGAATCATAAATAAAATATCGTTCAAAATATGGATAGAGCGCCTCATAAATCGCGTGGTGCGCCACGCGATCGCGCACAGACGCTTTATGAATATCGCGCGGCTTTGGGTCAGAAATTTTAAAATGAGCGTACCCACCATGTTTATACTTGCCGCCTAAAATATCGCGTTCCAGACCGCGTAAATTGTCCACTAGCCGCGCGGCAAATTCCGCCACGTCGACTTTTCTACGTTTACCCTTACTAAACGTTATCCACGCGTGAAACAAATTTTGAAAAGAAAAAGTGTCTTCAAAGTTTGGAATTCTATAATTCATATTATATATGATACAATTTTTACAATAAGAATAACTATGAACGCCCCCCCCCCCAACAGAAGCTTTCCGGCATCGCGCAAAAATTGCTTGCCACCTATAAGGCCTGGCACGAAATCACTCGCCACATTCCCAAAATGCGGCGCTATTCACTGGGCGTAAAAATTGATTCGCTTTTTAGTGATGTTATTGAGCTTATATCCATTGCACAATTTTCCGTTAAAGAAAAACGAATTCCCGTTATTGAACGTGCAATAGCTAAAAATGATGTTTTGAAATTTATGCTCTATGTTCTGTGGGAACTTCAGGGTATTGAAGAGAAACATTTTTTGGCGATTGCTCCGCAACTTGAGGAGGTAGGCCGTATGCTCTACGGCTGGAAACAACGTATGGAAAAAGAAAACCGCCCTGCGTAAAAGCGCGGAGCGGAAACAAGATTAGTATCGAACAGAACAACACGGCAATTGCCATTCCAACCGTTCGTGAGCCAATTCGCATTCCGATGCCATCTCGCATCCGTGGCATTCCACCCCACACACGGCACATTCCAGTTGCCATTAGCGCCGCGAAGAATTACACGAAAAACCTTCCGTGCCACCGCCCGCAAGAAGCATCGTGTGCTAATCGCCGAGCTGTATAGTATTTGGTATATAAAATACTCCGGTTTCTCGCGCAGACTTTTCTAGTTTTTTAGATTTTGAAGATGACTCTCACTATCACGAGCCACATTAGCAAGTGATATTCTGGATTCACCCATCTCGACGCTGTGGCATAAAGATCTTAATCCGTATGCTGATATTCACAAGCGTAATTTTATTATATCATTTCTAAATTTAACGCAAGGGCAAAAATCAAAAAATCAATCTGGCATTGGCAATAATCCAAAACCCAAAAAACTACCTGTAGTGAGCTTGCCGAACTATTTTTCGAACAGAACAACACGGCAAC
>JACOXY010000002.1 GCA_016182095.1 Candidatus Liptonbacteria bacterium
CCGTAGGGTGACAAATCCGGTCCACCGCGCAAATTGCTGAAAATAGCCGGTTTCTCCCTTCGGGAGATCACCCGTAGGGTGACAAATCCGGTCCACCGCAACCGTGCCCAATCCCTACACTGGGTATAAAAAGAGAAAGCCAGGGAAGAATCAGCCCAGAATACCGGAGAGACCGCCGGCACAAGTCCCCATTATAGAACCCGGGGAAGAAGTTTTGTACAGCCAATATTACTGTATCTAAAAGCGGCATTTTTGCCGCTTATTTTATGAACTAAAATAAAATTTGCAGTGTTATTTCAAAATTGCTATAAATAATCCAGCGCACGAGAGGAGTAAAAATGGAACATATCTATATCCCACGTTTCAGACCTTATAATCTAGGCGGCTTGCAAATCCGAAATTATCGCTGTGATAAGCATACCTGGGCAGGGGTTCCTTTACTCTTTGAAAACTCGGGGTCGCGTCTAGCAGCACAAGAATCACTTGAGGAATCAAAAAAATGCGATGATTGTAAAGTCCAGAGAAAGTGCCAAGAAGCGATTGACCAAGAAGACACCGCAGATGAAAAGCGGCAAAGAGAGTATGAACAGGAAAGATCGAAGCACATGACTTTTAGAAATCGCTTTATGTGCTTCTTTCTAAGGCACAAATATGAAATTGTTGGTATTTTCAGCGATGGCGACCCAATCAATGACTGCGCGCGCTGCGGCAATAGAACTTTCAGAATTTTTACAGAGCCATCGAAAGCGGAAATGCTGGAATTTTACAACATTACAAATTCTTAGCAAAACAAAAGCGGCATTTCTGCCGCTGTTTTTTATTCTTCATCAATAAGCCCCAGCTCCTTAAAGGCCCTGCCATAAATTCCTATTACGCGCTCTGCTTCGCTTTGCCCTAAATCAAAACCTGGCTCGTGGACAATTCTGTTTCTGGTTTTATGGGCAGTCCAAATATCCTGAATATTTGACATCTGGCTCGGATTTATTTGCTTTAATCTGTCGCCCAGGCTATCCCCGGCGTAGCCGGAAAGCTTAAGAATGTCATCTAAAACTTTGTCGCCTTCAATCACGGCAAGTTTTCGATGCGCAGAATCACCCTTTTTAAGATTTTCTTGAATCTGCTTCCAAATTTTGACGGTTCTTTTTTTATCAATAGCTCCTCCGAGAAAAAAATCTTTGTAACTTTTAATCTGAACACCAACATAATTTATTCTCACTACTATATAAACAATGCCGGTAAAGAGCAGAAGCGATGCCAGTCCCGAAAAAAACTTAACACTGGGTAAGTATGGCCCCCAGAAATTAACAATATTCTCCCTGAAATTTAAAGTTATTTGAGCAAATTGATCGAGATATTCCATGTGCCATGTGTCCTGTGTCATGTGTCATGCCAGAATCCGACTCAATGCGCTTGACACTTGATACCTGACTCTTGATACTAAGTTGTTATTCTTTCATAATATTGTCCTATCCCAAGAATGTCCGCCTCGTGAAATGGCCGGCCGATTAATTGGAATCCAATGGGCAGAGAGGGTTTAGGGTCTGGGCTAAAGCCCGATGGGCTCGCCCGTTTAGGGGTATGGGGTATAGTGCGGACAGGAATTGAAATGGCTGGAAGGCCGGCTAAATTAACTGGAATTGTAAATATGTCCGACAAATACATTGAGAGTGGGTCCTTTGTCTTCTCTCCTATTTTAAAAGCCGGGGTCGGCGTAACCGGTCCCAAAATAACATCCACCTCATTAAACACATTATCAAAATCCTCTTTTATCAATCTGCGCACCTTTTGCGCCTTGGCATAATAAGCGTCGTAGTAGCCGGATGACAATACATATGCCCCAAGCATTATTCTTCTTCGCACTTCCTCGCCAAATCCCTGTCCTTTATTTTTAAAATAAATTTCGCTTAGAGTTTTACTATTAACATTCCGCGAATATCTTATACCATCATATCTGGCCAGATTTGAGCTCACCTCTGCCGGCATTATTATATAATACGCAGAAAGCGCGTATTTAGTGTGCGGCAAACTGATCTCCTTAAAATTTAATCCTAAACTTTTAAGCGAATTGATTGCGTGGCTTACACCATCCTGGACTTCTTTGGCAAGGCCTCCTATAAAATATTCTTTTGGGAGACCAATTGTTAGTTTTTTGATGTCGCGAAGTTCAGGATCTGGGAGCTTTTCACCATAATCGTGATCGGCGCTTGTGGCATCAAAATCATCTTTACCCCTAATAATATCGAAAAGAATCGCGGCGTCTTCCACGGTCTTTGTAATAGGGCCAATTTGATCCAAACTAGACGCCATGGCGATTGCGCCATAACGCGAAACTGCCCCATAAGTAGGCTTTAATCCCACAACACCGCAAAAGCTTGCCGGTTCTCGTATAGATCCGCCAGTATCGGTCCCCAACGCCGCAATTGCCATATGCGCCGCAACCGCCGCCGCCGAACCGCCAGAAGAACCGCCCGGGACCCTCTCTAAATCATGGGGGTTTTTAGTTTTTTGGAACGCCGAATTTTCAGTGGATGAGCCCATGGCAAACTCATCCATGTTGGTTTTCCCCAAGAATACCGCCTGCGTACTTTTTAATTTTGAAATAACTGTCGCATCATACGCCGCCTTATAGTTTTTTAACATTTTTGAGGCCGCTGTGGCAGGCAATCCTTCAATTAAAATATTGTCTTTAATCGCAAGCGGCACTCCGGCCAGAGCGGGAAGATTTTCGCCCTCCGCAAAAGCTACATCTACTTTGCTCGCTTCACTTAGTGCCTCGTCTTTATGTAAAGAAAGATATGCGCCAATTTCCTTATCTTTGTCCTGAATATAATCAAAAAATTCTTTTGTAATTTCAAAGGCGCTGAACTCTTTGTTTAAAAGTCCATCGTGAAAGCGTTTTATGGTTAATCCGTGCAAGGTTAACATAATATAATGCGAATGTTACAAATTTTTTAACGAATAATACGAATCTGAAATTTTTATTCGTTGCATTCGTCGATTGTTATTCGTGATATTCGTATTATGAAAATACGCTGGGGACCTTAAGATAACCAGCGTCGCTTTCCGGAAATTGATCCTTCCCCTTTCCAGTGTCACTTGCCTTGCCCCCCAAAGCTTTCCCTGCCTTCGTAGCCGATACTTCGGCGGAGTAGGCAGCGAAGGATGGGTCCGGATCGTCATCTCTTATAGAGTTAATTAAAACAGTTCCTCCAGTAAGGGGTTTTGTATTTTCCGTATCCACCTCTTTAAGTTCATTGAAGTGGTTCAGAATTTCTCCTAAATCATGCTCGAGTTTTTCTTCATCCCTTTCGCTTATTTCTAAGCGCGCCAACTCCGCTAAGTGTTTAATTTCTTTTTTGGTGATTTCTGGCATATTTTATTTATAAATATCGTGCGTATCAATATCATAATAAATCACTTCATTATTTTTGAGAAATCTAAACAAAACTCGATAAGAACGGTTTACATAAAAAGACCAAAATCCATCTAGCCAACCCGATAGTTTATGCGCGTTCAATCCAGGATAAAAAGGGTTGCTCTCAAAAATAAAAACCTTGCGACTCGCAAGCTTTTGAATATATCTAGGAAGCCGGGAAAATTTTTCTTCAAATTCTGGAGTAGTGTGAGACCTACTTATTTTTGTCATTGCGAGACGACATTTTCTTTAAAAAATCGTTAAATTTCCTCGTTTTGCTACCCCTTAAAGCCTCCTCGCCGCGCACAATTGCTCTAAATGCGCTCACGAGTTCCGTTAAGTGCTGCTTTTTAATAACCACAAGAGGGCCTTCTTTAGTTTTTACCTCTCCGAGAACCTGATTATTGAATTGTATAGTAGAATTTTTAGCCATAATTTAATGGTAGCAAATAATAATGAATAGTCAATGCTTTGCTTCTTCATTTATGCAACAACTTCAAAAACTTTTCTTCGCCCAATATTTTCACTCCTAGCTTCTTCGCCTTTTCTGCCTTGCTCCCGGGTTCTGCGCCCACCACCACATAGGTTGTTTTTTTGCTTACAGACTCTGAAATATCCCCGCCAAGCGCGCGGATTTTTTCTTTAGCTTCATCGCGAGACATGGATTCAAGCGAACCGGTTAGAACAAAGGACATCCCAGACAACTTTGGGTTTAGGGTATGGGGTTTAGGGTATAGCATCTGAATCCCAGCTTTATCAAGTTTTTCTAAAAACCTTATACTTCTTTTGTCATGAAACCACTCGTAAATGCTCTGCGCGACTTTGGGCCCGATATCTTCAATGGTTTGCAATTCTTCTAGAGATTGATTTTGGAAGAATTTCAAAATCTCCTTAATTTTGATTTTTGATTTTTGCCTAAAGCCTGACGGCTCGGCCGTGTAAGGATTTTTGATTTTCTCAATTGCTTTGTCCGCAAGCAATTGAGCCGTCTCCTCTCCGACATGCAAAATACCCAAAGAATAAATAAAGCGCGGTAGGGCAATTTTCTTTTTTGCGTTCAGTTCTTCAACAATATTTTTAGCCGATTTTTCACCAAATCTCTCCAAAGCCGCAATGTCGCCCTCTTTTAGTGAGAAAAGGTCTGCCGCGTCTGAAATAAACCCCACGTCCAAAAACTTGTCAATAATTTTGGGGCCCATACCCTCAATATTAAAAGCCTTACGAGAAACAAAATGATATACCCCCTCGCGATTCTTCGCTCCGCACACAAGATTAGAACAATAATGTGCCACGCTCTGTCCTTTTATATCCAAAGTTTGACGAATTCTTAAGGATATTCCTTTTGTATTCTTTAAGCCAACCCCTATTCGGATGACAGGCCTACCGCATGCTGGGCACTCACTAGGCATATGAAATTCACGCTCTTTGCCGGTCCGCAAATCGGGTAAAACTTTGGTTATTTTTGGAATAACATCTCCGGCGCGCGTTACTATAACCGTATCCCCTATTTTTAGTCCCAAACGCTCTATTTCATCGGCATTGTGGAGTGTGGCGTTTGAAATAGTAATTCCGGAAACGGCCACCGGACGCAATTTTGCGACCGGAGTAAGCGCTCCGGTGCGGCCAACATTCACGATAATATCCTCTACCACCGTAGTCGCTTCCCGCGCCGCGAATTTATAAGCAATGCCAGCCCGCGGCGCCTTGCCAATCACACCAGCGTCTTTAGAAGTTCTATTGTCGTTAACTAAAACCACTATGCCATCAATTTCATAATCAAGTTTCTCCCGATGCTCCTCCCAATAATGCCTGAATTCTATCACCTCACCCAAGCCCTTGCAGATTTTATTGTGCTTATTAATTTTAAAGCCAAGTTTGTGAAGAAACTCGTGTTCTTCGCTGTGTTTCATTTGCCCAATATCAGTTAAGAGCGAGTATTCAAATGAATCAAGTTTGCGTAACGAGGTAATTTTTGGATCAAGCTGGCGCACGGAACCAGCCGCGATATTTCTGGGATTGGCATAAGTTTTTAACCCTCTTTTCTCCTGTTCTCTGTTTATGCGCGCAAATTCTTTTTTGGTGAGATATACCTCGCCCCTCACGACAAGGCGAGAGGTGATTTTAGATTTTAGATTTAGGATTTTAGATTTTTCTAGATCAATCTTAAGCGGGATGGCTTCAATTGTTTTTAGATTAACCGTAATATCCTCGCCTATCTGCCCGTCACCTCGGGTTGCACCCTGAACTAAGAGGCCGTTTTCATAGACTAATTCTATCGCCAAGCCATCAATTTTCAGCTCGCAATAAAATTCTTGATCAATTTTTCTCCCCAGATAATTTTCCAGGCGCTCTAACCACGCTTTCATATCGCCTTCGGAGAAAGCATCATTAAACGAAAGCATTGGGAACTCGTGCCGCACTTTCTTGAACTCCTTAAGCGGCGCGCCGCCCATTCTCTGCGTGGGCGAATCGGGCGTAACCAAATCCGGAAACTCCACCTCTAAATCAAAAAGCTCCTTTTTCAAGGAGTCCAGCGCCGCATCAGAAATCTCCTGCCTGTCAAGAACGTGATAAAGATAACGATGGTGATTAATCTCCTTTCGCAGTTTTTTAATTCTTTCGCGAGTTTGTTGTTTTGTCATGCTATATTTGAATACTATAACGAAATACGAAACTATACGAAAATACGAAAGAAAACAAAAGGCATGGGCAAAATCAAAGACCTACCATTTACAATCTTCGTATTTTCGTATGAATTTCGTATTTAGTCATGTTTACTCAAATTTTATCTTTAACGCCCTTGAAACTCTTTTGGTTGGATCGGAAAACCCGACTGATTTAATTTCATCAAAAATGCAAGCAGAAGTGACGGGGTCTTCAATTTTGTTGTAGGTAGCTTCGTAGCTAGCGCCATTTGAAAGCGTGGCGTTAAAATTACCGTTGCAAGATCCAGTCGAACAGTCGCAGTCGCATGCCGATGTCTTTGTGCAGGCATAAAGTACCCTCTCCAGTCCGGCATCAGCCGCAAAAATTGTTTTTGCGGAATCATTAGCCAGGGTTGTCTGTCTGATATTTCCCGCTGTGAGAAAGCCGGCTATAACTGAAGCGGTGAGAATAACGCCGCCCAAGATCAAGACGGTGACTATCATAAGCTGCCCTCCCTCACCCTTGAAGGAGTATTTTTTAATTTCACTAACATTCTTATAAAATTTAAACATATAATATTGGTATTAACACGTCATTATTCAAAATAACTTGTTGCCCGCTCCTTCAAGGGTGAGGGATTAATTACATTTTGCTAGGTTTCTCGTAGCAATTGTGGTCTGAATATCGTTCAAAATGCCCCCTATATTCGGCGCTCCCAGCGCCCCAACTTTCATGTGTAAAGTTGCGCGCAAGGGCCCCACGCTACCACAGTTATTTGTCACAAAAAAGTCGGCGATGTTTACATTGCTCGCGTTTATTTGCCTGAAACTGCCGCCCGCGTGACTGCTCGCACTCCGCAGAATTCTGCCAGGATTTTCAGATGATCCGGCAACAAACCTGTAAATTATAGTGTCACCCACTCTGTTATCAAACTGGAGCTGCGTTTCAGAGATAAAGACAAAGTTTGTGCCAACGCGAATTTCTCTAGACATCTGCTCAAGCATAAGATAAAGATTGTCATTGGCGGCTATCAGGGCCGTTATGCTCTTTTGCGACCGCAGTGATGTAATAAAAACCATTGAAACCAGAGAGAGCACGACGGCAAATATTGTAAAGGAAACAAGGAGCTCTATTACAGTAAATCCACGCATAGCGTTGGATTTACTGTAACATTTAACATTTAACATTTGACATTTAACCAAAAACCGAAACCCTTGATGCGTCATATTTGAACTTAAGTTGTTAAATTTTGAGTCCCTTGTTTTCATTGGTCTATTGTTAATGGTTAAGTGTTATATGTTGCTTGTTAAATTTTTATTTAACAAGCACTGCCTCTCCAGTTATAAAATCTGTCTTCAATTTGGATCTTAAATTCGCCGCCTCCGCGAGTTCTCCAGTCAACCCTGGAAGTAACTTTGATCTGGCAACCCTGCGGAGCGGTGCCGTCGGAAACCATATCCACAGTAACAATTCTCGTAAATGGGGTTATCGCTCCCGATAAGTCATAACTGTATATTCCATCCCTAAACCTAAGCGGAAATCCTAAAAATCCCTGAAGAGAAATAGACCCCAGGCCGCCGGCATCAGTATTATACTCCACGACACAGCCATCTCCGCCACTTTCGCTCATGCACACATCCCAAACGGTCTCATTCCACGGGCGGCCCGCCGCCATATTTTCATCAACAATATTTTTTACAACCTCAACACCTTCGGAGGCAAGATAGGCGGCCTTGTATTGACCGGCTATAACCTTGTTTAACCCCAAAGAGCTTGAAAGAAGCTCCAAAATCCCAAAAAGACCAACCACAATAATGCTAATTGCGACCATGGCCTCAATCAGCAACTGTCCTCCCTCACCCTTGAAGGAGTAATTTTTTAATTTCAGATAAAATTTATTAACAAACATCATAAATTTTTAAAATAAATCTTGAATATTTAATTAAACCCCAGCTCCTTCAAGGGTGAGGGATTAAATGCTTATTTGCCCAAAATCGCTAAGCGTTACGGTTCCCGACAGGGTGCCGTCGGTTGTTGACATGGTTATAACGAGATTGTCCGGTCTTACTGCCGGATCGGGGGGAATGAATAAAATATCAGACGAAGGCACCGTGGAAAACACGACTGCAGGATGCAAGGTATATGTTTCTATAACTCCCCCGGAATCATAAAGGGAGTTCGAAATTCCATCTTCAATATCTTCACAGGCCTGGCCAGTGGACTGGTTTTTGTAAAGCGAGTAAGTAGTATTATTTTCAAAATGAACCCCGTAACCGCAGGGCGGCGAGCTTTGTGCGAATGTTTGGATGCTCAAAGATCTTGCCCGATAAATTACGCTTACTAATTTTGATTTTTCGGAAAACAAAATCAGCTGGTTCTGACCAACGCGATTGTAAAGAATTAAAAGAGTGGTGAGCACAGTGATGGCTCCCAACACAAAAAGCATCTCTATGGCAGTGAAAGCAGACCGCCTGGTTGTAATCATATTAGTACAAGCTGAAAAGTGAAAAGTATAGTCTCATTATATCATTCCCAAAATAGAAAACCAAAAAAGAAGCGATTGATATAAAGGGGGCAAAAGGCAAAAAATCCTTCATGGTCTTCTCTTTTTTTAAGAGTAACGGGATGCTCACGATTGAACCTATGACGAATGAAAGAAAAAACACCATAACAACGTCAGCCCAGCCGAATAAGAGTCCCAGAGCGCCAAAAAGCTTGGCATCGCCAAAGCCAATGGCCCGTCCGTGACTCAAGAAAAATACCAAAAATACTCCCGATGCCCCAGTGAATGATCCAAGCATGTGGTTAATAAATAGATTGTTTCTCACTCCGAAGAGACTCGCGTACTCGCCCAAAAAAGACCCTTTGATTTCACCAAAATCCCCGGAATAGTATAGCATCCCAACCCAGACCAAACCCAGAAACCACAAGAGTCCGGTCAGCTCGTCAGGGATTAAATACTTCCGGTAATCAATAGCGGCAATTAAAAGAAGCGCGAGCATCGCAAAAACCCAGAGAACACTGAAGGCGTGCAACCAGTATGACTCCCAAAGAAAAATGTGGGTCGTGTATTTATATGAAAAAAAATAGAGCGGTACGAGGAAAAAAATCAGCCCACTTAAAATCTCAATCGCCGGATACTCAAGGCTTAATTTATGCTTGCAAGAGGCGCACCGGCCACGCAAAAAAATAAAACTCAAAACCGGTATAAGCTCGTGCCACCCAAGGGTTTTTTTGCAATGCTGGCAATGAGATCTGCCGCCCAAAGTTTTACGGCTTAAAAGCCAGCTATTCTCATCATATCGGAGCGATAGTACATTTAAAAAACTGCCAAATAAAACACCGAGCACGAATAATAAAAATAAGGCGTAGCTCATCAATAGAATAATTATACCAGGTAGTGAAAATGCGAGTAATGTTTAAAAAACAGCCCCAAGCTTACTCGCCTCGTTGAAGCTCTGGCGAAGCGGGCCGAGGGACTGTTTTTAGGCTAACTTAAACTAGATGCTTGTGCAGTAAACTGTGTCGCCTGAGCCAGAAACTCCACAATTAACGCCATTTGAGGAGCCGTCAATATCGGCATTCAGCGCTGTATTGGCTTCTTCAAGAGTGGCTCCCAAAGTATAGCTATCCGATACTGCGCTTCCGTATAAATAAACAGTGGTGCCTGGATCAACCGGAACTTGGGTAATGCCAATACTTGCGGGACCACCTGCGCACCTAGCAGAATCACTATTGGGCGTCCTTAAGGCGCCGACAAGTCCATTCCAGTCAGAAGCTGCCGGATAACTGCCGCAAGCATTGAAGAATAATTCTAATCCATTCTGCACCTGCCTCAAATCACCAATCCTTCTCGCGTCCCTTCCCCTGCCGCGAAATCCGGCCAGACCGACCAAGATTACTGACGCCAAAACACCAATAACCGCCACTACAACCAATAATTCAATAAGCGTAAAACCTTTTTTATTTACATTTGACATGTGACACACGACATTTGACAACTGAAGCTTGCATGCAGATCAATTGCCAAAGTCTTATTTTAAATTATTAATTTTAATTGCAAAGCTTTGCATTCAAACAAAAACTCGACCTTTCGGTATATTTACATTATAGCATAAATAGCAGAAATGAGGTGTAAATATCTGACTTCTATGACTAAATACGAAATTCATATCCTACATCTGTCCGATTGGACAAATCGGATTAAGACGAAATTACGAAATAAACCCAAAAAACCGTACCCTGCATGCTTGTTTCGTATTTTCGTAATTTGTTCGTATTTCGTTATAGAGGTCAGAATGTTTTCGCCAAATCATATAGCGGGAGTAGCACCGACGCGAAAAGCAATCCGGCCAAAAGTCCAATAATAATAATCAAGGTCGGCTGAATAAGTTCAACCAGATTTGCCACAATATCGTCCACTTCCTGCGTGTAAAACTTGGAGACGCGCTTTAACATGTCCTCCAGCCGGCCGGTCGACTCTCCAACCGCCACCATTTGCGCAAGAAGAGGCGGGAAATACTTTGGATCGCTCGCAAAAGTCTGCGAAACCATCTCTCCGGCGTTTACCCGTTCAGCTGATTCATGCAAAAGATCGGAGTAAACGGCATTCCCAACGGTGTGGCTCGCAATTTCAATTGACTGCGTTGTGGCGATACCGCCCCGCAAAAGCACGCCAATGGCTTCACTAAGGCGCGCGATATAAAGTTTCTTCAGCAAGCCTCCGATAATCGGCACTTTGAGTTTTAGTTCGTCAAAGAGCGCCCTGCCTTCGGGGGTTTTCACATAATCAAGACCAAACACAAAAAATCCCGCGAAAACCGCCAAAATAACCCACCACCATGCCGAGATAAAACCGGAAACGCCAAGCAGGATTTGCGTAAAGAACGGCAGCTTCACGTTAGATTCCTCAAAAATCGGCCTTAGAGTTGGCACAACTATGAGCACAATGACGCCTGAAACAATAATAAAGAGCGCGATAACAACAGCCGGGTAAATCATGGCGTTTCTTACTCTCGCGATAAGGCCATGCTCCTTTTCCAGATAGTCAGCCAAAAATCCCAGCACCTCGTCCATACGGCCAGTGACCTCCGCGGAACGGATCATGTTTATATAAAATTCGCTGAAAACATCAGGATTCCTTTCAAGCGCCTGTGACAGAGAAAGCCCGGCGTCAACATCCCCGGCCATATTAAAAACAACCTCCCTTAACCGCCTGCTGGTTGTCTGCTTAAATAAGGTCCGCAAGGAGTCGTTTATGGAGACTTTGGCTTCCAAGAGAGTAGAAAATTGCCGCGTAAAAATCATGAGATCCTTGGCGCGCACATGATTTATATAGGAAAAAAGGCGATCATGCCAGCGTATCTCAAGCGCTTGCGACAATTCCAGCACGAAAAGATCGTGCTGGGCTAAAATTCCCAGCGCTTTTTCGCGATTCACGGCGTTAACGTTCCCCGTCTGCAACTCCCCCTTTTTATTTCTGGCGGTGTATTTAAACTTCATCCCTCACCCTTCAAGCATTAATTGAATATTTAATACGACCTCGCAAAGATGCGAAACCCTTTGCAAAACGCTTAAGCTGTTTTTCTCTTATTAAAGCATCCTTTTGGGATTTATATCCTTCAAAATAAAGCAATTCCATTGGCAAAAAATCTCTTGTTGAATAAACTAATCCCTTGCTGTGTTTTAGTAATCTTTCTCTTAGTTTTGGCGCGAATCCAATATAAAAACTTTTATCTCTCTTTGATTATAACACATAAACAAAAAACATGATGCTTGAAGGGTGAGGGATTTAACTTCTCTCCAGCAACAATCTTAACTCGCTTGGATTTAATGAATAGACCTCCGCGTTTTCAAGCGAGATTATCTTATTTCTTACTAAGTGCGAAAGCGAGCGGTTGAGAGTCATCATACCCTCCTGAACGCTAGTCTCAATCACCAGATCAATCTGGTAGGTTTTCTTTTCGCGGATTAAGTTTCTTACCGCGGAATTCACTATCATGATTTCCGTCGCCGGCACGCGACCCCCGTTAATCATGGGCACTAGCCGCTCTGAAACTATGGCAACTAGTGTTGCCGCGAGTTGGCTCATCACTTGCCCCTGCTGGGACGCCGGAAAAGAGTCAATGATGCGGTCAATGGTTTGGGAGGCCGAGTTGGTGTGTAAGGTTGAGAAAACCAGATGGCCGGTTTCGGCGGCGGTCATTGCAGTAGAGATAGAAATTGGATCGCGCATTTCACCGATCATAACAACATCCGGATCCTGCCTCAAAATTGTCTTTAGGGCGCTGTGGAAACTCGGAGTATCCGACTTTACTTCGCGCTGTGAAATGATCGATTTATCCTGAAAAAACAAATACTCTACCGGATCTTCAACGGTTATGATGTGCTCGGTCCTAGAATGATTGATCTCGTCAATTAAAGCGGCAAGCGTGGTGGATTTGCCGTGCCCCGCTGGCCCAACCATCAATACAAACCCTTGGGAAATTTTGGTGAAATCGTGCAGAATAGGCGGCAAGCCAAGCTCTTCAATGGTACGAATCTTTGAGGGGATAAGCCGCAGAGCGGCGGCCATAAAGCCGCGCTGAAAAAAAACATTAACCCTGAACCTTGCCTTATCCTCAAGCGCGAATGAAAGGTCCAGCTCTTTCTTCTCCAAGAATTCCGCTTTTTGTTCGGGGGTTAGAAGGGCGAGTACCAATCCCTCCGTAGCATCCGGGGTCAAGACGGCTTCCTGCTGTAAGGGAATTAGAATGCCATCAATGCGCAAAGTTGGCCTCCTCCCCACAGCAATATGCAAATCGGAAGCGTTTTGCTTCGCGGTCATAAACAGCAAGTCATTTAGTTTTTGTTTGTGATCAGTCAAATTAGGGTTTAGGGTTTAGGCTAAAGCCCGATGGGCTCGCCCGTTTAGGGGTTTAGGGTTTAGGATAAAGCCCGATGGGCTCGCCCGTTAGGGGTTTGAACTATACCCCTGCCTGCGCAGGCAGGCCATACCCTATTCACTATACCCTTTTCATTGTATCATGCTTCCACCGTTTCAGTTGTTTCTCTTAACACGTCGTCGATGGAAACAAGTCCGGTAAGCGCCTTTAAGATGCCATCCTGCCTCAAAGTAAGCATTCCCTGGCGGCGAGCCTCATCAAAGATTTTCCCCTCATTCAGTTCGTGAGAAATAATATCCGCGAGACTCCTCGTCATCTGGAATACTTCAAAAATAGCGATCCTGCCGGCATACCGTTTGTAGCCGCACGCCTTACAGCCACGCGATTCAAAAACTTTGTAGGGAGTCTTAAGAGTTTTTTTAATTTCCGCGGGTAGATGCTCCAACTCTGATTTTATAACCTCCAAAACAGCCGGTATTGGATCTTTTGGCTCCTTGCATTCTCCGCAAATCTTGCCGATTATGCGCTGGGCCGCCATGATATTCAAGGCGGATGGAAGTAAAAATTTATCAACCCCCATATCCAAGAGCCGCGGGATTACCCCTGCCGCGTTATTGGTGTGCAAAGTTGACAAAACTACGTGCCCCGTAAGCGCGGAGTGAATCGCGAGCTTCGCGGTTTCGCTGTCGCGGATCTCGCCTATCATTATCACGTCCGGGTCTTGCCTTAATATCTGGCGCAAACCGGAAGCAAAGTCATAACCGATCTCCGGCTTTACCTGCGACTGATTCAGGCCATCAATAAAATATTCAACCGGGTCCTCCAGGCTCACGATATTTACGCCCTCCGTGTTTAAAATCTGCATCAAGGCATAAAGGGTGGTAGTTTTCCCTGATCCAGTGGGGCCGGTCATAAGAATCATGCCGTAAGGTTTTTCGAGCCCCTTCTGCACAATTTCCATATTGGGCCCGTGAAGCCCCAGCTCGTCCAAGCCCTTAAGCCCGACAGTAGGATCCAAAACTCTTAAAGCCGCTTTTTCGCCCAGAGGAGTGGGAAACGTAGCCACGCGAAAATCAATGTCGCGATCCATAATAACGGTTCTAAACCTCCCATCCTGCGGCCGTCTTGTTTCGTCTATCTGCAAATTGGAAATAACCTTAATCCGGGAAACAATCGGCTGGTGAAGCTGGATCGGCAAGGATAAAACCTCCTGCAGATTGCCGTCAAGCCTGAATCTGATTCTTAAGCGATTTCTTTGCGGCTCAATGTGGATGTCGGACGCTTGTCGAGTCACAGCCTCTCGTAAAGTTGTAGCCACAATTTTTATAATAGGCGCTTCCTCTCCCTGACTCGATCCTTCGTCAAGACTTACAACCTTGCGCGAAGGCGCATCATCCTTTTTGTCGCCGGGTTGAATAAATTTAAGAGCCGCATTAATTTCATTTAGGTAGGGATTATAACGCCTTAATGCCAAATCATAATCGCTTTTGGTAATGATATAAACGCCAAGATCAACTCTATTCTGTTTGCCCATGAACTGCAAAACCTCCTTTGCCTTCTCGTCGTCCGGATAAAGCATCCCGACTGTAAGCAAATCTTTAGTTTTGGATATTGGAACGACTTTATACGCCAAAACCGTCTCCTCCGGAATGAGATTTAAAATTGCCGCCGGAATCCCCTGAATATCTACTTTTTTATAAGGAATTTTCAGGATTTCACTTTTAAGCTTCGCGACTTGTTCATCGGAAACAAGTTTTCTTTCATAAAGCATCTCCTCCAGCGGTTTTTTTGAGACATCAACATCGCGAAAAAGCCGCTTCGCGGTAGATTCGTCCACAAGATCTCTTTTTTTCAGTTCTTCTAAAAGAAGCTTGGGGTCCATCCCTCACTAGAAGAAGGAGCATTATCCGCTCCTCCCCTGTCTTAAAATTTATGTCTATACAAAAATAGTGGCAAATATTATAGTAGTCCAAGCCAAAAATCCCCACTCCTTCTTAAGTGAGGGATTATATCGGTTGAAATGGATTAGGCCTCCCCAGTTTTCCGGCGTCCGGTTGTGATATGGGATTTTGAAACAAGGACTCAACATTCCCGACCACGGCACTTGGATCAATCGAGGGGTCGCTTAATACGTCGATCAAGCCCGCCGTGCCAGGAATTTCCGCTTCGGGAATAATTTTTTCAATCAGGGGTACCGGCGCCAGAAAAAGAAAATAAACAACAAGCGCCGCAAAAATAAGCGCAAAAAGACCCACGGCAAGCGTCAGCCAATTAACTCCTTTAGTTTTTCTCTCTACTGCGATAGCCATATGCCAAATTAAAAATTAAATATCCTTACACGGCCGAGCCGACAGGCTTTAGGCAAATATCAAAAATCTGGTTGCTAAAAAATTATAAAATAATTTTTTAGTTTCAATAATTTTTATTTTTTATTTTTGGTTTTTAATTTATATTATATTGGTTGATTTACTTTTAGCGGCTCTTGATAATAGGCGTCAGCGACAACATTAAATTTTAATTCCTTGGCATCAGAAGTATTGGCGACTATATTTAATTCCTTAATATCCGCGAGTCTCACATTTTTTTCCAGCTGCCCGGCAAATTTTTTAAAATTTTCGTAGTCAGAGTTAATTGAAAATTTACTCCTTACAATGCCGATGTTTCTCACATATTCCGGCCCGCCAAGCGACCGCAGGGGCAGCAAGTCGGCTTGCATGTCCATAAGCAGAACCTTATTAATCGCCGCCAAGCCCTGGACAGTATTAACAATTTGCGGAATATTTGGATCGCCGGGAAGGGTAAGCGCTAAAACCTGCCTCGCATTTTCTAAGCTTGAAAACTGGCTTAGGAGCTCCTTCAGTTTCGCCACATTTTGCTCTTGAATTTGAAGTTCGGCCTCAAGAGATTTAACTTCGGAACGAAGCGCCTTAATATTAACATATGACGGCGAAATCAGCGTGCTATAAATAAGCACTGCCCCGATAATCAACGCAAGCGATATCAGAAAGCTTATTAATCTTTGGATCGATGGCTTCATTGTTTCAGTAAAAATTCCTTCTTAAGAGCAGCTTTTATATCAAAAGTGATGACTTGAGCTTCGCTGGCCGGTTTTCCCAGAAGCGCCGACCTGGAAAGAATGGCGCTTTCGATCTCCGGTCTTCTGCGAAGAGCTTCCAGCTGCTTGGCTAAAAATTCATAGGATACGGCGACACCCTGTATGGACAAGTTTGCCGATTCGCCGGAGTAGCTAATCGTCGTATAATATATTTTCTCGTTAGTATTCTCTTCAAGAAAATCAAAAAGCTGTGTTGGATATGAATGCTTGGGCACAAGCTCCCTTGTGTTATAAACCTGCGAATAAAATTCGGCCAGATTCTTCTGGTCTTCGGGAGTTATTTGTTCTTTTAGTTCGGCTAATTTTGCACGCAGGTCTTCCGCTTGTCCGGTTAAAAAAGTTTCGTATCCAAGCGACATGCCCAGATACAACAAAAGAACCGAACCAAAAACGATTATTGAAAAAACAAAAATATTCCACAGCCAGCCAACCGAACTTTCTTCCGGCCTAAATTGTTCTGCAGCGCTACGCGTATACTGTGCCATGCATTATATAAAAAATTAAATATCCTTATACGGCCAAGCCGTCAGGCTTTAGGCAAATATCAAAAATCTGGTTGCTAAAAAATTATTTTATAATTTTTTAGTTTCAATAATTTTTATTTTTTATCTTTGGTTTACAGCAATCCCCTCACTCCCAGTCCCAACGCCACCGAGAGCATTGGCCCCAATTCATTAATAATAAAACCTAAATTTTCCGGATATTCAACCTTAGAAAACGGATTGGCCCTTATTGTCGTTAGTCCCAATTCACTGCTCACATATTCTTGGAGGCCAGGAAGAAGGGCGGTGCCGCCAGAAAGAATAACGCGCTCTATCTTTATCCCGCAAGAACCCTCATACCTGGTCATTATCCTCCCAGCTTCTTTAATTATAGCATCCAGATAAGGAAGCATTAGTGTGGATAACTCTTTTTCGCCTCCAGCGCCAAGCAATCCTTTCTGTTTTTTAAGCTCTTCGGCGCGGCGCACATCAATATTTAAGCTGCTGGATATGGCCTGGGTAAGAGTGCCGCCCGCAAAATCGGTTTGAGCGGTCATTTTTAAATTGCCCTTATCGGCTATCAATATATTCGTTGAGCGAGAGCCGATGTCCAGTATAAGAGTAGGAGTTTGATCTCCGGCAATTAAAACTCGGACTAGCGCCAACCCTTCAATTTCCAAAAATTTTAAATCCAGGCCGGCTGCCTTAAAAATAGACTGAAATTTCCTGATGTAATCTTGCGGAACGGCTATCAAAAGCACCTGCTGGCTTTTCTCGCCGCTCTCGTTTATGGTCTCGCCAACCTTAATCCAGTCAACCGCCACTTCGGATATCGGTATTGGAACAAACTGCCTTGCTTGGTAGGGCATAGCTTTGTCAGTTTCGCTATTGGACATCGCGGGTAGATCAAGCAATGTTACAAAAGAAGAAAAGGCCGGTACTGAAGCTGTTACTTTATTGGAGTAGGGATTAACTTTTTTAAGAAGGATTTTCAAAAGTTCAGTGGTTTCCCTCTCAAAAAGTTTTAGGGAGCTCGTCTGTATCGCATCGTTTAGCCGCTCCAAATGACCATAACTCTCAAGCAAGCCATAGTTTTTGAGTCTGAATTTATTGGCCGACAAACCTACCTCCACCATTTTTATAGAGGTCGTTCCGATATCAACACCAAGATATGAAGTTGTTAAAATTTTATTGAAGAAAAACAATTCTCTTCGCTCAAAATTAAAAATTAAATATCAAAGATTAAATATATGGAGTCCCCCACCGCTTTTTAAAAAAAGCGGTGGGGGACAATCTTAATTTTTGATTTTTTATTTTTGGTTTTTGATTTTATATTCCTTATATGTAATTATACCATACAATATGAGTGTGATTAAAAAATGGCGGATGAATTTGCTGGACATCCTCTTCCCTCATCTATGCCTTGGCTGCCATTCGTATTTAGAAAATCGTCTGGCTGCCTTGTGCCAAAATTGCCGTGACAAAATATCAATAAGCAGCGCTTTTTGCTGCTCAAACTGCGGCAGGCGTCTGCCGACCACCGGGGGAAATATAAAAAAATGCTCCTGCGAACATTCATTCATAGTGGGATTAGCCATCAATTATGAATCCCAACCGGCAAGAGAACTTATAAAGGGCTTAAAGTATTCCGGCATTACCGCGGCCGCCAATGAACTCGCGGAATTCCTTGCCGATTTCATAAAAAATTCCGGCTTAAATTTGAAAAATTTTTACATACTCCCCATTCCCCTATCCAAAAAAAGGATGCGTGAACGGGGGTTCAACCAGTCGGAATTAATAGCGCGTAATTTTGCGAAATTTTTAGGAATTCCCAGTGTAGCAATAATTAGCAACGCCATGCTTCGCGTAAAACATACCCGGCAACAAACAAAAATGCCGGATTATAAAGAAAGACTTGAAAACGTGGCGAAATGTTTCTCGGTCATAAAAGAGGAGGAAATAAAAGGGAGGCAATTTATCATTATTGACGATGTCTTTACGTCCGGAGCAACGAGCGCCGAAGCGGTAAAAACCCTAAAACTCGCCGGCGCCAGAAAAATTATAGTACTCTGCGCCGCTAAAGCTTAATAAAATAAAAGCGGTTGCGCACAAGATTAAAAACAGGCCGAGGGGACGGCTAAACCCTCCCTTCATAACACCATAAATATTTATAAGAGCGACAAATAAAAACGGCAAGGCCATATTTACAGCCATGTTTTGCGGCGCCCCTATGGCAAATGGGTTTATAGTCGCCACTAATCCAAGAATAAACGAGCCGTTAAAAATTACGCTCCCAAACGCGTTCCCCAAAGACATCCCACCGTGACCTAAAAATACCGATCTCACGCCGAAAACGATCTCCGGCAAGGTTGTCCCGATTGAAATTAAAATTCCAATTAGAATAATAGGCACGCCAAATTGTTCGGCAATCCGCGCAGATTCTGAAACTAAAAAGTTAGCGCTAAAAAGTAAAAGAACGGTCCCGACAACAAATTTCCCGATATTTCTAAAAAAGTTAGCCAGAGAAAAATCATCTGGTATCGCGCTCTTAACTTCCGGAGCTGTTTTTTTCATTCTTGCCACATTCGCAAGATAAGCAAAAAAGGATAGGAGCATTATTAGCCCGTCGGCTCGGGAAAGCGCGCCGTCCAAAATTAAAAGCGCCGGCAAAAACAGCATGCCCGCATTTATATAAAAATATTTTTTTAGAAGCCCCCGGTTAAAAACAAGTTTTTCACCAGCGAGCAGCATCGCAATACCTATAACCAGAGTAACGTTCAGTATATTGGCCCCCACTACGTTGCCGAGAGACAAGCTGGGCACCCCATAAAAGGCGGAGTTAATGCCCAGAAAAAGCTCGGGCAAAGAAGTGGCGCCCGCAACAAGGATAAGGGCCAGAGCGTATTCACTAACTGCAAAATACCTCCCAAGCCAAGTGAGTGACCTCACCATAAGGCCGCTCGCATAAAATAAGACGAGCAGTGAAATTACGAAAAGAAAAATATCTACAAACATAATGCGAAACTACGAATTAATGATATGCGATTTACGAATCAGACTTATGGTAAAAGTTTTTATTCGCATATTTCGCATGAGTTTATTGGCATATTTAAAATTCTCTCTTCCTATAAATATGCTTCCCAACTTCAATCGCCGCTATGTTTAGCAAAGCAATAGCGCCAACACCAAGCATCCAAACTGCCGGCAAATCTTCCGTCCCCATAAAAGACTGAAGAGGGCCAAAGTAAATACCAAAAAGCATCATAATTGTGCCGATAAAAATACTTAAAAGCATATACCGATTTGATAATATGCCATAAGCAAATATACTCTGCTTTAAGCTGCGCACGGAAAGCACTAAAAATATTGAGTAGAGTCCGAACGAAGCGAAAATAAAGGTTCTTACAAGCCCCTCATCCAGAGTGAAAAAATTCAATAGGGCGTAATAAGTTAAAAATAAAAACGCACTGGAAGCGACGCCGATAACTAAAATTAAAAACTTCATCTCGGCGTCCAGCATGCCCTTTGGCACTTTTTTGGGATGGTTGCCGATATCAGATCCATCATTTTCAAAAGCCAGGGCAATTGCCGGGAAGCTATCTGTAAAAAAATTAACCCAAAGAATCTGCGCTGCGGTAATTGGGATGGTAAGTCCCGATAAAATTGCGCCGCCAATAAGAAATAACTCATCAAAAACACTCGATAAAAGATAAACCATGACCTTCCGCAAATTACCCATCATTTTTCTCCCCTCTTCAATCGCCGCTACTATTGTTTCAAAATTGTCATCAAGAATAACAAGTTCCGCGATTTCCTTCGTCACATCCACGCCGGTTCCCATGGCAATCCCGATATCCGCCTGCTTTAGGCTCGGGGCATCGTTTACGCCATCGCCAGTCATAGCTACAACCTCTCCGACTTCCTGATAAGCTTTGGCAATTTTTAACTTATCCTCGGGTGAAACTCTTGCAAAAACTTTAATGAGCGGAAGCCGATCTTTAAGTTCCTCCTCTGACATACTGCTAAATTCACCGTCATCAATAACGCTCTCGCGGTCAAGCTCAAAACCTATTTCCCTCGCCACCGACTCGGCAGTTCCTTTGTGGTCGCCGGTTACAATTACTGTTTTTACACCATATTCGGTAACTTTTTTCAGTGCGCCCACTATCCCCGCCCTAACCGGATCACGAAAAGAAATTAGGCCTAAAAAATTAAGTTCTATGGCGGCATTTTTATCTGAAAAGCTAAAGTCTTTCATGTAATTTCCTTTTTTAATAGCTACGCCCAGCACCCTCTCGCCGCCATAAGCCATTTCAGAGATCAACTCTAAAATTTCTTGGCCTCTATCATGCTCTAATTTTTCGTTGGCCAAATGAGATGATCGCTTTAAAAGGACATCGGGGGCTCCTAAAAATAAAACCTCATGGTTTTTATTGCGATGGAAATAAACGGCCGAAAATTTATTTTTAGAGTTAAAGGGCATCTCTGATAAAATCTTCACATTTTTCTTAATATTGCCGGCAAAAATATTTCTTTTGGCCGCGCTTAAAACCAAGGCTATCTCAAGCGCTCTGCCGCTTAACTCCCAATGCTCTGGGCTCGCTTCCTCGTTTTCTATAAGCACATTGGTATTTAAAAGAGAAAGGGCGAGCAAATCGTTTTCTGATAAATTTTTATCAAAGCTAATAATTTTAGAAAGGTTCATTTTGGCTTCTGTTAGTGTCCCGGTTTTATCTGTTAAAATAACCGAGGTGCTGCCCAAAGTTTCGGCGGCTAAAAGCTTCCTTATAATACCCCTTCTGCGGCTTAACCTTTGCACGTGAACCGCTAAAATAACCGTAAGCGCTATCGGCAATCCCTCCGGCACAGCGCCCACCGCCATAGCAACCGAAATAATAAGCATCTCTAAGGCGGGAGTGCCCACATATATACCCATGCTAAAAACCGCTAAGATAAGCATCCCCAAGATCAAGGCCGCACCAAAAGAAAATCTTTTTATTGCAACCTGGAGCGGGGTCGTATCGCCTTTCGCCAAACTAACCATTTCCGCGATTTTCCCAATTTCGGTTGCTTTGCCGATCCTGCAGACTACCGCCATTGCAACGCCCTGTGTTATTGAAGTCCCGGCAAACACCATTGAATTTTGATCGGATAATCCGGCAGAAACAGCTACTGGTTCCGGAGTTTTTGAGACCGGCAGGGATTCGCCGGTAATAATCGCCTCATCAACCAAGAGGTCATTGGCGTATAATAATCTGCAATCAGCCGGGATCTGATCTCCCTGATTCAGGCGCACCATATCTCCTGGCACGAGCTCTTCGGCGCCAATTTTTATCTCTTTACCGCCGCGAATAACCCTTACCATGCGCACAATATAGGCAGCCAACTTTTTTATGGCCGACTCCGCTTTACTCTCCTGATAAAATCCGAGAAGCGTATTCACAATAACAGCGGCAAAAATAACCGCGGCGTCCTTATAATCCTTCAAAAAAATGGTAAGGCCGCCTGCAAAAACTAAAATAAGAATCAAGGGACTCCCGAATTGGCGTAAAAATATCCGGAGTTGCGCAAAATGTTTTTCTTCCTTCAATATATTGGGGCCGAAAACTTTTTTTCTCGCCTCTGCCTCATTAGAATTCAAGCCGTCTTGACTAGTCTCCAAAACAGCCAGCGCTTCTTCAGCTCTCATGGACCAAAAAGAATTGTTGGAAATGTTTGGGCGCAAGCTCATTTAGAAATTATAGCACGCCAGCACTAAAAAATAATCTCGTACAACCGACGATCGTCAGATATACGAGGTTAAATCACGCGCCGAAGAGTTCCCCGCTTGCTAACTGCGAAAATCTCTATGTAAGCAATGATCCTCAACCTCAATAAATCATCCATGAATTCCGCTGGGAGTTTATGCTTACCAATCCATAAACTTTTTTGGACCATTTGGAATTCTAAATTGCTTAAAGCTGACCTTAGCCAAGCTCTCTTGCCGCGCTCTTTTTCCGGGACATCAAAAGCAACGATTTTTAAAGAATCGCTGTCGGTTGACTTATATTGGGGAGTGGGCAACATGTTTTGCTTGCGGAGTTTTAGCTTATTTAAAAACATAACGCCCTTGGCGGTAAGACGCAGATGTTTGTGCTGCTTCTCCTCGCGCGGCATAATCAATCCATCCTTCCTTAGCCGATACAAAAGATCATAAATCCTTTGCCTTTCTTCCTCTTCCCAACGCATTCTCTCCCTTGCGCGCCGGTTTTTCATAACTGTATACTCCATGTGCCGGAAAGAGCTGCCATATGGAGCAGTGAGGCCTGTGAGCAAATCATCGGTAAAGTCAACCGCTCCAATTATCCCATTTTCTATTAATGCCAAAACTTTCAAACGCAAATCTCCATGCATTTCAAAAGTTTATACCTGATCGATAACCTCGTCAATTGAACGATCGTTTGTTATACGAGGTCTTTTTGTTATACTAGGTCTTTACGAGGTCCTGGAGGGTGTTCACATTTAAAAATATTATCTTCAAAAACATCCTTTGTTTGGGATGCAACCTCGTATTGTGGACGATCGGCGGCAAATACGAGGTAGTGAGTACGAGGTAGTGAGTACGAGGTGTAGTGCTGTAATTTGATATTTTTTCTAGAAGAGTGGGGCCAAGATATAACGAATAATGGTTTGATAGGTGCCAGCTGGTTGAGCGCTATCAACCGAGACTCTGTAAGTAATCGTTGTTTGGTCATTTGTGGTTGAAGCCGACGCTTTTGCGACTATGTCGCCGGGGCTTGAGGTGCTAAAGCCCGCAAATTTGGTGGAGTCAAACTGGGTTAAATCAGCGTCATTGGTATTGTAGCCAAACCCGCAGTTAGAAGCTCCGTTCTCGCAAATATCGGTCCAAGCGGTTGGGGCAGCATTCGTCCCCGGCCAAAATGCTATGGTCCTTGAACTATCCGCCGTATGCCTCATAACGTCGGTAGCAAAAGCGGTTATATTATAGCCAAAGGCGCCGTTTGAAGTTACAGTGAGCAAATTAGTGGTTGTAGTCGTGTGATTGTTGCTTGGATTAAGGGCTAAGCTGATTGAAGTTGAATCAAGGGTGAATGAAAGCGCTACTTTTACTAATCCGGCAAGCAGAGTACCGAGCGTTGGCGGCTCATTCACGGTTGGATGAGTATTTTCCGTGGCAATCGTATCGCGATACCAGTCATTGCCGATTACTTTATCAACTCCGGAAGAAAGCGAGCTGGATACGGAAGTTATGTAATTATTTCCATAAGTATCATAGTAGTTGTAACTTAAGTAATCCGGCTGGGGTTGAACCGCCACATTATATTTGTAATAACTGGAGCTCGTCGAGGCCCTAGTAAATTCCCTGACACGAATCGCTCCGGCGCTATTCGGCTGGGCCAGATGGCCGTTAGAACTTGACGAGGCATTCGTTGATGTAACAGCCGAACCCCAAGCGGAGCCGGTATATTTAAATATCGTCGAACTACTATCCGCCTCGCTTATCGTTATGTCACTAGCTCCCACAGTCTGGATATTATCGGTAGTCGTAGCGGAATCAACCAAGTGAATATTAAAGTACCAATCTTTGTTAAGAATTCCCCCTAGAATGGATATATTGGTGGTGGAAGTATTAACGAGCGTAAATGTGCCGCCGCCAAAGTTCGCATTAGACATTTGCGTCTCAAATATAGACGAAGTGCCGGCGCCGCTTAAGACAAAAGTCGAGCTACCAGTGCCTTGAATAGTATTAACACTGGTAAATTGACTCGCGCCTCCGCCGCCACCCTTAACATCAAGAGTGCCGTTAGTGTCTATGGTGGTTGTCGCGCCAGATTTAATTTCAACCGTGACTTGCCTCGTAACTCCGGTTGCTCCGTCAAAATCAGTGTCATATCTCCAATAATCGGTGGTGGAGGAGAAGGCGCCCACATGGTAATCGCCGTAAATGCGGAGGCGTCCGTCATTATTCCCATCGTCCTGTGAATATAGCGAGCCAGTGCCGGGAACAGTAACAACAGTTGAAGTTGAATTCCAAGTGCGGATATCGGTGCTTGCTCCAACCTGCAGAGTGCCGTAAGTTTCCGCCGCATTGTTCTTACTGCCCACTTCGTAATTGGTGCCGGAATTTAGATAGAGAGTGGAGCCGGTCCAGGTAGTTGAGCCAGTGCAAGCGTTACAGACACTATAGGCGCCATTTATTTCCAGTGTTCTTCCCGAATCTAACGCAAATGTCCCGACTCTTGAAATATTTAGGGTGCCAGTCGCGCGCATATTGTTCGTCTGAATCGTCCAGCCACCCACGCCATTAAATATTACATTTGAGAACAGCTGTCCAGTTGAGGTGCCGCCGGTAACAATTGTTTTCCCAGTTGAGGTCGCGTCAAAGTTAACCGTCCCGCCGCTATGAGTAAATGTCCCGGCATTGGAATAGTTGCCGCCAATAGATAATGAAGATGGCGCCGTCACTGTTCCGTTCGTAATCGTGAAGTTCCCGGTTGTGGAAGCGTTATCGGATAATGCCCACCCGCCGCTCACGCCATCAAATGTCAGGTTATAGAAAGAAGATGAGGCGGTCATCACGCCAGATAGAGTTTTGCCTGTGGCGGTAGAATTCATGGTTACCGTTCCAGCGCGAGCATCAAAATTTGCTTCATTGGCATAACTGATTATTTGACGAAACATCAAGTTTGCCGGTTCTTATGCCAATATCATTTGTCGCTACAAGATTATCCTGTAGAGTGTAAGTACCATCTGCCGGCACTGTACTGCTTGCTAAAGCTAAGATTTCAGAAGCAGAGAGGGCGCGGTTGTAGACGCGGACTTCGTCAATGCTGCCAATGAAAAACGCTCCGCCAAGCGCGCCTGATCCAAGCCGAGTATTTTTGGTCAGCGCAGTTATGGCAGAAAATGAAGCCGTAGTAGGAACGTCGGATTGTCCATTAACGGAAAATCCTAAAACGCCGGAGTTAAATGTGCCAACAACTAAATTAAAGACGTTGTTATCTATAGTAGCAGTGCCTGTAATGGTTTTGTCAGCCGAGTTATTGGCCACAGAAAAAGCGCCCTTGGTCGGATCAGCGCCAGATTGCTGCAACGTATATCCGTTAAAACCCCCTGCCTTGTTGTCTAAGAAAATATGTTCTGATGAGCTGGATGTTTTAATCCATGCGGCAATAGTAAGCCCCGCTGTCACAGACAAGCTTGCCCCATTGCCTACATCTACATAATCATCGCTCCCATTGAACTGCCCCGCTCCTCCCACCTTGCCAGTTGTAAAATGATTTCCGGTTCCATTCCAAGTCCCCACATTCCCATTCCCGCTTGAGTCGCCAACTATAGTCCCGGACTCCTCGTCAAAGTTCCAATATCCCACCAACCCGTTATTAATTTCAAGATTATAAAAGCTTGAGCCATTTGTTTTTATTAAAGCGTTAGTTGAAGTAGAGGTAAGTTTCACTGTCCCGGTTGCGGCGGTAAAAGTTCCACCGTTATTCAGGAAACTGCCACCTATAGTAAGTGTTGATGTTGGAGCGGTTACAGTTCCGGTTGCAATGGTGAAATTACCATTTATAGTTGTGGAGGTCGCAAATCTCCAGCCTCCACCTAATCCGTTGAATGTTGTGGAAGCAAATGCCTGGGTGCCAGTGGTGTTGATCGTAAATCCGGTGGTGGTGGCCGAGAAGGTTACTAATTGAGAGGTGGAGGTTGCAAATGGCCCTCCGGCATTATTATTCCAGTCACCTCCTACCGTTACCGCATTAGTATCGGCGTAGAAAGTTGAAGTCGCGGAACCGAATTTGATATCACCTCCGGTAGCGCCAGCTGATGCTCCATTCGTAAGAGTTACCGTCCCATTCGGGAAATAAGTTTTCCCCGGCCAGATATACAATCCCCAGTCGGCATCAACTGTTAGGTTAGAGCCGGAAACGTCGAAGTGAAGATCTGCGTCGGCACAGCCCGTTCCCAATGTCTTAGTACACATGGCTATGGCAGAGTTGGTGGTAGAAGCAGTACTGGTGGTGTAATTTATAATTAAGTAATTTTTGTAAATATCTAACCCAGAGATAGTTCCGGTGGTATTGCCGTGGGTCACAACCGTAGCGCCAGATCCATTACCACCCCCATCATTATTCATCCAGATAGTTATGGCGTTGGTTGAAGACGGCATTCCGACATTGTTGAAAGAGAATGTGCCATTCGCATTGGTTGAAGTTGTGTAGGTAGAAGAACCATTAACTACGAGTTTGAGAGTAGATGTGGTAGCGGTAACTCCTTCATCGGAGTATA
>JACOXY010000003.1 GCA_016182095.1 Candidatus Liptonbacteria bacterium
CGGGCGCCATGCCTGTTATGGAGGGGAAGGCGATGATTTTCAGGCAATTTGCCGGTGTGAATGCCTATCCTATAATTCTTGCTACCCAAGACACCGAAGCGATTATCCAAACGGTAAAAAATATCGCCCCCGCGTTCGGGGGCATAAACCTTGAAGATATTTCTGCGCCACGCTGTTTTGAAATAGAGCGGCGGTTAATTGAAATGCTTGATATTCCCGTGATGCACGATGACCAGTATGGCACGGCTATTGTAGTGCTCGCAGGGCTTGTGAACGCCCTGAAAGTGGTAAAGAAAAAAATGCAAAATATAAAAATAGTAATTTTGGGAGCTGGAGCCGCTGGTACTGCAATCGCAAAAACCTTAATAAGCGCCGGCGCAAAAGATGTCGTTGTTCTTGATAGCAAGGGTGTTATTGCGAAGAAAAGGCCAGGCCTCCACGGTTATAAAAAAGAACTTGCGGGAATCGTGAACCCCAGAAGCATTACAGGAGAACTGAAAGACGCCATGCGGGTGGCGGATGTTTTTATCGGCGTTTCCGGCCCCAATTTAGTTAATGCAGAACACATAAAACTTATGGGCGAGAAACCAATAGTTTTCGCGCTCGCGAATCCGACCCCGGAAATTATGCCCGAAGAAGCAAGGCGCGGTGGCGCGTATATTATCGCGACCGGCCGCTCGGATTTCCCAAACCAAATAAACAACGCCCTCGCCTTCCCGGGAATTTTTAGAGGAGCGCTGGACAATAACATTAAAAAAATAACAGACGAAATGAAAAGGAGAGCCGCTTACGCTATTGCTGGGATAGTGAAACACCCCAATCCGCAAAATATAATCCCTTCTATATTCAATAAAAAACTGGTGGGCGCCGTGGCAAGGGCGATGCGGTAAGCATGTGCTTGCGGCAAAAATTGTTTCGTGATATTGTAAGTCCAGTTTTTACAAACTAGGAGTCAAGATTGGCTAATAAGCTCTTCGTGTTTGATCTGGACGACACACTTGTGATGACGCAGGTGCTTTATGACGAAGCGAAAATTGAAATGTGGGAATATATGCGCGCCGTCTTGGGCGATAGAAATACGCCATCGCTTACAGACTTTTTGCGATTGCTTGATGGCATTGATGCCGAACGAGTGAAGACGCTGGGCCTTACCCCGGAAAGATTTGTCGGTTCAATGGAGCTGGTTTACGGGGAGGTTTACAGAAGAAAGAAACTGCGCGCACGCGCTCTTTTTGGAGCAGAAATAAGACATGTTAGTGAAATCGCCCAAAAAGTTTTTTCTGGAAAAAGTTACCGAAAACAGGGGCTAGTTCAAAGCGCCGAACGAGTTCTAAAATTTTTGAAGGGACAGGGCGATTGTCTGGTTTTGTTTACAAAAGGAGACCTTGTTACCCAAGCCGCTAAGGCAGACGCCCTCTTTGGGGATTCGGATGAAATGAAAAATCTTTTCAACGTCAATGTTTTTACGGAAGGCAATAAGACGCCGGAAGAATTTTCTGGCATTGCAAAGGCGGAAGGGTTTCACCCGTCGCACGCTTATAGTGTTGGCAACTCTTTCAAATCCGACATCCTCCCTGCTCTGCATGCAGATTTTAAGGGGATCTATATCCCTTATGAAACATGGAAGTATGAAATGGAAGATTCCGAAAAGAACATAGAGCAGTACCGCAATGAGCGCAGCATTCTGACCCTTTATGATATTGACGAAATTAGACAACTATATTGGAGTCTATAATGAGAACAAGGCCGGCAAGAAAAACCCCTGATTTGCCACAGGTTGTTTATCGAACCCTGCATCCAAAAGAAAAAGAAGTGGTGCTCTCTGCCGTTGATATTCAATCCAGCGCTTACGCGCCCTATAGCAATTACAAAGTTGGGGTTGCGATACTTGGGACAAACGGGAAAATTTATACCGGAGTAAATGTTGAAAATGTTTTTTACAAGGCTATGCATGCTGAAGAGGTGGCGCTCTCGGAAATGGCAAAGGATAAATGCAGGCGCTTTATGACTCTTTGCTGTGCTGCCCTGAATGGAGGCATTCCTTGTCTGTCTTGCAGGCAGTTTATGAGAGAATTTTCAGGAGAAGACCTGGAAGACGTAATTATAATCGGTGTTAAAAACGGAATTCAGGACAGAGTGATCCGCTGTACTTTTGCCGACATCATCGGCGTTGACTCTTTTGGCCCGCAAGATTTGGGTATTAACCCGATGAAATATTAAGATAAAGTTACCAAGCACTATGCAGAAGCATAGTGCTCTTTATTTTTGGACTTTATTTATTCTTTCTGTTATAAGTCAGATGTCATTGGTCATAAGTAATTTGCCTATGCAAATTCACGATATCGCTTTCTATTTTGCCTTATTCTTTCTTATTGGCACGGCTGTGGCGAGTTTTGGGTTACCATTTTTCTCATTAATCATACTTGTTATTATCGTGGGTCTTTTACTTCTGGGTCTCAAGAAGACCGCGCCCATCGCGCTCCTTGCCCCCTCCATAATTTTAGGTTTCATTTATTTTAATATCTTTTCCGATTTGCAAGGCGAGGAAAAAATTGTTTTTGACGAAAAGTTTGTTTTTGAAGGAGTTGTTTATCGTGAGCCATCCCATAATCCAAAAAGCCAGAAAATTAGCTTAAAACTCACGCCGCCATATCATGGAGAAGTGGTCATTTACACCTCCGAATACCCACAATATAAATATGGCGATGAATTTAGAGTAAGCGGAGTCGTGAGCAAGTCGCCATCCGGAGCTATAAATATTGTAAGTTTCCCGGAGATTGAATTATTAGAAAGCGGGTCGGCGTCAAAAATCAAGCAGCCCCTTTTTGCCCTGAAGCGCCGGATAGTTGAAAACTTAGGGAGGTCCCTAAATCCGGGATCCGCCGCCTTGATTAGCGGAGAAATTTTGGGCGAGCGCGCGGGATTTACAAAAGAATTTTCGGATGCCATGCGAATGAGCGGCACTACGCACATTGTGGCGATTTCCGGATACAATATTTCCATTTTAGTTTTTTCAGTGATGTTTATGGCCGGATATTTTGTAAAGAAAAAGGTAGCATTCTATGTGAGCGTGGTTTTTATAATTTTATTTACTTTAATGGCCGGAGCCGAGGCCTCGGTTGTGCGTGCCGCGATAATGGGGATCATAATTCTCTCTGCCTATCAGTTTGAAAGAATCTACAGCTTTAGGAATGCTTTAACGCTTGCCGCGTTTTTTATGGCTCTTTTTGATCCGCGAATTTTAGTTTTTGACACTGGCTTTCAGCTCTCTTTCGGCGCGCTTTTGGGGATAGTTTATCTCGCGCCTGTTCTTAAAGAATTGTTGAAAATTAAAGGAGAGGAATTTTTAAGTTGGAAGTCCAATGCCGTGACCACCCTGTCGGCGCAATTAGCCGTAATACCGATTTTATTTCACAACTTCGGTTATTTTTCACTCACATCCATAATCGCAAATGTACTTATATTAGAAGTGGTTCCTATCACTATGGCTTTGGGATTTTTTGTGGGATTTGTGGGATTTTTGTCAACGAGTTTATCAATTATTTTTGGGTGGCTTCTCAACATTTTCACGGGATACCAAATTTTTGTAATAGATTTATTTTCAAAGCTTGCCTTGCCGATTTGGTTAAATAGTTTTTCCTTCTTTGCCGCCTTTATCTATTATTCAATTTTGACGGGATTTATTTATTACTGGCGCATCATTAAAGATGTTAAATAATACCAACAATCGTATTATTATCGTGTTTGCGGCGCTTGTTATTTTTGACGCCCTCCTATGGGTTAGAATTTTTAACGGCACGAGCGGGAATCTTCAGGAGTTTTTCTTAAATGTGGGACAGGGTGATAGCCACCTTATAAATCTGCCGAGCGGAGTTCAGGTTTTAATTGATGGCGGTCCCGATGGCAGGGTTTTGGGCGAGCTCTCAAAAGTTTTGGCGTCCACCGACCGGTATATTGATTTGGTTATGCTTACTCATGCCGACCTTGACCATATTGGCGGCCTCCCCGATGTTTTGAAGCGGTATCGTGTTGGGGCTTTTATTTTTAATGGCAGGAGTGGCGAAAATAGCACTTGGCAAGAACTTGTCCGTGTTTTGGAAGACAGAAATATTCCTATTGTCGTGGTTCAGGAAGGGGATAAGATTATTAATGGGAACGATGAACTTAAAATTTTAAGCCCCGGCAAAGACATTATGTGGAGCGCCGCGCCAAACGACGCCTGCATTGTTAGCGAACTTGTGAGCAAAAACTCCAAAACTTTATTTGCCTGCGATATTGCCTTTACAACCGAAAATTATATCTTAGAGAAATACGACCTTAACGCCGACATATTGAAAGTTGCCCACCATGGATCAAAATTCGCCACCTCCAAAGAATTTTTGGCGGAAGTTACTCCGAACATTTCTGTTATTCAGGTTGGCAAGAACAGGTATGGCCATCCGACGGCAAATGTTCTGGATAACTTGAAACTCGCTGGTGGCAGTTTTTACAGGAACGATCTGGATGGGACGGTTACGCTCGAAATTGACGGCCAAAATATTAAAGTTATCCCGCTAAAATAATCAGTTGCGCTTGCTTTGTGGTTATGCTATTTAATCTATAGTTACCTTGATGCGAATAATAGAGGGACGGCTGATGTTTAACGTGTTAATCGTGATTATCTGTATTTTGTCGGCTATTATTTTAGCGCTCCAGCTTTATATAAAAAAGCTGTACGATAACCGCGCCGGAGAGACAGAAGAGTCAAAAAGAACCACCCTCGCGGAAACCGAGGCAGAAAAGCAGTATTTCAAATTTTTACGCGAAAAATTGGGCGAAGATTATTTAAATGTTCTTTCAAGCGACGAAGGACTAGAGCTCCTGAAAGATTATCTTATAAGGAAGAGAGAATTTATCAACGCGCACCCCTATCTGCACTCTCACGAAGACGAATACCTAGATCATTTGCAGGAACTTTATAATGAATTGTCTTCCGCGAGAACATAAAGATGTGGCAAGTTTCTGAAAAACCCATCCCAATTGGCGATAGCCGCCTGAAAGACGCGAAAGTAGAATATGGCGGGTGGGTTCGCTACCCCCCCGAAGGATTTGCGGGTGAAGTTATAGACGGTTATTCTTTTTACGAGATAGTGCCGGAACACGACCCGGAAACAGGTGAAGTGAAATCGCATTATTTAAGATTTGTTAAAAGCTCGCCCCTGGACGTCCCAATTTTTTATGTAAAGAGAAAGAGCGCCCTTCTTTACTGGAGTACGAGGAAGCTCGTCGCGGTTGCGGTGTTCTTTATCTGGGAAGATAAAAAAGGTAAGAAAAATAAAAAAATGCCGGAAAGCTTCGAAATGCCGGGATCGTATTACGAAAAAAGATTTATGAAAATAGAATAACCCCGAACTTCGGGGGTTTATTTTTGCCACAAATAAACCGCTTTTGGCTTCTAAATTTGATTTTGTTTGTATCTCACACCCCCAACTAAATTAAGACTGGAATCTGACTGCAAACAAAATATAAACAGACTACCATTTGTTAGACTGTTATACAGCGTTAATTTGTTATATCCCTAATTCGCACGAATTAGGGATATAACAAAGCTACAATAATTCTTATGCATATTCTTCTGCATAGAGGGCGGGGTAAAAATTGAAAACCACGGCCGCAGGGCCGTGGAGTTTTACTTTTTACCATCCGTAAATCACGTTGAACTTTTCTTCCAGGTAATCTCTGAAGTACTTCGGGTTTGGCTCTTCTCCTGTCGCGAGCTTTATGAGCTCCCTGGAGTTTATTGTCGCGCCGAACCCATGGATTTTTTCTCTTAGCCATTCCTGAATTGGCCGCATGTCTGCGTAATTTTCCGCTCGGTCAAAATAATTTTCACCAAGTGATCTTTTTATAGCCGCAAAGATTTGGGCCGCGTATAGATTTCCAAGAGTATAGGTCGGAAAGTATCCAAAAGATCCGTCTGCCCAGTGTATGTCTTGCAGGACGCCGCGTTTGTCGTCGGGGACTGGAATCCCAAGATATTCTTTAACTTTTGCGTTCCAAACTTCCGGCAAATCTTTGACGCTGATTTTACCCTCTAGCAGATCGCGCTCAATTTCATATCGCAGGATAATGTGGAGATTGTATGTAACTTCATCGGCATCTACTCTGATTAAGGTTGGCTCAACCTTATTTACAGCCCGAACAAAATCCATAGGTTTAACTTCCGATGAAAGTATTTCCGGAACGTAGCTTAACATTACCGGATACCAATAATCCCAAAACATAGGGCTCCTTCCAACGCAATTTTCCCAAAAACGCGATTGTGATTCGTGGACTCCCAAAGATTCAACACAGCCCAAAGAGGTTCGCGTGAACCGAGAGTCAATGCCCTGCTCGTAAAGGCCGTGTCCGGCCTCATGAATGGCGGAAAATATGACGTTCGTGAAAAACTCTTCGGTATACCTTACCGAAAATCTGACATCGTTCTGGGTGAAGCTCGTGGTCATTGGGTGCGTCGTCACATCCATTTTGCCACGATCAAAGTCAAATCCCATCGCTCTGGCTAATACCTCGCAAAATTTTCCCAATTTCTCTTCCGGTAGTTTTGACTTCAGGAACTCCTGGTTTACAGTAATCCCGGAATTTACAACTTTTAAGAGGACTTCTTTTATTACCACCTTTATCGCTTCAAAGATTTGTCCGACATCTTCTACCTTGAGGCCAGGTTCGTGTTCATCAAGAAAATAGTTATAGATGCTTCCCTGAAATCCGATAGCGACTGCCCTTTCTTTTTCCAATTCAACTACTTTTGCTAGCGCTTCCTGAAACAGCTTAAAATTTGATTCTCCCCTGGCTTTTCTCCATGCGAGCAATCCTTCCGAATGCGCCTTGGAAATCTTTTCTACAAGTGCCGCCGACACTTTTGTCGCTCTTCTGTGGTCTCGGCTCATACGCTGAAGAAGAAGGTGGTCGTGCGTAGTGAAATCATGCGGATTGGCTTGTAGCGCATTTTCCAGTCTCTCAATCAATCTGGCAAGCTTTTTTGAGGTGAGTAATTTGTGGTGGAGTGTGGCTATCGTGGCGGTGACGCAAGCTCTGGAATCCGCGCCGCCTTTTGGCATGTAGGCTTCTTCATCCCACGAGAGTACGGCTCCAGCAGAGGCGACATCAAAAAGCCGGCCGTCGTTTTTTAGAAGTTTGGCGATAAGCGGATTGTTGTAAGAGAAAAACTGCACTTCTCCACTGCTCTCAACCATTTTTTACCCCTTATCTATTCGCAAGTTCTGGGCAAAGGTTATCAATTTTTGCGCGAAATGTCAATATTTTCGCGGCCATTATATCTTTGCGGTTTAATAAATTTTGTTTATAATGAATTCATGCGTGTTTTGACTAATGATATCCCAGGAAAAGAGGGGCAGGATGTGGAGCTTTTTGGCTGGGCAGATGCGCGGCGAGCGCATGGCAAAATTTTATTTATTGACTTGCGCGACCGTTCTGGCGTTGCCCAACTTACCATACTCCCAAAACCCGCGGAGCTTTTTAAAGCAGCGGACGAGGTTCGTCCCGAGTGGGTTTTGCGTGTTAGGGGCACCATTAATAAAAGGCCAGCAGGAATGGAAAACTCCCATTTGCCAACAGGAAATCACGAGGTCTTGGTGAAGGAACTCACAGTTCTGTCAAAGTCGGAGGCCCTGCCGATCCCAATAGATACGGATGGACTTAACATTGAGGAAGACATGCGGCTAAAATACCGCTATCTGGACTTGCGTCGTTCGCGATTGCAAAAAAATATGCGCCTCCGCGCCAAGTTTTTGGATGAAGCACGGAAGTTTTTGGTTGCCAGAGATTTTATTGAAATTGAGACGCCCCTTCTCACGAAATCCACCCCGGAGGGCTCGCGCGATTTTCTGGTTCCCTCGCGGTTAAGCCCCGGAAAGTTTTACGCCCTGCCGCAGAGTCCCCAGCAGTACAAGCAACTCTTGATGGTTGCCGGTTTTGAGCGCTACTTTCAATTTGCGAGAGCGCTACGAGATGAGGATTTGCGGGCCGACAGAACATTTGAGCACACGCAAATTGACCTGGAAATGAGTTTTGTGGAGCGTGATGATGTGATGAGTTTAATTGAAGAAATGATTGTTGTCGTTTGGGAATCTATGGGCAAAAAAATCAAAGCCAAGCCCTTTCCGCGATTTACCTATAGTGAAGCCATGGAAAAATTTGGCGCCGATAAATTTGACATGCGAAGCGATGACGAAAAGAAAGAGAGCGTTTTTGCTTTTGCCTGGGTAACCGACTTCCCGGTTTTTTCCGCCGAAGGCGGATCCGCCTCTGGCGGAGAGAAAAAATTGACTTACAGCCACAATCCTTTTACCGGCATGAAGCAGGAAGATGAGGAGAAATTAATGAAGGGCGAGTCGCTTGAAACGCTCTCCTCTTTGCAGTATGATTTGGTTTGTAATGGCCATGAGGTTGGCGGCGGGGGAATACGTATTCATAAACCAGAAGTTCTTAAAAAAGTGTTTGAAGTAATTGGCCACAAGCCGGAAGACATAGAAGCACAATTCGGGCACATATTGGAAGCATTTTCTTATGGGGTACCGCCGCATGGAGGGATCGCGCTCGGCGTTGAGCGTCTGATAGCGCTCCTCGCAGGAGAAGACCACATCCGTGAAACCCAGGCGTTTCCCACTAACTCAAGCGGCAGAACCTCGGTGATGCAAGCGCCATCTGAGGTGAGCAGGGGACAATTGGATGAGCTGGGAATAAGTATTAAAAAACATAATGCGAAATAGGCGAATTCATTATGCAAATTACGCGAAATGACAATTCAAAAATTATTTACCCAGAACTTTCTTATAAGATTAATGGCATTATGAATATGCGCTGATTTTATATTAAGCCAAAACGCGTGCTAAATTAAGAGGCAACAGAGACAACTTTCGCATCATTAGCATAATTATTTTGTAAGTTCGCATTATATAATATGTCAGACCATCTTAAAAAAGAAAAAACATTTGTTATTATCAAGCCCGATGGCGTTCAGCGGAGCTTGATCGGCGAAATTATCTGCCGCTTTGAGCGGGCCGGGCTGAAACTTCTTGCCATGAAGATGGTGGTTCCGGATGCGGCAAAGGTGGAGGCGCATTATTTGACTAACCCCGACTGGCGCCGGATTACGGGGGAGAAGACAATCGAATCTTATCGCCAAAAAGGCAAAAAACCTCCCTCGGAAGACCCGCTGAAAGTTACCGAGATTATTTTAAGCAACTTGAAAAGATATATGACGGCAGGCCCGGTGGTCGCCATGGTCTGGCAGGGTATGCACGCGGTAGACATTGTGCGGAAGCTGGTAGGCGGCACCGAGCCGCTTACCTCTGACGTAGGCACTATCCGCGGAGATTATACAATGGATTCGTATGAGGTTTCTGATCTTGATGGCCGCGGAGTGCGGAATTTAGTGCATGCTTCGGGTACGGTAGATGAGGCAGAAAAAGAGATAGGCCTATGGTTTGCTCCGGAAGAACTTATAAAATATAATTTGGTCCAAGACGCGATTCTTTACGACGTTAATCTCGACGGAATTTTAGAATAAAATGTATTCTTGTCCTCTTGGGGCGAGCGAGGAATCTTTACCCCCGTTGCCCTATATTTAAATATAGGGCAACGGGGGTAACTGATCAGAGTATCGTGGTATAATTATTTCGCATAAACGTATGGCTAGAAGAAAATTATCGGACGAAAACATAAGGAAAATCCAGAAGACCAGCCGAAGTTATTATGTAACAATCCCCGTTCAACTTATCCGCGAGTTTGGCTGGGAGGCGGGAAGGGAAGTCGTGGTTGAAAAGTCCGGTCCGGAAACCGCGATTATTCATTCCGCAGAAGGCGCGGCGCCTTTTGGCAAGAGAGAGCGCAAGCGCGGCAGGAGGATAGCGGCCTCTTTTTACTATAGGCGTAGAGCCCTATAAAATAATCTGGCTATCGTAAATGCTCATGCGGTAGCGGAAAGTTGAGGAGCGAAGGTGACGAAATACTGAGCACAGAAGTGCGCACGTGAAATATAAACGCTGTGGAATTTTAAACACCGAGGAACACTAGAAACTAATGAGTAAAAAATAAAATGAAGTCACATTTTTTTATTGCTCCGCCCGGAGCGGGTAAAACATCTTTCAAGTTAGTAAACCCCAATAGATTTATCGACCCTGAAGAATCGATCAACTGGAAACTAATGGACGCTAAATATACGCTGTATCCAAAAAATGTCTTGAAAAGGCACGCGGACATTATTTTGGAACATGAACTTGATTGGCCAACAGTTTGGAACAAAGAGGTACTGCCGCGCTTGCGGGCCGCATTAATTTTGGAGAAAAATATTATCATGGGCATGATAGCGCCATCCAACGTTGAGATTGCCAGCCGATTTTTAAAGGAATTTAGAAAAAATACAACACTTATTTTGCCTAAGGAAGAGATACATTTTCAGCAAGTTTGGAATCACGAAGCAAAGCGTATAAGAACTTGGGGACCGCACTTGCGTGGTTGGCAACATACATTTTGGACTCGATTGTTACTATTAGGACTTGCCACAGATCTTAGTTTGCACATTACTCAAAAACCAAAATTATCCAAAGTAAGCACCAGACGAAAGGCTGGTCTTGTAGCCAGAGAAGCAGGGGGTAATGTTCAAAATAGATTTGTCGAAGTTTTCTTTGGTCGATGGGCCGAACTCAATAAGAACGGAGAAATCGTTGCTATGCATATCGCAATGGCATCAGATAAAGATAATGTTCAATTGAAATGCGATCGAACGGCGAAAAAGTGCGGTAGGAGCCTACACAAATGTGGAGAAAAGATAATTCTTCGAAAAGATGTCAATGGCCACGCACTTACCAATTGGATTGCACAAGACAAGGTGCGCTCCCTAAAAGATGGGCAAACAAAAAATGCTTTGATTTTTTTTGCGGGTACATTGGCGCCATTTCATCACGGGCATATTGATGCGCTCAACGCAGCAAAATCATTTCTTGAGTCAAGGGGATGGAATATAATTGGCGGGTATGCTTCTGTGTTCAAAAAGATCAATGAGCGTCGAAGTGACGATATCTACTCGGTCCTGGGTTCAACCGAGCATCGCAATATCATGTTGCAATTGGGAGTTATGGGTTCTGATTGGCTGATGGCAGATTTTCCAGTTCAACACGTTCTCCGTTCATCTTCGTTAAGACGCGGAGAGCATCCCGCGCAACGCTTGGCCAAACGGCTGCGTGAGTGTGGGGCTTTATCTCTAAAAACTCCCATAACCACGTTTTGGGTAAATGGCAAAGATGCTCACATGGACGCAGTCTTCTTTAATGATTTTGTAGCATACGCGGAAGCTGATCCGTTAAATCCGCTACGTCTTCTTATTATAGATAACCGTTCTGGAGAAGATATGTGGTCAAAGCGAAAACTTTCCGCTGCCGCACCCGCCCTATTGCCGTTTGTTACTCGTTGTAAAATTCATCAAGTCCACCCAACGAGCGCAACTGCTATAAGAAATTCGATAAAAACAGCTAACCGCAACGAACTAAATCAACTTGTTGGTCTTTCCTTGGTTGAATCATATTTAATTGGATTGATGGATACTTACGCAGTCCGCAAAGATATTATTCAACATAAAACTTCTAAATAAATAAAAAACGTATGCAAAAACCCATTAAAATAGGTTTTATTGGATGCGGCGGACACTCAGGAAGACACGCATACATTATTAATAAAATGCCAAGAGATTTTGAAATAGTTGGCGCATTGGACATTAATCAAAAAGTTGCAGAAAAGTTTCTGCGACAACATAACGCCATAGCTCTTGCCGCGAAAAACCCTCAAGATTTTTTTGCAATCAAAGGCATGGACGCGGTGCTTATTGGGACGCCGCACAAGTATCATTTGAAGTTTTGTAGGGATGCCCTTAATGCTAGAAAGCATATACTTTGTGAAAAGCCGCTTTGGGAAGGCCCGCAACAAAGAGAGGGCAAACGCATTATTACAGAGGCCGCACAGCGCAATCTTATTTTTTCCAGTTGTCATTTGAGACGTTTCGAAAAAGAATATGTTTATGTAAGGGAGCATCTTGCGGGATATATAAAAAAGTTTGGCAAGGCTATTGAGGTGCATTTCCAATTTTTCTATCACGAACCAAGCACCAGATGGAAAATGGATGATTCTTTACTGCTTGATCACATGAACCACGAAATAGATCTTGTTCATTTTTTGTTTGGGCATAGCCCGGCAACATTTTGGAGATTATCGCACAGTTTTGATGAATATAGAGTTGCTGGCAAAACCCAGTCTGGGTTAGGTATATGGTTTAGTGGGTATCGAAGACTACACAGTCACGTATTTAGAAACGAATTAGAGCTTATCTTCGAAAAAGGGCGCGCAAGAATCGAAATCGTCTTAAATAGTAAAAGTGGAATTGTAAATTCCACGCTTACGACGCAATCATTTGAGAATAATCGCGGAACTGTCAAAAAGTTTAGCCCCCATTCTTACAATGATGCTCTGTTTGGTGTAATGAAAAATTTTGCGGCTGCGATTCGTGACAAAAGACCTTCCTATTTGGCCCCTCAAGATCTTCTGCTGAATACAACGATTTGCAATGACTTAGTGGTAAAAGAATTTGGAACTATTTAAGAGGACTATGGGAAGCTCAGTTTTTTCCATTCGTATCGCATATCAAGAAGTGCTTGCCCCGTGGAAGCGAAGCGACTTTACGTGGTCATGGGGTGCAGGACTTGATAGAATTTAATTATGGATAATCAAAATCAACATCTTCATGAGGTAGCGATTACTGCCATTGTAGTAAAAGGCGGTGGTTCGACAGGCTCACCAGAGCCAAAATATTTGATCACCAGACGATCGCTGAACAAAAAGCGGTTTCCGGGAATGTGGACAGTGCCGGGCGGTAAAATGGAAACGAGCGACTACCTACAACTGCCGAAAGATACGGAACACTATTGGTACAATGTGCTGGAGCGAACACTGCGCCGCGAGGTAAAAGAAGAAGTTGGAATTGATATAGAGAATATTGAATATGTGACAAGCCTCGCCACCGTTCATACTGACGGAAGCCCATCGTTGGTAATATCGTGCATGGCTGATTATGCAGGTGGCGACATTAGATTAAAAGTTGACGAATCTGATCAATATGCGTGGGCAAGTTTAGAGGAAGCTAAAAATTATCAGTTGATTGATGGCATTTACGATGAACTGGTGATGGTTGAAAATAAGCGCAATGGTAAGAGATCAGCATGGCAGAGATTTAGGTAATCCCTGTGTTTGTGGCAATAAGCAATAGAAGTGCTTGCCCCGTGGGAGCGAAGCGACTTTACGGGGTCATGGGGGATAGGGAGAAAGAAAAGTGGCCACCTCTCAGCGAGGTAGTGGCCACGGAAGTTCAGTATGAAGAGCTCTAAATGGCAGATAACATGCTAAAGGGCGGGTAATTTAAAGAGTGGAGCCCTAAATAATGTTGCAAAGTATATTTAAGAAGCGGTTTTCACTTTTATTTATCCACATTGGCCTTTTGTTTTTTTACTTTTAAAGTGTTATAGTATATTTAGATCTCGGAATGAAGGTTCTGGATCAAACAACTTTGTAAGGGAAGGTAATAGCGCCTAACTCCGTGGAGTTGGGTTGAGCCTACCCACTTGGCGTAAGCCAGAGCAACCTTTTTTCGCGAGATCTACTAAAGGATCGTCTTCAATGGGCGATTTTTTATTGCCCTCTATTCTCAAATTCTCCCCAGTAGTAGAGCGAAGCTCACTACGGGGCGCGGCAAGAATTTGAGAATAGAGATTACCCGTTACTTGAATGTGTTTGGACTTGCGCTTGACATAGAATTTCGCTTTTTGCTATAGTGGGTAAAGTGTTAAAAGATAAAAAAGGTTGTTAGATGGGCGAAGCCGCTTGTGTTAAACCCTTTCAGGCAATGTCTCAAATAGTGATGGAGCTTGCTGACGCGTTTGGGAGTGTTCAGAGGTCAAGGCGTGGTTCTGGCTGGTATTATGATAGGAGCGCCATGTTCACACTTCAAAGACAAATTACAAGGACACTTTCAAAATATTATTCAACGCAAGGTGTTGTGAGTCGAATGGAACAGTTTTTACGTTTTGTTATATTGCCAAAAATGCGCCCCACGAGATTTGGCGGTCGGTATGTTGATGATGCCGATTTTAACGATTTTGTGCAGTGGGCCTCCGACTATATTTTGACTCTTGTTTTTGAAAGCCGCTCTTTTCGCGAGCAGAATCCACAGCCAACTGAACCAATATTTGAAAAGGTTTTTCCGGCAGAAGCTGTGTTCAGTCTTTCTTTTGTAGTCGCCCATATTGTAAGGCGTGATTTGGAGTTTAGAGAAGTATTGTCTTTGCTGGTTCACTCTTAAAGAAAAGATAAGAAATTTTATTTAAAACCGCTTTCGCGGTTTTTTTGTATCATTCTATGCCACATCAACAACATACTGACAAACTTGCCTCGCCCGTCTATAGCTTTGGGCGAAAGAGGGAGAATGTTAGTATGTTGTTGGGTTAAAAAATAACTACGCTTGCTATTAAGAAGTAGACCATTAAACTTAATAAATCCTGGATGACCGTGGCAACGGGTCCCGCGCCGAGCGCCGGGTCGGAGCGCTCTTTATATAGCAAGCTCGGTATATAAACCGCGAGTATTGGCGCGAGCGTCAGGTTTATAAGCATTGTTAATCCGATTGTCAGTCCGATCGCTTTTGACCCAAGCCAATACGTGGCGACGAGACCCAGTATAAGCCCCGAAATTGTTCCGAGTGAAAACCCGACAGCGCTTTCTTTTAGGATGTATCTTGCCGAACTTATTTTTTTCCCCTCGGAGAGCGCCCGCACATAAATTGTTTCTGTTTGCGTTCCCACCGCATCGCTTAGATAAACAATTATAGGGATAAAAAAAGCTAGCCGAATATCAGCCGATAAAATTGATTCGTATTTTGCCACAGCTACAGACGTTAAAAGCCCCCCCAAAAGTCCGATAAATAACCACGGCACCCGCTCTTCTATAAGATGTTCTACTGATTCCCTGGCCACATCTTCTTCCTCATATTTTTTTTGTAGCCACATGTTTATTATTATACTATACTCTAAGGGTTGACCCCATAATTACATTATTGTAAGATTTTTCCTTGATTTTCGTCATATATGGCAAGCAAAGATGATAAAAAAAACGAATTATTAGCGGCTTATGATGCCTATGCCGATGCTATTTATAGGCATGTATTTTTCAGGGTCTTTCAAAAGAACAGGGCGGAGGAGCTGACCCAGGAGGCCTTCATGAAAACCTGGCAGTATCTTAACGAAGGCAATGACGTGGAGAATATCAGGGCTTTCTTGTATAAAGTTGCCAACAATTTGATTATTGATAACTCGCGCAAGAAGAAAGAGGAAAGCCTGGATTCTATACTTGAGGAAAATCCCCAGCTTGAGCCCGCTTACCGCGGGGACAGAGATATTGAAAGCCAAATTCTCTTAAAAGAAATTCATGAAAAGATGAAGTATTTGGAAGAAGAGGAGCGTAATCTGATTACTTTTAGATATTTTGATGATCTGGACCCGAAAGAAATCGCCGAAGTTTTGGGAATAAGCGCGAACAACGTTTCGGTTAAATTAAATAGGGCGCTAAAGAAATTAAGAGAATATCTATAAAATAATGCGAAATATGCAAATTAGCTATGCGAATAATGCGAAACATCTACTACAATAATATTTTCGCAAAATTCGCATAATGGATTTGTTGGTTCGCATTATATATTATGTCCAATCTAAGTTTCTGGGGAAAACTGAATAAATTACGGGAAATAAAACTGGATAATGAACATCGGGCAGAGTTGCGCGCCGGCTTAACCGAATTTATTAACATGGACGAGCAGGCCGCAAGGGTCGATGACGTACTGCGTCATCAAATGCAAGCCCGCCACAAAGTGCTGGGCGACAAAAAGTCGATCTGGACAAGTTTAATTAAAAGTAATTCAATAATTAATTTTAGACCCATGCCTATATTTGCCGGTTTAGTAATTGCAATAATGGCTGGCGGTGGGGTGTCTTTTGCGGCAGAGAATTCTTTGCCGGGAGATGTTCTCTATTCGGTTAAAGTCGGCGTTAATGAGGAAGTTAGGGGCGCAGTCATATTTTCATCCGAAGCTAAAGCCGAGTGGGAGGCGCGCCGCGTAGAAAGAAGGCTGGAAGAGGCCGCTAAGCTTGCGGCTTCAGGCGATATTAGCGCGGAAGTAAGCTCCAATATAGAAGAAAATTTTGAAGCGCATGCCAAAAAAGTTGAAGATAGAATCGCCAGATTTGAGTCAGAAAATAAAATTACCGCGGCGGCGGATCTGGCATCAAAATTTGAAACTTCGCTTCGCGCTCATGATCAGATTCTTGAGAGATTAGCGTTAAGGAGCGTCTCGCAAACCGCGTTAAAATCTGAAATTGAATCTAGCGCGGCCACGAGCGCTGATGCTCCCGCTGGTCTGGGACTTGGACCCATTAAGATCAGGGTTAAGCGGCATTTGAGTGATGTTGAGGCTAAAAGAGTCAGGTTTGACGACGAGATCAAAACTAAAAACGGAAGCGCCGAGGTCAAAGCTGAAATCAAAGCCGCCGCCGAAGGGGGAATTGGTGCCGCTAAAAATGCAATTGCTTCCGTAAAGAGCTATATTGAAAAGCAAAAAGCTAAGCTTGGCGTCGGAGCTACTGCCGATGCGGAAGCAAGGCTTGGAGTTGCCGAAAGTTTGGTAGCGCAGGCCGAAGCCAAAGTGACTGCTGGAAAATATGGCGAGGCCTTTAACCTTGCGAACGAAAGCTTGCGAGTGGCGCAGGCGGCAAGAGTTTTGGTTAATGCTTCAACGGAGTTAAATTTGAAAATTAGACTTTTGGGACCGGAGATTGAAATAGAGATCGATGAATCAGACGACGATACTTCTGTGAATACCGCAATTATCACTGATAATGAGGAAAATGATAATGAAGATGAAACCGAAGTTAAAGCTGAAAGTGAAACAGAAGTTGAAACTAACGGCAGAAATACTAACGCCTCAAGCGGATTGAGATTNNNNTCATGAAGTCCAAGGTTATCTCATTCGTAATATGTGAAGTGCCGAAAGCAAAGAAGGGTGAAGCCGTGCCGGAGGGGGGCAGAAAAAGCGCGCCGCCGTACGCCGAGAAAGCCGTGCCCCAGCAGTTTATTGCTAGTCAAGCAGATTATGATTTTGGGGGTATGAAAGCGCAGATGACGCTTAAGTCCTATCAGCCGGACATGCTTCTCGCGGAGTTAAGTTTTGATGTCCCGGATATTTTTTCCGATAACATTTTTAATTTAAGGGAGGCGGCAATTGATGAATGTGCCACTATTCTAAAAAATAAAGGAGGCAAGGATGTCAACACTTTTAGCGAGGAATATACCGTGTTTGTAATTTCAGATTATGGGGATAAGGCGCAGAACTTTTTAGCTAACAGGGATAAAATCGCCTCACTTCTGAAGTCGGAGAAATTAAAGCTTGATCCCCATGAAGTGGAGCATACTTTTTCGTCAAGCATTAAATATGAAAGCAATGATTTAGTGATAGTTGACTGGGATGGAGCTTTTGTTTTTTCTCCGCAGGGTGAGTATGGCGAAGATTTGCGGCTTATTCAATTGGCAAACATGCAGCTTCTGCGTTACCGGCTTTTGGATAAGGATTTAGAGGGTCGGCTTAAACACGCGGTGAAGCTTGTGAAAGCCGCGCCCCAGGAAGGCAGACTTAAGCAGTCCCGCGCGCTACGCGTTGCTTTCCGTGAAATTATCGGTCTTGAGGCGCGATCCATTTCTGAATTTCACGCGCTGGAGCATGATGTCAAATTAATCGGCGATTGGTATTCGGCGCGGCTTTATGAGTTATTGGCGAAGAAGTTTAAGTTTGAAGAGTGGATAAAAGATATTAAGGAAAAATTGGAATCATTGGAAGATTTTTATACTATTGCCGCGGAGAATTTGGGATTTTCCCGCACGCAGGTTTTGGAGCTCGTCCAAATCTGGGCCTTTTTCGTTTTGCAGATCGGCTGGTTCGCGCTTATCATTCTTGAATTTTGGTATTTTACCAGATAGTCTCACTTCTCAAACAAACCTTTTTATTGTAAGTTATTAGTTATAAGTTGTTGGTTGTGCAAGCCGGGCCTGTAGTATAGTGGCAATATGTTGCATTTTACCCCGTAGTAATTTTCGCCATAGCCCAGATTTATTTGGGCCTATGGTCCAGTGGCAAGACGCGCCCTTCGCATGGGCGAGACACCGGTTCGATTCCGGTTAGGTCCACCATTAGGCGAAAATTTACTATCGGGGCGCATTGCGGAGACAGGGATTCGACCTGTGGTGAGCGAAGTCGAATCCATTTCCCTCAGGTCCACAGGTTCATGAGTGAGGGACTAAGACGCCGATAAAAAACTTGTATTTTATTAACTTTCTTTTTATGATGTGAGAAGCGCTGGACAAGAAAGGATTTAAGGTGTTTGAAGAGCTGTCTGAAAAGTCCCTGGAAGACCCAGGCTTTCTCAAGGATATTCATGGTTTAATGATGGATCTCTCAAAAACAGAGTATCGGGCAAACAATTTTTGTTACTGGGCTTCAATGCTGCGCCAGCCGGGATGGCACACTTTAGCTTGGCGGGATGATGTAGGACGAATTATTGGCATGGGGAGCATAAACTTATTGCAAACTCCCAAAGCGCACACGGCTATAATTCATGATGTGGTGGTCCTTGAGCCACACAGAGGCGCTGGGATCGGCCGCGTCATCACCGAAGGCCTTGTGAAGATCGCGCGCGATGCCAATGTTGACTATGTTGAGCTTACGAGTAACCCAAAGCGCAAAGTTGCTCGTTCAAATTATGAAAAGCGCGGCTTCAAAAAGCGAGCTACGGGCGTATATCGTTTGACGTTTGATTGACATTCAGCCACTCTCTAAGTTGCATAGCTCTCGAAAGAGAGCTATAATTTTGTCTGTGAACTTAAAACTCGCGAAAGGTAAAGCCTTAGTCGTTGTTGCGCATCCAGACGATGAAACGATTTGGATGGGCGGTACAATGCAGAAGAACGCGAATGTTGAATGGACAATCTTCTCTCTCTGCCGAAGTGACGATAAAGATCGCGCTCCTCGTTTTCGTTCTGTGGTTAAAATTTATAAGGCCAACGGTATTATTTCTGACCTGGAGGACGAAGGACGGTTAGGTTTAATGGAAAGTATCCCCGAAATAGAAAAGCGCCTCATAAGCAAACTCATGGCGAAAAATTTTGATTATATTTTTACCCATGGCAAGAACGGGGAATATGGCCATGAAAGGCATAAAGGTGTGTATTTAGCAGTTAAAAACCTACTGAGGGTTCATAAGTTGCAAGCTAAAAAATTTTATACATTTGCCTACGAAATACACAAAAGCGACCAATATGCGATACCACAAAAGAGAGCAGATTTTGATATAAAACTCTCTGATCGCGTTTATAAAAACAAGCTTAATCTCATCCAAAATATTTATGGGTTCAACCCCGACTCTTTTGAATCAAAAAGCTGTTCCAAAATAGAAAAATTCAACATTTTTAATATTTGATTTTTAATTTTTGATTTAATTATGCGAAGCGTAATATTATACGCCTATCCTCCAGAGCCTGATGGCTTGAGCATGCAGGGGCACTTATTGTATAAAGGGATGCTTGAAAATGGCGAGGAAGTAATGCCGGTGAACATCGGCGCCGAATTTCAAAAAGAATGGATCTATAAATATTTTAAACCTGACGTGGCGATAGGGGTTGGTTTTTGGAATCACACTCCGGATATTGTGCATCACACTAAACAGTTCGGGGTGGATTCGGTCCCGTGGCTTGTGGCTGACGGCTGGGTGGCGAATTACCAAAAGGACTTAAGTGAACTGCCTCTTGTTCTTGCAACAAGCAAATGGGTAAAAGAAACCTATGAGCGCGACGGAACCGATGTCAAAAATTTTGAAGTAGCGCACATTGGATATGACCCCGCGATGCGGCACCCTATTTTGAAGTCAGACCCGCAAGTTAAAACTTTGCGCAAGATGCTTGGGATTAAGGATAACGAGCTTGTTATTCTTACGGCCGGAGGGGACGTATCTTCAAAGGGGGCGCAGGAGGTTTTTAAGGCTTTGAAAATTATTCAGGACGAACTAAGGGCAAAAGGCATTTCCTGGAAATATGTCTGCAAGCTCTGGGGAGGCGAAAGCGCGGATGGGCACTGGGAAGACGAACAGGCGCTCATTGAAGAGCTGGGGGATGACAAAGACCGCGTGATTTACGCCGAAGGCCCCATGTCGTATGAGTTTATGAATGTTCTTTTAAATGCCTGTGATATTTACGCGGCCCCGAGCCGCCTTGAAGGATTCGGAATGATTCAAGTTGAAGCGCAGGCGTGCGGGAAGCCTGTGATTTCAATAGACCTTATGGGGCCCAAGGAAACGGTGGTTCACGGCGAGACAGGGTTTTTAGCTCCGGTTGCGGAAACCGTGGATTTAAGCGAAGAGTGGGTTTATAAGGACATGGGTTATGAAGAAGACCATAAAATCATTTTTGATAAGCCAAAAACCTTTGCGTATCGTGCAAATTCTAACTCAATCGCGGAATATTTACTGAAACTTTTAACCGACAATGAATTTCGTAATAAAATGGGCGAAGCCGCAGCAAAACATGCCTTGGAAAACTTTGAATACCACAAAACCGCGGCGCATATTACGAAGCTGATAAAAGAGAAATATAAGCTTAAGTAAGCAGCCATAAAAACATTCCAACATTCTGCAGAATGTTGGAATGTTTTTAGGGCACTAGAGCAAGAATGTCCGCAAGTTTTGCGGTTGCTGTGCAGATGACCGAATCGCTTGCGCCATAGTAAATGCGAAGTATATCATTCGCTAAAACTGCTCCACAACAAAATACCACCTTAGGCATAGTGCCTTTTGATTCGGCATCATTAATAAACACTTCTAGTTCATCCTTGCTCATTTTCTGCATTGCTTCATATCCACCAGGAAGAATATCCACGATGCCGCTTAATTCATAGGTCTCTTGAGGCTCAAAAATTGGCTCATTGGAACGATAAAGGATTTTTGTGGGATCATTAATATCTAAAAGAAGCAATCCTATTTTGTATTCGATTTTTGATGTGACGCCGTGATAGAGCACCAGCCATCCTTTATTGGTTTTTATTGGTGGAGGGCCCATCTCAACATGTTTTTCGTCAAAATAATTTTTACTCCGCGCTTTTATAAATGGATTCCAAACGGGTTCCCAAACAATTCCATCATGGGAGCTTGCAAGCCAAATATTTCTATCGCCAAAAAGCATCCAATACTTGCCGCCAATAGTTTCAGGAAAAATAGCACCTGCTTTGCACCACTTTTTGGCTGCTTCGGAATTTGACTCTGCTTTTACTTGCGCTGGATCCCATGGCACAAGAAATCCGCCAGCTTTCTTTAAATTCCAATCTGGTATCATGGGGCCACGATCCTCCCACTCTTTTAAATTTTTTGTGGTTGTCAAATTTAGTGTTACAAAAAGTCCATCATATTTTGTATAGGTCAGGAAGTACTGATTATCAACCTTAACAATACGCGGGTCCTCCATGCTATAGGAATTATTTTGGGAATATAGAGCCGGATTTTTAAAGCGTGTATAACTTTCACCATCAAGAGATTTAGCATAACCAATCTTTGAAACCCAATTTTTGCTCATTGCTCGGTAAAAAAGATGATATTCGCCATTATCAAAAAGAGCGCCACAATTATATACTTTGTGAGATTCCCATTGATTTTCTGGATTTGGTTTCAGAATCGGATTATTGGGTGAGCGCGTGAAAATTTGTTTCATTATTCAAAATCTTCTATGGCAAGATTGGCTTGACGGAGAATGGAGCGGAAAGTTCCATGCGGAATTTCTTTTTTGCTGGCGGGCACAATCACGGTTAATGTCGGTTTTCCGTATTTACGAAATTTCACATGACTTCCTCTCTGCGATATATAAACAAAGCCCTTTGCTTGAAGGACTTTGTTTATGTCCGCAGAAGAGAAAAGTTTAGACATGGTTAACGGAAAGAGCGACCAATTCTGGCTTCTCTACTTTATGTACACGCGAGACCCGCTGGTCTTCAAAGTAGAGTTCTAATGCCTCATCTAAATTTGTCAGAGCTTCTTTCCTGGTTTTCCCGAAGCTGGACACATCCACATTTAAGCACTGCGCTACATAATATCTACCCTCTTTCCAGACAACACTTTTAAGGTTGATTTTTTTCATATTTATATTTTAACTCTTTTAATGCGAATGTCAATCAAAAAAGAGAACCTTTTTTGATTTTACGCACTCATACGCGTACACATACATTCCCGCGGACCAGGCCTGATAAGCAGAGGAGCCACCCATGGCTTTGCCGGTTTCGCCGTGGAGCCATTCCTGGAAACCAAAATCCTTTACCTGTTTTTCTTTCGGGTGGACTTGCTTGTTAGCCAAAGCAAGCATCTCTAACTCTTTTGCCGCCTTTTTATATTCTTTTGCTTTAACAAGCGCCGCGACATAAAATCCGCCGATAAAAGGCCAAATGCCGGCATTTGAATAGCAGTATGGATCTTTGCTCTCCGCGGTTTCAAAGTACCAGTGCCACTCGGGATCTCCTTTTTTGAGGGCAGGCCAGATAGATTTACAGGGAAAGGGGCGATTGATTTTATTCTTTTCTATGTAATTCAAAATACTTTTGGCGATTTTTGGTGTAGCCAAGCCACTCACAATCGCGAGCAGGTTTCCCAAGGTATCAAACCAATGTCCCTCTTCTCTACCCATTGGACCGTGATATTTCCATATCCAGGGAAGATAGTAGCCCCGCTTTTTATCATATAAAGAAAGTGTTTTTCTTTCTTCTCCGTTTATAGTGCGTTTTAGGCGATTGGCTTTTTTATTTTCTCCCAAGAAATTTAAAGCGGCGTAATAAAGCGCCTGCGTGTTGATTGTCCGGCCGTATTTATGCGGGAAAATATCCTCCCAGTCCATAGTGGGCTGTTGGACGGGGATGCCGTCGTTGTTGGGGTCTTGGTAAGCGATCCAACGCATTGCCCGCTCAATATTTTTCTTGTGTTTTTTTAAAACACTTTTATCTTTATACGCCTTGGCATAAACATAATTTCCGATGATATACCACAGCGAAGAATCAATGGAATTAAAGGTTACATCGGACTGCCGCTCCTCATTCCAAGATCCCACTGCATTGGGGATTGCCCCGTGCCACGCCTGATTTTTACCAAGTGTTTGTAAACTATTACGTACTGCTTTTTTGAAAAGAAGCCCAATATTACGACTCCCGATGTCGGGGAATGGGGGCTGTAATATTTTGGACATCGGGAGTCGAACAAGCGATGCCCCAAGAGAAGTAATCATGGAGTCTCGTCCCCACACGGCCTCGTAGCCGCCCGGGAGCCCCGATGCATAAAAACCCACCGGTTTCGCGCAGTGTTCCAGAGCAATTAACGCATAGTTATAAGCTTCGTCAATAAGACGCATGCATAAATTATGCGCCCAATTGACAAAAAAGTAAAACCATGCTATACTTATAGAGTAAGATCAAGAACCTTAAAAACATCAGTGTGCCGGTAGGCAGGAAAACAAGCTACTTTTTATCCACCCGCGGTGAGCTGTGTTGAACCATTGCGGCCTAAAGTTCCTAAGTTTTATCGAGGGATTTTTGGGCTGCAATGGAGCAGCCACAGAAAGGAGAATCGTCATGGCACAGCGTGTCGCGGGCGATATGTACGAGTCGATCACTGGTCAGCTCTTCGAGCTGGGTCGGCAGCTTCGGCAACCGAACGGCTATCCGTTCGACCCAACAGCCCTGAAGCGTCACCTTCAGGATGCGATCGAGGGCAGATTCTCGCGGTTGGAGAGCGGACTTCTAACCATCGATTACTTGATCCGCCCTTCGCTCGTGAATCTCAACGTCGTGGAGCATCCGAACCGCAGTGATGTGGTTCAGATCGATCTCGCCAAGGTCGAGCGGGTGCTCACTTTGAAGCCGGGCGAGAATTACGTGCGTGGCGAAGAGAACCTGAAGCGTCTCAAGAAGAAGGGCAAAGTTCTCCTGGATGTCCGGGTGCTGGAGGAGTGCCTCAAGAATCCCCACCTCATTCCGGATTCCTGGAAAGAGGGGGTGACCTACTTCTGGGGCACCATCTTCTCCGACTCGCACGGCGACCGCCGCGTCGCTTACCTCTACTGGTTCGGCGGCAGGTGGTACTGGTACTACTTCTGGCTCGGGCTTGGCTGGCACTCCCTCAGGCCCGCGGCCTGCCTCGCAAGTAGCTGACCCTTTGACTCTTTGGGCAGGTGAAGTAGAAATACTTCACCTGCCCTCGGGTCGATTTTTTATTTATGATTAGAGTATGGTAGTTTAATAAATGGATAGTAGATGCGTATGTGCGCGGTTACGGCTTCGCACCATTGAATTCCAAAGCCAAAAAACAAAGCTACTTGGTATAGAATACTGGCGGATTTAGGTCCCAAATAAAATACAGCCCCGAGAGAATTCAAGGGGCAGTGGCAAGGATGGTATTCTATACGCTTTCTCCGACTCGAACGGCGACCGCAACGTCGCTTACCTCTACTGGAACGGCGACAGGTGGAACTGGAACTACAACTGGCTCGAGAATGACTGGAACTCCCACAAGCCCGCGGCCTGCCTCGCAACTTGTTTTGTTTTTACTCCCGGCCTATGCCGGGAGGTTTTCTCTGTTTAGTTGTTTTAGCCAGCCGCCCAGCATTTTACCAATCTCCTCAAGTGGTCTAGAAAGTGCAATGTAGTGTTTATTCGGGAGCGCCTTTACTTCCCAAGCGATTTGAAGAAAAAACTTTAAGCTATCAAGTTTTGTTCTTGCTTTTTCTATATAAGGGGACTTTTTATCGCGTCCCAGATAGCTTGCAATGAAAATTACCTCAAGGATTTCAATAAACAGAACATCAATTTTCTCTCCCAATGTGTATTTGGAATTTTTTGGAAAATGGGCTAAAAATTCCTGCCAGAGTTTATATGCGGCCATTAACTTTTGAACGATAGGCAGGTTGTTGCGGGGGGGGGGGGCTTACTTGGTTGATTCATATGAAAAAATTAGATAAAAATTTTGAAGATATAATAAGCGTAGAAAATCTTCTTGAAGCGTGGAGAGAGTTTCTGCGCGGCAAACGCGGAAAGCGCGACGTGCAGGAATTTTCTCTATCGCTTATGGATAATATTTTGGAACTTCACGCCGAACTCTTGAATCATACATATAAGCACGGCGGCTATCAAGCATTCAATATTTCCGACCCGAAACCGAGAAGTATTCACAAGGCAACAGTCCGCGACAGGTTATTGCATCACGCAATATATAGAATTCTGTACCCATTTTTTGATAATAAATTTATAGCTGATTCCTATTCCTGCCGCAAAAACAAAGGCACTCACAAAGCCTTAAACAGATTCAGAGATTTTGGCTATAAAGTGAGCAAAAATAAAATGAAAACATGTTGGGTTCTAAAATGCGATATCAGAAAGTTTTTTGCAAATATTGACCATCAAATTCTTTTGGATATTTTGAAAAATTATATTCACGACCAAAATATTTTACGACTCTTAAAAAATGTTATAGAAAGCTTTCCAGGGGGCCTGCCTCTCGGGAATTTAACATCGCAACTCTTTGTAAATATCTACATGAATGAATTTGATAAGTTTGTAAAACATAAACTTAAAGCAAAATATTATACACGCTATGCGGACGATTTTATTATCTTTAGCGAAAATAAAAATTTGCTGGAAGACCAAATACCCATTATTCGGCAATTTTTACATGAAAAACTGCGGCTTGAACTACACCCCGACAAGGTATTTATAAAAACTTTGGCTTCAGGAGTTGATTTTTTGGGTTGGGTACATTTTCCATATCACCGCGTACTGCGGACTTCAACAAAGCGGAGAATGTTAAAGCGCTTGCGTGAAAATAATTCCCCAGAAACACGCGCATCGTATAAAGGACTGCTTAAACATGGCAATACCTACAAGCTTGTTCAAAAAATTTTCTGAAAGTATAAAAAATCTTTTCTACGCTTCTTGCACCAACGAACTCTGCGACCTCTTTATATTTTCAAACGCGAGCCGGGCTAGTAAAAAGGAGATAGTGGACTCCGCTCCCTGGTTCAAGTTAACGCCATCTTTCCCCAGGCCATCGTGGCATCCGCCCGTTACTTCATCATAGATAACTTGGTTCAAGAAATTTTTTCCCAAGAACCACTGGAAAGCTTTATACGCGTCGTCAAAGTGGCGCTCATTGCCGGTGATATTGTAAGCCGCGATTTTTGCCTGCACCATGTGGGCGGTATCTTCCGGCTGTTGGTCAAAGTAGGCGCGAGTTTTATTCTTGAAGTACCAACCTTTTTGTCCTATTGGGGAGTAATGATTTTTTTCAAAAGTTATTCCTTTTAGGAACCGCAAGGACTGATCCGCTATTCTTAGATATTTTTTATCTTTCAAGAGATCATAGGCATAAAAGAGCGACTCCGGCAGTATGGCATTTGAGTAGGTTAACTGTGGTTCAAACCATTGCCAGTCGGGAGAAGAGTGCTCTATATAGGAAGCGACTTGCGCATTAGCCAAATTTTCTAAAATCTTCATAAGATTTTTATTGGGTTTGGTTTTTAAGTGGCAATAAAGCCCCGTCATGGCAAAAGCAATAGCGCGAGGCGACTTAAGACCACACATTATCTTAAAGGTTTTCTTGAACATCAATTCTGCTTTTTGGCGCGCTTCTTCTGGCAGAATATTTTTATGGAGGATATAGCCAAGAGCCCAGATCGCGCGTCCCTGTACATCTTCATCCTTGGTTTTGTCTCGCTCTCTTTTTTGGGAAACAATATTGGCAAATGTTCCGTCGCTTCGGCTCACGTATTTCATGTAGCCGAGATAGGTATTTATGGCCCCAAGAATTTCAGGTTCTGGATTTTTGGCGTATTGCATGGAGGCGGCTATGAGAGCCCTCGCGTTATCGTCCAAACTGTAACCGTATTTTTTTTCCGGCGTGCTGTATCTCGCGAAGTGGACGATTCCCAGATCATCCGTTAGGCGCAATAAATGATCCAACTTTACGGCCGGCAGTTTTTTTTCCTCCTCGCCCAAGTTTGCGAACCTTTTATAAAGTTTCATGTGAGACGCGGCTACGTTTGGCCAAATCATGTGGCGTGATTGCTCGTAGGATTCGGCGCACATTGATTTCATCCACTTTGGATCCTCAAGCATTCGCAAAATTGCATTAGTGAGACTTTTATTGCTCTTTGGCCTCACCAGAACGCCATTTTTTTCGTTTATAATGTAGCGGGCATATTCGGATGCCGTAGCTATAATCGGCCGTCCGCATCCTAAGGCATACGAAAGCGTGCCTGAAACGGACTGCTTTACGTCAATTGCCGGTGCAATATAAATATCGGTTGCCTTCAAGTAGCTTACTATTTCCTCTAAGGTCAGATATTTATTATAGAATTTAACATTGTTGTTTAGATTGAGGCGATTGACCTCGCTTACTAAAAAATTTCTATACGTTTCTCCATCGTCTCTCCTTACGACCGGATGGGTTTCTCCTAAAACCAAATAGACAACATTCGGGAATCGCTCAATGACTTTCGGCAGGGATCTTATCGCATGCTCAATGCCCTTGTTGGGGGAAAGAAGCCCGAAAGTAGAAAGAACTGTTTTCCCGGTTAGCCCCAAAGCTTCCTTCATCGTATCACTCGGCTCAAAAGTTGCTTGCGGAATGCCGTGTGGGATAATTGCTATCTTTGACTTCGGTATTTCATAGTCGGCGACAAGAGTTTTCCCAGAAAGCTTATTCATTACTATTAGTGCCTTTGAATATCTCGCGATGTCTCTTACAACGCCCCTAAGATGTTCATCTGGCTCTGATATAACGGAATGGAATGTTATTACAGCCGGCTTTTCCAGGGCCTGAAGGAAGGGGATAATGTAGTCACCCCACTCACCGCCAAAAAGACCGAATTCGTGCTGGATGTTCAAAATTTTTATGTCTTCGCGGCCGTTGATCTTTTTGGCTAGCTTTACATATTCATGCAGTTCGGTTGCCGCAATTTGCTCCACTACTCTCGCGCCGTAGTTATAAATTGCTTGCGGTCCGTCGTTTAAGGCGGCGATTCGCGATTTCACTTCAGGATTGAATTTTTTGTCAAAAGCATTGGTGAGATCTTGTGTAAAAGTAGCTATGCCGCATTCGCGCGGAGGATAAGAACCAAGATACATTATGTATTCACTTTTGCCGTTGCTTTTCTGCATTGTTTTATTATATCATGACGCGCATTTTCTATTTATTCTTGGAGCTAATGAGCGCGAAGAGAAGCTCGTCCAAGTTGACTTTGGCGACGGCGATGTATTTATCGGCGGCGCCGTAGTAAATATACAAATCCTCTCCAAAAACGGCAGTGCCCGTGGGGAAAACTACATCAAACGGGAATCCGCCCCTTTCCCATTTTTCGGTTGGTGAAAATAACGGTTCATCAAGCCGTCCAAGCAACTTCAGCGGATTTTTTTTGTCTAAAAGCGCCGCGCTCGCGTGATAAATTTTGTTTTTATTCACCTCTTCTACGGTGTGGAAGATTAAAAGCCAGCCGTACTTTGTCTCAAGCGGCACTGCTCCTCCGCCGATATTGCGCGATTCAAACCAATACTTATTTTCCAGGACCACATATTTAGAAAGATGTCTCAAATATTCACCCCAAAATGTTTCACTTTTTATTTCGTCAAAATTTTTAAAATATATTAGCTGAATGTCTGGGAGTATTCTGTGGATCATCGCGAAATTCCCGCCGAACTTTTTTGGGAACAAAAACACGTCTTTCTCCCAAATATAAACGTCTGCTCCGGCCTGCTCTTCATAATAAGATTCAAACATGAAATATCTGTCTTTCAGTTTTCCTTCGCGGAAATACTTAGCTGCCTGGTCGTATTTAATTTCTGGACTTATTACGCCCCTCTTCTTGAATTTTTTAAGATCCTGGCTCTCGGCGTAGGCGGTCACGGCATGTTTGCCGTCATGCGCCACGTATGTCATATAAAAAGTTTTGCCGATTTTAGTAATGCGCGGATCCTCAAGCCCCTTCTTTTCATATTTATATTGCGGGATCATCAAAGGCCGCTCGAGTCGCTCTACTATTTTTGTTGGGCCGTTCAGTTTGGCGTAGCCGATTGTGGAAATCTCCTTTTTACTTTTAGCGCGATAAAAAACATGGACAAATTCGCCGTCCTGATAAATCCCGGGGTTTAGCACCGCCTTTTCCTCAAAGCTATTTTTTGTCGGCTTAAGGATAATCCCAAGTTTTTCTACTTTTATTTTATGCATTACTCAAAAAAGTTTTTATAGCGCGCCCAAAAGCAATGATAAAATTATATCAGGGAGCGAAATGGAAAACCAGCACCCTTATTGGATTCGATGCAGATAGGAGTTTACAAGATTGAAAAAATGTCAGATTTTAGATAATCTGAATTAGAAAAGGGCCATTAGCTTAGCGGTAGAGCACCCGGTTTGCATCCGGGAGATGGGGGTTCGATTCCCCCATGGTCCACCAAAGCTGCGAAGCATTAGCGCTCATTATCGCGGGATCGCAAAATGGTAGCTACTCGCCTGTACAGTTCTTTGTATTGCTATTATCGGCAATTTATCCCAGCATATCAACCGCCAGTGATTCTTGCTGAGTAAGTTATCTTGATATCAACACTTTTGTCATGTTCATAAGTGACCATAGATTGTTATAGAAACGACATGCTGGCGGTTGCATTACTGGGTTATCCACACTCCTCATGGCGCTAACTATTATATAATTAATGTATATCAATAAAGGTCGCCTCGCGTTACTGCGGGAGCCCCGCCTGTTACTTCGGCGGGAAAGATTGATTGTTAATTAAAATTTTAAACATATATGAGTTATTTGGACATATGGCTTAGCGCTTTGAATGAATCATTGGTCTCGGCTTGGGACAATTTTGTTCTTGGCTATTTGCCGAATTTGCTGGGAGCTTTGATTATATTTATTATTGGTCTTATCGTGGCATCAGGGCTCCGCCACTTGGTTTGGCGCATTGCCGAACTCGCGCGGCTTGATTCAGCCTTAGTGAAGTTCGGTGTCAATGAATATACGGACAAGGCCGGCCTGAAAGTTGATTCCGGGAAGCTTTTAGGAGGACTTGTTTATTGGTTTGTCTTTATAGCGTTTCTTTTGGCGGCGTCAGATATTTTGAGTTTAACCGCTTTTTCAAGTTTCTTGAGGGATGTTTTGAATTATATCCCTAATGTATTAGTGGCGGTCTTGATAATGCTTGCCGCAGTGGTAGTCGCTAATTTCTTGCGCGGTGCCGTGATCGCGGCTGTTAAGAGCGCCGATATGGAGGCGCCGCATTTTCTTGGGTCGCTTACCTGGTGGGCGGTGTCGGTTTTCGGACTTTTCGCGGCGCTTGATCAGCTTGGCGTGGCGATTCTCGGGTTTGTGCTCCAGGCATTTGTGGTAATGCTTGCCTTGGCTGGCGGCATAGCTTTTGGGCTGGGCGGCAAGGAAGTAGCGGAAGAGGCCTTAAGGAAAATCAAAAAGCAGGTAGAGGGGAAATAAAACTAGCCAATAGTGAATAGGGTATAGCCGATAGCAAAAACCGCTCAATTCAGCAAAGGGCGGTTTTTGGTTGGCCAGGTAGTGAAAATGCGAGCATTTCTTTCCACCAACTCCAAGCTACCAACTCCAATACCTCGTATAACAAACGATCGTTCAATTGACGAGGTTATCGAATTGATGGTATTACCGCATCTTTCAAAAACTTCACTCGCATTTCTACTACCTGGTTGATAAATATATTTTGGTATGATAATATCTTTTTGGTTGCGAAAACGATAACCTAGGGAGAAATAAGATGTCAGTTTTCGGGCTTGTGTTGATTGTGATTGGATCGTTTGGACTTACGATTTTGATCTCATATAGTTGTGGCAGTAGTGATGGACGCAGTGGAGCAAGGGGTGAATTGTGCGATTCATTCGATCTTGTGCATGGTGAAATTTATGAAACCATATGCTGTGTTAAGCGAGACGGCCATGCTCAATGGTTCGCGGTCATTAAAGATAGGCATGGCACTTGGCGAGCTTATCGGTTTAACGATGAGCCGCCCGGGGTATTCAAGGTAGTTAGGGGGCGTGATAGGACCGGAGAGTATGTAGTATTGCATACCTACCCGCGTCTACCCGCTGTTCCCGCTGTTTTGGGATAATCTGTGAATGGGGCGCATCCGCCCCCTTTTAGTTGCCCAGTATATCAACTTTCAGTATTATTGGGTAAAATTTAAAAAAGTCCCAAATTAAATTTAATTATTGTAAATATTATCAACCACCAGATTTAACAGATTTAATGATTTATTTTTTACAAAAATAAATCATGCTGAAAGTTGTATTACTGGGTTGCGTTTTTATATAGTATTTGGTAGTATTTGAACTATATTAAAAGCCAAAAATTAAAAACCAAAAATATAGATTGTTCTGCCTTTGGCAGAACTCCATATATTTGATTTTTTATATTTAATTTTTAATTTTGAGCGAAGCGAATCATGCCCACTATCAGACAGCTCTTAAAAAGCGGCAGAAAACAAAAAACAAAAAAAAGCAAAGCTCCGGCCCTGGAGCGCTACTTTAATGTAATCCAAAATCGACCGGTTGATTCGCCGTCTCCATTCAAGAGGGGGGTTTGTCTTAAGGTTTTTACCACAACTCCCAAAAAACCAAACTCCGCTTTGCGCAAGGTGGCCAGGGTGCGGCTCACGAATGGCATGGTGGTAACCGCTTATATCCCGGGCGAAGGGCATAAGCTTCAGGAGCACTCCGTAGTTATGATAAGAGGCGGCAGGGTAAAAGATTTGCCCGGAGTTAGATATCACATAGTGCGCGGCGTGTTGGACGCGACCGGAGTTGATAATAGGAAACAGCAGAGGTCAAAATATGGAGCGAAAGCTCCGAAGGGATAATATCCCGAGGAGCCCCGCCCTCTAAGCTTAGGAAATTATTCATATGCATAGAGGGCGGGGTGCTCGGTTTTATAGATCCGCCAAAATTTTGGCGAAGTTGCTCGGATAAAATAAATAATAATTTAAAAATATAATTTATCATATTGTTAAATCTATATTCGCCAAAACTTAGGCGGATATAAAAACGGCATGCGTAAAAAACAAGTTTATAAAAAATATCATAAGCCCGACCATGATTACGGAAGCATAGCGCTTAGCCGCTTCATTAATTATGTAATGGAAGACGGCAAAAGGAGTATCGCCGAAAAAGTTGTCTACACCGCGCTCCAAAAGATACAAAAATCAGCCAACCTGGAACCGCTTCAAGTTTTTGATAAAGCGATGGAAAACGCGTCGCCCCTGGTTGAGGTCCGCTCCAAAAGGGTTGGTGGCGCTAATTATCAAATACCGATTGAAGTAAGGAGGGAAAGAAAGTTTATGCTTGCCGCCCGCTGGATTATAGCGGCTGCGCAAAACAAAAAAGGAAAATCAATGTCCGATAAGCTTGCCGAAGAACTTTTGGCGGCCTACAAAAATGAAGGAGCGGCAATCAAGAAAAAACAGGACGTGCATAGAATGGCCGAAGCGAATAGGGCTTTTGCTCATTTTGCGAGATAACATAATGCGAAATTGCTAATTAGCTATGCGAATTATGCAAAAATTTTTGCGGAATTCGCATAATGTTTTTGTTGTTTCGCATTATATTTTATGCGTGATTACCCAATAGAAAAAACTCGCGATATAGGCATCATTGCTCACATAGATGCCGGCAAGACCACCGTTTCGGAACGGGTGCTTTTTTATACAGGAGTTTCCCATAAAATTGGCGAGGTTCATACCGGGGACACTATCATGGATTGGATGGAACAAGAACGGGAGCGCGGTATTACGATTACTGCCGCGGCGATTACTTGCTTTTGGGTCCCGTCCTATGCCAAAGGAGACAAGAAATTTGAACATCGTATAAATCTTATTGATACACCCGGGCATATTGATTTTACGGTTGAGGTTAAGCGGTCAATGCGCGTTTTGGATGGCGCGGTTGTCGTTTTTGACGGAGTAGCCGGTGTTGAGCCGCAATCCGAAACCAACTGGCACTACGCGGACGAATATAAGGTGCCGCGCCTTTGCTTTATAAATAAGCTTGACAGGGTTGGGGCGAGCTTTGAAAACAGCTTCAAGTCAATTTTAGACCGCCTTACGCCGAATGCCGTTGCCATGCAAATCCCCATCGGTCTTGAGGCCAATCTTTCTGGAATCGTTGATCTCTTAAAAATGAAAGCTTATGAATTTGGCGGGAAAATGGGGGAGGAGGTTATTGAAAAGGAGGTTCCGGAGAACCTCAAGGCAGAGGCCTTAAAGCTCCGCCATCACCTAATTGAAAAAATAGTTGAACATGATGACGCGCTCGTTTCACAATATCTTGAGGGCAAGGAGCCGTCCCTGGAAGAGCTTAAGAGGGTTTTAAGGAAGGCTGTCATAGAGAATACTCTGGTGCCTGTTTTTTGCGGCTCGGCTTTAAAGAATAAGGGAGTTCAGCTGGTTTTGGATGCCGTCATTGATTATCTACCGTCACCCTTGGATTTGCCGCCGGTTAAGGGTATTGATCCCAAAACGGGAGCAGAACTTACACGAAAGCCGGATGATGGCGAGAGTTTCGCGGCGCTGGCTTTCAAGGTTGCTACCGATCCTTATGTTGGATCACTAACTTTTTTTAGGGTTTATTCAGGAGTTGTTAAAAAGGGATCCTATATTCTTAATTCATCAAAAAATTCCCAAGAGCGCGTTGGACGCATAGTGCGGCTTCACGCTAATGACCGCGAGGAGGTGGACGAGGTTGAGGCGGGGAATATCGCCGCGCTTGTGGGTGCGAAGGACACGAAGACCGGAGATACTTTATGCGACCCAGATAAGCCGATAATTTTGGAGTCCATTACTTTTCCGGAGCCGGTTATCTCTATGCGCATTGACCCGAAGACTAAAGCTGACCAGGAAAAAATGGGCGTTGCCTTGCGCAAACTTTCCGAAGAAGACCCCACCTTTCGGGTTTCCGGTGATGTGGAAACAGGAGAAACCATCATCTCCGGCATGGGTGAGCTTCATTTGGAAATTTTAGTTGAGCGCATGAAAAGAGAATTTACCGTGGAGGCAAACACCGGCCGTCCGCAAGTTTCATATAAGGAAACCATTAAAAATCACGCCGAAGCCGAAGGAAAATATATCAGGCAGTCCGGCGGTCGCGGACAATACGGCCACGTGTGGATTAAAGTTAAACCCCTTCCGCGCGGCAAAGGTTATGAATTTATAAACGCGATTAAAGGCGGAACAATTCCCAATGAATTTATTCCCGCGGTTCAAAAGGGAGTAAAGGAAGCGCTTACCAAGGGCGTTGTTTCAGGGCATCAGCTAACGGATATAGAGGTGACTTTATTTGACGGCTCTTATCATGAAGTGGACTCATCGGAGGCGGCTTTCAAGATTGCCGGTTCTATCGCTCTGCAGGAAGCGGCAAAAAACGCGAAGCCGGTTATTCTTGAACCCATAATGAAAGTGCAGGTTATTGTGCCGCCGGATTTCTTGGGCGACATCACCGGAGACTTAAGCTCCAAGCGCGGGCAGATTAACGAAATGTCGGACAGGGGAAACACCAAGGTAGTTGACGGAATGGTGCCTCTTTCCGAAATGTTCGGTTATGCGACCAAATTGCGCTCAATGTCACAGGGCCGCGCCTCATTTACGATGGAGTTTGATCATTATGAGGAAACTCCGAATAGTGTGGCGCAGTTGATAATTGAAGGGAAGAAATAAAGGGCTTTGTATAAAAATTTCCGCTTCTTGCGGAAATTTTTATCTACAAAACCTTTACCCCGCACCAATTCTATGCACATGCACTTCAATTAACAAAGTGAAGCCGAGGCCAAAACAATTATTCTGGCCGAGGCAAGTTCTGCGCACTGGTAAAAAAATCAGCATAACTATTGTTCGGAATTTGGTGCGGGGGGTGATTATGATGTCATCCTGAGGCCACGTGAAGGATCCAGTTTCCAAATAAAAAAAGACCGCGATTCACTCGCGGTCTTTACTCTCTTACTAGATCCTTTTTCCAGGATAAAGTGGATTATATTCATTTACTACCGCAATTTTTTTCATTACAGCTACGTTGTGGATCTTGTGTCCGCATGCATATCCGGAGGCATGCGCCAATGCCGCATCTTCGGATTCTTCATTAAAAATTTTCACGATTCTATCCTGACCTTGATCATCTCTTGCGAAAAGCCAGTATTCCATTTGATACCCTCTTCTTTTGCCCTCTAACTTGTTTATAGCAAAAACATGAATTTTAGGCAAGTACCCTTGCGCCATAACTGTTTATGCTATAATAAAATTATGAAGAAAATAAAAAATAATAAAAAGAAAAATTCATCCACACACAACTTTGGTGTTATTGTAGAGCATTTTGAATCAAAGCTGGACTTGGTTGTTGAGGGGAACCAAATGCTTGATCAAAAAATAGAAACTTTACGCGGTGACATAAATGAGCGGTTTCAAGTAGTAGACCAAAAATTTGATGCAGTTTTTGACGAGCTCCATCTTATCCGCAATGACCTGAAAGAAAAAGTAAGTCGTGATGAATTTGTAGTTTTAGAAAAACGAGTATTGGCTCTGGAGAAAAAAGCTAATCAAAAATAAGTTCAGCGAAGATATGAATAAAAAAGCCGCGAACGTGCCACGCTTCGCTCATGCGATTTAACGTGGTTACTCGCGGGTTTTTGTTTTTAGAAATGGGCTTGATGTCCGTGGCTCTCTTCGCGTTCACGTGTATAGTCGCACACTCCGCAATGTCCATACCAACGACGGGTTTGGGGATGAAATTTGCACCCTTTTTGCAATCCATAAAGCAAATTCAACACACCATTCCGTATCTTAAGCTGTTCTTCTACGGCCATATTATAACCCTCCCGGATTCGGGATAGCTTCTCTTTCTCCCGCCTTCTTAGTCGGCTGATTTTTTGCTCTGTCTTTGCAATCACAGCGATAGCTTTTTGAACTACTTTTTTAACATCATTTCTACACATCTCGCTCATGTGATTATACCCCCAGCCCAACATTTATCTTTATTTGTTCTGTTATTCTTATACCTTATTGCAGAAAAAAATCAACCAGGTAGTAGAAGTGCGAGTGAAGTTTTTTGAAAAATACGGTAATGCCGTCAATAAAATACATGGGGATATTATTAGGTCAGTATTTATACCCGATCAATAATAATCGATAACCTCGTCTCTATAACCTCGTCAATTGAACGATCGTTTGTTATACGAGGTCTTGGAGTTGGTAGAAAGAAATGCTCGCATTTTCACTACCTGGCCAAATTCTTGTAACAGTTTGACGCTTGCGCCCAAATCTCCTACATTGTAGTTAGTAATGATTAAAAATAAAGACGGCGGCAATGGTTAGTGTGCGCGCAGTTGAATTGCAGATTGACGGGCTTCCAGGGCCGACGCATAACTTTGCGGGCTTGGCATTGGGCGATAGGGCAGCGATGGAAAACAAGGGGAAACCATCTAATCCCCGCGCCGCGTTTCGGCAGGCATTAGACAAGGCAAAATTTGTGTCTGATTTAGGCATGCCACAGGCGGTTTTTCCTCCACATGAACGCCCCCTGCTTCGAGAGTTATGGAGTCGTGGAATTTACGGTTCGCCCCAGCATATGTTATGGCAGGCAAAGCTGCGCAGTCCGGAACTTTTCTATTCAGTGTTCAGTTCTTCTGGCGTCTGGATGGCAAATTCTGCGACCGTAACCCCAAAGTGGGATAGCGTGGATGGTGTGTTACCTATTACCCCGGCATCCATGAATACTTTTTTACACCGCTCACTTGAGGCGCCATTTGTTTATCGGATCTTTCAAAAAATCTTTAAAGATGTCGCTGTGGTTCATGAGCCGTTATCTCGCTGGGATGCGCGACTGGGCGATGAAGGCGCGGCGAATCATATGAGGTTTTCACTCCCTATTTTTGAAGATGACATGGGGGGGTTTAACTTGCGCGGACTGAATCTTTTCATCTATGGCAGGAGAGTAGATACGCCTAAAGAGCAGTTGCCGTCATTTCCTGCGCGACAAACACGCGAAGCGTCGGTTGCGATTATTGAACAGCACAAAATAATTCCGAAGCAGTATTTACTGGAGCCGATTCTTGCTCCGGCTATTGACGCGGGCGTGTTCCATAACGACGTGATTTCGGCGAATTGCAAAAATTTCTGGATGTTTCACGAAGGCGCCTATCCTTGCTACCGGGGTTTTATTGAGACAATGAAGTCAAATTTTGCATACCATATCGGGGGTGTTTTGCGAATTATTGTGGCGAAAGAAAAAGAATTGCCGATACAGGAAGCAGTTTCTTCATATGTGTTCAACAGCCAAATCATACATGCGCCGCTTCACGGCATGGTTGCGATTGCGCCGAAAGAAACCGAAGAAAGTCCGCGCGCCAGAAAATTTTTAGAATACATTGCGGGCGAATATAGTTGCCTAAAAAAGATTTTTTATGTGGATGTGCGCGAGAGTATGAATGGTGGCGGGGGACCGGCATGCCTGCGGCTTCGGGTGCCGATGTCTGAAAACGACCTCTTTGGACTGCATCCGGGGATCTTCCTCACAGAGCAAAAATATGAAGCGCTAAAGTTAGTCGCTGAGAAATATTATCGCGACCGCCTAACATTGGACGACCTGTGCGACACCGCACTGATTAGAGAGTCATATACCGCGCTGGATAAAATTTCTAAGGTGTTAGAGCTTGGCACAATCTATGATTTCCAAAATTGATGGTTATTCCAAAAATCCCTCACTCTTTTGCAAAAGAGTGAGGGACGAATTTCAACAAGAATGAGAAACACCGCGCCATCTATCCCGAGCTTGTCGAAGGGATTGACGCGGTTTTTTAATCGGGTATTATTATGTCAGTTCTTGTATCAGCGGATAAAGCGATGAAAACGGAAAAATTTGAAAAAAAAATAAAGCACCTAACCCAGGTAGAGATTCTTTCTGTGGCGGTTTCTGTTATTAACAAAATCCTTTTTGATAAAGGGCTTATAACTCAAGAGGATTTACAGAGATTATTTCTTAATGAAATAAAAATGAGCCACTTAACGAAAGCTGAAGTTGCTTCTCAAAAAAAGCGTAGGCACAGACGGAAACCGGCCACTGTTGAGGAAATAATAGCGCTGGAAGAAAAATATGGTGTTAATATTGGGAGAAGATAGAAAATAAACCCACGAATTTGCGGAGCAGAAGCCGAGTTTGACTCGGTTTTTTTATTTATGATAAACTGTAAGCAGTTTTTATCGCGGAGCACCAATGCCCCGATTGCCTGTTTTTAGGGTTGTGGTTTTGGAAAAAACTATAACGGGTATCCCCAAGTGCAAGGTAGAAAAATTGACTTTAAAAATTTTTGCCAAAGACAAAAATCAGGCAGATAGGGTTATCGAAGAGATTTGCAAGCATAACAAATGGGAGGTAGTCGGCGTTCCGCAGGAAACAGAGGTCTCGAAGGACGTGCCCTTTCCCGGTCTTATGGTAGAGCGCAGTAAAGAGGTATATAAAGGACGGTCTCGCGATGGCTTGCTTAAGGAATTGGCCGTGAAAATCGCAAAAAATACCGTTGATTAGCGGTATTTTCATTGATTTGCCAGGTAGTGAAAATGCGAGCATTTCTTTCTATCAACTCCAAGTTACCAACTCCAAGACCTCGTATAACAAACGATCGTTCAATTGACGAGGTTATCGATCGGGTATAAATACTGACCTAATAATATCCCATGTATTTTATTGATGGTGTTACCATATTTTTCAAAAACTTCACCCGCATTTCTACTACCTGGTTTGCCCACTTGACGCGAGCTTATTGTTTGCTATACTTAACCCTATAATGAATAGAACATAATTAACAATTAAACATAGTATTTTTTTACATCCACCCTATTAGAGAGAGCGAGCGCTTGTCTAACAGGGTGGGTGTATTATTTCACCCAGTACTTCGAAAAGTTAAAATAAGATTTCCCGCCAAAATTTTCACTTGCCCGCCAAAGTTTTGCTTCGCAAAATTTAGGAGGGTGAACAAAACTTAAGCGGGTAAAGAGTCCAATAAAATAAAAAAAGAGAGTTTTTAAGTTATCCCAATAAAAAGGATGACAGTAAGGAACTCGTTCGAGAGTTTCTCACTATTATCTTTTATTTAGAGGATTTGATCCTGGTCCAGGATGAACGCTGGCGGCGTGGATAAGGCATGCAAGTCGAGCGGACGCAATTGCCAACTTCTAATTTCTAACTTACAATCAATCATAAAAAATCATGAGCCAAAAATTCAAAGAATTCAAAGTCTATAAAGATGCCAAATCTTTGGTTGTGTTGATTTTTCGATTGACAAGGAGATTTCCCCGAGAATTTTATTATCTTTCAGATCAGATGAATCGATGTTGTTTATCGATCGTGCTTAATATTGCCGAGGGTGCGGCAAAGAAAAGCAACAAAGACTTTAATAGATATATTCAGAATTCTCTCGGTTCAACGAGTGAGTTAGCTGCGGCATTAGAAATAGCCAAAGAATTTAATCTTATAAGCGAAAAAGAACTTCAAGAAACTGAAGTATTGCTTAATCAAGTTATTAAGCAATTAGGCGGCTTTTCAAAGTTTCTTAGTAAAAATTAGCGGTTGGAAGTTAGGAGTTGGTTATTGCGTTAGCGGCAAACGAGTTAGTAATACCCTGGTACATACCATAGAGCTGGGCATAGCTGGTCGAAAGATCAGGTAATACCCAATGGTCTGGTAGTCAATTATTTGCTACAAGACTTTAAATCAAAAATCAAAATTTAAAAATCAAAATTATGGAGTTCGCCTTTGGCGAACAATCTTAAATTTTGCATTTTGTATTTTGCATTTTGAATTTAAAGTGCCTTGCGGCAAGCAGTTGGCTACCAGTAAAGCCGCAAGGCACTTTATGATTGGCCTAGGTCCTATCAGCTTGTTGGTAAGGTAATGGCTTACCAAGGCTATGACGGGTAGGGGGGGTGAGAGCCCGTTCCCCAACGACGAGACTGAGACACGGCTCGTACTCCTACGGGAGGCAGCAGTCGAGAATATTCGACAATGGGCGAAAGCCTGATCGAGCGACGCCGCGTGTCACTAAGGTGAGTTGCTACAAATCAAAACTCAAAAGGCAAAAGTCAAAAGTACAAGTAAAAACTCAAAAGTAAAAGAAAAAAACTTTTGGATTTTAAATTGCAATTTTGATTTTTGAATTTTGACTTTTGAATTTGAGTACATCGCTTTAGCGAGGTGCGCCTGATCGTCTTACGGAAAGAGGTTGGTAACTACGTGCCAGCACCCGCGGTAATACGTAGACCTCGAGCGTTATCCGGATTTATTGGGCGTAAAGCGTGTGTAGGATGTACCGTAAGTCAAATGTTAAATCTCAGGGCCTAACCTTGGGACCGCATTTGATACTGCGGAACTAGAGGGCGCTAGAGGCTTGTGGAACGAACGGTGTAGGGGTGAAATCCGTTGATATCGTTCGGAACACCAAAGGCGAAGGCAGCAAGCTGGGGCGTACCTGACTCTGAAACACGAAAGCGTGGGGAGCAAAAAGGATTAGATACAAGTTCGCTTTTAATTTTTCGGTATCCTCGGGCAGTTGTTTTTTCGGAAACAGAATAAATTTTCTACTGCGGAAAATTTTTCTTCGCCCTCGGCGATTTGTTCCGACTTGGGTCGGAAACCAAGCCAAATCGCCTGCGGGATGTTCCGCAAAAACAACTGCCCTCGGTCGAAAAATTAAAACAAGCTCACTTATAAAGTGAGTGAGGCTTGAAGGCGAAAAAGGTGTCTCTTTTGGCAGTAATGCCAATTGTTTAAATCTGACTATATGCTGGAATAACCGAGTATACTTCAATACCATTGTTAATGGTGATAATTTGGAGTTGCGGTCAATCAGCAGGGAAGTCATCCCGATTAGATAAATATGAAAATTATCTAACGGGATAAATTTGCTCAAATTTTTGGAAAAAAGAATGGACACAACCGAAATTGTGTCCATACGGGTTAGAGGATGAAGCGGATTAGGTGCCATCCTGCGGAGAAACATTTCCATGCGATGGCAATTGTTAGTCCCAATACAAAAAACGGGATTACAAAACCAAATGTGAAAGATATCAGCCAGCTAGGTACTTTATTCATTTTTTACTTCCGATTAGTCCAATCTAGACATCTAGACGACATAGTAACAAGTTAATACTTTTTTGTCAAGCACTATCTGATTTCCAAAAATTTGAGCAAATTGACCCCTCAGAGACTACACGTCAGACCCCTTAATGGGTGAAGATATAGTCCGAACTGCATAGCGATATGCAGAGTACAGTAGAAATACCTGTGCCGCGTAGCAATTTTCATTTTGCATTGTCATTTTGAATTTTGATTTTTGCATTTTGAATTTGTTGTTACGAAGTAACAACCTGACCCTTGTAGTCCACGCCGTAAACGATGCCTGCTAGCTATTTCGAGTATCGACCCTCGGGGTGGCGTAGCTAACGCGTTAAGCAGGCCGCCTGGGAAGTACGGCCGCAAGGCTAAAACTCAAAGGAATAGACGGGGACTCGCACAAGCGGTGGAGCATGAGGTTTAATTCGACGGTAAGCGAGGAACCTTACCAGGGCTTGAAATTGAACAGGTGCTGCACGGTTGTCGTCAGCTCGTGTTTTGAAATGTTTCCTTAAGTGGATTAACGAGCGCAACCCCCATCGTGTGTTATAAGTGTCACACGAAACTGCCCTACCAAGTAGGGAGGAAGGAGGGGATGACGTCAAATCAGCGTGGCCCTCTGATGCCCTGGGCTACACTCGTGCTACAATGGCCGGTACAATGGGTTGCCAAGACGCAAGTCGGAGCTAATCCCAAAAAGCCGGCCCCAGTTCGGATTGAGGGCTGAAACTCGCCCTCATGAAGCCGGAATCGCTAGTAATCGTGGATCAGCCATGCCACGGTGAATACGTTCTCGAGTCTTGTACTCACCGCCCGTCACGCCAAGGGAGCCGGGAATACCTGAAGCCGAGCACTCAAAGCAGGAAATTATTTGTGCTTTGAGTGCTCGGTTAGGGTAAGTTCGGTGACATGGGCGAAGTCGTAACAAGGCACGCGTAGCGGAAGCTGTGCGTGGATCAATTAAAATACGAAAGTTTGTCGATCTTAGAAGGCATTAGTCGCGGGGCCTTAAGCAGCGACTCATTGCATCTCACTAAGGTGAGCTGTATATAATGCGAATACTACGAATAATCATGCGAATGATACGAATAAAATACAAAGCTATTTGTTGCATTCGTTACTCAATTCATAACATTCGAATTATGTGCACTGAGCTTTAGCGAGGTGCGATGTACTTGGGATAACTTAAAAGCTCTTTATATGTTATAATGCCTGTATGCCGCCAAAGAAAATTCTTTTAGTTGAAGATGATCCGTTTTTGTCGTCGCTTTTAAAGTCCAGATTGTCTAAGGAGGGCTTTGCTCTAATATATGCGGCCGATGGAGAGGAGGCGCTCGCTTTGGCGCAGAAGGAAAAGCCGGATTTGGTTTTATTGGATTTGATCTTGCCAAAGAAGTCCGGGTTTGAGGTTTTAGAGGTAATGCGATTAGACCCGAGGCTTGAAAAAACGCCGATAATGATAGTTTCCAATCTTGGTCAGGATAGCGACATGGTGCGCGGCAGGGAACTTGGGGCTATAGCTTATTTCATAAAGGCAAAAACCTCAATAGACCTTTTGGTTAAAGAGATTAAAGATTTTTTTTCCAAAGCCGGCCAGTAAGCATTTGTTAATTGTTGATTGTTTTTTGGATATAAATTATGGATATAAATGTAATGCAAAAAATTAAACCGGGAGCAAAAGTGCGCGTTCATGAAAAGGGGATGCGCTTTGAGGGTTTGGTAATCGCGAGGAAGCACGGCTCGGAACAGGGGGCTACTTTTACCGTGCGCGGGACTGTTGCCGGAGTGGGGATGGAAAAAGTTTATCCGATTCATTCACCCGCAATCCAGAAGGTTGACGTTATTTCATCTCCCAAAAAAGTAAAAAGATCAAAACTTTATTTTGTGCGCGGCCTTTCGCAGAAGAAACTGCAGAAAAAGTTGGGAGTAAGTCTCTGACGAACTACGAACAAGTTACAAACATACGAACACACGAACATATAAACAAAAAGGCAGCCGATAAGGTTGCTTTTTTGATTGGCGCGCTATATGATTAGACACAGCTATTAGATTTGTTAAGAAGGGACTATTTGGCATGACTGCCTATGAAAAGTACCTTGAACTTCTGCGCAAACTTGACCAGCTTATTGCAAATGGCAAATGCGAATTCGAAGAAGCGGAGAAAATCAATGGCGAGATGGACGAGCTCTGGTGGAAAATGACCGAAAAGCAAAGGCTCGAGATCAATAAAAATATTAGGCTTCCCAAGCGCCCTTGAGGCGCTTTTTGATTATACCGTCCCAGGTTCAGATAGATATCCGACGCCTAATCGAGGTGGATTTTTGATTGCGGGAGAGAAGGCGTGGTTCGCGAGCGGAGGAGGCGACCCCGAATCATTTTGTAGGCATCTCAAAAGCAGAGGATTTGTAGAGATTTCTGTTCGTCGCTGGCCGATTTACTATACTTCTTAGTTATGTTTTTGAATCCGCGTTTGTAAATTATCTTTTTCTCTTTGATAATAAGAGCAGCTCTTTTTTGGCGAACTTTTGGGGGCTTTTGCGGTGAGAACAAAAATCTTTCGCATTTTATTTCTCTGTGTTTTTTTGGTCGGGAGTTGCGCAATAATGGCGCGAAAAACAATGCGCGACTCCGGGTTTACCGAACAAGAAGCGCGGATTATTGAAAACGTAAATAACGCAGTAAATGACTATCCTTACATTAAAGATCGTCCATCAGAACACTGGGCGACACGAGAGGAATTTATAACGGGTGAAAAAGGCCGCGATTGCGAAGATTTTGCGCTGGAAAAAGCCCGCCGACTTATTGATGTGGGATTTTCTGACAAAAGATTTAACATCTGGATAGTTGAATTATGGCCGGATTATTATCATGCGGTTCTCGTGATTGATGAAAAGCTTGTGCTTGATAACCGGTATTCTTATGTCTATCTTCTGACGCAGGGGAAATGGGAACAGTTGATGAGAATTGCGCAGTTTAATTTA
>JACOXY010000008.1 GCA_016182095.1 Candidatus Liptonbacteria bacterium
GGCCTTATGCCGATTCTCAATCGCCAGAAATTTTTTGTTCCAACGCTCTCTATCACGGACTGGACTCCTTTATGCCCGGCTGCGCCTCTGCCGCGCGAAAGCTTGTATTTGCCGAGATAAATATCTGAATCATCATGAACCAAGCCCATGTTTTCCGGTTTTATTTTGAAATAACGCAAAGATTCTCTAATTGCTACTCCGGATTCATTCATGAAGGTGAGCGGCTTTATAAAAATATAATTTGCCGACTTCGCCGCCTCAAATTTCTTGCCCTTAACATGCCGCCACTTGCCGTGAGGCATTGCTTCTATTGCGATTATTCCGGCATTATGGTAGGAGTTACTGTATTTCGGGCCCGGATTGCCAAGGCCAGCTATCAGTTTGATCATATATGGAATTATACTTATTATTGTCTTAAATTTGATTATAACTTATAATTTTTATAATGGATACCGCGAAAAGAATATTTGCCTCTTTCGTTGAAGTGTTGGAGATTGCCTTCGTGGCTGTCATGGCTGTTTTTATCATACGTAATTTTTTGGTGCAGCCTTTTTTGGTTAACGGCGCCTCAATGGAGCCGAATTTTTCAAACAGCGACTACCTACTGGTAGACGAACTGGTTTATAGATTTCGCGACCCGCGAAGAGGCGAGGTCATAGTTTTTAGATATCCGGGAGATGAATCAACTTTTTATATCAAGAGGATAATAGGTTTGCCTTATGAAAGAGTTGTTCTTAAGGATGGCGTCATTAAAATATTTGGTGATGAAAGCAACGAGAAATTGGAATTAGAAGAGCCGTATCTTGCCCCCGGGCTCTTGACAAGAGGAGAAAATGATGTAATACTTGGCGCTGACGAGTATTTTGTGTTTGGCGATAATAGATCTTATAGTTTTGATTCCAGAAGCTGGGGACCGTTGCCAGCGAAAGATTTAATAGGGCTAGTAAGGGTTCGGCTCTGGCCATTGAATAACATATCAATGTTTGAAGCGCCAACCTACTAAGCATCACGTATCAAGTATCAAGTGAATGGAAATTCTGTAAAAATATTTTTCCAAACACCTGACACATGACACCTGACACATAAAATGCCCAAACTTATAAAATCCAAAGAACCCCAGACCGCCAAAAAGCAAAAGAAATTCCAATTTCAATCTCCGAAGGGTATGCATGACATTCTGCCCGCGGATCAGCCATGGTGGGACAAAATAAGAAAGGTGAGCCGTGATACTGCGGAGTTTTACAACTTTTTAAGAATTGACACTCCCATGATGGAAGATCAAGATCTTTTTACGATTGCGGTTGGAACGGACACCGATATTATTGAAAAAGAGATGTTTTATGTTAAAAGTCGCGGCAAGGATCGTTATGCTCTGCGCCCGGAATGTACGGCGGCAATCGCGCGAAGTTATATACAGCACGGGCTTAGCCACTTAAGCCAGCCCGTGAAACTTTATTATTTTGGACCAATGTTCAGACATGAACAGCCACAGGCCGGCAGATTCAGGCAATTTTATCAGGCTGGTTTTGAAATTTTGGGTGGCGGGTTAGACGCTATTTACGACGCTCAAGCTATTCTAGCTTCCTATAGGATGCTGGAAGGATTAAAAATAAAGGGGCTTTTAATGCAGGTTAATTCCATAGGGTGTAGAATTTGCCGTCCGCATTACAAAAAGAAGTTAAGTGATTACTACAAAAAACACGAGAAGGATGTGTGCGCGGATTGTAAAAGACGGTTAAAAACCAATCCGTTGAGGATGCTTGATTGCAAAAATACCGCCTGCCTGCCATTCAAAGAAAAGTCTCCAAGTTTATTGGACAGTATTTGTGTGGGTTGCAGCGCGCATCTAAAACTTGTTTTGGAATATCTGGATGAACTCGCTCTGCCCTATGTTTTAAATCCGCATTTGGTTCGCGGGCTTGATTATTACAGCAAGACTGTTTTTGAAATTTTTGCCGACGGAAACAATCAAGCGCTAGCGTCAGGAGGGCGATACGACTATTTGATTGAAATGCTTGGTGGCCGGCCTACTTCCGGAGTAGGAAGCGCCATTGGGATTGAAAGAGTAGTGGAGGCTATGAAAGCGAGAGGCATAGCGGCTCCGAAAACGGGCAAAGCCAGCGTTTTTCTTGTTTACATTGGTGATTTGGCCAAAAAGAAAACCTTGGCGCTTATAGAGGATTTCAGAAAAGCCGGCATAGACGTTCAGGAATCGTTTGGTAAAGATTTGATTAAAAGACAAATGCAGCTTGCGGATAAGGCCGAAGCCAATCTGGCGTTAATTCTGGGACAAAAAGAGGTTTATGAGGAGAGTGCTATTATAAGAGACTTGAAGTCCGGTGCGCAGGAAACAGTGCCATTAAAACGAGTTATTGAGGAAGTGAAGAAGAGACTGAAGTAACCGCAATAAACGTTATAGCGTTCTAGTCGTTGTAGTCGCAAAAAAGCCAAGAATGCGATTACATCGATATATCGACTAGAACGATTAGAACATATGTCAGACTGTCTTTTCTGCAAAATAACCAAAAAAGAAATTCCTGCAGATGTCGTTTACGAAGACGGACGGCTTATGGTTTTTAAGGACATTAAACCGTCTGCTCCTGTGCACTTGTTGGTTGTGCCAAAGGAACATATTCAGTCCATTGCGCATATCACGGATAACCACAGGGAAGTACTCTCTGATCTTATTTATGCCGCCAAAGATATGGCGGAAAAGCAGGGTCTCTCGGGATATAAACTAACTTTTAATGTAGGAAGGGAAGGGGGTCAGCTTGTTGACCATTTGCACCTACATCTTTTGGGAGGGTGGGGGAGCACAGTGTCAGAGTAGGAGTATTGCTAATACTGTTTTTTATTGTTAATATTCAATAACGTAAATATTATTTCAAGGGGTATGGGGTATTGGGTATAGGGTATAGTGAAAAACCCTAAACCCTAAACCCTAAACCCCAAACCCTAATCATGCAAGTACGAAAAAAAGAAGGAGAATCAGCTTCATCACTGATGTATCGGTTCACTAAAAAGGTTCAGCAAAGCGGAGTTTTGAAAGAAGCTAAAAAAAGGCGTTTTTCTGGCCGATTGCCGAATAAAACAAAAAGACGGCGCCTGGCTCTTAAAAGAGAAATCAAAAAAGCCGAAGTAGCGAGGCAGAAGAAGTTGGGACTTCTTTAAATTATTCTAAAAAAGTATTCTGGTAAGGGTTAAGATGCCGGTTTAGTTTGGGGGTTAAGTAGTTGGTTTTTGGAAACTTAACCCAAAGACTTTTTACCAAACTGGCCTCCTAACCTTAACCCATAGACATTAGGCATTGGTGATTATTTAGATTAATTATCGTGCCTGAGGCAGATCCGCCTTTTCGGCCTGAGGCTGACCAGCCTCTGGCTGGGGCGTAGATTTGAAAAGCGCCATGAAATTAAGCCAAAGTTTTGACTTGGGTGTTCTCCGAATGCTCTCCGCCGCTCTTAAAAATCGGGAGATTGAAAAAAGATCCTCTGGTCAGGCTCCGATTCTTACGGACGAAGACACCCTCGCCATTCTTGGCAAAGAAGCCAAAAAAAGAAGGGACGCCGCCCAAGTTTATGAGTCCGGCGGCCGCGGTGAACTTAAAGATCGGGAAATAAAAGAAGCTGAATTTATAGAAAAATATTTGCCTAAAAAATTAAGCGTAGCAGAAGTGGAAGAGGTTATTAAAAAAATTGTCGATAGCGGAGTCGGTGATTTTGGGATGGTGATGCGGGCGGCGATGAAAGAGTTTGGGGGCAGGGCAGACGGCAAGCTGGTGGGAGAGGTGGTGAAAAAACTCTTAAATTAGGATTTAGTTATTGGAGCCCCGGTCATTAGCGTTCTAAAACTATCGGCTTTTGGCTCCTCACTACCAGTTGAACAATGCCAGTTTTAGTAACAAGCGTTAATAAAAGTTTCAAGCACCAAGAACCTTTAATCAAAAAAACCGCTCTTATGCTCTCGCGTCTTATGGGCAGGGGCGGTTTTTTTATTGGGGTGTATCTGATTGATAATGCCACTATGAAAAAATTAAATAGAAAATATGGGCATAGAAATAAAGTTACAAATGTTCTGGCTTTTGAGACGCCAAAGGAGTTTCTAAAGATAAAGACCAAATTTGGCGAGGTCGGATCTCTAGGAGCAAAAAACCGCGATATTTGGGAGATCCAACCTCGGGGCGAAATCTATTTGGCGCCCGACTATATAAAGCAAAAACAGGAAAACGCGCCCGCTCTTTTAGTACATGGTTTTTTGCACCTTTTGGGCTTTGATCACAAGAAGAAAGGTGATAGGATTAAAATGGAAAAGCTAGAAAACAAGCTTTTTCATAAAATCAAAAATCAAAAACAAAAAATCAAAAATTAAGATTGTCCCCCACAGCTTTTTCAAGAAAAAGCTGTGGGGGACTCCATATATTTAATCTTTGATATTTAATATTTGATTTTGAGCGCAGCGAATGCAACTTGCCGCCCTGGACATAGGTACCCAAAACATTAAGCTGCTAGCCGCCGATTTTAGAGGGAGCGGCTCTTTCAAGATCCAAAAAATTTTAAATGCTCCATCTAATGGGGTTAGGAAGGGCGCAATTTACGATCTTGATGAAACAGTCGCCTCCTTGAATCCGCTTCTCTCGGTTTTAAGAAAGGAATTTAGGTCGGCCTGCAGAAATATTTATGTTAATGTTAATGGTCCGCAAATTTCTTCGCGCATCTCAAAGGGGATTATAGCCGTTTCTCGCGCTGACAGCGAGATTTATAAAGACGATATTGACCGCGTAATCAAAGCTTCCCAGGCCGTAAATATTTCACCGAACAGGAAAATTATACATACCATAACTCGGGAATTTGTTGTTGACGGCATCAAAGATATTCCCGACCCCGCTGGACTTTACGGCTCGCGGCTTGAGGTTGAGAGCGTAGTGGTGGACGTTTTTGCTCCTTATTTAAAGAATCTTGCCAAGGCAATTGAAGTTAGCGGTGGCCATGTTGGGGGATTTGTCTTGGGAAATATCGCTTCTTCGGAAGCGGTTCTTACCAAAAGGCAAAAAGAGTTGGGTGTGGCGCTTGTTGATATTGGCGCTCAAACAACCGGGTTTTGTGTTTACGAAGAAAATAAACTCTTGCACGCCTCCATTTTACCAATGGGAGCCTCGCATATTACAAATGACTTGGCGGTTGGTTTTAAAATTCCTGTACATGATGCCGAAAACCTGAAATTAAATTTTGGATACGCAATTTCAAAGCAAATCCCGCCGAAGGAAATAATAGAGGCAACCTTCGCGGACGGTTCCGTAAAAAATTCCCTATCCAGAAGATTTCTCTCCGAAATCGTTGAGTCGAGATTGGCAGAAATTTTTAATTTTATTAACGACGAGTTAAAATCCATAAACAGAAACGGCCAATTACCGGCTGGTGTGGTCTTGACCGGGGGCGGGGCAAAATTACCCGGTATTGTAAACTTAGCCAAGCAAGAGCTTCGTCTGTCCTGCCAAATAGGAGTACCTGTTGGAAATTTTGAAATTTCCGATCAGGGTTACAATGCCGAATTGGAAGACCCGGAATTTGCCTGCGCCTCCGGTCTTCTGCTTCTGGGTGTTGGTTCGCAAGATGGCGAATCGCTTTTCCCAATGGGTGGCGTATCATTTACGCAATTTATCAAGTCTTTTTTTAGCAACCTATTGCCATGAAACTGGGCTGTTTTTTAATGGATTTTTAAGGGTACTTGCGCCTTTTTTTGTTGGTTGCTATTATCAGGGTGTTTATAGTAGGATAATTAAGGTTTTAAACCTTAATTATCCCGCCCTCTAAGCGCATAATAGTTATTTAGTTCTGGCTTTGATGCTATGGCATTGTTTTGCCGAGCATTATATTCTATGTGCATAGAGGGCGGGGTACTCAAATTTATAATTAATTTTTCGCTACGCTCAAATTAAATAAATTTGGTATGTCTAAAAAATTTTCAAAAAATCTTCATGGGGGGAGCAATGCCAGGGTAAAGGTAATTGGCGTTGGCGGCGGCGGGGGTAACGCAGTATCCCGCATGTCCAGGGATTTTTTAAAGGGAGTGGAATTTATAGCCGTAAACACCGATGTTCAAGATTTGGATTGTTGTCTTGTTAAAACCAAACTTTATATTGGAAGAAATCTGACAAAGGGCCTGGGCACCGGGATGAACCCGGAATTAGGGCGGCAAGCCGCCGAAGAAAACCGCTCTGAACTAGTGGAATGTTTGCAAGGAGCCGATCTGGTTTTTGTCACAGCTGGCATGGGCGGAGGAACCGGTACCGGAGCCGCGCCTGTTATCGCGGAAGCGGCGAAGCAGTCAGGGGCGCTCACGGTCGCGGTTGTTACTAAGCCTTTTTCTTTTGAGGGTTCGCAAAGGAGCCGTATAGCGCAAGAGGGTCTGTTAAAATTGAAGGATAAGGTGGATGCACTAATTGTTATCCCCAATGACAGAATTTTTTCTATAATCAATCAAGACACCTCAATTCTTAAAGCTTTTGAATCTATTGATAATGTTTTGCGTAATGCAGTATCGGGTATTGTAGAGTTAATTGCGACACCGGGGATAGTGAATCTTGATTTTGCCGATGTCAGGGTAATTATGGAAGATGCCGGAGCCGCCATAGTGGGTGTTGGCTCGGCAATCGGCAAAGAAAGAGCGGTAAGCGCCGTAACCCAAGCCGTTAACTCTCCATTGCTTGAGGTTACGATTGATGGGGCAAAGGGAGTGCTTTTGGGCATCGCTGGTGGTAAAGATTTAAAGATGAGTGAGATAAATGATGTGGCAAGATCGGTGGCAGAGGCTGTTGACCCAGGAGCGCGAATCATTTTTGGTGCTTATCACGACAAAAAATTAAAGAATGGGGCTATTAAAATTACTTTGATAGCGACTGGTTTTAATGGAACAAAGCCTGCCAATTCGTTGTTCGGCCAAGTGGCCGAAAAATCCACGCCAACCGCAGTCTTTCTGAACGCCGATTTCAATAAAAATGAACCCAAGCCTCAAGAACTGGCCAAGTTTCAAGAAAAAGAAGTTAAAATTGCCGAAGAGAAGGACGAAGAAAAAGATATTTGGGATATCCCGTCTTTTATGCGCAAGAAAAGGCGGTAATCTCTGACGAATTGCGAATTTTGCAGGAATATACGAATCAAATCCCGCGCCCTGTGCTTTGCAAGAGAAATTCTGTGGATAAAACCCCCTTGCGGGGGTTTTTTATATGTTAGAATAAAAGCATGGTTGTACATTTTAAAATATTTTTAATTATTTAGAAACCCGCCACGGGTTTTTATTGTCTTAACTAACTCAAATTATTTATTAACGCACTAACACATTAACGAATTAAAAATAGAATCCGTTAATCCGTTAGTTCGTTAATTGTTTTCCAATGATGACTAAACAAAAATTCGCGTCAGCAAGAAAAAGAGACGGTCGTGTGGTTTCTTTTGACCGTAATAAAATTTTTAATGCTGTCTATCGGGCTATGCAGGCCACTCACGAAGGAAATCTCGCACGTGACCCCAATATCGTAACTGACAGGGTTATAAAAGAACTTGAAAAAAAGTTTCCCCAGGATTACATTCCGCACATAGAAGAAATCCAGGATGTGGTTGAAGAGGCGCTGATCATTCTTGATTTTCCGAAAGTAGCTAAGGCATATATTTTATATCGTAGTCGGCGCGCAGAAGTCCGTGAAAAGACGAGAGACGTTCCAGAGCGCGTCAAGAAACTCGCGGAGGAGAGCAAAAAGTATTTTAGAAATCCGCTTTCGGAATTTATTTACTATCGTTCCTATTCCCGCTGGATTGAAGAA
>JACOXY010000004.1 GCA_016182095.1 Candidatus Liptonbacteria bacterium
CTAAATGGTAGCTTTGCGCTTATTTGCTGAGCGTAGGCGAAGCAATTCCATAAAGGTAGCCCTTCGATAAACTCAGGGGCTAATTATTTATAATAAAAAAAGAGAGACTAATCAATGGCGCATGGGGGGAGTGGCAATCCTTCGACTTTGCTCAGCGCATTCGCACTCACGCGCTCAGCATCTCCTCGCCTGCGCTCCTTGGGATGTAAATTTAGTCTGCGCATATTCTTAATTACTGCGGTAGTTTGACATTTTCTTATCTTTATGCTACACCTACAAATAGAAGGAGGGCTTCACATTGGGCGAACAAGATGCCTCACAAAATGCTTTAAATGAGGGCAGAAGCCGGACAGCTCGAGATAAGACAGCTTCTACTATCAGTCTGGTGATTAGGGATGAGTTTAAGGAAATCAAAAAAGGCGATGAAGTGACCAGGGTGAAAACCGGCGAAGTTTTGAAAATTCTTGTGGTATGGAATAAGAGTTATGCTGACCGTGGCAGAGTAGATAATTTTAGTCCTGGTGGCAAGGGCAAACCTCGCGGGGTTGGGTTGCCGACCGGAGGCAGTGAAAGTCAGGAGTACATTGATCACGTCGCTGTAAGAGAAACCCTTAATGAATCCGGGCACGAGCCAGACAGGATTATTAAGCACTTTACAGAATTCAGAGTAGATAAAAGAAAGAAAGGCAAAGAAGGAGTTCACCCGCATTATATATACTGGGTGGCTACCGACCCCGACTGGGTCGTTGAAATAAAAGAGAAGGATGAAATCTTAAAATCAGACTGGCTAACTTTGCGGGATATTCTGCAGAGGGTAGAACTTGGACTCACGGCTAAAGCGGAGGGCAGGGTTGACTATGAGGCGTTTTACTTTAGCCACGCAAGCTTTCTTCTTCTGCCGGTTTTTCTGCATATTGCCCAAATGTCGCCCGAAGAAATCAGCGTCATATCGGACGAATACTATCGCGCTGCCGTGCTGAAATATCAGCCGCATATTAGAAAAGCTTTAGACGATAACTGGGATATCTGCAAGAGACTTGGATTGTGGGAAAGGTGCGAGAAACTTGGCTTGTTCTACGAAAATGATCCCCAAGAGGTATAAAATTCTATTGCTACTACTTGCTGATACTGCCAAAGAAATCAAACACGGCTCTGCCACATAGCAGAGTCGTTATTTATTGCATAACTAATAATTTAAACTTATAATAAAGTAAGGATGAATCCCTCACTCAAGAAAGAGTTTGGGTTTCTGTCTCTAAAATAAAATGTTTTTAGTAGAGTAAGATTAAGTTGATAAATAAATCCCTCACCCAAGAAGAAGCGGCGGCTTGATTTGTTTGCTAAAGGCGTGATACTCTTGCACATACTTAATAGTTATTAATTATTTTTATTTAATCACAGGGATAAGTGGACAATACTTCTTCTTGGGTGAGGGATAAATTAAAAAATAAGAGATGGCGGACAATGCTCTTTCTTGAGTGAGGGATGAAAAATCCAATCAAAAAAAATTCAATTTACAAACAGGCGATTCTGGCCCTGGTTATTTTTATTGGGGCCACATTTTTTTTCTCGCTATTTTTACAGAGCTCCGAGAAGACCCAAGAATTATCTCTCGGAGAGCTGGTGGCGCGGATTAACCTTGGTGAAGTTGTGAAGATTGTCGTAAATGGCAATGAATTAAGGGTTGATCTTTCAAATGGCGACAAGGCGATCTCCAAAAAAGAAGAAGGCGCGGACATCACGGATGTTTTCTCAAATTACGGAGTTAATCTCGCAGAGCGTCAGGTTAATATAGAAATCCAGGATGAATCGGGCTTGCGTTTCTGGCTCGGTATTTTAATACCCACGATTTTGCCGTTTTTGATTATCGGCTTTTTCTTTTGGTGGATGTTCCGACAGGCAAAAGGCGGTGTTAATCAAGCGTTTAGCTTTGGCAAATCAAGCGCGAGATTATTCTCTTCATTCAGGGACAAGATAACTTTTAAGGATGTGGCGGGGTTGAAAGAGGTTAAGCAGGAGCTTGAAGAAATCGTTGATTTTCTTAAAAATCCCAAAAAATTCCTGGAAATCGGGGCGAAGATTCCCAGGGGCGCCATTTTGATGGGCCCGCCGGGAACAGGGAAAACCTTGGTCGCGCGCGCGGTTGCCGGCGAGGCGAACGTCCCCTTCTTTTACATGTCTGCTTCTGAATTTGTGGAGATGTTTGTCGGCGTTGGCGCCTCTAGAGTAAGAGATTTATTTGATACCGCTAAAAAGGCGGCGCCATCCATTGTTTTTATTGATGAAATCGATGCGGTTGGTCGTGAACGTGGAGCAGGTTTGGGCGGCGGCCACGATGAACGCGAGCAAACCCTGAACCAAATTTTGGTGGAGATGGACGGTTTTGACAGGGACACGCGTGTTATTGTGGTAGCCGCGACCAACAGGCCCGATATTCTTGATCGCGCCCTGCTTCGTCCGGGCAGATTTGATCGCCGGATTGTTTTGGATTTGCCCGATATAAATGAGCGCGAGGAGATACTGCGTATTCACTCAAAGGGCAAGGCGCTCTCAAAAGACGTTGATTTAAGGCGGGTTGCCGTGCGGACGCCCGGTTTTTCGGGCGCCGACCTCGCCAACTTAATGAATGAAGCCGCCATATCTTCCGCCAGAGAAAACCAGAAAACCATAAATCAGCAGACCATTTTGATCTCAATAGAAAAAGTTATTTTGGGTCCGGAAAGAAAGGGCCGCGCTATTTTACAGAAAGAGAAAGAGATAACCGCCTATCATGAAGCGGGGCACGCGCTTGTTGCCGCTTCCCTAAAGGATGCCGATCCGGTGCAGAAGGTTTCCATTATAAGCCGCGGCCGCGCGGGGGGATATACCCTAAAACTGCCGCTTGAAGAAAAGCGCCTCAAGCTCAAGAATCAATTTTTGGCTGATTTATCGGTTGCTCTTGGCGGCTATGTCTCGGAAGAGGCAACTTTCGGTGATATATCAACCGGCTCGTCAAATGATCTTAAAGAAGCTTCTGCCCTGGCCAGGATGCTTGTCACGCACTATGGAATGAGCAATTTGGGCCCCATCACTTTTGGCAGACAGCATGACATGATTTTTTTGGGCCGCGAGATGACCGCGGAAAAAGATTATTCCGAAAAAACCGCCGAAGAAATAGATAAGGAAGTCTCCAATTTCTTGAAGCTTGCCTATATGACTGCCAAAAAAATTATCATTTCAAGAAAAAAGGCTTTAAAAGCGATTGCCAATGCCTTGATAGAAAGGGAAACTTTGGAGCACGAAGATTTTTATGGTATTTTAAGGCCGTTTAAACTGAAGCCGGTAGCAATATAGGCAAACTCTGATGTTGCATTTAGCGTTCTAAAACGCTATTTTTAATTTAGCTCGTGAAAAACGGAAGCCGATGAGAATCGCAGAGCCGCCGGTTTCGGGTATCATTTTTGATTTTGACGGGGTGATGGCAGATACCATTCCCAAGCATGAAGAGTTTCGCAGTGCGCTTGCCGCAGATTTTCCTGGGATGAACCCGGGGCATGCGGGAAAAAATGCCATAACTGAATTACGCGCTCTTGGATTTAGCAATGAAAAAATTGAAGAATATCTTCGCGGGTGGCAGGAATGCGAGGTTGCCGCGAAAATAAAAATTTTTCCCGGAATGAATGAATTGCTTTCCGCGCTAAATCAAAAAGGCGTTTTTTGCGGAGCGCTCACCAATCGTGGTCCTCGCCCGCACAACCTGCGCCTTTTTAAGGATTGCGGACTTGAGCTTCAGCATCTTAATTTTTTTGTTTTGCACAAGGAGGGCGTCTTGCCGAGCTTGGTTAGGGGCCACGAATCTTGTATTTACGACAAATATTCCGACAAATACTATTGCCTTACCCCTTATTGCAAGCCGGACCCTCTCGCGATTATGCCGGTTTATCGCCTGCTCTCGCGCCTGCCCGGTTTTCCCGAGTCTCTTTATTATGCCGGAGACAGCAAACTTGATTTGAAATTTACCAAGAATGTCGGGATAAGATTTATCGGCACGCTTTCGGGGAATGTAAACGATCCAGACGAATGGTTGGAGGCGGGATTAGATGAATTAAATGGAGATATAATTGTTGGGAATATTGCTGAAATTAGTCAGATGGATTTTAGAACCGGTTGATTGGCCGGTTTTTTCTTGGTTACCCACTTTAAAACGAACCTTAAATATGGTATTATAAAACATGTAATTTAAGGTACAACTATGGCAAAATTTAAAGAAAAAGCATTGGCATTAAAATTAAGGCGCGAAGGAATGAGTTATAGCCAGATTAAATCAATGCTTAAGATAAGCAAAAGCACTCTAAGTTACTGGTTAAGAGATTATCCACTTTCGAAAGATAGAATCAGAGAGTTGCGCGACTGTAATGAAGTAAGAATAGAACGCTATAGAGAAACGCGCAGAAAAACCAAAGAAGAATTATTAAAGAAAATCTATAATGAAGAGAAAGAAAAAATTTTACCGCTTGCCGAAAGAGACCTTTTTATCGCCGGGCTATTTCTTTATTGGGGCGAGGGATCCAAAACTCAAGATGGACAAATATCTGTCTCAAATACTGATCCAGTGGTGATTAAAATGACGCTCCGTTGGTTTCAAAAAGTTCTACTTGTTCCAAAAGAAAAAATATACATTAAATTACATCTATATCAAGATATGGACATTAGCAAAGAATCATTATTTTGGTCTCGGCTATTGCAAATTCCACTTTCACAATTCAAAAACCCGTATATTAAAAAAAGTAATCGCGAAGGCATTACTTATAAAGTCGGCTATGGGCATGGAACTTGCAATCTTACTGTAGGAAATGCTAATTTAAATAAAAAAGTAATGATGGGATTAAAAGTAATTCGTGATTATTTTAATATGCGCCCGTAGCTCAGTGGTAGAGCAATCGGCTTATATCCGATCGGTCGCAGGTTCGATCCCTGCCGGGCGCACCACGTTGGAAAAGTCAATGCCTCGCGGCGCGGAACGCGCTGCTCGGCGACCAAATTGTACGGAGTTTTCGGGGCAAAAAGAAATTCCCGATTCCGTTAGAAGCAGAAAAGAAAAATTTCATAAGATTCTCTCCAAGGAGCGGCACTTGCCGCTCCTTGACTTTTATATTGTAGTATGCTATATTTGCTCGTAGCAGTTTGAATTGATTGTACCTACACAACCCAAGAGAAAGGAGGGCAAAATGCCCAAGAAACAGACCCTGGCCGTGGCAGAACTAAAATCGTTGCTCCTCGCGCGTTTCAACGCAGGGCAGAGCAAGCAGGCGAAGCTGCAAGCGCGCCTCCAGCAGGAACTCGGCAACGAGGTGCAGGAGGAGAAACCGGAAGCCATTGCGATCAAGAACAAGTTCGCTGACTGGATTTCCGATGTGCTCGCTCGTCGCCTCAAGCAGAACCGGCGCACCACGCCCCTGCTCTCGTCTCGGGACTTCGTCAAATTCGTTCCTTCGATGATCGACGAGATCGCGAAGATCGAAGGCGGCGAGCTCGAAGCCGAGGAGCGCAAGATGTTTGAGAAGTTCATGAAGGCGATGTTCGAGAACATCTTCGAGATGGTGCACGCGATGGTGCCGCCGCGCAAGAACCCCTACGAGGAGTACTGGCGGTGGACGACGACCGTACTCGACCTCGCGGCCGAACGCGGAATCCTGCCGACCGAGCTTCTCGCGCTTGAGAACGCGACCGATGAGATCACGCGGCGGATGTTCACCAAGAAGCAGTTTGTCGCTCTCTCCAAGAAGGCGGTGAACAAGCTCATGGACGCCGACATGCTCAAGAAGATCATCGTCCAACCAATGCTCGACATGGTCGCCGAAGGCGACGAGAAAGAGCGACGCGAACTGGAGCAGGAACTCGAGACGGAACTCATGCCACAACTGCGTGAAACCGTCGAGAAGTCCAAGGTGGTCATCAACGCGTGGCTCGGCGAGGAAGTCGAGCGCATCTACGCAGCGGCGTAACTTCGGCTCGTCCTCCCAATCTGGCCTCTCGCATATTCGTCAAAAACGAATCTCTGCGAGAGGCCTTTCTTTTTCATAATTCAAAGAACAAAGAATTTGCCGTCGAGACTGAAATTCGTTAGAATTTCAGTAATCCGAATTCCGCCAAAGAAAAACTTGAAATTGTCATTCGTGCGGCTCCGCCGCTTTTCCGTCATACGACGACTGCTCCGCTCTCTGCGTTCGCGGGTTGCCGGATTTTCGCGGGGGGATTTTTTCGGAAAAATGCGTTCGGACTAATTCAAGAATACTGCACCGATATTTATGCGCGATTAGCGAAGTGGGCCCAAAGCAAATTGAATTTTGCTTTGAGTGGAATTCTGCAAAAATGAAATCTCTGGCGGGCGTTTAGCAAAGTGGGCAAGAAGCAAACAAACTTGCTTTTAGCGGGATTCTGCAAAAATCTCACTGGACGGTTAGCTCAGCGGTAGAGCATTCGGTTTATTCACCCCGTTAGATTTAGTAAGGGCACTTAGCTCAGTGGTAGAGCGTCTCGCTTACATCGAGAAGGTCGTGGGTTCGATCCCCTCAGTGCCCACTGGAAAAATCTAACGGGGGGCAAGTCCGAATGGCCGCAGGCCCGCCCCGCACCAATTCTAAGTACAAACAGAGCTAAATTAAAATAAAGCCAGAGGCGTTCCCGCGCTAAAATTTTTGTTAAAGCAGAAATATGAGTCGGAATTTGGTGCGGGGTTCGAACCCCGCACCGTCCACAAAATAAAAAAGAGCATTAGCTCTTTTTTATTTTGTGTTGCCTTTGTCTGTTTTCTTTATTTCCTCCAACAAAAAAGTTTTTTCAAGATAGGTCATATTTGGCAACTCTCTTACCGCCCCTGATTTGAACGGCGAATCTGGAAGATTTTTTATCAAACTCTCTACTGTCTTGTCTAATTTTGGGTCAACAATCTCCACCTGGTATCCATTGCGCCGTAGCCATCCTAAAAGCGCCAGATCAAAATCTTTTTCGTTGGGCTTAATTACGCTTACCGCCATTTCGCGCCCATCCTTGTTCTCAAAGTCAAAGAAGCGCGGGACACCGTCTTTAAAAACTGAATCCAAAATAACTTTAAAATTAACGTCTGGGATTTCCTTAACCACGACTTGGTTTCCTCGCAATTCTAGTTTAGCCAAAAACTCTTCTTTTTTAAAAATCTTAATACACCTCATATTCTTTTTCGTTTATAGAATTTTTAATTTGCTTGATGCGGCTTTGATTTTGCATCTCGGCGCCTAAATTTGCTTTTGCTTGATGCCATTTTTTACCGTCGAATTCTGGGTCATATTTTTTTACTTTAGCGTCAACCAGGGCGAAATCTTTATAATTTAAATTTGCCGGATCGCTGAAATAAGCGGCGCATATCTCGGCCCAATACTCCGAAGCTTTTAAGTATAGCTCTTTTTGTTTATCCTCATTTTTAATATTTTCAACATAATCGGAAATGTGTCTGTCTTCAGATCTTAATCTCTCTCTCATGGCTAGTAGCAGATCAAATCTTTCAGAGAAGTTCATTTCATTATCACTTCCCCAATCATTAGCATGGCCTATCTCATGGCTTAAGATATAAAAAAAATCACGCGGATTACTCTCCGAATCTTTATAAAAAGTTATATCTTCTTCCGCAATAAGGTTTTTGGTAGTTGTGGCCAAAGTATTCCAGTCCCCTCTTAGGCCATATTGAACATTGGCTTTTTTTATTTCTCCAACTTGGGCAATGGTTTTAATTTCTCCTGCCCATCTTCGCGGGAATCCCGCCATCACTGCTTCGCGCATATGTTCTGCGGAAATTTGAATTTCACCTCCAGCATATTGAAATTTAAAATTACCAACAGCTACCCCCTCTCGGCCTTCTTTTGCTCTATATCCTAAAAACGCATGATCTCCAAAAATTTCCCTTATTTGCACCATTTTTTGTTCTCTAAGTTCAAAATCTTTTTCTATCTCTTCATTTTCCTCATTTTCTTTTTGTTGAGCTTTTATTATCATTTTTTCCACTCTCTCGCGCAGATTTTCTCCGGACTTGCGCCAGTATTCTGTTCTTGCCGAGCGCTCTTGTGAATGCAAGAACTCTTTCTGTGCCCTGCCAATTAGTGGGCCTCCGCCGGCAGTCAGGGCCAAAGCTAAGACGAGCGGCCTTATTAATTTTGATTTTTTTAGACTATCAAAAATACTTATACGCTTTTCAACGATTTTTTGAGGCAGAGATTCTTTTTTGGCGAAGTCCTCGCTATTTTGTTTTCCTTCCCGAGGTCTTTCCGACATATTTTCTATAATAATCGCACCTCTCTTTTAAAAGCGCAATCTCTGGATTCGTTAAACAATCCGATAAACACCAAGCGTTAAACACTTAAAATGTTTAACAGGTGAACTGGAGCTTAAAATAAGGAGATTCTGATTTTAAAGTTTGCTGAATTACAGACTTTTATGGCAAATACCACTATAACTCTGTTATTTCGTCAAAATAAAGCCGATTGATTTCTGGTTTCCATAGCTAGGTGTCTGATGTGACAGAAGTTAACCACCAAAATATTTTCTGTAAAGCAGTTTCGTTAGTAAATTAGGATACGTCGTTTGCTGTTTTACATAAAGTCTTTAGAACTCATGTTTAATAACAAAAGCTGTAGTTATCGCATAGCTATGGCGGAAGATTTTAAGAACAAAATTGGAGACTAAAGGAATGCAAAATATATTTGATGCTACAGAAAATATGGTCAAATAATTTGTCGGATACAACTAACCAAAAATTTTTACATACCTTTGTTTGTCCATAAACAGCGCTGTAAAAAATTAAAATTATAACAATACCAACTTTAATGTTTGTGGTTAAACAGTAATGTGTTTCGCATTTAACCAAAAATATTTTTTTTTTAGATTACGAAAGCAACAATGTTGGTCGTTAAACAATCCGGCAATGCGGCAATTGCCGCATTGCCGGATTATAGGATTGCCGGATTGCCGTCAGCGGCAGTTTTAAATTTAATACTTGCCTCACGCGCTTGCCTTTATTTGGGCAAGGTCGTAAGATAGCATCAGATAAAATTGAAAAAGGTTAGAACTAAATGCGCTGGATCAAAGAAGCGGAAGAAATGTCGCGTGATGATGTTTTGGATGCTCGCAAGTATTTTATTACGACCACTGACATGGGGTCCGATCTTGTCCCGGAGTGGGCGGAGGGCGCGCGTGTTTATGATATGAGCGGAAAATTGTCTATTGATTTTAGCTGTGGTTTTGGCTCATTGAATACAGGACACAATCATCCAAAGGTTTTGAATTCAATTCGTTATGTAATGGATCATAAACTCGGGAATCTGCCGAGCCATCAATGGAAAAATAAAGTTGTGACAAAGCTTGCTGAGAAACTTTGCCAGATTACCCCGGGCGATTTTCCTAAAAAGGTTTTTTTGGGGCGCGGCGGAGCTGAAGTTGTTAAGCGGGCGATAAATTTATGTCGTAATAGAATGAATGCGGATCAAATTCTGCTTGCTTGTTATGGCGCGTTTCATGGAAGGGGCGGAGCCCTAGAACTTCACCACAGCAAGGAGTTGCACCGCAAGAAATTTATCAAAGACTCTGAACGTTCTTATCCGATTGAGTTTCCCCAAATTGGCCATGATTGCGTAAGGTATCAGAGCGCTCTTCTTTCCTGTCATGCCTGGTGGCGGCGGCAAAAACCAGGAGCTTTCTTCTTTGAGTGCGTGCAGGGCGAGGGTGGTGTGAATGTTGCCTGCCATTATTGCCTTCCTTTATTAGTACACGAACTACGCGAAGCCAAGGTTATAATTGTCGCGGATGAAATTCAAACATTCGGCAAACGAACCGGAAAGATGTTCGCTTGTGAATGGTATGGAATTGAGCCTGATATTATTATATTGGCCAAGTCCCTTTGCCCCGGCGGCAATCTTTCTGCTTATGTGGCGAAAGCCGATTTGGATTATGAAAATAAGGCCAGAGATTCTTTAACCGGAGTTTTTGTGCGTGATTGCGCGGCCTCTCTTGGCGCCATTGAAGCGCTTGAAGATGTGGATACTGATGAACTTTTTAACAAAATAGATCTTTTGTATAAGGTAGCGCCTAAAGGATTGGGGCTTATGCGCAGAATTTCTTTTCCTGATGCCGTGGCTCGCGATAATGCAATTCAAAAATGCCGGCAAAGCAGTCCGGTTGGGTTAATTATTAGCGGCGCCGGAGAAAATTTTATGAGAGTTTATCCTCCGGTTACGATTACCGAGGGTGAGCTTCTGCTCGGATTAAATATCCTAAAGGAAGTTTTGCAAAGTTAGTTTTTAAGCCCCAAATGGGGCTTTTGCTTATCAAGTTGACAAATTTTAAAAAAAATGCTACATTCTCACCAGAATAAAAGAGTAGCAATTTGCTACTTTTTGAAAAGGAGGTAGGGCAATGAAGTTCAAGAATCGCTGGTTTGGCATGGTTATAATGATCGCTTTTTCGGTCTTTTTCGCCTGTGGCGGAGGGGGCGGGGGAAGCAGCGACGATGGCGGCTCGGTCAATCTTCCACCCGCGGATCTCGCCGGGAATTACACCGGATCGCTTCAAGAAGACGCTGACGGTTGCCAGCCATTCAACGCAGGCCGCAGTGTTACACTCTCGCTGGGGCAGAACGGAAGTCAGGTGACTTCAGTGGAGATGACTCTGCGCGATGCGCAGATGTCATACCGCTGGTCCAGCTTGCCGGACTCTCCTCCTGGATGGGTTTCCGGATCGGACTTCGGAGAAGTCCAGGCCGCCTATACGGGGGTTCCACCGAATTTGGCGGAGAAGCGCTGTCCGCGGTTGGAGTTTGCGGGCACTCAAACACCCGATGGCACCATTTCCGGCACATACAAAAGTATCGGTTTTTGCGCGGACTGGTGCGCGTCGAACATTCCGCAGCATGGCTTTTTCTCATTTCGCCGGCGATAAACGCAGCAACGTCAGTCTTGGGAGGGGAACAGTTTTCCCCTCCTTTTATTTTAAAAAAATTACATCTTTTGCCGCTTCTCGTTCACTTATGGGTTTTGTCTCCTCGTTTTCTTTGACAAAGACTACTGCGGGGCGCAGGGCAATCCACTGGCTACTGCTGGTAATGGAGTAAGCGCCGACTCCGGAAATTTCAACCACATCCCCTTCTCTTAACGCGGGTAGTTGCGCTCTGCCAAGAATATCATTTGGCATGCAAGAAAGACCGAAGATAACCGTATTTATTTTCCCGCCCGCGTCACTTTTCTGCTTTTGCGACACTGCTACTGGATAGTCAATGTATTCGGCGCGCGGTAGCGCGCTTATAGAGCTGTTAACGACAACCCATTGCTCGCCCCCCTTTATTTTTTGAGAGATAATTGTAGCAAAAAGCTTTACCGCGTCACCCACCAGGTATCTACCGGGCTCTATGATAAGAAGCGGCAATTCATCCTTAAAATAAGCGCTTAACGCATCGGCAATGTTTTTAACGTAATCTCCTATTGGAGGAACCCCCCACTCTCCCAAATAACGGGGTTTGTTGCTTGGCAACGGAAAGCCGCCGCCAATGTCAATGTATTGAAGAGAGATGTTATTTTTGCGGATAACGCTCGCGTTAAATTGCCCTAATTTTTGAATCACGCTGCGATAAATTTCCGGATGAGAAATATTAGTGCCAAGGTGTGTATGTAACCCGCATATTTTGAGATGAGGAAGTTCCCGGAGCGTCATACGCACCACCGACTCCGCCTCGTGATCTTCAATGCAAAATCCAAAGCGCGACCATGTCTGAAATATTCTGGCGTTACTTTCCGAATAAACTCTTAATCCGATGTTCACGACAGTCCCCATTTCTTTGGCAATTTTTTCCAGGCGGCCGAGCTCTTCCTTATTATCTATGTTTAGACGGCACTTTTCTCGCAGAGCATTTTTTAGATCCTCATCTGTTTTGTGGGGACCATTCCAAATAATATTCTTTCCCTCGGTCCCTATTTTTTTTGCGATGTCGTATTCAAAACCGGAGACTATTTCGGCGCGCGCTCCAAATTTTGACAAAGTTTCACAAATTGCCGGCAGATAATTTGTCTTATAGGAGTAAGCGATTAAGTTTTTTGGATAATACTCTTTGAGAGCGGCCGATAAGTTTTCATAACTTTCTTTGAGCTTTTTTTCGTTTATCAAAAAAAGCGGCGAGCCGTGTTCTTTAAGCAAGCCCGCGTAGAATTTTTCTGTTTGCTCGTCAAACATAAAGAATATACTATGAGGAATATAATATGAGTATATCGGCACCTTTGCTTTTTGTAAAAAAATACTTTGACTCATTGCGGCACGCTTATTATATGCGCTATGAGTGGGAAAAAATGGCAAGGCGCTTTCGCTGGATAGCCCCTCCGTCCAGACCCTCTATCCATGATATCGCCAATTATCACTCGGCTCTTAGAGAAACCTCTCCTCTTAAAAAAATATTGATATTGGGCGCGACTCCGGAGTTAAGAATTATTGCCGGCAATTTTTCTAACAATGTTACCGTTGCCGATTTCTCTCTCGGCATGTTCAAAGCCGTGAGCCATTTTGTGCCTTATGATATTCAATCTAAAGAAGAAAAAATTATAATAAATTGGCTTAAATTGCCCTCCCAGCTTCCAAATTACTCTTATGATGCTGTTTTGGGGGACCTGGTAATCCGCCAGCTTCCGATGAATCTCATGGAAGAATTTTTAAAAGCTGTTTATTTGATGCTTCGCCCCGGAGGAGTTTTTATTACCAGAACCAACATTTTAAACATTTTATGGAAAAATAAAAATCCCCAAAAAATTATTTTGGATGGCGCGGAAGATTATTACACAAAACAAATATCAAGCGCGGCTTCCACTGCGCTGTTTCGGCTTTATGATCACTGCACTGATCCAGAAACGCGCGCCTTAAATGTGGATTTAGTTAATGAAGCGTTCAAGCAAGCTATTAAGGAAGCGCCCACGGCGTCAATTAAAGAAGGCGTTAATCTTTTGTGGAAAGACATCGGCAAGCCGCGCGCTTCTTGGACACAGGCGGACAAATATACCCTAGAATCTATCGCAAAAAAATATTTTGATATCAAGGCCAAATATTTTGCCGGAGATTACCCCGATAGCCAATTTATTCCGATGTATGCTTTTTGCGTTCGGGGGCGGATTTAAGCCATTCGTCTCTTAAAATTGCAATATGGATGGCGTCATGGAACGCGCCGTCATAGAAAAAATGCTCTCGTTTTTTACCCTCAATTTTTCCTGGATTTCCCAATTTTTTCCATAAATTTTTTATGGGGACATTATCTTCCGCGATATCAGAATAAATTCTATGAAGTCCCAAAGCCTTGAAACCATAATCCCACATTGTTTTACACACATCATATCCATAACCGCCTCTCCAGAATTTTTTCTCGCCTATAAAAATAAAAAATTCGGCATTGGAATTTTTTTTATCAATAAAAAATCCGGTCTTTCCTATAAGCGCGCCATCTTTTGTTTCAACCGAAAAAATTTTGCTGGTGTCGTGATGGTTTAGCGCTTGCGCTATTAATTCTCTCTGCGCTTCAACTGACTCTCCGTGCGCGTTGATAAAACGACTAATATCCGGGTCTTTGAGCCAGCTTACGAAATGCCCGGCATCATCAAGGCGCATCGCGCGCAAGTTCACCTTTTTGCTTTCAATTTCCATATTATATACTGTAAGGATAATGAAAAATATTAATTTTTCCAAGCTATTCACGCGGAGCTCTAAAGAGTTTGCCTTGTTCCCGCTTGATAAAGCCGGGTGGCCGGAGGAGTGGGGCACCGTGTATTATAAGGATTATCCGCGAATGCCCAAGGTTAGTTTTTCGCAAGACGAAAAGCCGAGAGCCGACCTTTTCTCTCTTATTGAGGAAAGAAAGTCGCAGAGGAATTTTTCGAAAGAACCAATTACGTTACGCGAGCTATCACATCTTTTATATTATTCGGCTGGAGTTATTGCGACTCCCGATGGTTACTATAAAAGGGCCCATCCTTCCGGGGGAGGGCGCTATCCCATTGAAACATATCTTATAGTCAATCGCGACACTGAACTAAAAAATGGCCTCTATCATTACAATCCCAAGTCGCATTCTTTGGATGTCTTATGGGAACATGATTTTATTCGTGAAGAAATGGACGCGCTAATTGTTGCGGGTGATGGCTGGGCGAAAGAGGCGCCATTCCTTATTATTATGACCGCAACGTTTTGGCGATCCCAGAATAAATATGGCGAGCGAGGGTTGCGCTTCGCGCTACTTGAAGCTGGGCACATCGGACAAAACTTTTTGCTTGCCGGCACTGCGCTAGGGCTGCGGCTGTGCCCCACGGGAGGCACCCTTGATTATGGCGTGGAAAAACTTCTTGATATTGATGGTCAAACGGAAGGGGTTGTTTATGCTATAGCTGTCGGCAAGTAAATTAATCCTTTGAGCATGAAAGAAGAGTTTGTCGGTTCACAATTTTATTTGTCGGAGGCCGATTATGACATTGCGGATGCCTCCGAAATGATCGCGGCGCTTGAAAAACCGGCTGGGCGATTTATTGCGCCTCACGGCGTTTCTTTGTGGAAAAGGAAACTCCTCGCCTTTGGAGAAAAGCTTCTGCGCGGTTTTTTTGGACCGGCATTTCACATTGTTATTGACGCGCACTTTCCGCCCTCTTGGAAGTCGCTTTTCCGCTACTTCAAAGACAGGGGGCTTATTTATGAGAATTATCATCATCCCTTTATGCCGCTCCCCAATGACTTTCCTAAATTTTGCGCGGTTTTTTTCCCTTGCGGCGATTCGCCGGGGAACTACGCCGGTGGCTGTGCGGGTACCGCGGAGAATGCGTTTTCTAAGGCGGCCGGGGAGCTTTTGGAGCGGCAGTCGTTTTTATTGGGAAGCAAAAAAAAGAATTTTTTATATGCGTCGTTTGCGGAGCTTAGCGCGAAAGGAAAGACTTGCATAGACCCCACGGCCCTCTCGCGCTTTTCCGGTGAGCAGAAAAATAAAAACCCCAATCTTGTTTTTGATGAACATTCAACCTTTACATGGGTAGATGGCAAAAACTTTATCACTAAAGAGAGCGTGTTTATTCCGGCGCAGACCGTGTTTTGGGATTATTTTCATGCCATGCGGCCAAAGGAACCGCTTCTCCGCGAACCTTGTACGAACGGCGCCGGAGGATTTTTTACTTTAGAGGGCGCTATCCTCTCCGGATTATATGAACTTATTGAACGCGACGCCTTTCTGATTTATTGGCTGAACTCGCTTACGCCGCAAAAAATTAACCCGCGTTCCATATCAAACCCGGAAGTTCAGCATCTTCTTAGAAAATGCGATCAGTATCGTCTGAAAATACATATTGCGAAACTTGTTTCTGACATACCCGCACCTATTTTCGCGGTCATAACGGAGAATCTTTCTGAAACTGGTCCGCTCTACGCTGTTGGCGGCTCGGCGAATTTGAATCCTGAAAGGGCTATTCTTAGTGCTCTATATGAGTCGCTTACAGTGTACGCTTCGCAAACGACTAAGGCGCGCTATATGCTTCCTCAAAATTATGAACCATTTAGCGACAATGCGCTTTCGCGTGACGAACGTGTTTCGCTGTGGCAAAACCAACGAATGAAAGGCAAAATGGATTTTTTGCTTAACGGCGAAGAAAAAGATTTTGGCGAGATGTTTTTGGGGAGCCCTACTTATAAAAATGAAGGGGAAGAGCTTCGATGCGTGGTAAGTGCCATAACAAAATTAAGGAGCGGCTATGACATTTATTATTACGAAGCAGCGGAAGAATATTTGAAAAAGGTCGGCTACAGAGTCGCGAAAGTGATTGTGCCGGAACTGGTACATCTTTATCTTACGGAATCGCTGGCTAATTTAGAGAATAAGCGCATTGTTGAGGTTCCACAGAAAATAGGACTTGCGGCCCCCAAAGCTATGAACCCTTATCCACACCCCTTCCCTTAAAAATATAGTATAATGTAGATGTATATTATGAAAACATTTGGTAAATTATTCTCGGCTGTTTTGGCTATTGTGGTAGCCGCGGCTTTTAACTTTGTATTAAGCCGCGCGGGTTCGGATGGAAAAACTTATTCCACCGCTTCGCTTTTTCCAAAAGCAAACGCTGATACGTGTGCCGATGGATTTTCCGGCATTATCTGCGCCAGCGTAAGCTGGTGTGACAGTCATGGCAATTTGTGCGGAGTTTATAGCGGTAGCGCCTGTGGCGGCTGCGGTGGTGGTTGCGCCAGTGGCGGCGGCTCCGGTGGCAGCGGCTGTTAAAAATTACAAGCGTGTTTTAATAATCAAATTTTGTGAAAGGTTTTTCTAAAAATGCTCCTATATTGAGTGGTGTAATAATAATTCTCGCGCTTGTTTTGTTTTTTTATCAAATTTCGCAGAGGCAAACGCCGGAGGCGCCGGATGTTTTCAATTCTATTTTAAAAACGGTTTCAACCGGAAAATTTAGTGATACGATCAAAAACATTGAACGAGTTCTTGGTGATAAAAATATCAATGAAGACACTGCTTTTATTGCCAAGCATTCTTTGGCGCGCTCCTTGTGGTGGAGAAATGAAAATGGCGACAGGAAGCGCTCTCTCTCATTGTTCAGGGAGCTTATTTTAAGTGAGAATATACTGCCGATTCAGCGATCTACCGTAGCGTCTGGCCTCGCCGCTTTGTTGGAAGCTCAACTTGACGACGAATTTCAGAGATCTTTAGTTTTTAACGATGGCAAATTTGGCGATTTTATAGGGGAAACCAATAATCCAAGAGTGGGTATCCACAACCTTTTGGTTTTTGCGGACAATCTCTACCCCGCCGCTTTTTCAAAAATAATGCTTGCCGAAGCAAAAATGTGGCTTGTGGCAGACGGCGACTATAAAAATAAAATTGAAGAAGCCCAATATGCCGAAGCGGCGGAGTCTTTAATAAGCGAAGCGTTACTCACCCTGGAAGCAGACGCGCGCAAAGCCGGACTGGACAAGCTTGCGCTTTCTGATTTGTACGCGAGGGCCGGCTCTACATACGCGGCGTTAAGTTTGAGAGCGCAAGATAAAAACGGGACGCTTTTCGGCTTGGCAGAAGATAATTTCAAAAAAGCAATTCAACTGGCCGAAGACGCTGGAAAAGAAAACAGCTGGTACAAGGAATACGCCAAGGGTGGGCAGGCGGCGGCGCGACTGCGATACGCGCAGGCCTTGACTGCCAAATATGGAGATAAAAAGTTAAAAGAAATAAAAGAACTTTTAGCGCCAATCATTGTGCTGCAAAATTCATCGTTTACAAAAATTTTCTTTGATCATGTTTCCGCGCTTCGCGCATACGGCAGAACTAACCCCGAATCTTTGCTATACAAAACAACGGCGGCTATGGGTGCTCTTGACTCCGGTTTTAATAACTTCTTAAAACAAAACGATTGGTAAAAATAAAAAAGAAATCGGATCAAAATCGGCAGTTTATAATCGTCGGCGTTCTATCGCTCCTAATTCTTTTGGGAGTTTTTCGTAGCGATATGTCCTCCTTTCTTTGGGGGCAGTTCGCGATAAGTACTCCTGCCATAGTATTCAGTGATAATCCGGAAATTGTTTTTGCGATAGGCGAATATAATTTTGGCGGAGGGGCGTACAACACGTTTTTGGCGGAGCGCGCATACAGGAAGACGCTTGCGCTTGATGCGGTCTACCCGCTCGCGAACTATCAATTGGGGAGAATCGCCTTTACGCGAGGCCAGCCTCTCACCGCGCTCTCTTTCTTAAACCGGGAACTTGAACTATATCCAGACCATTACCGCGCCTATTATATGCGAGGCTTGGTCAGAGGTTTTGATAACGCGCGCGACTTAGTCGGGGCGGAAAAGGACTTTAGAACATTTATTTCTTACCACCCAGATGAATGGGCCGGCCACAATGACTTGGCATGGGTACTTTTGAAGGCGGGGAAATGGGAGGAGGCGCGCGATGCGGCAAAGGAGGCGTTTGATGCGACTGGCGACCTTGAGAATCCATGGCTTTGGAACTCTTTGGGCGCAGCCCTGCTTAATCTTCATCAATATCAAAAGGCGCAAGAGGCATTCACCAAAGCGTTGGAATATGCTCGCGATTTAGGCGCGGAAGATTGGCGGCTGGCTTATCCGGGTAATGATCCTCGGTATGCCGAGGAGGGCATTTTTGATTTTAAGAATGTTATTCTCGCGAATCTAAAACGTAGCGAAGAATTATTGTCCACAGGGAATGTTAGATTATTCTGATTATGATTATATAATAATGATATGACTTCAAATAGATTGAAGATTTCAAAAAATTACCTTTTAGTTTTTTTAATTGTCGCTTTTAGTGCGGTGGCGGCGCTTATGCTGTATTTTTCTGTTATAGATTATGGCGCGTCGGTAGGAGTTAAGAGCGGCGCGCGCTGGACTGACGAGGCGGGCCTCGCGTTTGTGGTGCCGGCTTGCGCGTCCTCTGGCGGTGGCGGCGGAAGTAGTCTTTCTTGTAACGGATCAGGTCAATGTGTTGCTGGTGGCGGAGGAGCGGCGTGTACAACATCAGCTGATTGCGGCAGCGGTGGCGGCGGCGGTGGAGGAGGCACAAGACCAGACTTGGTAACGAAATCCCTTCTTATCGTGCCCGCGGTTCCAGTTGCGGGAGATTCAGTCAGTTTTTCGGGGAAGGTGAAGAATGCAGGCACTCATTCCTCTGGTCCGTCTCAAACGCGGCTTAGGGTTGATATTGGGGCCAATGGAAGCTGGGATATTTCGCCTGCAAACGGTAACGTGACTCGAATGCCTACTGGGGCATTAGCGGTTGATGCGACTGAAAATGAGACCTGGGGCAACTTATGGACGGCAGTTGCGGGCAATCATGAATATCAAATTTGTGCTGACAACCCCTCCGTAGTTAGCGAGCTTGACGAAGGAAATAATTGCTCGAAAAAGTCATTTACGGTGGGTCTTGCTGTTTTGCCGGAATGCAGTGATGGCATTGATAATGATGGAGATGGAAAAGTTGATTGTGTCCCGGGCAACGAGGATGCTGGATGTTTCCCCGATAGTAACGGTGGCGGCGGTTCCTGCAACTCCGATGACAATAACGAAACAGATATTAACCCAAGCGCCACGCTTTTTGCCTCCCCTTCGTTTATAACCGAAGGGCAAGCGGCAGTTCTTAACTGGGCCTGCGATGATTCCATAAATGGGTCAATTGACAACGGTGTTGGTGTTGTTTGTTCCAGCGCGGCGGCTTGTGATTCCGGCGCTCCAGATCTACAAGTCAGTCCAACAGTAACTACGCTCTATACCTTGACTTGCACCGGATCAGATGGCGTATCTACCTCGCAAGCCAAAGTAACCCTTCAGGTTGGCAAGATTATTGAAACCAGATAAATTTTGTTATTGACAATCCTGATATAGATGTGCTAAGATGTTAGCACGATTGAAAGTCCGCCAGTGCGCGGACTTTCTTACAAATTGGCCTGCTATTTGTAAGAACCCCGCCCTCTGTGCCATGTATTTCATCTATGTCATAAAAAATGAGTACAACGGTAAATTGTATATTGGCTATACCAGTGATTTAAATAGACGCTTTAAAGAACACATACAAAATTTTAAAAAAGATAAGATTATATATTATGAGGCATATTTGCGAGAGAGTGACGCAAGAGCAAGAGAAAAGAAACTAAAATATTATGGGAGTGCTTGGCGCGCATTAAGAAAAAGAATTAATGCTTAGAGGGCGGGGTGTGCGGTTTTGCAGCCAATCGCTGCGCTCTTGGGCAAAAACGACATGTTTAACCTTAAAGACATCTCAAAAGCCATTGACCAGATTGCCGATGAAAAAGGCCTTAAAAAAGAGGCGGTGTTAGAGGCGATTGAATCTTCCATAGCGGCTGCTTATAAAAAGGAGTACGGCAAAAAGGGAGAAATAGTGAAGGCAAAATTTAATCCGGAATCCGGCGAGCTTAAGTTCTGGCAGGTGAAAACAGTGGTTGATGAATCAACCGTAAGAATTATGGAGGAGGAAACAGAGGACGTGAAACATGGGACAAAAGACTTGGAACAAGCAGAAAAAAATGAGCGAAAGTCCACGCTCACCAACTCGACTGCGCAGGCAGGCCTGACTGCGCAGGCAGGCCAGTCAGAATTAGCGAAAAAGCTTAACGAGGAAGAGAAAGCAAGGCAGATTGCTCGCGCGGAGGAGCGCGGACCCGCGGAGAACGAGGAAGAACTCTTGCCTCGCTATAATGAAGATAGGCACCTGCTTTTCACGGAGGCCAAAAAAATCAAGAAGGGCGTAGCGCTTGGAGAGGAGCTGGAGTTCCCATTAGAAACCCACTCTGATTTTGGAAGAATCGCGGCACAGACCGCTAAACAAGTTGTTCTGCAAAAATTAAGAGAGGCGGAAAAAAATGCCGTTTTGTCCGAATTTGAAGATAAGGAAGGCCAGATAGTTTCCGGCATTGTGCAAAGATTTGAACGCGGTAATGTTTATGTTGATTTGGGCCGGGCTATCGGAGTAATGTTTGATAACGAAACCATCCCAGGGGAGCATTATAAATCGGGGGAAAGATTAAGGTTTTATGTTTTGGCCGTCCAAAATGAGCCGCGCTTGCCGTCAATTATACTTTCTAGGAGCCACCCGCAATTTGTGGCTAAGCTTTTTGAAATGGAAGTTCCCGAAATTGCCGATGGCGTTGTTCAGCTTAAAGCTATTGCCAGAGAACCGGGGAGCCGCACTAAAATAGCGGTTCATTCGGATCAGGATAACATTGATCCGGTCGGGAGTTGCGTTGGGCAAAGGGGTACGAGAGTTATGGCTGTGAACAATGAATTGGGCCAGGAAAAGATTGATATAATTGAATGGTCGGAAGACCCGGCTAAGTTCGTGGCTAACTCACTTTCGCCGGCGCGAGTTACTTATACGGAGGTTTCTCCGCGAAGGGAGATTAAGGTTTATGTCCCGGAGGATCAGTTGAGCTTGGCAATCGGCAGGGGCGGCCAAAACGTGCGCCTTGCCGCCCGACTCACCGGATGGAAAATAGACGTGCGTTCGCAGTCTCGCCCCGAAGAAGTGCACGCGGAGGGAGTGGCCGTCGCCGCGCCAGTAGCTGAAGCAGAGTCCGAAGTTAATGCTGAATCCGCACAAGAACTCAAAGGTGACGATAAACAATTAACCTAATTTCTAATTATTCTACGCCCCAGCCAGAGGCTGGTCAGCCTCAGGCCGAAAAGGCGGATCTGCCTCAGGCACGATAATTAATCTAAATAATTAATCTAAATAATCACCAATGCCTAATGTCTATTGGTTAAGGTTAGGAAGCCAGTTTGGTTTAGTGGACTCTGGTTATTAGTCTTAAAAACACTTAACCCAAAAACTTTTTACCAAACCAGCCTCTTAACCCTTACCCGAATACTTTTTTAGAATCATTAGGTCAATTAGAATAATTTACTTGCATGACTCCTCAACTTTTAATCTTCGCCCCAATAGCCCTTACTTTAGGTTACGGCGCTTATCTTGTCGGGTGGCTCCACAGGCAGCCCGCAGGCACCAGCGAACAAATTGAAATTTCCGAAGCGATTAAAGTCGGAGCTGATGCCTATTTAAATAGGCAGTACAGAACTGTGGGGTTGGTGGCTGTGATTTTGGCAGCTTTGCTCTATATAGTGTTAGGATGGTTTGTCGCGGTTGGATTTTTAGCTGGCGCCATAGCTTCAACGGCTTCCGGTTATGTTGGAATGATGATTGCGGTGCGGTCTAATTCAAAAACTACCGCTGCCGCTTTGCGCGGGTTAAACCCGGCCTTGACTCTCGCTTTTAAAGCCGGAGCCGTTACCGGATTTTTTGTGGTTGCTTTGAGTTTACTTTCGGTTGCTGTTTTTTATTTTTGGGGCGTTAATTCGTCTGATGCCAATGCGTTGAGAAATGGATTGATAGGATTAAGTTTCGGCGCGAGTTTAATTTCAGTTTTTGCTCGTCTTGGCGGCGGTATTTTTACTAAAGCCGCTGATGTTGGCGCTGATTTAGT
>JACOXY010000005.1 GCA_016182095.1 Candidatus Liptonbacteria bacterium
ATTGTTCGCCCGATCATTTGCCTTGCAAATGATTTAGTTGGCTAAAACAATTTGTTTTACAAATTGTTCGCCCGATCATTTGCCTTGCAAATGATTTAGGGGGGTGACAGGCCTCGACGGGTTATTGATTTTAAGAATCGCAAGCCAGTTCGTGAAACTGTAAAACTCACAAACGAATAAGTGCAAACTCATTCAACAAACCAGCATTAGCTTTTGTCTAACGCTCATCGACGCAGTTTACGCCTGATCGACTGATTGTCGGTGTTAACCTATCGGGCTCTGTTCTGAAATTGTCGGGGTTCAGAACGAAATTGCACTCGGCAGGTGTTGTGATGTTTGGTCGCCTGACACTTGACGCATGACACTTGAAACTTTAGTCGGGCTACGCTTGTAGAAGTTTTTGTCTTCATAACCCGCACGGCGGTTCAAATCCGCCCACCTCCACTATGAAAAGAGAGGTTTTACAAAAATTCGGTCAAAAAGTCCGTGCAAAACGGGCGAGATTAGGTTTATCGCAGGAAGAATTAGCCGCCCGCGCTGGTGTTCATCTTTCAATCTTAAATTATGTTAGTAGATAAATTTGATAAATTTTTACATTCAGTTGATCTCAAAGCCTATCGCGACAAATATAGGCCTATTAAAATTGTAGAAATGGATATGCCAAAAGAAGTTCAGGCAATCAATATGCTTTACAAAGTATATTGGGACCAAAAGAAATTTTTGTCTTTTGGAGATTTTTATAAAGAGTGCTTAAATTCACAAAAGACAGAAATTGAATCCTTTAGACAAAAAACAACAATGTGTAAAGATTGTTTTTATCGCGGATTGCCAGCAAGAATTTATCGTACTTGGGCAAGTATTATTACTCAAATTCACGCCGGGTATGTGGCAGAATCGGTTTTTGGCGAAGATACAGTCACAATGTCGGGTGAGCTTGATCATCGAGGGGCTGATTTTCAAGTTAAATATCGGAGTAAAATTCTAAACTATCAAGTTAAAAAGAAATCTCTCGGCAGAGAAGTGCGACAGGAAAAACCGAAATCAAAAAATCCATTACCGGGCAAATTCGTAGATATTAAATATGAAGTTTCAAGTAGCGACTATTTCGAAAATCCCAAGAAAAAGAACGGGGAATATAAACTTCCATTCAAGAGGTTTCAAGAGAATAAAGAGTTAAAAAGATTCCCCAATGGTTTTGTTATTTTTACTCCTTATGCTTTTGAACAAAAGAAAAAAGAGATAGATCAAGCCTCAAAATAATTTTGGGATAATTTTTGTGCTATCTATCATCTTCTCTGCCATTCGCACATAATCAGGATTGATCTCAAAACCCAAATAGGATTGTCCTAACTCTTTTGCGGCCACACATTCGGAGCCGGTACCCACAAATGGCACTAATACAACACCGTCTTTTTTCGGTATAGCCGACTTGATCAATTTTCTTGAAAGTTCAAGTGGTTTTTGTGTTGGGTGCTTCATAATTTCATGCTCCTTATGTTTTTGTAATTGTCTCGGTTCAAAAACATTGTCGCATGTTTTGCACAAAAACCACCTTTCTACCATGCCAGCTCCGCCCGCAAGCGCGGGGGTTTTTATTACATCGCGAGGCAAAGCTCCGTTCGGGTGGGCATTGTAAATTGTATCCACTCCATTTCTACTTAATCTACCTATTGATTTTCCGGTTCTTATTTTGCCAGCCGCTCCATTCAAAAATCCCTCTGTGTATGGCTCTCTCACCTCATCTTTATTAAAAATTGGCTTATCTTTCCAGGCACAAATAATTGCTTCGTGGCTTCTCTGCCAAAAATTACAGGAGGCCATATTTTTATTTGTATAATGCCAGATAAGCCAGCGTTTATTTATTGGAATTTCAACTGAAAGATACGCTAAAATTTCGCTAAATCCGTAAATAAACATCGTTCCGGTGGGCTTCATTACTCGGATACTTTCATTGATCCACTCTTTGCACCACGCAACATATTCGCTTAATTCTCTTTTATCAATGTTATTTCCAAAATCTTTGCCGATATTGTATGGTGGATCTATAACAATAACATCACAGCTTTCATTTGAAAGTTTTTTAAGCTCTGCCACTGCATCTCCACAAATAATTTTATTCAAGGGGAGTTTTTTGTATTGTTTGATTTCTGTTTTAACTTCCGGGAACGAAATGGTAATTGGAGTTTCTTCACGAATAACATCTAAAACAACACCTTGAATTTTAATATCGCGGTCTTTTCTAATAATAATCGGCTCAAAAATTTTGTTTGCCGGTTGTAATCGAATATGTCCTCGCTCTTGATAAAATTTCTTTAGGGTTGCCTCGTGATTATCTATCAAGGCAACCACCTTTTGTCCATTCTCGGCAGTTTCCTGCTGACGCACCAAAACCACATCGCCATCGTTTATATTTTCGTCAATCATACTATTGCCGACTACGCGAAGAGCGTAAACCCCGTTAGAAGTAGGACGCGCATCGCGGCCGCGACTTCTAACGGGGTAAACTTCTGACGAAGACGGAATTTTGCTTTTGGGAACCGCGATCATTTCTTTATTCTGTATTGCCTCTATTGGTTCTCCTGCGGCGATAGTTCCTAAAAGGGGTATTTTTACTAAATGAGAAATGGGGTCAGAGATTTGAATTCCTCTTGCTCGACCGTGAGCTTTTTCTAAGTATCCTTTTTGTTGGAGCATCACGAGGTGTTCATGCGTGGTTGAAGGAGAAATCCTAAACCGACGAGCTATCTCTCGCTCTGTTGGCGCGACGCCTTTTTCTGATATAATCTTATTGATATAATCCTTAAGTTGTTTTTGTCGGAAAGTTAGCATATAAATAGCATAACATTAATACCCGAGCAAAACACGAGCAGTTATCCACAACAAGGATTCGTTTACTCACTGAAAAAATTTCAGAGCCCGAGCGGATTCGCCGAGCGAAGCGAGGCGTTATCTTTCTTCAAAATAGGTTCGCGCTATTTTTAGAATTTCCCACAAATAAAACAGCCCGCGAAATTTCTTTGGCGGGCATCTTCTTTATTGTAGAATTGCGGATATACACAATTTTTCAAAAAAGTGACATTAAATCCTCTCCCCATCGCCTGTCGTCGGATGATAACAAAAATCAGTTTATTGATCAACTACAGCCCACAGTGTATTGACTTTCGCATCGGTATCGTACTAGGATGAGATCAGTCTCTTTGCAAGGAGGAACTTGCGATGCCGAACATCCTCGTAATACCCAATTCAGACCGAATCGACAAAGAGCAGTTGAAACGGATCTACCCCGAATTATCTGCACTTGCGATTAGCGTGCTTAACACACAGGGAGGACTTCGCGTTGAGCATGTACGAATCATCCCGGTGCAGGCATGGGAAGGTCAGATTCATCAACAGAGCCTTTCGCTAATTATACAAGTAAAGCGAACTCCAGACTATCTTGCTGGTCTTTCTGCGTTCCCGCAGACACTTGCCCAAACCATCAAGAGCAGACTGCTCGAACTCGGTATCTTCAACGAAACAGATACGCTGAAAGTCAATCTGATGTTGATTGATTCAGCAACAGCAAGTGCATAACTAGACCGGTTCCTGCTATGGCCAGGGGCGTACCCCCCCCTGGCCGTTTTTTTCGCCCAACAATATAAGAAAATAATTTATGAAAAAAAACTGGTGGAAAACAGTGTTTGATAAAAAATATCTGGATACTTATGTTGATGTTCACCCTCCGGCATTAACCAAAAGACAGGTTAGTTTTTTGATAAAAAATTTGCGCCTTAAAAAAACCCAGGAAATTCTGGACTTGGCTTGCGGTTTTGGGCGGCACGCCATACCGCTTGCAAAAGCGGGTTATAAAATAACCGGGGTGGATTATTCAAAGTATCTTTTGGCGCGAGCTAAAATTGAAGCAAAAAAAGCCGGAGCCAGAGTTAAATTCGCGAGAAAGGACATGAGGAGCCTTGGTTTCAAAAATAAATTTGACGTTATTTACGCCATGTTCACTGCGTTTGGATATTTTGCCGACGAGAAAGACAATGAGAAAGCATTAAAAAGCATGGCGCGATCTCTAAAACCAGGCGGCAAATTTCTGCTGGATCTAAATAACATCATAGAGGTAATAACAAGAGTAAATAAACTTCATAAGAAAAAATCTGATGGCACAATGACAAAAGTTTTTAAAGAGGAACTATCTAATGATTTAAAAATTAAAATCACAAGCACATTCAATCATCAAAAAATGACTATGGCTATGAAAATAGAATGGCGCGATGAGAGTGATAAAGAAAAAAACTTTGAAACAAAAGTGCGCTTGTATTCGCTTCCGGAAATAACAAATATGTTGGGTGAGGCGGGGTTAAAAGTAGAAAAAATTTTTGGTGATTTTAATGGCAGTGAGTATAAATTCAGCTCTCCCAGAATGATAATTTTGGCAACCAAGCAGTAAAAAATCACTTCAAAATTTAGACTAAAGAAAATTGCCCACCTAAGGGCAATTTTCTTTTTGCTGATTTACGCGGGCTCGGATTCACCCTCCTCTCCCCTTCTTAAAAACAAGATGATGCCAAAAACTAAAAGCACGGCGAGAAAGGTAAACGACATTGTCTTATACTGCGTGAAAAATTCCGCGGACAGCGCTCTTGTCTTATTGCCAGAGTCGGCAAGAGAAACTACTGCGTTATCCTTGCTTCCAGAGATTTTAAGCGGTTCGCCGTCTGCGAATCGCCGCGATGGGAGCAGGTCTCCTCCGGCTACCGCTACGCTAATCGCATCAAGATTTAGGCTAATCTGGCTTAGTGTTACGCTAACCGCCGCGACATTAAAGTTTTTTTCATTCTCGTTTGCGGCAAGCTGCGACTGCAACTGCAATAAGACATCTTTCAATTCTTCCAGGGCGGAATTCAAAACCGTAAAGTCATCACCTGCGATTACCACACTTTCGGCCGCCTGCGCGCCAGAAACCCCCCAAAACAACGTAAGCCCCATACCTAAACCCGCAATTAAAATAATTTTGCGAGCCATAAATACTTATTTAATTATTAGACTTCATTTTTACGGACAAAAACCCTCACAATTTTTATCCGAGAAAATAATTAATCCAATATAACTTTACTATAAACCGCGAGCGCAGTTCAACGTTGACCAGAGAGCAAAACCATGACATAATCTTCATCATGACAATAGATGAATTTAGACAAGTAGAACTAAAAATTGCTAAAATTATTAAAGCCGAGCGAGTCCCCGAATCCGAGAAGTTAATGGTTCTACATATAAATATAGGACAGGAAGAGCGCCAAATAGTAGCTGGCATAGGAAAGACATATTTGCCAGAAGATTTAGTTGGAAAAGAAATCGTGATTGTGGCAAACCTAAACCCAAGAAAATTAATGGGCCTCACAAGCCAAGGGATGTTGCTCGCGGCACACGATACAGAAGGAGTACCGATTTTGATAGTACCGGAGAAAGAAGTGGAACCGGGAAGCAACATTAGTTGATAAGTTTTTAAGTTGCGATAAGCTTAAGTTTCTAAGTTAAAAACTTAGAAGCAAGTTCGGCTTGCGAAACTTACAACTTATGAACTTAGAAACTTGATATGTTATTCACTACACACGCTATTGTCGGAACCGCAATTGGAGCGGCGCTTCAAGATCCCTCCTTGGGATTTTTGGGCGGCTTCCTAAGCCATCATATTTTGGACGGAATGCCGCATTTTGACCAGGGCAGTTTTTATACTATTAAATCCGGCGCTCCTTATTTAGGCCAAAAACGCATTCCCGAAGAAATGAATGGCGGCTGGATTAAGCGTGATTGGAATATGCTTTTTGCCGATTGGTTTTTATCGGGCATTGCTTTCGTCGCGATTTTTTACTATTCACCATTAAATTTCTGGGTGCCGCTCGCGGGGGGCGCCCTGGGAGGGCTTATGCCTGACATAATAGATTCGTCGCCTCTTTGGTCCAAGGGGCTACGCGCGAAAATAAAAAGCATCGCCGCGTATCACAAATTCCACACTTTCTTTCACTGGACTGTGACTTATAAGGAAATGCTTTGGGGAGTCGCAACTCAATTGGCCGTAATCTTAATTTCACTTATTTATATCGCCCTTTATATGCCGAGATAGGCACAACTACTAATACAAGAATCACTCTTGCATTTTTAGAAAATTAAAGATAATATATAAACCATTAAGCACAAGATAAACAATCAAATAACGGCTCCGGAACTTCGGGTTATAAGCGCAGACGGAGAAAATCTTGGCGTTATGTCGCGCGACGAAGCTCTTTTAAAAGCAAAGAGCGAGGAGTTAGATCTCATTGAAATTGCGCCAACCGCCAATCCTCCTGTGGCCAAGATTTGGAGTTACGATAAATACAGATATCAGAAAGAAAAGGAAGAGAGGCGTGAGCGCCTGGCCCAAAAAGCAGAAGGGCTAAAGCAGGTGAGAATCAGCGCCAAAGCCGCCAAGCACGATCTCATGGTAAAGGTAAAAAAAGTTAACGATTTTTTGGCAAAGGGCGCCAAGGTAGAAATAATGATGATTTTAAGAGGAAGAGAAAAGGGCAACAAAGATTGGGCGCGAGGCAAGCTTGATGAATTTATAAATTTGCTGGGAACTGATCATAAAATTATAATGCAGCCAAAATATACAGGGAGGGGGTTTGTGGCGCAAATAAGTAAATAATTATGACTAAATACGAAATTCGTATCCTACATCTGTCCGATTGGACAAATCGGATTAAGACGAAAATACGAAAAGGAAAGCAGTCGTTATGATAAATGCTAAGAATCTCGATTTCGTATTTTCGTAAAGTTTCGTATTTCGTTATAGAAATCATGAAGTCCAGCATCAAAAAAAGATTTAGAATAACAAAGAGCGGGGTGGCCATAAGACGGCTCTCCGGTTTCAATCATTTTAGGGCTAAAAAAGGCAGCAAGTCCAAACAACGGGGAAGGAAAGTCGTCGGATTGAGAGCCAAGATTGATTTTGATTCATAATCCCTCACTCAAGAAGGAGTGGGTTAGTTAATGTATACATTGTTATAAGATTATATTAGAAAAATTATTTACCATTATTAAATATGAGAAGAGGCGGATAATGCTCCTTCTTAAGTGAGGGATGACCAGAGTAAAGCGCGGTACCATAGCCGCAAAAAAAAGAAAAAAAATCTTAAAATATACCAAGGGATTCCGCTGGGGCAGGAAATCAAAAGAGCGCGCGGCCAAAGAAGCCTTGCTCCACGCCTGGACGCACGCTTTTAGGGGCAGGAAGGAAAAGAAAAGAGATTTAAGAACCCTGTGGCAAGTTAAGATAAATGCTGCAGCGCGAAAAAATGGCGTTACCTACAGCCGATTTATTAACGCGCTCATGAGGGCCAATGTTGGCTTGGATAGAAAGATTTTGGCTGATCTCGCTGAAAATTACCCAAAGGTTTTTAAGGTGATCGTGGAAAAAGTTAAAAGGTAAAAATAGCCACCGCCCAAGACAAAGATATTATCCTATAAACTTGCCTCCTGGATGTATTCTGCTGGAACCATTTTTCTTCACATCGCTCTTACGTCCAGAGATAAACTTGTAAGCTCTTTCCAAAACTTTAATATTCTCCTTATGGCGCCCAAAAATTTTCTTGGCATCGACGGATAAAAACCAGCCGTAACCATTAATCTTGTCATTCTGGACTACTTGAGAATATTCCGAGGGAATTTTAATGTTCGCCTCCTTTGTTTCCGCAAGATACATTATGACTATTTTGAATACAGTCTCTTTGCCACGCCTAAAATGAAACCTCTCATGCTCTTTAAATCCTCCCAATATGCGCATATCGCTTCTCTTAAGCCCGGTTTCTTCGCAAGTTTCGCGTAGAGCAGCATCTAAGCTTCTTTCTTCTCTTTCAAGATGGCCCTTTGGAAAATTCCAATAACTCCCCCTGTGATAAAGCAATAAAAACTTAGGCCCTTCTTGGGTTCTGCGGAAAACAACCACGCCAGCCGTAATTTCTTTTTTAGTTTGGCGCGGCTCTCCATTATTATTGGGAGAAGTCATGAATACAGTCAGTATAGGCGAACGAAACACCAATCGCAAGATTCAGTCTTATCCAACACAACATGAGCTCCAAATGGGGTGTAAGACATAATGGGAAAGAGGTTTAACATAGGATTTGTATAATGCGAAACTACGAATTCAGTATGCGAAATATGCTAATAAGACAAGGGGGGTTTTATTTTCCTTTGAGATTTTTCAACATCTTTTCAACTGGCAAAGTATTCACAATATCTGTTTTGGTGGCCCAGCCACGCTTCGCTTGTGTAATGCCATACTCCAAAAACGCAAAATGTTCCGGCGCGTGCGCATCAGAGTCAATAGACATTTTTACGCCCGCCTCCACGCATTTTTTGACGTATTCATCCTTTAAGTCGGCGCGTACGGGATAGGCGTCAATTTCCAAAATAGTTCCTGTTTTTTTTGCGACTCGGATGATCTCGTCAATATCCACATCATACGGCTCCCGCGACTGGATAATCCGTCCAGTGGGGTGGAAAAAAATATCAACATGGGGATTTTCCATGGCGCGCTGTATGCGCTTTGTTTGTTCCTCGCGTGAAAGCTTAAATAGAGAGTGTACAGAAACTCCGACCACATCCAATTTTGATAAAATTTTGTCAGGCAAATCAAGCGAGCCCTCAGCCAGAATATCACACTCAGTGCCCTTCAGAATTTTAAATTTTGGGTTTTTTGTTTTAAGTTTTTGGTTTATATGGTCAATCTCATTCCATTGCATTTGAATTCGCTTTTCGTCTAATCCACGCGCTACCTTAAGACGCTTGGTGTGATCGGTAATCGCGATATATTCCAATCCCGTCTTCATCGCCGTCCGCGCCATCTCTTCAATAGAATTTGAACCGTCTGACCAGCTGGTCTGCACTTGCAGATCTCCACGAAGAGAGCCGCGTGGAATGAGATCGGGAAGTTTGTGATGTAGCGCCGCTCGTATTTCTCCCGTATTCTCCCGAAGCTCGGGAGGGACATAAATCATGCCGAGCGCTTTATATAAATCTTCTTCGGTTTTCCCGGCAATTTGACGCTTGCCGCTGAATAATCCGTATTCATTTAACTTCCAACCCCTTTTTATCGCCATTTGCCGAAGCGCAACATTGTGATCTTTTGAGCCAGTAAAATAATTTAACGCTGCGCCATAGGATGCCATGGGAACAACGCGGAGTTGGACCTCCATGCCGTTATTTAAAATAACTGCCGATTTAGTCACTCCGTGAGCCAAAACCTGTTTAACATTCCTTAAAGCAACAAAGCAGTCCATGACTGATTTGGGATTTTTTGCAATAACAAGAATATCCGCGTCCCCAACCGTTTCCTTGCCACGGCGGATAGAGCCGGCAACATCAATGCGCTGAACTTCTTTCAAGGTTTCCAGACTTTTTTTTACTTCCAAAACATTCGGCATTGCGAATGCCAAAACAAACCGCCCTCCGGACTTCTTTAAAAAATCAACGCCCTTTAAAATATTCTCCTCGCTTTTTTTGCCAAAGCCGGAAAGTCCCGCAATTTTCCCCGCGCGAGCCGCTCTTTCAAGATCTTTTGTGTTTTTAATATGTAGCTCCTCGTAAAACTTTTTTATGTGTTTTGGGCCAAGCCCTTGCACGCCGAGAAGCGACGCCAAATCAACCGGCGTTTTCTTTTTTAGCTTTTCGTAATAGCAAAGCTTGCCGGTTTTCAAAAGCTCTTCAATTTTCTCGCCAATATGAGCCCCGACTCCGGGGATATTCTCAATTGCTTTTAGTCCGCCTTTTTTATAAAGCTCCGAAAGGGGCTCTCTAAATTCCAGAATTAAGTCCGCAACTTTTTCATAGGCGCGTGGCTTAAAGGGCACGCCGTCCATTTCTAGGTAAGTGGCTATATTGCTTAAGATTTTGGCAATTTCTTCGTTGCTCATTTTTTAAGAAAAACAAAATTGCCGTCCGCAAAGTCGATGCCAACTTCATCGTTTTTGCTTATTTCGCGAAGTAAAATTTTATTGGCAAGCTCGCCTCTTAATTTTTCTTCAATAACCCGCCGAAGAGGCCTCGCGCCATATGCCCTGTCAAAACCTAAGTCGGTTATTTGAGTAAGAGTCGCGTCGGTTATATTTAACTTTATACCTTGAGACTCAAGAATATCGCGCACCAGATCATCTAACTGCAGTTTGGCCACAAGCTTTACTTGGTCGCGGTTCAACGGTTTGAATATTATTATGCCCGAAAACCTGTTTATGAGCTCCGGTTTGAAATAATCAACCAAATGCATTTTCAGGTCATTTTCTAAAAACGCCGAATCTTTGCCCTCTTCAAGCGCCTTCAGAATAAACTCCGAGTAGGCATTTGAAGTGGCAATGATTATAGTGTTCTGAAAATCACAAACTCTGCCCACCCCATCCGTAAGCCGTCCATCGTCTAAAACCTGAAGAAACAAATTTAAAATTTCCTTGGTGGTTTTCTCAAATTCATCCAAAAGAATCAGGCTGTATGGCTTATCAAGAACGGCATCCGTAAGAGAGCCGGTTATTGCTCCATCAGGCGATCCGATAAATCGCGAAAGGCTGTCTTTGCCTTGGAATTCAGACATATCAAAACGCACCATCATATCGCGTGAACCAAATTGAATTTCTGCCAAAATTTTTGAAAGCTCGGTTTTGCCAACCCCCGTCGGGCCCACGAAAAGAAACGACGCTATGGGTCCGCCCTTCCTGCTTAGTCCGCTTCTGTATTCTCGGAGAGCCCGGGACACCGCCGCAACCGCTTCCTCCTGGTTTATATATTTTTCTCTTATAATAGACTCTAAATTGATTAGCTTCTTTCTCTCATCTTCTCCGGCCTGGTGCATTGGTATATTTATTTTCTTTTCGGCGATTCTTAAAATAGTTTCGGAGTTCAAGAGTTTGGTTTTGAGTCGCTCCGCTCCGGCCAAACTCTCTCTTAATAAATCAAGGGCGCTTTCCGGCAGGGGTTTTGCCCTAAAATATTTGTGGGCAATTTCTACGGCTCGGCTAATAGCTTGAAGCGTTATAGTAATCTCATGCTCTTTCTCAAGCCACAACGCGAAATAAGAGAGGAGCGTTGCCGCTTCTTCTTCACTCATTTCTTGAACGTTAATTGCCTCAAAAATATCAGACAAATCGCCGCGCTCATCAAGGTATTTTTTATAAGCGCGCACCGTTGCCGCCCCGATAACCGGAAATAAACCCTCGCGCAAAATCGGCATTAAAATATCACCCGCACTTAACCTGCCATCGCCTGAATTTCTGAATGCCAAATCTAGATCTGGGATATACAGAATTATGTTTCCCGCGGCGACAATTTCATTGGTTATAGTTTGAATTCTATTCTGCGCCTCGGCTCCGTCGCCAGAAATTAAATCTCCTATTTTTAATTCCACCAACCTCTTGTCAAAAAGAATCGGCGGAACCCCGTCTTTCACAATATTAAAAGCCAAATGCTTCACAATGGCGCCCTTGCCAATACCCACCTCCCCCAAAAGCAGCGCCGCTGGCTCCCTGGGTCGCGCGAGCAAATCCAGCAATCTTCCATACTCCTTTTCATGGCCGATGAGAAACCCGGTACCGCCAACCCGCGCAACGTCAGTGAGATCTCTAGAAAAGCGATCCAGCAATTTCGTCGGCTTTGCGGTCCAGGCACGATTCATAATGCGGTGCCTCGTTCGTTTTGGATATAAGCCCCCAACTTCTCTGGGTTTTATGAATTTATATAAAAGCGACTGTCTGGTTTCGCAAAAAATCGCCGCCTGCCTAATTTGATTGGGCTGTATTGAAAAAAGCGACAAAAGCTCTTCAATTTGCTTGCCGCCCACCTCTACTAACCCTATAAAAAGATCGTGCGGTTCAATATAGTGCTCTTTTTTAGAAAGACTATGGAATGCTCCGCGCGTTACAATTTCAGAAATAAGCGACAAATTTTTATCTTTATCGTTATCAAAAGTTTTTTCGAATAATCTCTCGGCTTGGCTTAAAAAATCTGTGTCTTGGACTTCCAGCCGCTTCATAATTTCCCCGACTTCTTCTCGACGTAATAATTTCCTCAACAAAATAAGGAGAAGGTTTTCTTTTGTAAGAAGTGAGCGGTCATAAGCGGCTTCAATTATCCCAAAACTTTGCCTTGTTATGAATTTTGTCAAATTAATCCTGCCAGTAAAGAGGGGTCGCGCGAAATTGTCCTTACCCTTTCTAAAATGATACGCCTTATGCGCCAGATATAGGGCAAATAAAACTCCTATCCAAAAAAATCTTTGGTCGTTAGAGAGCAATAAAATAATGGTAAGGACCCAAACCAAAAGAAAGCTTACATTGTTTACAAAACGAACCACAAACCGCCCGGGCAGGGTCATGTGGAGGCGAGGATCATCGTAGTATAAATCAAGGTTATTTTTGCTATTCATGTTAGATTCTTTATTGAGGCAAGACTTCCCTTTGTGCGATTTAAAATTTAAAAATCAAATATTAAAATTATGGCTTGTCCCGCTAGGCGGGACTCCATTATAATAATTTTGCATTTTAATTTGTAATTTTGATTTTTGCTTTAAATAATTATTCTATATATTACATATGGCAAAATCGCGGCCCAGCCAAGATACAACATAATGGCTAAAATAAAAATAAAAAAGTAAGCAATCGCTCCGATTAAAAGCCGCCCGCTTCTAAATATAAAACCTAAAATATAACCCACGATCGTCCTGTCCTGGAAAAGCGGCTCTCCAAAATGCCTTAATGTAACACGGAAAGCAAAAAATCTGTCCAGGCGTTCCAAGAGATCTATAAGCCAGCCGCTTCCCAGCCAAAAACCATTCACGTACCAATGGAAAAAAAACTCAAAAATAGAGTAGAAGAATGAATTGGCAATATAAATAAAGGCGTAACGAGTCATAATCTTATTATAACACTAAAAAGAGCGCCTTATGGGGCACTCTTGGTTTCGTTTTTCGCCTGTTTTCCCAAAAGAAAATCGGCGATTTCTTCATCTGTGGCATTAACATTCACCAGAAGATCGTGGATAGAACTGCCAACCTTAAATCTATCGCTTGCGGCTACGTTAAGTCCTTTTTTATGAGCAAGGGATAGCGCTAACTTCAGTCTTTTATGGTACAGAGCTCTTTCTAATAGACTTTGGCACTTCTCAAATGTCAGCTCTACGGTCGCATCCGGGCTCCAAGTACATCCTACTCCTCTTGGCAATCCATTCCGCTCATATTCTTCTTCGCGTTCAAAGATAGTTTTTATCTCGTTATCTCTTGCTTCTTTAGTATGAAGAGCTTGCCAAATTGCAGAGCCAGGCTCTATCGTAGGATCATCTGGCAAAGGTGACGAAAATGGGAAAAGTCCAAAAACAAAAAGCATCAACGCAACAACGCCAATTAGGAAAACTGGGGAATAAATCCATTGCTTAGACATCCGTCTCCTACCTTTTGAAGTGATCTTCCCTTATAACTAACGATAGTATAGGTTATAAAAAAGGAAAGTCAAGGTTACAAACTCTTTAAAATCGCAAAGTCTTTTTTAAGAGCGTCTTTGGTATGTGGATTGTAAACCCCGACAGCCGGGTGGTATAGCGCCACAATTTTAACCTTGCCATGGGGCAGTTCCGCGTCATACGCCTTCCCGTGCATTTTGCTTATGGTTTCCAATTGATCGGCGAGGCCGAATTTATTAAAAATATATCCCATAGAAATTCTGCCGAGAATTGCGATGACCTTGGGTTTTATAATATCTATCTGCCTTTCCAAAAATGGCGCGTAAAGAGCAATTTCCGTAGGCAATGGATCGCGATTCCCCGGCGGACGATCTTTCACGATATTCGTAATATATACATCTTTTCGCGGCAAACCGATGGATTCCAGAAGCTCATCCAAAACTTTCCCCGCCGCACCGCAAAAAGGGCGGCCACGCTTCGCTTCGTTTAATCCGGGCGCCTCGCCAATAAACATGATTTTGGCATCATGACTGCCCTCGCCCAAAACCGGAAAGTAGCCGCTTTTGACGCGGTATTCGTATAAAGAAGATTCTCTAAGATTAAACACCTCGTCGCGGATTTTTTTAAGTTCTTCGGTTTTGCTCATGTAATTCAAGAATTTTATCCTTAAGTTCGTATGGTTTGGGCACATCTTTAAAAATAAACTTTTTAAACTCTCCGGCAGTTTGAATCTGTAGATCGCCATAATTTAAGAGCGTTGGCACAATTCCGCTTACCGTGACCGATACATCCTGGATGTTACTGTAATTTATTGAGGATGTTTCGCGGCTGAACAATCCTTTTAGTTCAATGAGAATAAGCCGCCTGTCGGTTACAACCCACATATCCAAAAAATAATCCAAGGCAATCAAGAAAAAAGAAATTGATAAAATTTGCAGAAAAAGTCCGGTGATCAAAAATATTTCGCCGCCATAAAGCTTCACCGTGTCCGGGAAATACACGCCCAAAACAAAGGGCACGCTTAAAACTATGAGAGTGGCAAGAGCCAAAGCCGACAAACTTTCAAAAAGCTTAAACCAATGCCTGCGTTTCACCTCTATTATTTTTTCGCTCTCCAACAATTCAAAAGCCATGTTTGTTCGTATCTCACACTCCTTGTAAAATTGATATTAATATTCCGCTGTTTACAAGAAACAAAACCGCGTTTATGGCAATAAACCACCATTCAATTTTTTTGTAAGTCCGGTCCCCCTTTAACCCATACCACCTGATATGATAAAAAGTTGCGACACCAACAACCAAAACAAACACGTAAACAACCACAAACAATAGCAACGCTACCGGACGTATAAATTGTATAAGATTTAATTCCATGAATTGCCGCGAATTAACGATAAATCGTGATCTTTCAGCTTGGCTAAGTAGTCAAAATGATGGTCTTTCTTAATCGCTTGCGCTATCTGCAGGCCGCCGATAAAGTGCGGCAATATCACGTAGCTTGCGCCAAGTTCATAGAGCACGCCCGCCTCCCATTCATTTTCGGCCGTTACGACAATCGCCGCCTTGGGATTTTCTTTTTTCAGGTAATCAATCATCTGCATATTATCGCGCAAATCGGGAACGGTTGAAATAAGCGCCCTGGCACGCGCGAGCGCGGAGAGTTCTTTAATCTCATCTTCGCTTATATCGCCATAAATAACCGGTATTCCCCTATTTTTCAATTTCCCGATAATCTGCGGGTCAAAATCAACCACCACAAACTCTTCTCCGGTGGATTTTAGAGCCGCGAGGATATTGCCACCCATTCGATGCGCCCCAACCAAAACAGTGTGATTGGCGTAGGGCACATCTCCGGATAATACTTTTTCCGCCACCCCCTGCCTAAATTCAAAAACCTTAAGCCAGGAGCGCAAGAATTCATAAATGCTCCCGCCATGCATAATAAGATATGAGGAAATGGTAATGGTTATAACGCCCACGAATGTCACTAGAGAAACTTCTGATTCCGAAAGGTGCCCCAGTTTCCCACCCATAGCAGCCATAATTAAGCTGAATTCAGAAATTTGCGCGACGGTTAAACTTGCCAAAAAAGATGTGCGCGAGCGATACCCCAGAGCCGCCATAACAATCATGACTATGAGGGGGTTGCCAAGGAGCACAAAGATTGAAAGCAAAATCGTTGGGATAATAATCTCATAAACATTGCCCAAAATCAGCTCGGAGCCAAGAAGAACGAAAAAAATCATTATGAAAAAATCGCGGATCGGCCTCATCCTGCTTCCAATTTGAAAATGTTCCATAGAGTTCGCGACCGTAAGGCCCGCTATAAAGCCGCCTATCTCAATTGAAAATCCGATAAATGGAGCAGCCATAAGCGCCGCGAGTCCCAATCCCCAAGCGTTCCCAAAAATAAATAAAAGCTCCTGGGACTTCCCCAAAATATGGAGAACTTTAGGGAAAACATATTTTGAAAGAAGCAGGGCGGCACAAACCAGAACTCCGCCCTTAATAAGGGAAAGCGTGAATGTGCCAAGTGTATATGTCAGTGTCGCACTCTCCGAAGTCTCGTCCAAGCCGGCCAGAAAAATTAATCCAAAGATCGCAATAAGGTCCTGCACCAAAAGAAAGCCAACTACAATTTTCCCGTAAAGACTGCCTAGGTCCCTTTTTTGCGACAAGAGCTGGATAATAATAATAGTTGATGAGAATGTAAGGGCTACACTTATATATATGGATGGGACGAAGGCAAACCCCATGGCAAGCAAAATAAAAAAGCCGGCGGCGGCAGTAAAAATAATTTGCCCCAAGCCCGCCAATACGGCCGGCTTTCCGATTTCTTTTATGCTCTTCCAATTCATTTCCAGCCCAACCATAAAGAGAAGCAGGGCTATGCCTATGTCCGAAAAGGCGCGGAAAATATGAGTCAGATCTTCGGAGATAAAAGATGCCGCGACAACACCGGCGAAAAGATAACCAATAATCGTGGGCTGTTTCAAATAATGAGCGATAAATCCAAAAATTGCCGCCAAAACCACAATCAAAGCTATTTCCGTGAAAAGATCCATCGCGTTAATTATAACATAGGCTCACAGTTCGGCTTAGTTGAATTTATATTCGCTTTAAAATATGCGCGCAACAAAGTAGAATTAAAGCATTATGGCAAATTTACAAATCGGTAAAAAAGCGCCAAATTTCAAACTTTTGGACCAAGAGGGCAACGAACATGCGCTTGCGGACTATAAAGGTAAATGGGTCTTGCTTTATTTTTATCCGAAAGATGATACTCCGGGATGCACAATAGAAGCCTGCGGTATTCGCGACGATTTCCCGAAATTCAATCTTCTAAAGATAAAAGTTTTGGGAATAAGCGCCGACTCCGTAAAATCGCACAAAAAATTTGTTAAAAAATATAAGCTCCCGTTCACGCTTTTGGCAGACGAAGAAAAAAAGGTTCTGAATTCTTATGGCGTCTGGCAAAAAAAGAAGTTTATGGGGAGAGAGTACATGGGCATCACAAGAACATCTTTTTTAATTGATCCGGACGGTAAAATCGCAAAGATATACGAAAAGGTAAAGCCAATTACTCACACGAAAGAAGTTTTGGAAGACATGGGGGCTTTGCTCTAGAACCCATCTCAAAAGTATATTCAAGCCGCGTTCTCAGCAATTTTTTAGGTATCCGCAAGGCACGACAAGGAGATTAGTAGCCAAGGGCTACAGCTCCGAGGAGTAACGAAGCGGGACCTGAAAAATTGCAAGAACCCATTTTGCCCCGAAATTACACGCGGCTCCGCCGCGCCGATGACAATTTCCAGTTTGTCTTTGGCGGCAAATTCTTTTACAAAATGAAAAGGGCCACATCGTAATTTCTACGATGTGGCCCGATGAGGGTCAACCTCAGACGCAGGCTATCATTTTATCTGACGCAAGAACCAACTCTCAATTTGGCTAAACGATATGCCATCATCGCTAAGGTATTCATAATCAAAGTACCAATTTCCCCCCAGAAAATCCATTGATGGGATACGAAGATGGCCGTCTCTATCTTGCCAGATAGTGCCAGGACAAAAAAGTTGGTTATTTTGATTTCCGATAACTCGCCACTCCCTAGGAATGTGGTTTCGAGCTGCAAAGAGAGATCGCATTGTACGCTCGCCCAAAAACCTTTCATTCGTTTTCATGAATTGAATAATTTCTTTATCGCCTGGGAAGTAGTGGCCCTTAGAGGCAAAATGCTCATGAGATTCTTCGTAAAAACCAACGATCTCAAGAGTGACAATTCCCGAAGGTTCCTTAACACCCTCAATCAATTTCCATCCCCGACAGGGTGGAATCAAGTCAGCGTCGTTAACCTTAATGGCGAACGTCGGTTTCTTGAATAATTCAGCGCAGGAAACGAATCCCTGCTTACAACGGTTGATGATGCGATCTATTCTGTCCATTTGTTCCTCCTTGTCGTCGGTTTTTAACGAACAGCTTTCAGCTTCATTATAATATAGCAAATTTTATCTATTCTGTCAAGCCAAACAAAAAATCAGCATTTCTGCTGTTTCTGGTATTAAATAATTACAAATATTATGAAAAAATTTTCTTTTACCCAACGAAACCGCCAATTCGTTTTTGAGCCCAAAGTTCCGTATAATTTGGTCGCCGAGCGGAGCGAGGCGCACCAAAACAATTTGACATTTCCGAACTGGTGCTCTCGAGTGGAATCGAACCACTATCGCCTCCCTCGGAGGGAGGCGGCCTACCGCGCCACGTTATAATATTCGCGAAATGCTTGGTGCGCTTGACAGGATTTGAACCTACAACCTCTTCCTTCGGAGGGAAGCGCTCTATCCAATTGAGCTACAAGCGCATATTTATTCGGAGTCCATTGAATCCCTCACATAACTAGTTGTGTGGGGGATAAACGGCGAGAGCGTTATTTTATTACCACATCCGCTCACCCGCAAGAACAAATAAACATCCTTACATTCTTAAGTATGTAAGGATGTTTTGGGGTCCATTTCAAACTATCACCCACTTTGCCATTTTAGAATCGCCTCTGACGGATACAACAGCATAATTATATTCAATGCCAAATTGTCACGAATATAATAGAGCGTTAAAAGTTCCATAAAAATCGTAAGCGCAACAATAGTCCAAATCGGCCATTTTGCCGCCGCAACATAGCCCACAACCATAAATAGAATATCAAACACGGAATTAATGACGCTGTCACCGTAGTAGTCCAGGGAAATTGTCGTCTCGCGATACCTATTAATTACAAAATCGGTATTCTCAAAAATTTCCCAACCAGATTCCACTCCAAGCGCGATTAAAAATTTCGCGCCCCAAGGCATGCGCCTTGTCCATGGAATAAGCCAGAGAATCGCATAAAATGCGAAACCGTGAATGACATGCGAGAAGCTGTACCAGTCGGATAAGTGCTGCGAATTTTCGGAGCTAACCGGCATGCCATGCCAGAGTTTAACATAGCCGCATTTGCAGATTGGAACATGTCCCATCGCTAAAATAGCAAGTGCTGCAACCGCAACAATCAGAAAAGATAAGGTAATTATGGTCGTTTTACGTGTTAAATTAGGCATATTTTCCTTCATTTATAACAATGCTACTGCCCATAACCATACCAACTGTAACCCACAACATCAACCTTCCTGGTTCTAATGTCCAGAGGAAGTGGTCAAACATTCCAAAAATTAAGAGAGAAATAAGCATGATTTTGGGGATGAAATGAGCCGGTTCACAGTCAAAAGTCCAATGTCTTGATATCCGATGTCCGAAAAATATAGGGGCGTCAATATTTAGGACATCGGATGTCGGGGCGGCTCCGTTTTCTAATTTTACATTTTGAATTGTATTTTTGATTTTTGATTTTTGATTTTTGATTTTGCACAACATTACAGTCCCCAAAAAACCCAGAAGGCTTAGCAAACCCAAGATACCAACCTCTGACGCTATTAGCAGGTAAAGGTTGTGTATCGGCTGCCACTCCCAAACTTGGGTGAGCCCGGCATTTTTATAAACATCATTTTTTATGGAATAAATTACCTGATTGCCTATTCCAACACCCATTGGGTTTGCTTTTATAAGCTCCGATCCAATTTTGTTGTAGGACATCCTGTAGGAAACAGCGGGTTCAGAAATTGAGATTTGAGCGCGGGGAAAAATGAGGGGCGAGAAGGTAGTAAGCAGTATGTAGGCAGTGGCAAGCAGGAGGAAAAAAAGGCGGACAGCTTGAATCCAGCGCTCTCTAGCCAACAGCGAATAGCCAATAGTGAATAGTGATAAAAAAATCGCGATGAGCCAAGTAGCACGGGAAAAAGTGAAAATTATGCCGCTTAAAACTATAAAAATGGTGAGCCCAAAAAGCAGGTCGCTCTGTAAAACGGGTAAGCCAGCCCAGATTTTTTTCTCCGACGGACGTGTAAGCCAAAAATAATAAAGAGAGGCGAGGCCCAATAAAAGAAAGGCTCCTAATATATTGGGGTGCGGAAAAGTGCCGTAAGCCCTGACCAAAGACCCTCCTTCAATAAAAAATTTAGCGGTTCCGATTACCCACGGCCCCAAAATAGATTCGCCGAGGAACCACAATCCCAAACTTTGCTGAAAAAGAAACTGGAAAAAACCTATAAGCGATTCAAAAACAGCTAGGGTGGCAAGAAAGCCAAAAATAGTTTGTAAGTTGATAAGTCTATAAGTTATAAGTTTAGAAACAGCAAGACACAATAATGCTAAAAGCAAAAGGCGGCCAAGATTGTAGAGAGCGAGAAGTGGGATGGGAGCCCAAAAGATGGAGAGAGAGGAGAAAAAGAGGAAAAGCAGGAGCCAAATTTTAAGAAGTCCGAACTCCAAAAACCGCCGAGCAATATTTGGGAGTTCGGACTTCCAAGAGGAAACAGTTTGTGATTTACCCACTTCGCCGAAGCTCCAGCGAGGCGTATGTTTTGCGATTTGCGTATAATACCGCCACCAAACCGCCACTAAAAGAGCAACCATCAGAACATCGCTTGCATACAAGAAAACGCCCTCGTATTCATCAAATCCAGCCGTGAACTGATAAAGAGTGGTCCGATAACCAAACGGCAGAGAGGCAAGAAATATGTAAAAAAGATATTTAACCGCCATCGGTTTATTTAATAATTGCCTATCGTCTTCATTCAGAAAAGGAATTTGGAGATAAAACTCACTATTTCATAAATCATGCCAACCGCGAAAACCGCCGCCACGAAGTAAGCAGTCTTCTTGCCATAATTTTTCAGCAGAATTCTTTCCTTGCCTAACGCGTTCAGCTTGTTCCAGATAAGAACAATCACAAAACTTTCAAACGCCAAAAACACTCCGCCGGATAAAGCCACAAGCGTTAAAAAATTTCTGGCACCAAATAAATAAGCGGCGATGGGGGCCACAACCACCACGGCCCCGGCTGTGACCCTGGAAAATTTGAAGTCATAAACCAAAATATTTTTGACGCTCACCGCGAGCGGCGCGTAAGTGCTAAGAAGCGCGACTAAACCCAAAATTCCCAGAGGAGCCAAAAGCGGCTTCCCGGTTTT
>JACOXY010000006.1 GCA_016182095.1 Candidatus Liptonbacteria bacterium
GCCGTGGGTCAAGATTATGCCCCTTATGTTTTTGCGCTTGGGGATTAAATACTCAATATTCGGGATGATAAAATCAATACCGGGAGTTTCCTCTTCGGGAAATTGTATTCCCATGTCAATAATTATTATCTCGTTTTTGTATTCAAAAAACGACATATTTCTGCCCACTTCCTCAAGGCCCCCCAAAGGCACAAATCGGAGTGTGTTTTTATCCGCGCTCCCGATTATTTTTGGAATTTGCGGAATGGCAAATTTGCGGCCGGGAGTCCTAAAGCCGCTCCGCGCTCCACCATCTCTTCTTAAATTATCGGAGGCAATTCCCCGCCTTCTCGCGCCCGTTCTTCCTGTCGCGGGCCTTCGCGTGATTTTTCTTCTTTCTACCATTATGTAAGAATCTCGCTAATTTTCACGAATTTGATCACAAATTTCACAAATAAAATTGTGGACAGTTTATTCGTTAATTAGCAATTTTATTAATATTAATTTTGGTGCTCGGGAGAGGATTTGAACCTCCACGACCTTGCGGTCGCCACGACCTGAACGTGGTGCGTCTGCCATTTCGCCACCCGAGCATATTTCTAACGGGGCAAGGCGCGTGCGCTAGCCCCACACTAATTCGCCGCGCGCCCGAGCTTGTGCGCTGTTGCGCTACGAGGCCCAAACTCTCTTAGTTTTGAGATGCCAGTTTTCAATATTTTGGAACCTATGAGATGGGTCGGAGATTATAAGTTCCTGTACCCCCAGCACTTTAGTGCTTAAGAGATATAAATAACTGGGAGAATAAAGGAAAATCGCCGGCATATCTTGGATAACGAGCGATTGCAGAGAGGATAGGTCTTTGGCTCTCTCTTTTTCGTCAAAATTCTGTCTTATGGATTCCATCAGTTTATCTGCAGATTTATTGCTCCACAAACTTAAGTTAAGACCCGGGTAAAACCTTTCCGATGAGTGCCAAAAGGAAAGTATATCCGGATTTCTAGAGAGGACATTCCCAAAAATCAACGCTTCATAATTTCTGGTTTTAATAATTTCGCTGCTTGTAATCGCGGGGCTCAAAACCACCACATTGGTCTTAAATCCTATATTTTCCCAGCTTTCTTTGACGATGTCCGCGGTTTTAACCAAAAATTCGAGCTCTGGCGTGACCAGGCTGATTTCGCCTCTCGTGCCGTTTTCTAGCTTTACGCCGCTCTCGTTAAGGATTTTATTTGCCTCTTCCACGTCATACCGATTTACAAGCCCTTGGTCGGAAGTTTGTATTTTTGCTAAGGGCAGAGGGCCGGTCGGGGCGGAGGCGAAACCCCCAAATACCTCCTGAATTATTTTTTCCTTTGGGATGGCATAGTTTAAAGCCAGCCGGACATTTTTATTTTTGAAAAGACTATTGGTGCTTTGATTTAAGAAAATAGCGTAGTAGTTTGGGAGCCGTAAGTCAAAAATTTTATGCAATCTCATTATGGAATCAATATTTTTTATATCAATGCCGCTTATTCCATGAACGCGCGCGGAATTGAAAGCGCGCGTCGCGCTTGCGCTGTCTGTAAAAAACATGAAAGTTACCCTATCTATAAATGGGATTCCCCCTGAATAATTTTTGTTTTTGACCAGATCATATTCGGATATAAATCCATTTTTTTCCTTTTTAAAACTTAAATATTTGTAGGGGCCGCTTCCTATCGGCTGAAGGTTGAAATTTGAAAGTCTCCAGTTGACTATTGGCACATCTTCAAATATGTGCTTTGGAACCACATATAATTGTTTCAGGTTGTCCTCAAAGAATGCATAGGGCGCTCCGGTTGTAAGCTTTAACTCCAATTCGCTCACTCTTTCCGCGGCAACTCCCTGCCATGTAACGCTAAGCGGGGAACGAGATTCGTTGTCTTGAATTTTCGCGATGGTAAATATCACATCATCGGAAGTTAGCCGCTCGCCATCGTGCCACAAAATGTTGTCGTTCAGCCGCACTGTCCAGACGAGCTTGTTTTCCGATGGGACGATGCTCTCCGAAAGATCAAATAGATTATCATATATCAGGTTAATTATGTCCCGGTCAACATCCGTGCTCATTATTATAGGATTTATGAAAACCGGTTGGCCGAGAATGCCCTCTATGTACGTTCCGCCGGATTGCGGGACTACTTTTGTATATTTGTTTATGTAAGAAACCGCGGAAAAAATTATCGCGAAAGCAAAAATTGCAGATGCTCCCGCAAGAGCCAACTTTTCAATCCGAGTGAGAGACTTTAATATTTTGGGGATGCTTAAAAGCAATGGAGTTTGACTAAATAACCAGGTTAACCAGAGAAAGGATAACAAAAAGAAATACCAGCAGAACTGTGCTTCTGAATATTATTTTTTCTAAACCGCGCCTTGTCTGATAAAAACTGCTCTCACTGCCGCCAAGGACGCCGGACAGGCCCGATGATCTTTCCTGCAGAAGAATCAATACCACAATAACCACCGCTATTATAAGCTGTATAACTGAAATAATTACTTGCATAAGGAGTGTAGTATATGTACAAAATCGCCCGCAGTCGCTACTTGTTGAATAAGGATTTAGCTGACAAATGAACAATCAAACTCACGGCGCTTATTATTAACGTCGCGTAAAGGAGTGATAATGTACTTTCTATTGTAATCGAATCTGTTAAAAAGTCAAGCGCCATTATAATTAAGCCGTTTACCAATATTATCCCCAGCCCGAAAGTGAGAAAAATAACCGGACCTAAAACAAGTTTGAGCATAGGCCTAATCAATATATTTAATAAAGCAAAAATACCCCCAGCCATTAAAAGTTGAACCAGTTCCTTGCTAGCTACAAATCCCGGTATGAAATAGTCCGCGAAAAGAATGGCTACGATATTGGAAGCGACGCCGAAGATAAAAAGTGATAGGGGATGCATACAATTATTATATCAAAAATCAAATATTAAAAATCCCTCACTCAAGAAGGAGTTTGGGTCGGTTCTGGAAATCGTAACATTAATTACCAACAATACATTATTAAGATAAAATTAATTTTGAGAAGAAGCAGAAAATGCTCCTTCTTGAGTGAGGGATTTTTAAATTAGGTAGGAGAGTAAGCTCTGCCCGGTTATATTTTCCGGTTTTGGAATGTTCATGAGCTCCAATATCGTTGGGGCTACGTCAGCCAGAATCCCTATAGTGTTTTTTTCGCTTCTTGCTATTTCCTCCTCGCTTTTCTCTCTCTGATAGGCGCTGTTTACCAGGTAAATTGGAACCGGACTCTCATTGTGTTTTGATTCCGGTATCCCCAATAGAGGGTCTATCATTTGTTCAACATTGCCGTGATCGGAGGTTATAAGCATCGTACAGCCCTTTTCAATAGTTATTTTAAGAAGCTCTTCCAGGGCTTCATCCAGCGCCAGTATCGCCTTCAATCCAGCTTCAAAATTGCCTGTATGGGCGATCATGTCTGCGTTCGCATAATTTACTATAATTATGTCAAAGGCGCCCTCTTCGAGCGCTTCTTTAACCTTAGCGGTGATTTCTTTTGACATCATTTCCGGATGCTCCGCGTGACTCAAAACATTTTTACTGTGCACCAGTATGCGGAATTCATTTTGGAAAGCCGCCTCTTGATAACCGTTCAAAAAATAAGTAACGTGAGCATATTTTTCAGTTTCGGCTATGCGGAGCTGTATTTTGCCATTGTCTGATAATATTTTCCCCAGAGGATTTTTTATTTCTTCCGACGGTGAAATGACTGGTATGTCAAACTGGTCGGAATACTGTGTCATAGAAGCAATGAAAAGGTTTTTAAAATTAACGGTCGCGAACTCTTTAAAATCTTTTTTAATAAAGGCGCTCACAATCTGCCTCATGCTGTCTTCTCGAAAGTTGAAAAAGACTAGAGCATCATTATTTTTAAGGCAGTTTTCTCGCGCACCGACTATCATTGGTTCTATCAATTCTTCGCCATAGCTTTCCTCGTCAAAATATTTATTTAGAGCTCCCAATAGATCGCGAACCGGCTCTCCTTGCCCCGTGATTGCCTTATAGGCCCTTTCTGTTCTATCCCAGTGGCCGTCGCGATCCATGGCATAAAAACGGCCGCTTACACTCCCCACATTTTCAAGCGGAACTTTAGTTATTAAATTTAGGATTGATTTTGGTGGGCTATCCTTGCCATCTGAAAATAAATGGAGGTTCACGCGCGAGATCTTTTCTATTTCAGCGAATTTCAAAAGGGCATCCAGGTGTTCAAGCGAAGCGTGGACATTGCCGGAAGTCAAAAGCCCGGCGATATTTAATGCCGAACCATTCTTTTTTACATGTTCGGCCGCCGCTTTCAAGACTGGATTTTTGAAAAAACTGCCGTCTTTAATCCCGAGCGTTATTCGCGGGTAGTGCTGGTAAATAATTCTCCCGGCGCCGATAGTCAAATGCCCGACCTCGCTGTTGCCTTCTTCGTTCCAAGGGAGCCCCACGGAAATTCCTGATGCTTGGAGCGAGCCAGCCGGGAAGTTGCTCTTAATATAGTTAATTGTCTTGGGGTTTGCTATGTGAATTGGATTAGTCTGTTGTTTTGGCCCAATTCCAAAACCATCCAAGATTACAAAAAGTAAGCTTTTCTTTAACATTATTAAATAATATCACGAATTTGTAAATTCCTAACAAAGCATCAAATGCATAAGTTAGTGAACAATTTCTTGTATGTTGCAAAACCCGATTTTTTGGGGAGTTTTATCCGTGTTCGCGTTTGCGGCCGGCTATTTGGTAAGACAGCTTTTGGCCTCAAGGTCAGCTAATTCGGTTGAGCAAAAAATAAAACAGCGCCTTCACGAGGCGAACGTGAAATCGCAGGAGCTTGTTTTGGAAGCGGAAAAGAAAGCCGCCGATATTTTGGCGCAAAGCAAGAAGGATGAGCGGGAGACGAGGACTAGAATAGAAAAGACGGAATCGCGCCTTTTAGACAAAGAGGAAGATTTTGATAAGCGATCAAGCGCCTTGCTCGACGAAAGGAAGGTTCTTGAAGAAAAAAGCAAAAATTTAGAAATTTTAAAAAAGACCGCCGAAGAAGCTCGTGACAAAGCAATTACTGAACTTGAAAGAGTTTCTGGGTTTACGAAAGATGAAGCCAGGGCGGAGATAGTTAAAGAAATTCAGGAGAAATACAGGCAGGACCTGGCGCAAGGCATACAAAAAATGGATAAGGAGCGCTCGGAAGAACTGGAAAAGAGAGGATTACAAATTATAACCACCGCAATACAAAGATACGCCAGATCGCATGTTTCGGAATTAACAACTAGCGTTTTTCAGCTGCCGAACGAAGAATTTAAGGGGAAAATTATTGGCAGGGAAGGGCGCAATATTAGGACGCTGGAAAGAGAAACCGGGGTGGAATTTGTAGTGGATGAAACTCCGGACGCCATTATTATCTCGTCTTATGACCCGTTGCGCCGTGAGATAGCAAGATTGGCGCTTGAAAAACTTGTGAAAGACGGGCGCATCCAGCCGGTTAAAATAGAAGAAAAAGTTGAAGAAGCCAAATCAGAAATCCAGAAGAGAATGGTTGAGATTGGAGAGGCGGCTGCGTTTGAGCTTGGAGTCTATGACTTGCCCAAAGAAATTATTCAGCTCTTGGGCAGGTTGCATTTTAGGACAAGCTTTGGCCAAAATGTTCTGACACATTCCATTGAAATGGCTTACATATCGGGGATGCTCGCGGCTGAATTAGGGGCGAGCATTGAGATAGCCAAGAAAGGAGCCCTTTTGCATGATATCGGGAAAGCCATTGATCATGATGTGGAGGGGACCCACGTTGAGCTTGGCAGAAAAATTTTGAAAAAGTACGGCATAGACGAGCTTATTATCAGAGCTATGGAGTCCCATCACGAAGAGTATCCTTTCTCTACGCCAGAATCATATATAGTGACCGCCGCGGACGTTCTTTCTGCCGCGAGGCCAGGCGCGAGGCGCGGCACTGTTGAAAATTATATAAAACGCCTTGAAGACCTGGAAAAAATAGCCGAGAGTTTCCAGGGGGTAAAATCTTCTTATGCCGTTTCGGCCGGGAGAGAGTTGCGCGTTTTCGTCATACCGGAAAAAATCGACGATTTTGGAGCGTTGCAGCTTGCGAGAGACGTAGCGGCTAAAATACAGTCAGAATTAAAATATCCAGGCGAGATAAAGGTGAATGTTATAAGAGAGACACGAGCGGTTGAGTATGCCCGGTAATACAACTACAATTATTACACTTGTCTTGCAAAGACTGTGGAATTTGAGCAATAATCTTTTCCTATATACTCTATTGCAATCTTCTTGTATTTGCTATAATTTTATTATTCCTCTAAAGGTCGAGAAATCAGCATTAAGGGTCAAGCATCAGGTATTAAGTGAGGGAGCAAGTTCCAATCACCCGACACCTGACGCATGACACCCAGAGCTTATTATGAAGAAACCCCAATTAGTTGAGGCAGTCATGCAGGCCGCGGGTATAGAGGTTAAGACTCATGCCACGGCAGCCGTTGACGCGGTTTTTGATACCATCTCCAAGTCTTTGAGCCGCGGCGAAGAAGTAGCTGTCCCGGGTTTTGGAGTCTTTAGGGTGGCAAAGCGCGCCGCTCGCGAGGGCATTAATCCAAAGACCGGAGAAAAGATTCATATTGCCGCCTCAATCAAGCCAAAATTCAGAGCGGCTAAGGCCCTGAAAGAAGCGGTAAAATAGTTGCACTCTCTGAAAAAATAATAGCGTTATTGGAAGCTCAAAATTTTAGTGAGCTCGCGACGCGACGACGAAGCCATATCAGTGAAACGATACGGCGAGGAGGAGTAACAAAGAGATCGCTTAATTTTGAGCTTCTTTTTGAGCCAGAATATTTTTGCTTCTGACGTTGTTGCTCGTCGCTCATGTGCCATTCTGGCACACATCGCTCCTCGGCGCCTAGCCAGAAAGAAAAAATCCTTCTGGCCAATAACAGCTCTTATTTTTGCAGAGAGTGCTTAATAAAAAACGTTTTTATTTATAAAACCCCTTGTGTTCTCATAGAGGGGTTTTATAGTCCAAGAATTTGCTTTACCAGGCCGCTGATTTTTAGATATTCGCCATAAGCAAGCTTGAGGGCGCCTAACGATTCTTTTACCACTTCCATAACATTGGGCGGGTTCTCTTCACCTTCTTCAATGGTAGAGGTTGCGGTGGAGGTTGCGAGTGAGGACCTTAAAGTTCCTGTTGCGATTTCAATTTTCATTGAGCTTGTGGCGGCGCTATTTGCTTCAAGCTGGATTTCCGTGCTGGTTGCTGTTGATGTCGCGACTGTCCTCACGTAACCATTTACGATAATTCTTGCTTCCGTGTTTAAGATTGAGGCGCTCTTGGTTAATTTAGCGGCTGATTCAAGCGAGGTTTTGATGCCGTAAATCTGGCTTAACCTTAATATACTCAAGGAGTTTGATATTTTTTCGAATCGAGCCTGCGCTGTTTCGTGGGCCCGCTCGCTGGTAACAAGCAGGATAAAGTCATTTACTTGCTGTAATAGAGGAAGATAATATTTATTTCGCCAGGCAAGAATTTCACTGGCGAGATCTTTTACCTCAAGCAGTCCGGTTGTGGTGGCTATCCGACCGGAGTAAGCTTCATAACTCAAAATTGCCGCGTCCAGATCACCGGCAAATTGAAGAGATAGACCCCTGTCTATCCCTGTCGCGGGCGCGAGCTCGTTTAATCTATTTTTAGTCGAATCTATTTCTTCTTGCGCGCAAATTACGGTTTGGATCAGCACCTCTTTCCTGGCTTTAAATTCCGCCCTGTCTCTTGTGAGCCCAGCAAGGTTAGAATCCTTAATTGTGAGAAGATTATCCAGTGCCTTATTCAACTCGCAGGTTGGTTTTGTTGGCTCGGAAGATGTCGCGTTGCCAAAAATCTGGGCTTTAGCGTTCCCCTGGGGGAATAAGAAAATAAGCGCGCAAAACGCCACCAAGCCCAGATATTTATTTTTATTGAAAACGCTTTGCATTATGAGTGTGAGATACGAACAAAATCAAGTTTAGAAGCTCAAAAATTAGATGATTTCAAGGCATGACGACGAAATTGTATTCGGAGAATACATTGAGGAGGGGTCCTTCGGCAAGCTCAGGATGAAACATAACGAAGAAATCAGCAATTCTTGAGCTTCCCCTCTGGGGCGGGCGCATTTCCTAAATCTGCCTTGTTGCTTGTCGGAGCTGTAGCCTATGGCTACTAATCTCCTCCTCGCGCCTTGCATATTTAGGAAATGCGCTTCGCTAAATTGATTTTGTTCGTATCTCACACTCATATATAAAATTAATCAGCTAATTGCCTTAATGCTTCGTCAATGTCGCTATTTTCGTAGTTTTCAAATTGAATCCCTTCTGATTCTTTGGTTAGTACCAAGGTATTTAAATGCCCCGGCTCGCTTTCGGCGGTTTGGGTGAGCGCCGTATTGATATTTTTGCTTTCTACTGAACTGGATGTAACTTCCGCAAGTTCCAGTTTTATTTGGAGCCCTTCCGCCTCGGCTTTAAGCTGGCTTGCGTCCAAGCCGGCAAGTTTCATCGGTACGTTGGTCTTTTGCGCCGCCAAAACCACCAGAACAAAAACAGCCGTTATCATGCTTAAACGGAAAAACAGGGAATGCCACTCGGTCGCGTGTCTCCTGGCCTGCTTTTGGCTTAAAATTACATTAAGAGAAGCGCGGCTCCAATCTCTATCAGGCTCTATAGATTTAAGCAGTTTTAATTTTTTTAGTAATTCGTCTTGCATTGTTTAGTTTTTCAGTTATTTAGCATTTCTTTCAACCCCTTAATCGCTCTATGCTGGAGCAGTTTAACCGCCCCCTCGCTTTTTTCTAGGGCGCTTGCTATTTCTTTAGTGGTTAAGTCTTCAACGAACTTCATTATAATAACTTCTTGATACTCCGGTTTTAGTTTTAAAATAGTCGCCCTTATTTTTTCTATGCTTAACTTTGAGTCCAGGTCTCGCAAATCTGAAGTTGATGCCAAAACTACATTCTGCACCGTCTCAATGGGACCCTCGTCTTTTTTGGTCCGATAATGATCAATAACCTGATTTCTCGCGATTCGGTAAAGCCAGCTCCCAAAAGGGAAACCCCTGGACTTGTATTCACGGATATTTGTCCAGGCCTTCATAAAAACCTGATGAGTAAGGTCCTCGGCTTCCTCACGATGGCCCACTTTAAAATATATAAACCTATAAATTTTAGGTTGATAATGGTTATAAAGAAGGCCAAAAGCCGAGGCCTCACCCCCAATGGCGCGTTTTGTTAAGTTGTTTTCGCCATCTAGCATATAAAACGATTAATGATTGTATTGGTTACGACTGCCCTTATGCCCCGAGCAAGTTCATTTCTGAATGAGCACATCGAGGGGTTACTTATATTATATAAGAAACGAGCCCCGTTAGAGGTTTGAAATCATGCCTGATTTTGGCCGGCGTAGCGGGACCTCTAACGGGACGAGCCCACAAGTGTTTGCCGGACAATAAAAGAAGGTTTTGAAAACCCCCCATAAACACTACCATGTTGCCACATTGACTGCGCAGCGTCAATTATTTGAGCAAAAAAATTAACTTGTCCAGATTCAGATACATATGAACCAGCACATTATCTTGCTGTATGGGCCATTATTAGGGTAATATTACCAATAGCTCCAGTTTGTCGGTGGGGTATGTAATGGGGAGGTTTTTAGTCAGTTCGCTTTTTGATAAATCAATCGAAAACGTCAAGAAAACACTCTCCGATGGAGTAACGGTAATTTTGGAAGAATCAAACGATATTCAACTGTTGTTTAATGAGACAAAATTTGGGAAAGTTTTATTACAACTACTCCCCAACGACAGGGCAGTTCAAGTTCTTATTAGCCATGACGTTGAGCATCCATCTGATAAGACGACCCACCTCATTGTTTTTCATGATTGCAAGAAAGTCCATCACGTGCGCAATGACACAACCAGAATGTTGTCGGTAGTTTTTGAAAATGGCACCGGACAACATTTGGAAGTAACCGCCGAAGGCCAGATTTATTTAGGGGAAATTTTCAAATGGGATTGAATCAAAGATTAGCATAATTAAGGGCTCGTTAGAGCCCTTGCGTTATTGGAGCGGGTAAGGGGAATCGAACCCCTGGCTACAGGATGGAAGCCTGTCATATTGCCACTATACGATACCCGCAAAATTATTATTTTTTGCGATGCTCCCACCACCAGGCGAGGCTCGCAAGGCGGCGCTCGTGAGGGCGGGCCGCCCTTAAGTTTTTCTTACTTTACCACATGCATTGATTTTTTCAATTTATTCATGTAAGCTTTTTTGTGTAGGGATAACCCCCTATATTTTAATTAGACCTTTTGCATAATAATTTTCGTAGCGAAAATTTGATGTTTTAAGCGAGACGAAGTAAAAATTTTGAAGGAATATACAAAGTATATTTCAAGAAATTTTTAAAAAGTCGTAGCTAAAACAGCAAATTTGCAGCAGAAAGGTTATTATGTAAAAGGTCTATCATATGGAGCGACTTCTTCAAAAATTCTATAGGCGGCGCAAAGCAATTTTAATAACTGTCGCGGTCGTCGTGATTTTCGGTTATACGATTTGGTCGTCTGTTGCGTCTCGCGAAGCGCTTTCGGTTCCGGAAACATTTTGGGAATCAAAGAGAGAGAGTGTTACGGCGGCGGAAGAAATAGCCGCGGCATCCAGGGACGTGAGTGAAAATATGCGTAAAATCAAAGAACTGGAATCGGCAGGGAGATATCTGGAGGCGCTGAAACTGATCAGAGAAGAGGCGGCCAAGGTTTCCGGCGTGCGCGAAAAAAGCGCCAGTCTTTTAGGCGAGCTCTCGAATATGACTAAGGGGCTTCCGGATGTTAAGCCGGAGGGCGCCCGGGCGCTGGCGTTAGAGGCAATCAATTATCAAATAGGACTTGTTGACCATGCGATTGCCTACAACAATGGATTGGAGTATATTTTGCGGCTTTTAACCGCAAAAGTTCTATATAATGACGATGTTAAGAAACAGCTTGATGAAAAAATAGAGGGCGTGAACGAAGAGGTTCGGGTGGTGCTGGATCTGAATATTAAATTCAACGAAGCAATCCAGAAATTAGAGAATTACTAAAAAACCGAAGTACTAAAATAAAAAGAACCCCACCCGGGGTTCTTTTTATTTTAGTAGGAGTCTCTTCCCCCAAAATCCCTGCGGTCTCCTCGGCCTCCGCCGAATCCGCCTCTCCTTGGGGGTCTCTCTCCCATTGGCTTTGCGACATTAACCACGACATTTCTTCCGCCAAGATCCTTGTTATTCAGCATCTCAACGGCTTTCTCGGCCTCTTCATCAGAAGACATTTCAACGAAGCCGAAGCCTCGTGATCGTCCGGTCATTTTGTCAGTAATAACATTAGCTGACGTAACGCTTCCGGCCTGGGCGAAAAACTCTTGGAGCTCTTCGCTTGTGGTATTGAATGGCAAGTTGCCAACAAATAATTTTTGAGCCATTTACTTTTCTATTTTTTGAACCTAATTTCGCTTACTGTAGCAAGCTCCCGCAATTACTAAGCACATGAGCGGGGCGAGGACCTTTCACTAACTTACGTTATGTTTTAATTTGCATGGGCACACTATTGCATACCCAACCTACAGCTTCTTGGTATTATATGCTATCAAATTGCAAAAGTCAACAGCTTAAAAAGGCCCCATGGTAGAACAAGTTCACCATGGGGCAAGCACCTTTTTCTCTGTCGGATTATTCCTCATCTTTTGGCACTGGTATCACTTGTGGCCGCGGGTTACTTTTCTCGTAATCATCTCTGCACCTCGCGTATTCTTCTGCGGAGTGGTCTTCGAGCATCTTGCCGCAAACCGGACACGTTCCCATTTTGCTCTCCTTCTGCTCCTCTATCCTTAATAATTTTAAAATACTTTTCTCTTTTTGCAACGATTCATTCCTTCCTTGCTATATAAAAATACTCCTCCTTAAATTCAACACAGTCGGCAAAACGCTTTTTGCCATCTTTGTCTATGGTATAACACCCGGTCTCATCCTCGTAAAACGCCATTTTTTGCTCCTTGCACCCGGAGTGCTTACATACTTATATTCTATAACTTACATGACTGTCAAACGGCCTTATTTCTCATTGTTGGCAATAGGAAATACCCTGTTGCCAGCCAGTATCTGTGGGGCTGTGGCGGAGCAAGCCTTTTTACTTATGCAGTAGCCACTCAAAGAGGAGCGCCCCTCCCGCGGCTCCGCAGAGAAAAAGAATTTCCATTTTTCGGTTGATTTGTAAATCATGATAGTACATTCCGATGCCAAAGCAGATTACGGTGGATGCGGCTACGAGTAATAATTTCAACGTCTTTCCTTTCTCTAAAAATAACGAACTGTTTTTGATGATAGTGCCCTTCCCAGGAAAAATCAATCAAAGGAGCGGGCACCTGTTTTATATAAAAAAGAGCCCGCTGATATTATCGCGGGTCTGACTTATAACTATTTGGTAGCTGTCTGTTATCTGTCGTTGAGGATTGAAGCGCTATTTCACGCTTTTATCAGCGTAATCTTGTATGGTCTTTACTTTTGGATACAGTAAACAATCAGCGTGTATGCTGGCGTCTAGAACGGGATCATCATAAGCACACTCATTCTTTTTTCTTAATTTGCAAATCCAAGTACCCCACCACTGAGGTTGCAATCTTACCGTGAAACCATCGCACTGCACTTCATAACCATATATTATTCTGTCACCTTCTTCTGTCCAGGTATAAACAGGATCCCATCTAAGCAACATATACATTTTGTAAAGTTTTTCTATAATATCACAGATTTCATCTTTCGTACCGCGTATTATTTGAAAACCATCCTTATCTACCTGTGCTATCGCCATATCGCCTCCTTTTTAATGAACTGTATTATATACTACCATACTAAATAAATTTTTTCTGTGGATTGTACTCGTCCATAACATTTGAGACTGTTTTGGAACGCGCAAGAGAGTTCCTATGGCAAGCTTGATATGGAAAAATAATGATGTTAAGGTAATCACAGAACTTTGGGAAAATAGCAGGAATGTTTATGTCGGCGTATGAAGAGTACCTAAATCATCAACGCAAACTCAGGCGTCTTATAAAAGATGATCAGGATAAATCCAAAGAAGGCGAGCAGTTAAGAGAGGTTATGGATGACTTATGGAATAAGCTCACCCCCAAGCAGCAAGAAGAAGTCAATAAAAATGTTGGACGACGGACAATCAGATTTAGACTTGACATGACTTATAAGGAATTTGAAAAAAAGAAGGACTCATTTATTCGAGATTTGGCAAAACTTCTTGGTGTGCAACCGAAAGATATAAAATTTCATCGAGCTCTAGAAATTGTAAAACCAAAGACTCCTAAGTAGGAGTTTTTTTACATAAGCGGAGTAGTCAATGACGTTATTTATTCTGAGCTTGCTGAAGAGATGACGTCTAGAGCCTGTTGGGTGGGGGAGGAAATGGGGGTGGTCTATTCAATCTAATGAAATCAGTATAAAATTTTAGGCATGAAGACATTTGCATTTATTGACGCTTCCAACTTATTCTATGGTGGCGAAAAAAGTTTGGGCTGGAAAATCGACTATCAAAACTATTTGAATATTTGAAAGAAAAATACGAAGTGAGTGGGGTCTTTTATTTTGGCGGTGTTGAAATACATAATTTCCAATATAACTATCTTACTAATGAAACCGTTCCGTTAAAGCCCCTTGAAAAACACTTAGTTGACCTTATTCAAAATAAAGGAAGGGAGTTAGATGAGGCTAAGTTATTGCTTGCTGGGCGCCATTTACAAAGAGTGAGATTTTATATGAGATTGCAGTCATTTGGTTATGAGCTTTATCTAAAGCCCATCAAATTATATAATCAAGAAGATGGCACAACGAAAAGAAAGGCAAACTGCGACGTTGATACGGCCTTCCATTTGATGAAAGAAAAAGACAATTTTGAAAGAGTAATCGTCCTTTCTGGTGATGGAGATTTTCTTCCTGTATTAAAATATCTTCAGGAAAATAATAAAAAGGTACTGATGTTGGGAAGGGGCGAAAGAAGCGCCAAGGCAATAAAACAATTTGCGGGAAGTAACTTTAGGGATTTTGAATATCTAAAAAACAGACTCAAAATGGAGTAAAAACAACGAAAGGCACCCATATAGGATGCCTTTCACGTTTAGTAAATTCATTATAGCAAAAGCGCTTGTTAAAAGTCAATTTTTTAAATTTGAACCTGTTTTGTATAAAAAAGCGGCATTATGCCGCAGTTATTTTTCTTTTTTGATTATTCTAATTGTGCCGCTAACAACAACATCCTCCGCCCCCATAAACATTCTGGAGCCGAAAATGTTTATAAATTCCCAAAACGCTACGCGGACCCAGCCACCCCCACTCTTCTTTAAGGGTTTGTGCCTATATTTTGACACGTATTCTTTATAGAACTTTCTGCCATCTTCTGTGAGACGAATCTCAATATCGTCGTTTATATTGATTTCAAAAACTCTTGTTTTTACTACATTGCAAGGTTTATTGCATTTAAGACAAATAAAGTAGATAGTACAAACTTCTTTGCTACCCACAAAATCTGGCAAGCCACCCGTTTTTACTGTTTCATTGCAACACTCTGATCTATAAACTTTTGCAGCCATTTGCCTCTCCAATAATGTTTGTCTAGAGCTATCGGCATATTAACACGGCGACTGTTCGTTGAAAAGTTCTAACTTGCAACCAAAAGCATCATAATATATTGGCATTTTCTAGTCGTGGCGGGGTGGTTCGTGGTGAGCTTGTCGAACCAGAACCTGTTTTTGTATAAAAAAAGAGCCCATTGATGTTATTTCTGGGCCCTCGAGTTCGTTGAGACAATTCCAAGCAGGGAATTTAAATATATCTCAAAGTCTCACTTTCTTCACTAATTTTATTTCCACATGTAGCGCATTCATGCCATTCATCAAGTTCAAACTGACCTTTGTTTCTGCCCGACGTAAGCTGGAGGAAATCCTTTTTGTATTTGTGCGGCGTTTCTTTTTTACATTTCTCACAGAACCCAACAAGCTTTCCTCTTGATTTTCTGGGCACAACTCACCGCCACGTAAGATTCCTGCTGTCTGTAAGTATCAAAATATTTTAAAAATAAATCAAGCTTGGCTGGGCGGATGATTTAGGGCCGCAGTCAGTTCCATCTCCTATTACCAGCACTCAAAAACATCCCGCAGTGCGGGATGCTTTCTGGTCGGAGCGGGGTACGAGAATCGAACTCGCGGCTCTTCCTTGGCAAGGAAGTGTATTGCCACTATACTAACCCCGCTTTGCTATTTATAATATTTTGCTTTAGCCAGCTGTAGCTCGCCTCGGCGGGCAAGCCCGCAAACTTGCGACGGAGAGTTTTATAATTTTTATATTATAACCTTTCCTGTATTTTGTAAATCATCTTTGCTATAGTAATAAAAGTTCGCCATAGCTTGAAGGGTGACATATGGGCGAGAGCTCTACCTGCACGATGGAAGGATATGGGCCTTCTCCCGGCATGGTGCAAGTTCTGGGAAGATATGAGTGGATTGCCGCTTCGCCAAATGGTTTGAGTTTTCCCGGATTTGTTTTTAACGATCATCAATTGCGCAAAAATTTCAGCCCGACTTTTAACCGCAGGTACAGGATTACTTTTGAAACGGTTCCGCCCGGGAAAAAATTTTCCGAAACAGGATATACAGATTACGATTTAATGGGGGCCATCATGGGGAAAACGTTAAAAGAAATGCAAATTGGCGGATATCCCTTCCGTGACATGACTTTCAAGGAGTTACAAGAGGCATCTTCCGGCATCTCTGCCTATAAAGTAGTTGTTGAAAAATTAGAATTAACCGAAGATGACGAAGAGGAATATGAAATCAAAACCATGGGCGGGGTTTTTGTTTGATCTTGCCTCGCGTGGCGCCGCGGGGCCTTTTATTTTGAGGTTTTACAAATAGCTTTAGTTATGGTATAGGGTAAATAGGTGTCAATTTAATAATTAAAAAGGAATGAAGAGTGAGCGGCAGAACCGGCCCTTTTGGTTTGATTGTGGCTGTAGCTTTCATGCTTTTGTCCGTATCCTGCAGTACAAAAACAACTGCTATCAGTTTACCGGCATATACCAAATCGCCCGCATACACCAAAGAAGTATGCCGCGACGATCTTAGATCTCGCCTGGAGCTTTTGCTTAAAAACGAAAAGGGGTTATATTTTTATGATAATGGCAAATCCTACAGGTCTTTGGATGTTGGAGTGGATTTTTATAAAGGAGCAGATGTGGGGAAAGATTTAGCGATTTCAATCAGAAATGTTCCATTGGCGTATTGGGGCTTTAATGTGCTTACTGGCGAACAGACAGACGGTCTTCCAGGGCGAGCGCGCGCGAAGGTTGATAAAGAAGCATTTAGGGGTATTTTAGATTTGAGATGTCCCGCAGAGTCATCTTTGTGGGATACCGAAGACCCAAGCCATGTAACGCATATTCAAAATATTTTTAACAATATTTTAATGTACTCGGCGTTGAACGGTGCATCTCCGATGCAGATGGATTTTTTGGGGGCATTTGGTGAGGCATTTGATCCTTATTTAAAAGATTTGGCGGTAGAGATAAGAAGAATGAGCGGCGTGCTCATCTTTTGCCTGAATGAATATTTTGATTTTTTTAGTGACGCAGAATTTAGAAAGCTCAAGGTTGCGGTTGGTACAAACTGCGAACTGTATGAAGATACTAATGATAGCCGGCTTAAAGCATTTATAAAAATCAACGACGAAATGGATCATAATAAATTTTTGGTGGTATTTGAAACGGAGTTTGAGATTAAACCAGACTCCATGGGTACAACAAGGGAAGAAATGGCTAAAAATTTAAAGGCGGATATTAAAAGCAAAGCCGATGTCTTGGCTCAAAAAACCATTGAAGTTATAAAAAAATATTTTGTTGAAGCCCGATCTTTTTGATATAATGAAGCCTCGTCCCCAAGCGGCGAGGTTTTAAAATTTTCTTTATTTAGATATATTTTTAATGTGCCTGCAAAATGTCCTCGTCGTTTCCTCCTACGTGGGATCCTCCAAAGGAGGACAATGGGACCCCAGCACTAAAAATATGCGCCTGTAGTTTCCGCCCATGGCGGATCCGCCAAAGGCGGACAACGGACCCCGAACAAAATGTGCTTGTAAAATGTCCCCGTCGTTCAATGGATAGGACACATCCCTGCGAAGGATGAGATTGAGGTTCGATTCCTCATGGGGACACAAAAACAAACAAGCACATTTTAACGGGGCACAGTAGGACACATCCCTGCGAAGGATGAGATCGAGGTTCGACTCCTCGCGGGCGCACAAACCAAGATGAAATTGAGGTTCGACCTGTGGTGAGCGAAGCCGAATCCATTCCTCTCGAGGGCACAACTTATGGCGCGGTTAAGGGATGCTGGTTTCTGACTCGCGCAGACGACCTCGCAGTCCATTGCTTGCTAAATTAGGTAGGGGTAGCGCACCAACTAAAATTTTATTATTCTTGACAATGCTTCGGGGAGCCCTTCATCATGCTCTGCCTCCGGCAAATAATTTGCCAGGAACTCTCTGATTTCTTTTGTTTTGCTCTCCGGCATTTTTATTTTAATATAGGGGTTGATTCTATCTTCTTGCCGCAGGATAAGTTCGTGAAAGCCATCTAAATTTATATTTTCCAAAATTGAGAAATCTTCTAGTTCCCCGTACATGTAAAATTTATAAGAGCCGACTTTTATTCCATTTGTATTAAGTAGAAAAGAGATCGTTCGTGGCTTTTGACGTGACCAAACGAAAACCAAAAAAGCCGCAATGATTATAAAAAGACCGAAGAGAAAATTCTTTTGGTAAAGCGCCACTGCAAAAAGCGCCATGACAGCTACCGCTCCTACTAAATACCAAAACGGCTCTTTTTCTACATAATCAAACTCTGGAGCCTCCCACGCGATTGTTTTATTTTCTTCCATGGTAATATTCTATCAGCCAAGTGTTCATAATTGAATGTTACTACTTTTATTACAGGTAATCCAACAAACGGTCATAGTTAATAAAATTGAACCACTGATAAAAATAAGCAATCCAAATGCCAAGTTTATTGGTGAGGAGCAAAATGCCGAGGAAAATAAGAAAAAGTCCCCCGATCACTGAAACGATGTTGAGATATTTGCCAAACTTGGCGATATGCGCCGACGCGCTCCCAAAGCCGGCGGCTATTACAAGAAACGGAACCGCAAGTCCCAAGGAAAAAACTCCGAGCAGAAACGCGCCTTGCAATGCCGTTGTAGACGTAGCGGCAAGAGCAAGAATTGATCCAAGAATAGGTCCGACGCATGGAGTCCACCCAAAACCGAATGTTGCGCCTAATACGAATGAATTTTTTGCATTGCCTTTCTGGAAAAGAGCGGGAGTTTTTATCTGTATTTCTTTGGACAAAAACGGGATTTTTACAACATTGAGCATAAAAAGTCCAAAGAGGATTACAAAAATCCCGCCGATTCGGGAAAGCCATATCCTATATCCAAAAAGCAGCTGGCCGAAAAAACCGGCTACGGTCCCCAAAACAATGAACACTGCGCTAAAGCCAAGAATAAAAAACAAGCCGTTTAAAAAAACTTTCCGTTTTGCTTGTTTCACCATGAGCGGATCTTGAAGGTCTTTTGCGGAAACTCCGCTGATAAAACCCAAATACGCCGGCACCAAAGGAAGCGTGCATGGCGCAAGAAAAGTGAGAATGCCGGCTATGAATGCTGGTATGATAAGTGAAAAGTCCATAATTATGCTTTATTGCTTCCGCCAGAGGCGGATCCGCCTTTGGCGGAAAAATTTCTTATCGCTTCACGCTGAACCTCTTCGAGATGCATTGATGGCCTTCTTGCTTTTATCAAGGCCTCTGCTTCTTCCGGACTTTTTCCTTTCTTAACTAAATACGCGGCAACAAGCGTAGGTGCTCTTCCGTGGCCATTCTTACAATGCACATATACTTTCTTGCCTGCCGAGATCAGTTTTTCTAAAACCGAAACTCCAAACTCAAGTTGGTCTGGTTTTGGCGCAGCGTGATTTTTTACTGGCATCCATACATAGAAATCAGCTCCGAACGGCGCATCAAGCCGATCTTCCTCTAATGAAATATCCGCGGTAATTCCTTCTTTTTTTAGTTTCTCGTCAAAATGCGTTTGGCAACACTGGTTTGTGCCGATATAAATGCCGTCTGTGATATGGTTGTATTCAAATTCTTTAATTTGCGGGTGATCTATATTCACCCCACTAGAAGCCTGTTTCATGATAATTTGTTTTTTATTCGGCGCATTACTTTTTTGCGGTTTATCCTTCATTTTATTTATCTCAAAATATGGATGATGTATCCGGCGACCATAAAGACAATTCCCAGAATGCCTACGATTTTTTCGCGCCTCATCGCCCTAAACACAGCTCTATCAATTCTATGTTCTCTGGAGACGTAGCCATGAACGGAGATTGCTGTGTAGGCGATCATAATTTTCCCGATGATATCTAATGTGAGGGCGAGATTTTCCATAGTTGTTTTTTTAATTTCTAAAATATTCCTTTATGAACCGGACAAGTTCCACTCTTACCTTGATGAAAATAAGAAAAGACTAAAATAAGAATACCCAGAATAATTTGTACAATAAGAAGCGCCTTGAAAATCAAAGCATTAGACAAAAGAGCGCTTGGAAGCATCAAAAACCCGGCCATAACCCACATGCTCCAGGCCCTAATACTTATACCATAGGCACAATGTTTTTTTAATAAATGAGTAACTTGCGGAATGTAGGCAAGCGCCACCAAAATCGTTCCCGCAAATCCTAAATAGTTGAAAAATTGAATCATGGAGAAATTATTTGCATAATTTTCTGTCTAATTTCCTCTATGGGCATAGGGCCACGCTTATGAAACACAACATTGCCGTTCGCGTCCACGAAGATTGTTTCCGGCATTGAGAAACCGCCAATCGACTGATAGAACGAATCGGACGGATCAAGCAGGAAAATCAGATCATCTGTAATCCCTTGCTGATCGGTATAGCCCTTCGCGATTGCTAACGATTCTGACCGATCAATGGCAATAATGACAACTTTGTCGCCGAATTCTTTTTGAGCCGCAACAAAATCAGACAATTCTTTTTTACAAAATGGACACCATGCCGCCCACGAATTTATGATAAGCGGTTTCCCTGCAAAATCCGCGAGCTTCACCGTATTGTCGTTATAATCTTGTAGAGCAAAGTCAGGCGCTTTCCCGAATTGAGCTTGACGATTTGATGCATCGGGGATGGTGCGGTTGGAAATTACTAACCAACCAATGCCCCCGACAATCAAAATGCCGATAATGAGAGCTAAAACTTTATTCATAAACTTACCCGCCTATTTGTGGGTGTGTTCTTTGTGTTTGTCACACGGACAGCTGCACGCCATACATGTGTTCGCTTCTTTTTTCTCTTCTCTCTCTGCACCACAACAGGTACCAGCCTTTTCTTGCGACTTTGAACCGCAACTCTTGCAGACAAATTTTTGTTGATCGTTTTGATTGTTCATATTTTTTTTCTTTAGTTGGTCAATAACTTTCTTTGGGCATCCCTACCTTATTTTGCGCCTGCCCAGTTCCCCAATTCTTCATAATAAAAAATTATTTAGTTTCTGCCTTTGGCTGCAGCGGCGGCATCGCATGAAACGGACAAAGTTCGCCATGAACCTTGTGGTCGTTGTAGACGCTGGTTGCCGCAACCGAACCCATGGCGGCCGCAGTAATGTCCTGCTTGAACGAACCGAAATGATTCACCGCGTCGCCGGCGGCAAAAACGCCGTCAATATTTGTTTTCATCATGTTATCGACCTTGATATAGCCGCGCAGATCGAGCTCGACTCCGAGAGATTTTGCAAGTTCCACATTAGGAATCGCGCCGATTTCAACAAAAAGGGCGTCAACCACTAATTCATCGGAGCCTTTGAATGGCTTGGAGAGAAGCAGCTTCTCCAATCTTTGCTTGCCGACAATTTCTTTCACTTCGGTTTCAAGCAATACTTCAATTTTACGCCCTAGCTTTTTCATGCGCTCCAGATTGATCGGCTCTGCCGCGACTTCTTTTCCGCGCACGATAAGAAATAATTTATTGACATATTCTGCGGCCAAAACCGCTCCCTTTACCGATGCATCGCCGCCGCCCGCCATGGCAATGGTTTTGCCGCTGTATACGGGCCCGTCGCATGTAACGCAATAATGCACTCCGCGACCAGTAAGCTCTTTCTCATTCGGTAGGCCAAGACGGCGTCGTTCGGCGCCTATGGCAAAAATGATCTCGTGCGTTTGGTAAGTTGTACTATTCGCTTTCACTTCAAAACAATGTTCATCTCTCGCAATCGCGGTTACTTCAGCATCCAATGTTTCAACCTTAAGATTTTCCGCCTGTTTTTTCATCGCATCCATCAAGTCAAATCCGTCAATCGATAAAAAGCCAGGATAGTTTTCGATACTGCCGGCCTTTGCGGTTTCTCCGCCGAACTCCTTACCAATCACAAGAACCTTCATGCGGTATCTGCCGCCATAAATTGCGGCTCCAAAACCGGCCGCGCCCGAACCTATGATTATGAGATCGTAAATCATAACTTATTTTTTCTTTACCCCGTTAGAAGTAGCTGCGCCACGGTCATTCTGACTCACGCCTTTGGCATGAGCGTGACTTCTAACGGGGTTTAAAATCGCTTCCTCCAGCATTTCTTTCGGGGGACCCTCATGCAGCTTGTCTTTCCATATATAGAACCTGCAGCCCGACTCATGATAGTTGGTAACTTTTCCGGCCATTGGATCAATGTCTTGTCTATCTACGAGCACTTGAGGCGAGCCGGCAAAATGGCGTTCCTTTGCCTCCGTATCATTAGCTACTGCGATTTCTTCGATCTCTGCCGAAAGACCATTTTCTTTCAGAATAATTTCAATAATTCCTTTGGTAGTCCGCCAAATATTGCAGGTCTTATTGTGAAGTATTGCGATTTTCATACTTTTATTGAATCCCAATCGCTCCGCCGCTATTTACAAGAAGAATAATGTTGGCGGCAAGAAGGATCAGATCAAACTCCCAGCCGGTCTTATCCATCGCGCCGAATGGGACATGCCACTTTGTCGCCTTGAAATAGATGGCTCCGACCATGACCATCGCAAGCAGAAAGGCGGCAACCTGGATATACGCGCCAAAAATCATTCCTAGCGACGACAGAAACTCAATGCCGCCTAGCATAAAGATCATGCCGGCCGGCATGCCCATTGCTTGGCTCATCTCTTTCGCGCCTTTTAATTTGGGCATGGCGTGATAGATGAAGATCGCTGCGATTGCCAAACGCAAGACAAGAAACGAAATATCACTAAATTGATTAAGTTCGAATAACATATTTGTAAAAATTAAATTTTATTTATCGACCTTATTTTTTATTTTAGCAATTCTGTCAACCGAGCTATTTAAATAGCTCTGTTTCGGGATGGGCAGCCACCCAAGAAAACCAAAATGATCCGAATGGGTTGATGCGTACTAATTTCTTCTCTCCGCCAGAGGCGGATCCGCCTTCGGCGGAAAAAAGCCGCACTGCGTCAATATCTTTTTCGTATTGGGCAACAATCGTTTTGTCTTGAAAACGATCTTCGACCTCGCCCAATTTTTTTATTGCTTCCAGCCAGTATGCTTTCGCTTTTCCATTTACTACGATGCCTAGAACAAAATCTTTATCGCTTAGGCGGTCATCTTTTTTACCAACGGGGAAATAAGTTCCCGGGGTCGTGTAGTAATCTCCATACGGATCTTGCCCATAAAACCGCGTTGTTCCCGTATCTTGCGAGAGTACCTCTCCCGTCGGATGCAGCCTTTTCCATTCGCCGAATCGAATCTGGTCGGACTGCAAAACAGCCAGGCGCGTTCCGGTTTTTTCTCCAACGATCGCTTCTCCCAAGATTTGCGACCATAAGGAATTAGTTTTGCGGTCATACATGACTAAGTTTGAATTCCAAAGCTTGCCTGATGTGCCGAATTCGACTCGTTCACCATTAACGAGTGGATCGAAGACGATGCCAGAAAGGCAGAGGGGGCAGTAGGTCACAAGCACCCGCTGGCCATTCTTGCCAGCCGAAGCCTCGGCGGAGGCGGGGATCGTATCATTTACGATTTCATGCCACACGAGAATTTGGAACGGATAAAATCGGGCGATGCCGTTTATGTCTAGGGCAATGCCGGGCTCCTTATCTGATAATTGCTTACTTGCATCTTGAACAGAAACAAACTTCGGATGGTCAATGGAAGGAATCCCGTCTTTGGGCGGTCCACCGCCTATAATCTCATCAAGCGGAACGCTGTGTTTTGTGCCATCGGTTACCATAATTTCTCCATCTTTTTTTATTTCTCCTTCTTGGGGCAAATTAAAATTGTTTCTAACAAATCGTTGCCCTAAAACGACGACAGCTACGCCCGCGAGAATAGATAAGATTATTATACTACTTTTTTTCATAGATTTTTTCCCAAAGCTCTAACCCCCTTCGAAATAACCTCCAATCTTTACCAAGACATTTTAAACAGCTATCAAAACGGGCTCCCGCTGTCAAATATTTTTTATTGCCGCATGGCACACATATATAAAGGCCGTCTTCGGGTACGGTACCCCCCACTTTGTATACGGCATTTTGAGTTTTATTTTCTCGAAGAATATCCATGGAATGATTAATTGATGAGCGATAATATATCGGCCTCACTAATATCGCCCGGGATTGTGCGGATAAGATTGCCGTTTATGTCTATTAAAAAATGTGTATTGGTGTACTGAATCCCAAACGCATTAGATGCTTGTCCGGGAGGATCGAGTGCGATAAGGAAACTAATACCGCGTGAATTGATAAAATCTTGTACTGTTGATTCACTCTCCTGCAAGTTCACGCCGATAACTTCGACCTTGTCTTTGTATTTTTCATAAAACCGACTGAGATTTGGCATGTCACGGCGGCAATTTGGACACCACGATGCCCAGAAGTCCACTACCACTGGCTTTTTACCCCTGAACTCGGAAAGCGAAATAGTTCCGCCACCAAGCTTCTGGAGAGTAAAGTCGGGAGCGGTATGAGTAGAACCGGCAGATATGCTGTTCTGGACGGATGCTGTGCCGGCTGAAGGTGTGTTTATTGCTGTTAAATCTTCCGAATATCAAAAGACTCGCCACAACAAGAATAACGCCGCCGATTAAAAGTTTATTACTCATGGTTCTTGGGTTATTTTACCCCGTTAGAAATGGACGCGGACGCTAAAAAGCGCTTCACGTACCAATTTAATGCTTATAAGCTTTAGCGCTTTGTAATATTTCATTCTATTAATGCGCCTGCTATTTCTAACGGGGTTTTATATTTAATAATTGAGAAAGCCGCTCTTTGTCGAAACCGACAGTCAGCTGGCCGTCCACATCAACAACCGGCACGCCCATTTGATTGGACTTTGCGATCATTTCGTCTCTCGCCACTGCATCCTGTGATACATCTTTTTCCTCATACTGAACATTGTTCTCTTTAAAGAACGCTTTAGTCATCTTGCAGTAGACGCAAGAAGGGGTGGTGTAGATAATAACTTTTGACATAGAATTTTTATGATTAAATTGTTTATTTATTCGACCCTTTCCCGCCCGAGGCGGATCCGCCTTTTCGGCCCGAGGCTGACCAGCCTCTGGCTGGGGCGGAAAGTAATTTCACTAATTGTTTTGCAATGGGATTTTCGACGTTAATCTCGTAGCAAACCATTTGCCCCATCCTCATTTTGAGTACAAGCCCTAGGCGCTCAAGGACCCGCAATTGCTGGGAGGCGGCGGATAGGGTAATGCCGAAGATATTTGCAATGTCGGTAACGCATATATCGTGGTACTGCATCAGCACCTTAAAAACCTTAAATCGGCAAGGGTCACCAAGGGCCTGAAACACCAGTGGGAAAGCCGCTTCTTCGGTCGTCAGTTCGGCTTTAATATTTGCTATTTGTTTCTTGTTCAACATATGTTTATTAGTATATCACTACTTAAGTAATTAAGCAACTATTAAAGTATATAGCTGTGGATAAGTTTATGTCAAGCCTGGTTTATGTCGGCTATTAAACAAAATACCAGCGTAATAGCTGGTATTTTGTTTAACCTATTATCAGTAGTAACCCCGTGGGTCGCGCTATAACCTTAAGACATTAGGTCACATCCGATAAAAAGTTGTCTTGGCGGTGTGTATTGAACGAAGTTCGAATGTATTTTGAATTGAACCCTGACGACCAATGATGCGCGCCTCGGACACGCTCGCGGACTCGCGTGTGCAAAAAAGGAAATTTTTGGTTTTGCTTCGCAGTTTCAGACTACAAAATGAACATTTGTATTATATCATTTGTGATTATTTGGTGTTGTTCATTTCTCCGTCCTCACGGCGACCGAGGCGCCTCCTCTCCGCGTTTAGTGGTAGCTTGGGACTTTGTGCCTTCGACGGCGGCCAGTGCAACGCATCAAAATGGAGCCTCGCCATACAAAATTCTTTAAGGAATGGCGAGGCGCAATATCTATATGTGTTTGCCCCTCCCTCCCGTGCGCACACATCATCCCCGCCATTTTTAGGAGACATTATAAAACGGCGGGGATGGCTCCCCTTACTCACCTTCGTTTGCAGAACCGGGAAGTTTGTCTATTTCACTTTTGTATTGAGTTCCGATTTCTGCGAGAATCTTTTTAATCTCGCTCTGTTGAGCGATTTTATCAATATCTTCAACACGGAGAATATCCATTTTATCTACCTCAATTTGTAATCGAAGAAGATGTCCTTTCAACGGCTCATACTTGCGAATAACCTTGTTCCATTCCTCCCGAATTATCTTTTTTTGATCCGACAAAAAACTTCGTCGCTCTTCTTCGGTGCGAGTTTGTTGACCACTGAAATAATCTTCAATACCTTGCCAGCCAATATGTCTAATGGTTTCCGCAAGTTGCTGAAACTCCATCCACATTTGGACAACCAAAAGTATAATCGGCTGATTATTGAATATCGCCAATTTAAGCATGCCGTAATTGGGGGCAAGATTTGCACGCTCCATTTCTGAAAATATCTTTTTGGCAGTTTCTTTTGCTTTTTCTGGTTCTTCAACGGTGCTCTCTAAAAGATTAAAGACGAGTGTAGATTTTCCGTAATTGAGATAACACGCTGTTGATAGCTGGTCTGTTCCATCAATCACTTTTCCTAACCCATCTTCAATGTATGTTTTGCGCACCCGCTCCCATCTACGCTCTTTAAGGTATTGCCTGAAGCCGAACCAGTAAGTAACAAAGCCGGTAATAACAGCCGTAATTACTACTACAAAAATAGTAAATGCTGGTTCTGATGTTAAAAATGTGGCTGTTGACGTACTCATGCTTTAGCGTAATTCTTCAACAGTTATTTTCCAGCTCGTCGCCCATCCTGGCTGATTTTCAATATATTGATCGGCGAGAATATCAAGATAAAAAGCCCCTGCACCTCCATATCCTGGTGATGGCTCATATTGATTAGTACCAGAAAAAGGACAAGTGGTGTGTATAATTTCTGATCCTGTATCACCACCTTTTACAGAATATCCAGTTACAGAAAGACCAAACTGACCCTCTGTTGTATTACAACTCCATTTAATTCGCCACTTACTTCCCATGATAGTAAAAGGTGGTAATTTTTTCATACCTACCCCTTCAAAAGAAGTGACAAACTTCCATGTTGCTGTTGAAGCAGGAGTTTTGGTTGGTGCGGGTTGCGTGGTAATTTCAGGAGTATTTATTTTTTCTACGATTTGTGTGTTTGTGATTGGCGCTGTTGTCGTTCGCGGTGTCTCCATAAAGCTTAGGTATCCGAAGTTGTAGAGATAAACTATGAAATAAAGTATTCCCAAAACAAGTCCTGTGACTGCCATCCACTTTCCAGTTTTTGGCTCTTTGGTTTTATTTATACCGATAACACTCAAAATAATCGCAGCAATAGGTGGCAAGCCCATCCCCAAGAATACGCTAACGACTCCGATGATAAACCCCCAAATTGCAAAAGGGTTTTTCTTTTCCTTGATTTCGTTTTTCTGTTCGCTTGATGGTGTTGATGTATTCATATATTTATATTAGCTAGTAAAATAATCCATTGATTTTTTGTAGAGCTTGGCGAACTCCGCCAATTCTACCGCATCAACTCCGCGCTCGCCTCGTTCTATCTTGGAAATATACGCTTGCGGTTTCTTCAATCGCTTTCCTGCCTCTACCTGCGTTAATTTCGCTTCTAGGCGAGCGGAACGGAGTTTTGCGGTAAGTTTTTGATATTTTGCTTGGTATTTCTTCGACATATAGATATTAACATAATATAGTCGAAAGTGGAATATAC
>JACOXY010000007.1 GCA_016182095.1 Candidatus Liptonbacteria bacterium
CTTCGGTGTCTTGGGTAGCAAGAATTATAGGATAGGCATTCACACCGGCAAATTGCCTGAAAATCATCGCCTTCCCCTCCATAACAGGCATGGCGCCCGCTGGGCCGATATTCCCAAGTCCTAAAACCGCTGAGCCGTCTGAAACAATCAAAATTGAGTTGCCCTTCATAGTCATCTCGCGCAAATCTTTCGGATTATTCGCCAAATGAGTCGCGACCGCCCCAACACCAGGAGTATAAAACAAACTCAAATCACCCAAAGAGTGAATGGGTGCTTTTGCCCCGATTTCTATTTTGCCTTTCAGTTTTTTGTGAAGTTTTAAAGCTTCTTTCCCAATGTTATTTTTTTTCATTTGAACCTATTTTAACACGGTAAAGTAGAAAATTCTCAAAACAATATTAACGACTTGCCCGCTTCGCCGTAGCGTGGCTACGCCAAGGCGAGCGATGTCGTTAATTATTCAATTACTCCTCCGCCGAGCATGGTTCGACCCTGCTCACCACAAGTGGTTCGGCCTTGCTCACCACAAGTTTCTCCGGCTTCATAAAAAACTGCCGATTGGCCGGGGGCGATAAATTTTTGCGGAGACGCAAAAATTAGTTTATAAGTTTTTAAGTTTATAAGTTTTAAGTTGGCAGGGACAAGCGGTTGTCGATATCGCACCCTTGCGAGCACCGGCAACATTCCAACATTCTGCAGAATGTTGGAATGTTGTGGATTGATAAAGTTTACATCCATAAGTTCAATTTCCTTTTTGTAGAGTTCTGGGGCGTAATCTCCCTCAACGACAGTTATGGCATTAGTCTTAACATTTTTTCCGACCACATATCTTGGCTTCATATCGGGACGAGCTTTGTCGGCTTCATAAACTATATTCGCGTGCCGCTGGCCGATAGTATAAAAATGAGCGCCGAAATGACTGCCAATTTTTTCTCCGCTCAAATTAAAAACATCTCCCTGCTTCGTAGGCAAGTAATTACTTAAAAATTCGTCAAGGGAAACTTTGCCCAAAAAACAAATTCCTTGCGAATCTTTTTTTTCGGCAGTAGGTAGCCCAATCGCGCGCGCGATTTCCCTCACTTCACTTTTTAAATAATCCCCTATCGGGAAAAGACAGTGCTTTAAGTCGTCTTGAGTTAATGTCCACAAAAAGTATGTCTGGTCCTTGTTTAAATCTTTAGCTTGCAAAAGCCTAAATTTTAAATTATTAATTTTAAATTTTGATTTAATTTCTAAATTTTTAATTGTTTTGAAATTTGAAATTGGAAATTTGAAATTCCGCTCTAGGCGGACATAGTGTCCCATTGCCACAAAGTCAGCTCCCACCTCCAAAGCTTTCTTAAAAAATAATCCGAATTTAATTTCGCGGTTGCACATTACATCCGGATTAGGAGTAATTCCGTTTTTATACCCCTCTATCATGTAGTCCACTACTTTCTTTTTATACTCTTCTTCAAAATCCCATACATAAAATAGAATCCCTATTTTCTCGGCAACTCGACGCGCATCAATGGCATCACGTTCGGCGCAACCATCAATATTATAACAGCGCAAAAAAACACCCGTGACATTAAATCCTTGTTTTTTCAATAAGTAAGCGGCAACCGAGGAATCAACGCCGCCCGACATACCCACGAAAACCCTTTGCCCGCGCGGAAGGCGGGCTGCTTTCTTGTCATTTTTTGACATAATAATTATATTATGATATAAGATAAACAGAACAAAAACAAGGGTTGAGGAGGCTCGGATGGATTACTTAGTATTGTTTTTGGCCATCATGGCAAGCATCGCAGCTAATCATTATTTAAATCTATTTGGTCTTTTAGTAGTTACTCTGATTGCCGCGCTATTGTTTTGGTATCTCTTCACCACAGATAGGCCCGTGCCAATAATCCCTCTGCGTAACCCGGGAAGATATCTGAAAATTCATAAAGCCTGTCTTGGTTTTACTTTCTTGATGATGCCGGGGCCATGGATTTTCGCACTGATTGCTTTTCTTTTCGGTTGGTAAACAAGGAAGGGATAGAGGAAATGAAAAAGGTCGCGAAGCAAGAAAAAGAAACAGCCGCGGAAGTACAGAAAGTTCTAAAAGACGTACAGGCGATATGCGACGAAGAAGTCAGGCGCATTAATGATGGGCCGTTATATGAAGCGCTGAAATCAGTGAGATTGATGCGCGAGACGCAGGAAAAGAAAAAAATATTGAAGCGCAAAGCCAGAAGAGAAAGAGCGTTTTATTTTCTAAAAATAATCGGCATTATGGTAGCGGCAGCAATAGCAAGTTTAAACTGGTTTTAATAAAATCAGTTGAGGGAGCCAAATGCGGCTCCATTTTTTTAGCTTCTCTCAACATACTCGCCGGTCTCGGTATTTACCTTAATCTTGTCTCCGGTTTCCACAAACATTGGTGTATTCACAAAAGCTCCGGTCTCAATTTTGACAGACTTCACTCCACCCTGGGCAGTATTCCCTTTTACTGCGGGCGGCGCTTCTACCACCTCATATTCAACCTTGATTGGCAATTCAACGTTTATAACCTGCTCTCCAAATTTAATAATAATAACCTCAAGATTTGATTTCAAAAAATTTACTTTATCTCCCAGAGTATCCTCCTTCAATGACATTCTTTTTGATTTGTCATTTTTTTCATGGAACCAACTTTCACCTTTTGAGGTGTATATAAACATTGCCGGTTGTCTTTCAATCTCCGCCTCCTCAAAGCTATCGCTCGCCTGGAAATTGCGGTCAACAATTTTACCGGTTTTTAGATTTTTAATTTTCGTCTGCATCACCGCCTTCCTCTGTTGCATGCGTAAAAAGCCGGAGTCAAGCACCAACCATGGGTCTCCCTCTAGAACAAAAACAACTCCTTTTTTTAGATCACCGTAAGAAAGCATGAGTAATGTTCTAATCGTTATAGTCGTTCTAAACGTTGTAAACGACAGGGTCAGTATAAATTAAAAAGAAACTTCTTGCAAGAAGTTTCTTTTTAATTATGTTTTAAACGCTAAAACGAATAGAACGTTTTTACGTTTACCACTACTCTCTCGGTCTTGGACCTCTGCCGCCTTCCGGTTCCTCTATCTTCAGATTTACCCTGGCATGATTCTTAATGCCAACAATCTTTAGAAGAGACCTCACGGCATTCGCGGTGGCACCTTGCCTGCCAACCACAGTACCCATATCCAAGGCGTTTACCTTGAGATTCAAGAGAACGCCCATTTCATCAACCGTCCTCGTGACTTTTACATCATCTGGATGATCAACGATTGATTTAATGAGATACTCCAAAAACTGTTCGTCGTGATGGGTTTCTTTTGCCATATCAGATTTCTTGTTATATCCACTCTTCGACCTTTCCCAAGTTTGGCTTGGCTTTGCTTAATTCTGGCTATTGTAACATGAGAAATATCTAATGTCAAATGGGCGGAAAGGCCCCTTTAAAAACCAATATGGCTATTCGGTGGGTTTTTCTTCGGGCTTATTTTCCGGCTCCGGAACCGCTTCTTCCGCCGTTTTAATCTCGGCTTGCAATTCCGATTCCTCTTTAACCGCGGCAGGAGCCGCCTCTGCAGGTTTTACCTCGCCCTTCGACTTGTCCGCCAAAGCCTCGGCGTCGGCGGAAGCCTCCATTTGTCCATCTGTAACTTCATGCGAAGGAGGACCTTGTCCGTCCGTAGCTTCAGCGGAGGAGGATGGCAAAGTAGGGGCGACAAATTTTTTATGCACCGGGATTTTTTTACCCTCAATAACTCCTTTTTTTATTAAAAGATTGTTCGCGGTGGGAGTCGGCCGCGCCCCAACGCCGATCCAATATTTTACTCTTTCGGCGTTAATCTGCGCCTCTTTATTAAGCGGATTATACCAACCCAAATCTTCAACATAAAGACCTCCAAGCTTTTCGCGCTTTTCCTGAACAATAACGCGGTAGCTTGGCTGTTTCTTTTTGCCTTTCCTTTGTAGTTTAATGGCTAACATGCCTATTTTATATGAGCAGAGCAAGTCTATAAAATAGAGCGCCCCGCCCTCCAATCTGATTGCCAAAAATATCTATATAAAACAATATCAGCAATTGTATACCAATTTTTTAAAATTGTCCAATGAGTATGAGTAGCGGGATTTCTACTCTAATTTCAACGAAAGGACCTTACTTGTACCGTCATCCCCCATGGTAACGCCATACAAAACATTCGCCGCTTCCATTGTGGCGCGATTATGGGTGACAATCACAAACTGGGTTTTTTTAGACAACTCTGTGAGCATTTCGGCAAAACGGCGTGTATTCCGTTCATCCAGCGCCGCATCAATTTCATCCAAAACCAAAAATGGAGGCGGGCTTACTGACACCAACGCGAATAACACCGCGGTTGAAACCAAACTCCTTTCGCCTCCGGAGAGCATTTCTAAGCCAGTTATTTTCTTTCTGGGGATACTGACTTCTATGTCAATTCCGAGTTGTTCTGGTTCTTTCTCTTCGTCTTCTTTATTTTCCTGCTCTGCGTTTTCTTCTATAGAATCCCCCTCCTTAATTTTGATTTTTGCTTTTTGCCTAAAGCCTGACGGCTCGGCCGTGTAAGGATTTTTGATTTCGAGCTTGGCTCGCCCGCCTCCAAACATCAGCTCAAAGTATTTTAGAAATTCTTTATTAATATTTTTCATCGCGTCTTGGAATTCGGTGTTAATCTTTGCTTCCAGGCCCTGCTTAAGATTGGTTAGATCAACTAAAGCTCTCGACAAATCGGAGTGCTGGGCGGTCAAAAACGTGTGCCGCTCCTCGGTTTCTTGCGCCTCTTTAATCAAGGCCTCATCAACATCCCCCATTGAAGCAAGATCTCCCCTTAACCTATAAATCGCGCGTTCGTGGTCGGCGGTGTTGAGGTTCGCGAGCTGAGCTTTTGGGAAGTTTTCAACAAGCTCGGGCAATAATTTAAATCCTGCCTGGGCTGCCTGTAGCTCCAAGTCCTGGAGTTTTAAGTTCCATCTTTCGCGCTCAAAAAGTATTTTATTCCTTTCTACCTCCAGTTCCTTAATAAAATCTTTTTTGGCTTCCCGAGCCATTAAGGCTTTTTTGAATTCGCCGCTTCTCGCCTCAAGCGAGGCGGCAATCTCATTTTCTCTTTTGCGCAGAGCGTCTAGTGACTGGTTAATAACGGCCAATTTAGCAACAAGTTTGCCGTGAAGAGCTTGAACGGTTTCAAGATTGGGCCCTGACTCTTTTCTCGCCCTAAATAATCCATTGACTTCCAAAATAATTTCACGAAGGGCGCTTTTTACAACCTCAAGATCGGATGAGAGAAGCGCCTCCAATCGAGATTTTAATTTTTGAATAAACGGCACCGCGGACATCACGTCAATCTCCTCCCCAGCTGTTTTCCTCTCTTCTAAAAATTCAACCTGGGCCTCCAACCGCCCCAGATCTTTTTCCAATTTTGATTTTTCCTGCGAAAGAGCGAGGCTGTCGGCTTTGATCTTTTTCATCTCGTCGTGATATTTAGAATCATATCCTTCGGTCGCTTCCACATTCACCTCTAACGCTTTAAGTTCGCGCTCCCCATGCCCCATCCCTTTTTCAACCTCCGCGATTCGCGGGTCAATTTTAAGAAAGTTACTCTTAATCTCCGCTAACCTAAAAGTAAAAAGTTCTGTTTCTATTTTTTTAAGCTCCTCCTGAATCTCCGATCTCTTTTCCCATTTTACCGTCTGCCGTTTCAATGACCGCAAATGCGGCGCAAGTTCTTTAATTAAACCCTGAACCTGCGTCAAATTAACTTCAGTATTCTTGAATTTTCTTTCCGCTTCCGCTTTTTTTAACTGATACTCGCGAAGGCCTAAAATTTCCTCCATCATCTCGCGGCGTTCAATTGGAGTGGCTTTCAAAAACATATCGCTTTCACCCTGTCCTATCACAATCAAACCCTTAACCCCAAGACGGGCTTTGGCAAAAAAATCCACCAAGTCGCGAAGCCGGACTTCCGATTTATTAAGAAAATACTTTGAATTGCCGCCGCGATCAACCTCGCGAGATACCACTATTTCGTTAAACTCCACCGGGAAAAAAGAGGAGGTATTGTCAAAATGAACCGATGCCTGCGCGAGTCCCACTCTCGGCTTTTTTGGAGTGCCGGCAAAAATTAAGTCCTCAACCTTGCCGCCGCGTAAATTCTTGGCGTCTCGCTCTCCCAAAAGCCAGCGAAGGGCGTCAATAACATTTGACTTGCCCGAACCGTTCGGCCCGACAATCGCCGTGATCCCGTGCGCAAAATCAATAGAGGTTTTGCCGGCAAACGATTTAAAGCCCGATAGTTCCAGTTTTTTAAGCATAAATTAAAATTCAAAATTTAAAAGTCAAAATTTAAAGTAAAAAGCTTTAAAGTTTCTGCTTTAATTTTATAACCCCAACAGCCAACATATTCGCGAGTTCTGTTACTTCTCTTAACAAAACATCAACCGATTCGGCTTTAGATAAATTCGCGTGTTTTAAAAGACCTAACCAGTATTTTGTTTCGTTGGCACTTTTAAGAGATATCTCATAAAACTTTTTAAATTCCAAACGTGAACTTGAGGATTTAGCCTCAACTATATTAGCGCCGATCGAAGTAGCTGATCTTATTAATTGATCTGCGATAACCCAAGCGCTGCGTTTTTGAGGCAAGGCATCAGCCAAAGCGATTGTTTCAAGGCTAAACTTGTAGCATCGCTCTCGTAAGTCACTTTTGAATTTTTGATTGGAATTTTGCATTTTGATTTTTGACTTTTCACTTCGTATTTTCTAACGCATTTTTCGCCGCATTTAGCTCTGCCTCCTGCTTAGACATTCCCTCTCCTTCCGCCACTTTTTTCTCTCCAACGAAAACCCCCGATCTGAAAATCTTTTTATGGTCGGGGCCATATTCTTCCAAAATCTTATAAATCGGGGTAACTTTTTGTTTCTCTTGTACGATCTCCTGGAACAGGCTTTTCGCATCCTTATAAGATCCGCCCTTAACGACTTCACTGACTTTGGAAGTTATAAATTTATTTATAAAATCTCGCGCCGCCTGAAGTCCTTGGTCCATATATATGGCGCCTATCAGAGATTCGATGGCATTGGCCAAGATCACCTCTCGCGCCTTCTCCGAATCTTTAGCCTCGCCGCGCGATAAGAATATAAATTTATAGAGATCAAATTCTTCGGTTATTTTCGCAAGAAATTGATAATTTACGAGGGCGGCTCGAAGCAGCGTTAATTTGCCCTCTTCAAAATCCGGGTATTTATTAAAAAGCTCTTCTGTGACTACAAGCTCCAAAACCGCGTCGCCCAGATATTCTAGCCGCTCATTATGGCGGATCGGCCAACTGGGATTTTCGTTTAAGTAAGAACGATGGGTAAGAGCTTCTTTTAAAAAATCGCTGTTTTGAAATTTGATGCCTATTTTTTCTTCCAGCTTCGCGAGATCTTTGGACATTACTTTGGTCATTAGCCAATAGGGTTTAGGGTATAGCCCAAAAACTTGGAGCTAAACCGTAAACCTTATTAGCTGGTTTTTTAATTTATTAACTATTGGCTAGACCCCAATGGCTGACTTTTTTGCGCCTCCAATTCCCTATACACCGTTCCCATGACGCCATTCACGAATTTCCCGGAATTAGGGCCGCCGAAATTTTTTGCAATTTCAATGGCTTCATTTATGGCAACTTTTGGCGGAACTTCGTTGGGATCGGCATATAAGAGCTCATAGAGGCCTATGCGCAATATGTTTCTGTCTATGAGCGATATTTGCTTTATGGGCCAATCGGGCGCGACCTTGCCGATTATTTCATCCAATTCTTTTAGGTGTTCGTGTACGCCGCGAACAATGCGCCAGACAAAATCCGGCTCGTCAATACCGGGCGCGAATTCTTCCATATTTCTTCCGACGATCGGATCAAGTTCCGGTTTCTGGCCATAAAAATCCCACTCATAGAGCGATTGCAGGACTACTGATCTTGCTAAATGTCGAGTTGCCATAAGGACAATATCAAAAATTAAAGATCAAAAATAAAAAATCTGGTTGCTTAGAAAATTACAAGGTAATTTTCTAAGCTTCATCAATTTTGATTTTTGCATTTTGAATTTTAATTTACTTTCCGCACTGACCGCAAATCCGATGCGGAAATTTCGGTCCTCCGCAATTTTTACAAACCAAAATCTTCTTTGGTTTCAACGCCAAATGTGACCGCCTGCGTCCCACTTTTGATTTTGAATGATGGCTGGCTCGCCCCATATATCATTAAACCACCAGAACACAAGAACATGAAAACAAGTGGGCAAGAGCGGCTTTTGTTTTAATGTTTTTATGCTTGATTGTTTTTATGATTTTATACTATCAGTTTTTACTAAAAAAGTCAAAAAAACCTCATGTACAAAAAACCCGCCGCGGCTATTAAGCTTTGGCGGGCAAGGAGCAAGAATTACTTCTGTGACGGCAGATCGTTTTCCCGATTGCCGCAATCTTTACATTTCCAATATTCCAACTGGATGCCGAGATTTGGGTCCCCGAAGTTATATGATACATGGTACTCAAACTTCACGAAGCGCCGACATATAGAACAAAATGCTCGAAGAAATTTCCCCATCTCTTATCTCCTTCTCTATCTTGCTGTTTAGCATTATAACTTATAACTATAAAAATGTCAATCTGTGCTTTCCACTTGCCCCAAATTGCTTTACTGCGGTTAAATGCAACCTGGTTCCATATCCCTTATGTTTATCAAGACCATAGTCGGGAAATTTTTTACTTAAACGCTTCATTAATCTGTCGCGAGTAACCTTGGCAACAATTGAGGCAAGGGCAATGGCGGGAATTTTTTCGTCACCCCTTGCGTTCCATACATAATAAAAATTTCCCTTTTCGTTCTCACCGGAAAATCCTTAGACTATATAATTTCTAAGTACTTTATATAACAATTTACTATAAAAAAAACCCGCCGCGGCTATTAAGCTTTGGCGGGCGCAAACATTTTATTTGATCTCGCCGTAAACTTTCACCGCGAGTATGGCAAGAGCTATTCTGCCAGTATCGTCAACAGCATAACACGTAACAAATGGGGGCAATTCGGCCTCTGCCCATGCCTCCTTGGCCAAACGAAGCGCTCTTACCAGGTGACTCTTCACGATCTGCTCACGCTGACTCTGATTAGAACTGGGAATTCCTAAGTCCTTACTCATCTCTACTCCTTGTGTATGGGGAATCTACTGTGGGTAATAATAGCAACCATCTATAAAAATGTCAACCTGTGTTTGGAGCTTGGGCCAAATTTTTTTACTGCCGCGAAATGTGCCCTAGTACCATATCCTTTATGAAAAGCAAAGCCATATTTCGGGAATTTTTTACTTAAACGTTTCATCAATTTATCACGAGTAACCTTGGCAACAATTGAGGCAAGGGCAATGGCGGGAATTTTTTCGTCACCCCTTATGACAGTTTTTAACGAATAGCCATTAGCCAATAGTAATTTCGGAAATGGTCGGGCATAAAGACCGCCGTCAAGAAAAATTTTTGTTTTTTTCTTATTTACTGGTGGCAAGTGGCTAGTGGCTAATTTATGAAGAGCTCGACTTGCGGCAAGATTCGCCGCTTTTGTTATATTTATTCTATCAATCACGCTCGGCTGAACGTGGGCAGTCACATAAAAAATTTGAGGGTGATTTTTGATATACGCAAACCAAACTTCGCGCTGTTTGGGAGAAAGCTTTTTTGAGTCGCGTAGTTTCAAATTTTTTGAGGTCCGACCTCCAGAAACTGGGGCGCGCGATATTTTGGAGGTCGGGCCTCCTGCAAGCAAAGCCAATGCCGCGACAGTTACCGGTCCCGCCAAAGAGCCCCTACCCACTTCATCAATGCCGATAATATATCGCATAAAAATATATTAAAAATAAAATATCCTTAATTTTGATTTTTGCATTTTGATGCTTCGGCCTGGCTCAGCATCAATCCTGAGCCTGTCGAATGGATTGATTTTTGAATTTGCTTCTTGAATATAAGTATAGTTCAATTAGAATAGATCAATCAAAAAAAGGTGGGCTGGTGAAAAAATTGCCTGCGTTTGCTCCTGCATTGTTTATGTTGATAGCAGTTATGTTTACGCCATACTATGTAAATGCAAAAACCGAACAAGAAATCTTCCAGGAAGCTCTGAATTACGTCGTTTATATAAGACATGAAGACCAAATACCAAGCTTGGATTATGTGGAGCCCGTGGGCTTTTGGGACAGTGTTTGGGATAAAATTTGGGGGAAAGAAAAAGCTGGTAAAGCAACCGGAATAGTCATTGGGGATGGTGAGGACTATTACATACTTACCGATGGCCACGTTATAAGAGATGGCGAGGAGGGTGAAAAATATTATGTTTGGTTCTATGGTAGCGAGAATCCGGTCGTTGTCAAAAAACACGGTTGGGATTATTTGTTTGATTGGGGTATTTTAACCTTTGAAGATAAAACATATATACCGCCAGGATTTGCTACTCTCGGTGATTCTTCGAGCGTTACAACTGGGACAAGTGAAAGATTTTGTTCATTGGGGAACCCGCTGGCATTTAGACGGTACTGGAGGTGTGGAGAAATTATGAAAGAGCGCGAATATCTGCCCGGCGCCCAAACATTTAGAATTGCCGTAGATATGACCTGCAATCCCGGGGATTCCGGTTCTCCGCTTATACACATGAATAAAAATGGCGAGGTGGTTGGGCTTACCCAATCACTTTCCATAAGCCGAAGTCCCATTTGTTTTGTTTCTCCGATTAATATTTTCAAAAAACTCTCCCCATTGCTCAAGGCGGGCGGCGAAATAAAGCACGGCACGCTGAATATGGCGATATTAAATACCTATGATTTTACACCGGGCGAAATAGAAAAGCTTGGCCTTGAGGGCGCGGAAAAGGGCGTTATAGTAGCGGGCACATTGCCGGGTTCTGCAGCAGAGCAGGCAGGCGTAAAAGTTGGGAGCCAAATAATTGCCCTCCAGAATGAGTCCGGGTCCGTAAATATAGAGATCAAGAATTCGGCAGAATTTGTAGAAAATCTTCATCTTAATTTTTCCACCGGAGACACAGTCGTGATGATGCTTAAAAAGGGAGATATTTATGAAAAGATTAAGATTGTGATGGAGGCAGTGGACAATATGGAAGAAACACAGATTATTATCGTGCCAGAAAAGAAAGAATGATTAATCCCTCACTCAAGAAGGAGTGGGGTTTGTAAACACCAATCACTGCTATAGCAACTTATTCAAAATAATAACCAATTATTATGAATTCCAAGAAGAATCGAATAATACTCCTTTTTGAGTGAGGGATCGCAAAAACAAATTCTCCAAGGCTGTGGCCTTGGAGTTTTTTTTGTTGCCACAATCAGTAGACTGGCCTATAATGGGATTAAATTATGAATCAGCGCTTTATACATTTACACAATCACAGCCATTACAGTCTGCTTGACGGCCTTTCAAAAATAGACGACCTTATAGCGCGAGCTCGCGAATTAAAGATGGATTCCATTGCCATAACCGATCACGGAAATTTATATGGGGCGATAGAGTTTTATCAAAAAGCAAAGAAAGCCGGTATAAAGCCAATCTTAGGCATTGAAGCATACTTGGCACCGGGGAATCGACGCCTCAAAGAACAGGCTGCGCAAAACGCTTTAGCAAATGAGGCATTACGGGGCAGACTGCCCTATTATCATTTAATACTTCTTGCCGAAAATAACACCGGTTGGCAAAATCTTATAAAACTGGCAACCAAGGGGCACCTGGAAGGATTTTATTATAAGCCGCGCATTGATAAAGAACTTCTTCGCGAGCATCACGAAGGATTAATCGCGCTTTCAGGATGCATAACAGGAGAAATACCGCGCCTTATACTCGCGGACAGGACTGAAGAAGCTGAACAGACACTTAACGAATATCTTAATATCTTCGGCAAAGATAATTTCTTTTTAGAGATTGGGCATCATCCATCCATAAAAGAAACAATAAAAGTCAATAATGAGCTTATAAAACTTTCCTCTAAAACGAGGGTGCCGCTCTGTGCAACGCAAGACAGCCACTACCTGAAAAAAGAAGACGCGGAATATCACGACATACTCCTCGCCGTACAAACCGGCAATAAACTGACTGATGACGACCGACTAACCCTAAGAGATGACGACTTCTCTCTCCGAAGTCCGGAGGAAATGGCGGAACTTTTCCGCGATTTGCCGCAGGCAATAGAAAGCACGGCAAAAATAGCCGATCGCTGTAACGTGGAGATTGAATTCGGTAAAATTCGCCTCCCTTCATATATTATGCCAGAAGGCAGTTCGGCTACGCTCACTGCAGGCAAAAATGCAATGGAATATCTAAAGGAAGTTGTGGCGGAGCGGCTGAAATTCCGCTATCCTAACGGCGCTACAGGGCAAGTGAGCGACCGGATTCAGTATGAGCTTACGGTTATTGACAGCATGCATTTTGCTAACTACTTCTTGATTGTACAAGATTTTATAAACTGGGCAAAAAATTATGGCATTGTGGTCGGGCCCGGCAGGGGGTCGGCGGCAGGAAGTTTAGTTTCTTATGTTTTGGGGATCACCGATATTGACCCGTTAAAATACGATCTTCTTTTTGAAAGATTCTTAAATCCGGAAAGGGTCCAGATGCCGGACATAGATATAGATTTTACCGACCGCAGGCGGGACGAGGTATTGAATTATGTTAAGCAGAAATACGGAGAGGATAAGGTAGCGCAAATCATTACCTTTGGAACTATGGCGGCGAGAGCCGCCGTGAGAGATGCCGGTCGCGCTTTAGGGATGCCATACTCTCTTTGCGACCAAATCGCCAAGCTCATCCCATTTAATTTCAAATTCTCCGCCGGAGGCGGATCCGCCTTTGGCGGAAAGGACCCGATGGAAAAAATTGAGGACTTAAACAAAATTTATCAATCAAATCCGGATGCGAGAAGAATCATTGACGCAGCCAAAAAACTGGAGGGCGTGGCCAGGCACGCTTCTGTCCACGCCTGTGGAGTTGTGATCTCCAAGGATCCCCTGATAGACGTTGTGCCGCTACAGCTCTCCCCGCAAGACCAGACCTCAATTATCACCCAATTTGAAATGCACGCGATTGAAGACCTGGGCCTATTGAAGATGGATTTTTTGGGACTGAAGAACCTGACGATTATTGAAGATGCGCTGCGCCTGGTAAAAGAATTGCGCGATGAGAATATCAATATTTCACAAATTCCGCTAGATGATCAAAAAACTTATGAATTTTTACAGCACGGAGAGACAACTGGAGTATTCCAGTTTGAGAGTGCGGGAATGCGCCGCTACATGAAAGAATTAAGACCAACCGAGCTCGAAGACCTGATTGCTTTAGTCTCGCTCTACCGCCCGGGGCCCATGGAGCTTATACCAAGTTACATAAAAAGAAAATTTGGGCAAGAAAAAGTTTCTTACCTTCATCCCAAACTGGAGCCAATCCTAAAAAATACTTACGGCATCGGAGTTTACCAGGAGCAAATGATGAGAATAGCCAGAGATCTAGCCGGCTTTACGCTTGCCGAAGCGGACACTCTGCGCAAAGCAATCGGCAAAAAAATTAAATCGCTTTTGGATCAACAGAAAGAGAAGCTTATCGGCGGTATGCTAAAAAACGGAATAGGAGCAAATACTGCGGCGGCAATTTGGGAATTATTCCCGCCATTCGCTCGCTATGGATTCAACAGGAGTCATGCCGCCTGTTACGCCTTGATTGGTTATCAAACCGCCTATTTAAAGGCGCATTATCCCGTTGAATTCATGGCCTCTCTTTTGAATGCCGACAAGGACGATGTTGATAGAATCTCTTTTCTAGTGAACGAAGCGGCGAAGATCGGCATAAAAGTCTTGCCGCCAGAGATAAATTCTAGCTTCAGAGACTTCATGCCGGACGGGAAAGATATCCGCTTCGGACTTTTGGCAATCAAAAATGTAGGCGGGAATATTGTGGACGCCATCACAGAAGAACGCGCTCGCGGCGGACCTTTCAAAAATTTCACCGATTTCTTATCGCGAGTGAAACATAAGGATTTGAATAAAAAATCTCTGGAATCTCTTTTGAAGTGCGGGGTTTTTGATTTGCTTGATATTGAAAGAAACCGGGGTCTGCAAAATATTGACGAGATATTAAAATTCACATCTGGAGTGCGAAGTTCCGCGCAAAGCGCCTCAAGTTCTTTATTCGGGGATACAATGCCCCAAATAAAGCTTAGATTAAATCCCGCGGGGGGGGCCGGATCAAAAGAGATGTTGGTCTGGGAAAAGGAGCTGATGGGTCTTTACGTGTCTGATCATCCGCTAAACCAGCATAAGGAAAAAATTGCCGCGCAAAAAGCAAGGGCCATTAAAGATTTGTTATTGGTAAAAAACTCAAATATTAAATTCAACACCGCGGGGTTAATCGCGGGCATTAAGAAAATAAACGACAAGAGCGGCCGTCCGATGCTTTTCGCCAAACTGGAAGATTTTTCGGATGAAATAGAGATGGTGGTCTTTGCGAGCGTCCTAGCTAAAGACATGAGCGTTTGGAAAGAAAATAACGCGGTACTCATTACCGGCAGAGTGGACGTTAGAAATGGGGATCCAAAACTTATCTGCGAAACGGCGGTTGAGCTATAATTTAAATTTTTTCCATGGAAAAAAGCCGCGAAATTTTTGATCAGTTAGGAAATCCGAGAAAGAAAGAGGATGTTGAGAGAGCCGAAGAGAGGGCAAGGCTCCAGATGGTAGAAAATGCACCCAAAGATCCGGAGTTACAAGAGTTTCTGGCAAATATTGATTTTGGTCTGCTTAAAAGCATTTTCCAGAAGATTGCAGAGAAATCCGGCATCGATCCGAAAACTTTAAATTTTTTGGAGAGGGAGAGAATTTCTCCGTTAGTACCCGACTGGACTTCTGCTGGATGTTATTTCCCAGACAAAAACATAATCGGTATCAGCGCGAGCCGTATCGCAAAAATCGCAGAAGATCTTGGTGCGCCAGAAAATTTGCTGCTTCTTTCTACTCTTTGTCACGAAGAAACCCACGCCACCTCTAAGGTTATGTGCAGTGGAAGTGATAATATAAACGATTTCCCAATAAAAATAAAAACTTTGACTGGTTATCATTCCTCCACCAGAGAACAAGAAAGCTCCGGCGCTCCAAGCAAAAGAAATTCGCTATTCCAATTATTCAATGAGGGCGTAACTGAAAAATTGGCCAGGGAGGTGTTGAAATTATACATCGCAAGCTTCGGGGAGGGTACGGGGGTGGTTAAAAAATTTGAAAAAATGCAAAAAGAAATTCCGGAAGAATTACCTTATACTGTGGCCATTAAATTTATTGAAACTTTTTCAAAAAGATTGGCTTATGAGACTCACGTTTCGGAGGATTCAGCATGGAGAGCGCTAGTTCGTGGAATGTATGAGGGTGAAGACATGCTTAATTGGGAGCTGTGGAAAGAATTAGATATGTTGATAACTCCGGGTTTTGTAGAAAGATTAGCAGATGGCGATCTTCATAAACTCTTCCCCAAACTCGCGATACCGCTTAAAAATCCAATAAATGGCTCGGTGCAGTGGCGCATTTCCAGATTAATCAAAAAGTTCGGCAAATTTATTATGGGCGTGTCGCTATACCCCCACAAACTTCATCCCGAACATGACCATTATCGCAAGCCCGACCATAAGAAATAATATTGAAATAAAGCCGAACTTTAGCTTCTTGCTGTGATAATGCATCTTGTGATTCCAGAGTTTAAACCTCCTCTTTACAAAAAATAAAAATCCAAAGACAAGGTAGAGCCCAAAGGCAATAAGCAGGGTTTCGTTTGAATCAACGCACCCGAGAGTTTCACTTACTTCACACACCCCAGAATAATTCAGATAGATGGCATATATAAAACCGCCCAAAACAAGTAGCTTAACCATGTTTATAATTATAGCAAATTTAAAAGTCTTTGTTATAATACACTCATGGCAGAAAATGCTAATTTAGAAAATATAAGGCATTCTTTAGCCCACCTTCTAGCGGCTGCGGTTTTAAAGAAATATCCAAAAACAAAATTAGGTATTGGGCCGACGATAGAAAACGGCTTTTATTACGATTTTTTGGCGCCTGATGGATTTACGCCAGAAGACCTGAAGGATTTTGAGCGTGATATGAAAAAAATGATAGGTGGGAGGCTTGTTTTTTCCGGAGAAAAACTTACTCCGGCAAAAGCGAAAACAGTGTTCAAGAACCAAAAATTCAAGCTAGAGCTCATTAAAGAATTCGCGAAAGAGAAGAAACAGCTTACGCTCTACAAAACCGGTGAAATTTTTCACGATCTCTGCCGTGGAGGCCATGTGGAGAATACTTTGGAAATAAATCCTGACGCCTTTAAGCTGACGCATATCGCAGGCGCCTACTGGCGGGGGAGCGATGTGAACCCCCAGCTCCAGCGCATTTACGGCGTAGCGTTTGCGACAAAAGAGGAACTTGATACCTATCTCAAAATGCGCGCGGAAGCGGAAAAGCGCGACCACCGAAAACTGGGGAAAGAATTACAGCTGTATACTATGAGCGAAGAGGTCGGACCCGGCCTTCCCCTGTTTTATCCCAAAGGCGCCATCTTAAGACGTATATTAGAAAACTTCATTATTGAAATTCAGGAAAAACGCGGCTATCTTCCGATTTGGATTCCACATATTACTAAAGGCGAACTCTATAAAATTTCGGGGCACCTGGATAAATACGACACCATGTTCCCGCCCATGAAATTGAAAAATGAGGCGGATTACTTTCTGAAGCCAATGAACTGTCCACATTTCATGATGCTTTATGCAAGCATTCCTCATTCATACAAAGAATTACCAATCAGATACACCTCTACCACAACGGTGTATAGGCGTGAGAAAAGTGGTGAACTTTCAGGACTGACTCGTGTTCGCTCATTAACACAGGACGATTGCCACGTCTTTGCCATGCCCGACCAGATTGAAACAGAGATTAATCTGATGCTCGATATGATTCAGGAGGTATATAATGCTTTTGGTTTTAAGGATTTTCGTGTAGGTGTTTCGGTACATGACCCGAAAGAAAAAGAAAAATACATCGGAGATCCCAAGATCTGGAAATTATCAGAAGAAACGTTAATGAGGGTTATTAAAAACCGCGGATGGAAACATCAAGTCGATGTTGGCGAAGCCGCATTTTATGGACCGAAACTTGATTTCATATTCAAAGATGTTTTAGGGCGCGAGTGGCAACTCTCAACGATACAGCTTGATATGAACCTACCAGCACGATTTAAACTAAAATATATTGATTCCGACGGTATGGAAAAACAACCCGTCGTTATACACCGGGCAATTTTGGGTTCAACCGAACGATTTATGGGAATATTGATTGAACACTTCGCGGGGGCCTTCCCGCTTTGGCTCGCGCCCATACAAGCGCGCGTGCTGGCAATTTCAGAAAAACACCAGGATTATGCTAAAAAACTTTTTGAGGAATTAAAGGGCGCCGGGATACGCGCGGAACTCACAGAATCAAACGAAACTTTAGGAAAAAGAATCCGCGAAGCGCAGCTCCAGAAAATTCCCTATATCTTGGTGGTTGGTGATAAAGAAAAACAAGGCGGGACAGTTGCAGTGCGGCACCGTACCCACGGGGATGAGGGAGAAATAAAGTCAGATGCCCTACTTCAGAAAATTCTAAAGGAGGCAAGGGACAAAATAATCTAAAAAGCCGCTAAGCGGCTTTTTAGATTAGACCTTTCGCACAATTATTTTCGTAACGAAATTTGATAAAACTTTGTTTTATCAGTTGGTTCGTTCACGCAACTTCTTCGCCCGCTCTTCGCTCTTTCGGTGGGCTTCCTGCTCTTCAGGCGTAAGTTTTGCAACGCCTATTTTTAATTCTTCCATGTAGCCGCCTCGCTCTGCCTCTCGACCGGCATCGGTCATGGCCGCCTGGTCTTTGCGCGCTTTTTCAACTTTTTCTTTCAGAGTTGTTTCTTTGGGTTTCTCTTTTTTAGAAAACATTTTTTCTCCCATAATTTTATGATACCATATTGTACATGCAAAAGCAAAAAATGATAGTTGTTTTGGGCCCCACGGCAACAGGAAAATCCAAGCTGGCTGTGAAGCTTGCGAAAAAAATTTCCGCCAGAGGCGGACCAGCCTTTGGCTGGAACGGCGCGGAGATTATTTCTGCCGACTCGCGGCAGATTTACCGCGGCCTGAATATCGGAACCGGAAAGATAACAAAAAAAGAGATGGGCGGCGTCCCCCATTACCTCTTGAGTGTTGTGTCGCTTAAAAAGCAATTTACGGCCGTGGATTACCAAAAACGCGCGGCGCGCGCCGTCACAAACATTGTGCGACGCGGAAAAATTCCGATAATCTGCGGCGGAACGGGTTTATATATTGATTCTCTGATCTACAACTATAAATTACCGCATGTGGAAATTAACCGGAAACTAAGGGGGGTGCTTGAGAAAAAAAGCACCGCGGAACTTTTCCGTAAACTCCGCAAGCTTGATCCAAAAAGAGCAAAAAACATTGACCGCAATAATCCCAGAAGGCTTGTGCGCGCACTGGAGATTGTTCTTGAGACCAAACAAAAAATACAGAATATGCCGCAGAAAATCTCACAATTTAATGTTTTAAAAATCGGTATTAAGAAAAATCAGGCAGAACTCAAGAAAAGAATTGAGAAGCGCGTGAATACCTGGATAAAAGAGGGGCTCGAAGAGGAAACAAGAAAAATTAGCAAGCAAATATCTCAAAAAAGAATAAAAGAGCTGGGATTTAATTATTCCCTCTCTTATTTCTATTTAAAAAATAGAACGAGCAAACCAGAGCTCATCCAGAAATTAAGACAAGAAAATTGGCGCTACGCAAGGCGCCAAATGACCTGGTTTAAAAGAGATAAAGAAATAAAATGGATTAAATCAGAAAATGAAGCCGAGCAACTTATAGCTGAATTTTTAAATCAAAAACCGCGCCAAGGCAGGCGCGGCAATTAATGGAGCCACAGGGCGGGCAACATGATAGAGCCGTTTTTGAAACCCCTGGGAAGCGTTATGCGCTCTTCAAAAATTTGCTCGTCGTCGCGTATAATCTCCAAAACCGAAATTTCTGAAATTCTAAGATCGGCATACTTAACGACATCATAACGGAACTTGCCCTGCAGAAGTTCTATGCGATCCTTTATAGACGCGCCGTATTTGTAAAATAGGTCTAATCTATTGGAGTTCTTGTGGTCCACGCCAGCCCAGCTCCCCTCTTCGCCAGGCATTGGGCTCATTTTCACCATCTTTAGCATAAGCGGTTTCAGAAAATTAATATGATGCTCCGGTCCCTCAACAACCAATGGCCATCTTTCTTCGGCGTCCACCGCGGAGACAACAACTATATTGCTTGATGGAAAAACCAAATGAAGGGCTATCTGCTGTATATCTCTGCTTCCTAAAAATTGCCTTATGGTTGTCACGTGAAAACTCCCCTCGTCCACGTTTCAAACTTCTGTATTTAGTATACCAGGTAAAAAAATAATTTAAAAATGAAAAATCAAAATGCAAAATTTAGGATTATTCGCCGACCGCGTGCCGCCTAAGCTTTAGCGGTGGCGTAAGGCGAACTCCATAATTTTAATCTTTGATATTTACATTTTACATTTGACGAAGCTATGTTGGGGCAAGCCACAAAAAAAGCGGCACCATGATGCCGCTTGCTTAGTTTTTTAGGTTCTGTAGTTACTTAAGTAATTTAGTGCTAAATCCCTTATCATCAAAATTCAACAGCGTTTTGTTGCCTCCAAGCTCGGTTTCAATCGAGACCGGCGCTCCCCACAAGCCGTAGAGATAGCCCATTGTCTTCTCTGCGTATTCAAGATGCAAATCACGGCCATCGTGATCGTGCAGAATCCGCAGAGATCTATTCGCCGCCATATCGCATTCTGTTACTTTTATCACCGGCACCGATTTCATGCCAACATTATTCATTAATGTCTCCTTGACTTCCTTCCACCCCCCGCTATCGGCAACATTTGATATAACAAGATCTTTGTCCTTTGGCTTATATTCAAAAAGATCAAGCTCCCTTATCAGATGTTCCGTAAGGAACCTTCTTATAAAAGAGGAGTCTCTCTCCACCAAACGCACTTCAAAGACCTTTTCAAGCCCAGATAGTTTCCCAAGGTCTCCCGGAGCACCGTTCCGATCATAGTCTTCGCTATGATCATCGCAGATTTTCCCGATCTTGGCCTCGTCATAACGATGACGTATGTCATCCCAAGTCTTGAGCCCAAGATGATATGGGTTTAGGCCACCGTGAATGGGACGCGCCACCTGATTATGCCGCACCAAAAATTCCAGATGCAGATCTTGGGGAAGGTTTAATGAGTTAAGGATCTCCCTATGCCAGAAGCTCGCCCAACCTTCGTTCATAATCTTAGTTTCAATCTGCGGGATGAAATACTGCGCTTCCTCATGGACAATCCGCAGAAGTATCCGCTCCCAATCTTTTAGGAATGGGTTAAAGTCGGCGATGAAAAGCA
>JACOXY010000010.1 GCA_016182095.1 Candidatus Liptonbacteria bacterium
ATGATTTATCTATGCAACGCACAATATATACATACCATTTCCAATCCATTCTAAAAGATTAACAATCATTGTATGCCTTCGACAAGCTCAGGCGATAAAATGAAGTGCTACGGGCTTACGCCCACAGTATTGCGGAGGTAGAATAAAAGCCACAAACAAAAAACCCGCTTCAGTGTTCGCTTTCGCGAACACCGAAGCGGGCGTTTGGGCCGTCCTACTTCCTCCCAGGCAGAAGCTCACTCAACATTTCCTCGCGGCCCTGCCTGGCGTCCAACTTCTCCTCATACCGGTTGTTCACGCGGCTGATAGTTCCGTCAACCTGCCGGTAAAGCTTGTCCTTGAAGCCCTGACCCCGGCCAAAGGAGTTGTTGACCACTGCAGGGGTAAAGCCCTTAAAATCATGGAGGCATAGCTGGATTGACCCAGCTATCTTGAGGTAACGACCGAAAAGGTCTATTCTCTCGCCTGTTGCGGCATCCTTCTTGCCGCCCGAGACTGCGTCAACTCCCTTTGCAAGCTCACTCACCAGATCAACCCAGGCTCCCAGAATCGACTGGACTGGCGCATCAAGTTTGCTTACCGTCGGGAGTTCGGGAACTTCATTGAGCTCTCCGATAATGACCAGCCAAAACGGCACGTGAAGCTCGGACTCCACGATTTCCTGATACATCATGTCAGAAAAACGGTCACGCTTGTAGCCGGCAACCGGGTGCGTGCGGCCATCGGCGCAAACTGCAGCAAGTTCATCCGGGAGAGAAAGACAGTGATACTCTCCCACTATGCGACGCGACTCGGCGCGATATTCTGCTGCGCACTCTACGTCACCAGGATTTCCGCGGACCTCATAGGCAACGGCGGCCTTTGTGAGTCGCATCACGGTATTTTTGATCGCGTGCCCTACCCGGCCCTCATTCGACCGGTATTCCTCCAGAAGACCATGCACACCGCGAAGCGAGTCAGAAACTCGCTCATAAGTGCGAAAGTCGTCTTTCGGGTCTGGAGTTGGGAAATTTACCTTTGGTAGATGCACCCAGCTCTTCTCCCTGTTGTAGCGCATTTCCTTTCCTCTTCTCCTTTCCTTTCTCTCGCCCTCCACTGCTTTGCGCGCAGAGGGGTTTTTCTGCTTTCGCAGAAAGTTAAACTGCTCCTCCTACTCCTCCCTTGCCCTCCACAGCTTTATGCGAAGGAGGGTCACTCCACATCAACAACTATTCAATTTGTAAAGAACTCACAAGTTAAAACTACGTTTTAACTACATCTGACACCTAACCCCGAATCAAAACCTTTGGTTTTTGACGGGGCAGGCATATAACAACTAACTTAGTTTGAACTTGTGAATTCTCTTTTTGCCCGCGCACCAATCTTACCAATGGTAGTCATTCGACTTCGCTCAGGATCTAATTTCTTACTAAGTAAGAAATTAGAAAAAAGGGGCAGGCCCTCCGGAGTTATCCAGAGAGCTCTGCCCCAGTACTACCTTACCAGCGTCGCCCGTCGCGCGCCCGACTGAAAGATGAGCGCTCGTCACCACCCCGGTGACCGCGAGGGGTCCTCGGCGTGAACTGCCGAGACTCCTGGCTCTGTCGCTCGTTTGCGATCTGCTCCCGGTACTTGGCTCCTGCCTTGCGCAGGTTCGCCCGATCACCGGAGAGCTTGCCGACCTGCTGTCGGAGTTCCGGCAGAGCCTTCGCCTTCGCGACCTCCGCCTCCACCTTCCCGACCATCTCGCTCCCGAGCGACTCGGCGAGCTCGACGTTCACCTCGGAGAGGTGATTCACGACTCGGCCCAGGGCCTCCTCGTAAACCGCCTCGGACTCCACGTAGACCGCGCGGCAGTCCTGGTCGCCCTCAACGCCGAAAGTGAGCGCGAGGAACTGCTTCTTCACGGCCTCGACCCGCGCCCGGAGATCCGAGAAGTCCAGCCGTTCGTTCCTCCCCGCCTGGTACTCGACCTCGTAGCTCGCGTCGGAGAGCGCCTTTCCGGCCTCCTTGGCGAAGATCGGTCGCGTTCGGTTGTGTTCGACTGCGTCCTCGACGAGCGACTTCAGCATCTCGAGCGACGTGATGTCGCCGGGAGTGTAATCTCCGCACTCGCCGCATCGATGCCCGGGCTGCATCGTGCCGGCCTCGATGCGCAAGCCGATGTTCACGGCGAGCGCCTTGATGCTGGCGTGTCCGTTGACTCCGGACTGCCAGGCCTTCACGATCTCCTCGGAACCGAAGTGGACGTGAACGCCCACGATGGTCCCCGTTTTCTCCAATCGCTCCATGGCCCTCTCCTTTACCACGTCGCCGCCGAAATTGGCATCCGTGCTCCTTTGGCTACGTCTTTCCCTCTTTGCCATATCCTTGGCCTCCTTTTGCCTTGACTGCTTCGCCCACTTACGTGGGGTTAATTCTTCCTTTTTTGTAAGCCAACCCAAAGCACCATGCCTTAGGGGACCAAACAACAAGCGAAGAATGTTAATGTACTTGCGGACATTATATCATAGAATCGAAATAAATGCAAGAGGCGCCATTGGCGCCTCTTGCAGGGTATGGGGTATAGGGTTTGGGGTATAGTTTTAGGGCTTAGGGCATAGCTTTATCAAAAGTTTACGCAACATTTTCATAACTTCTATGGTTATAGATTCAATGCGCTTAAAATCCGGATCACTTAAATATCTTAACTTCTCCGAAACAATAAGTTGCGTTTCCAGCTCGGTAGCAGATGCTAATGCTATCCTTAAAAATTGAATGTATTCTTTTAAGTGACCGCGGTTGTAACCTTCAGCTATATTTGATGGAATGGCAACGGCGGCACGTCTCATTTGCGAAGTAATGCCATATATCTCTTCACGCGGAAAACTTTTAGTAAGTTTGTAAATTTCTATTACAAGATCAACACTTCTTGACCATACTCTAAGTTCTTTATAGGAGCTAAGCATATTATTTTTTACTATACCCCATACCCCACACCCCAAACCCAGCTTACTTTTTCATCTTCAATAATATTCTTTTCTCTTCCGGTTTAAGCGAGGAGATTATAAACCCATATTCTTTGCCAAGCTCTATTGCGGCCTTCATTTCGTCGGTGCCGCCGAATTCAGAAACGTGTATTAGGCCCTGAATATCGCCCGTTAAATCAATAAACGCTCCATAGGGGTTGAATTTTTTAACCGTTCCTTTTACTTCTTCGCCCTCTTTAAACCTCTCGGCAACCGTCGCCCAGGGATCCGGCTGGAGCGCCTTAAGAGATAAAAACACCCTTCCTTCCTTTATATCAATAATCTTTACCTTATAAACTTCATCAACCTTGACTACTTCTTTGGGATTATCTATTAAGCGATGAGCCAATTCCGAAATATGGATAAGCCCCTCCACCTCCGGATCATCAATAAATTTTACGAAAGCGCCAAAGTCGGCGACTCCGGAAACCATGCCCGTGACCACCTGGCCAACTTCGTATTTCTTTAGAAGCTCCTTAACGTTAGCGTCGGTTATCTCGCGCTCGGAAATAATAAGTTTCTGCGTTCTGGGGTTCGCGTCAATCACTTTTACCTTTAACTCCTCACCGACAAATTTCTTCAGCTCTTTTAATATACCCTCTTTTTGATTCTGATTGGCTTCGGCTGAAATTCTCGGATAGTGTTCGTTAGAGAGCTGGGAAACCGGTAAAAAAGCCTTAAGTTCGTTAATCAAAGCCATCAAGCCGCCGCTATTTGCCCCTGAAATTTTCACGGCAATAACCTCCCCGGATTTTGCAAGTTCGCGCACCGTATCCCAAACTTTTTCCTGCTCGGCGGCGCCAAGAGATAACTCCACATAACCGCCTTCGCCGTCCAAGGCAATAATTTTGGCACTAACTTTGTCTCCGACTTTCAAGTTCTTGAGAACATCCTTGGCGTTAAGATATTCCAGCCCGAAAACCATACCAGTGCCGAAAGCGCCCAAATCAAAATAGGCCTCGCGCGGAGCTTTCTCTATCAAAACGGCCTCTGTGAGTTCGCCTTCACGAGGGAACTTCAATGAGCCGGCCTCACTCTTAATCATTTCAGCCAGAGTGGTTGTTTTATCGTTATTAGTCATTTTGCAATTATTTAAATAAGCACATTCCTAGTTGCCTATCTGAGTTTAATAATAATGTTTAGGAATTCCATTAATATAGTTAATTTTGGGTTGAAAAGCAAGCGCTTTTGCGCTACCATAGAGTAGCGTAACGTTATAGTCGTTATAGCGTTCAATTCGTTCTAAACGACCCGCATATTGGGTGCCAACGGTTACAACGATTAGAACGTGTACAACGGTTAAACACGATGGTCATAACTTATCACGACGAAACTTGTTTTAGAATACAAAGCGGCAATTTAAGTTTGGTGGTTGACCCGGTGAGCGAAAAGTTTAAATCCGATGTAACTATCAAAACCAATCTGGCGCTTCCTTATAATAAAACCGAAAAGGATTTGATCGTCGGGGCCGGAGAATATGAAATCAATGGCATTTCCATAAGAGGCACGCAGGCGAGCTACGACAAAAAGGCGGGGATTAAAACAATTTTTGAAGTCGTCATGGAAAACATAGCTCTCGGTTTTTTTGGGAAAATTGACGCGAATCCCGAACCGGATCTGATTGAAAAACTGGGGAATTTGGAGATAATTTTCCTGCCCGTCGGGAAAGGTTATTTGGATGAAAAGTCGGCGCTAAAAATAGTAAAACAGGTAAAGCCCAATATCGTAATTCCGTACCCCACAAAGGCAACAAAAGATTTTTTGGAAGAAATGGGCGGCAAGAGCGAAATTTCTGATAAATTAACCCTGAAAAAAAAGGATATTTTGGAGATGGGGGAGAAGATGCGGGCGGTATGCTTAAAAAGTTAAAAATTAAAATGTAAAAATCAAAAATCCCTCACTCAAGAAGGAGTTTGGGTCGGTTCTGGAAATCGTAATATTAATTACCAACAATAAATTATTAAGATAAAATGAATTTTGAGAAGAAGCGGAAAATGCTCCTTCTTGAGTGAGGGATTGATATTAAGTTTAACTTAGACAATGAACAGAATTGGAAAATTTATAACTTATTTACAAGAACAAGACGAATCCATGAAGAAGGTTTGGGTTTTTTTGCTAAGCGGCGTTTCGATGGCTCTGGTTGTTGCGCTTTGGGTGGTATATCTGAACCTCACAATAGCGAAGATTGGGGAGCCCGCTATTGCCATTAAAGAAAAGCAAACCGGAACCCAAGAGTCTAGCGCGCAGGCCGGCCTTCTTTTTGCCAATTTCAAAAATAACGCAAGCGCTATTTCCAAAAATTTTTCGGAATTTATAGCGGGCATATTAAATAGAGAGAATGAGATCATAATAAAGTAGCCGCGAGCCAATAAACTGATTAGCGATTCGCTGATATTATATGAGGGAAAATAAAAATGAAAATAAAATAGTATCCAAAGCGGAACCACGCGAAATAACCACTGAACTCAAGGAGTCTTATCTTGATTACGCGATGTCGGTCATAGTTTCGCGCGCCTTGCCGGATGTCCGCGATGGCTTGAAGCCGGTACACAGAAGAATTTTGTGGGCCATGTGGGACATGGGGCTTACGCATGGAGCTAAATTCAGAAAATCTGCGAATGTCGTTGGATCCGTCCTCGGCGCGTATCATCCGCACGGCGACTCATCCGTGTATGACGCAATGGTGCGATTAGCGCAACCCTTTTCCATGCGCTACCCGCTAATCGAGGGGCAGGGTAACTGGGGATGTTTTACCAAGGATACCGAAGTAAAACTTGCAGATGGGCGGAACTTGAGCTTTGGAAAACTCATTGAAGAAGATGCTCGAGGAAAAACCAACTATACATACACGGTCAATAGTTTAGGGTTAATATCGGTGGCAAAAATAGAAAAACCAAGAGTTACAAGAGGTGACGCCGAGCTTATTAGAGTTACACTTGATAATGGCATCGAGATAAAATGCACCCCAGACCATCGCTTTATGTTAAGAGATGGGAATTATAAAGAAGCTCAGTATTTAACGCCACAAGATTCATTAATGCCGCTTTATGAAAAGTTGTCCGAAAAAACTGATAGATTAAACATATCAAATTTGATTAGATATGAAATTAGAAATAACCACCGCGTTACTAAAATCGAAAAATTATCAGAGAAAGAAGACGTTTACGATCTTACGGTCTCTGGTTCGCACAACTTTTCTTTGGGGGCGGGCATTTTCGTACACAACTCGGTCGACGGGGATTCTGCGGCGGCGATGCGCTATTGCGTTACGGGCGATACTTTAGTTGTTACGGAAAATGGCCTGCAAAAAATTAAAGACATGCCGGGTAAAACTGATAATTTTGAGCAGGACATAAATATTAAAATCCTTTCTAGGGAGAAAAAAATCCACAAAGCCAGCAAATGGTTTGATAGTGGAGAGCATCCTACTTTAAAAGTAACAACGAGCCGCGGCCATCAAATAGAAGGATCATATAATCATCCTTTGCTAACTTTAAATAAAAATGGGAGTGGAAAACCAACATTTCAATGGAAAACTCTTGAACAGCTTACTGCTGGCGACATAGCGGTTCTGGATCGTTCAAGCGATGTTTTGTGGCCGGAAAAAGAAGTTGCTTTAGATAAATTTTATCCAACTGGCCTGCATAATAGAACTGAAAGAAAAAAAATGCCGGCGCGCCTTGATGAGAATCTAGCTTTTATAATCGGCGCCATTATAGCAGAGGGGACTACCAGCAGAAAGAAAATTGAGTTTTGCAATAGCGACCTAGAATTTGTTGCTGAATTCGAAAAAAGGTGGGCAAAAGTTTTCCCAGACTGCAGAATTCATAAATTTATTAAACAGCCCTCATCTTATGGGAAGAAAGAATATTGTCGCTTAGAAATTCATTCTCTTTGTGTGGTTTCATTTTTACACAATCTCGGTCTCAATATCGCCACTTCAGCATTTAAAACAATCCCGGAACCAATTTTGCAGTCCCCTAAAAATGTAGCGGCGAGTTTTATTAGGGCTTATTTTGAGGGAGACGGCTCAATATCAAACTCTGACAAAATGATTGAGCTTAGTAGCTGTTCCATAAGTAAAAAACTAACTGATGAGCTACAGGTTTTGTTGTTAAAATTTGGCATTGCCGCCACCAAAAGGTTCGATTCTTACAGAAATAACCATAAATTATACATCCGTGGAAGAAAAAATTATTTAGTATTTGCTGAAAATATAGGATTTGTTTCTGCGCGCAAAAATAATAGGTTAAAAAACGTTCTAGGACATTATTTAAAGTTTGCCGCCCCGACAGATTTTATTCCTTATCTAACTGGCTATGTAAGAACATTTGTTGCCATGCCAAGAAGCGCCGATAGGCAGTTTATTCTCAAAAATAACTTTGATCGGTATCATTATTTGGAGAAAAACGGGGGTAGGGTAGCGCTTGCGGTGCAAGCCACGACTGGCTTAAATCTTGAACCCCTATTCAGATCTTTTCTCGGCAATAATTATCTTTTTGATCCTGTGGCCAGCATTGAAAAAACGGGGGTCCAAAAAGTTTATTCAATCAGGGTGGATAGTGAATGTCATTCCTTTATTGCGAATGGTTTTATTAATCACAATACAGAGTGCCGCCTCTCTAAAATTGCCGAGGAACTTTTGGGAGACATAGAAAAAGAAACTGTGGAGTGGCAGCCAAACTATGATTCAAGCCGCGAGGAGCCGAAGGTTTTGCCGTCTAAATTTCCCAACTTGCTCGTGAACGGCGGTATGGGTATAGCAGTCGGCATGGCGACAAGCATTCCTCCCCATAACTTGAGCGAAGTGGCGGATGCCGCGGTAAAACTTTTGGATCATCCCAAAACCAGCATCTCCGAAATAATGGAGATAGTTAAAGGGCCCGACTTCCCAACCGGCGGGATAATTTATGACCGAAAAAACATAAATGAAGCTTATGCCCTAGGCCGCGGTTCAATAACCACGCGGGCGCTCGCTGAAATTTCCGAAAAAAAGAGCGGCCAATATGTGATCGTCATAACCGAAATTCCATATCAGGTTAATAAATCGGAGTTGATAATCAAAATCGCCGAACTAATCCAGGAAAAAAGAATTGAGGGCGTGAGAGACGTGCGCGATGAATCCGATAAAGACGGCCTCCGAATAGTAATAGAGCTGAAGAGCGACGTCTCGCCGCAAAAAATCCTAAACCAGCTTTACAAAAACACAGATTTACAGAAAGACTTCCACCTTAATTTGATCGCGCTTCAAGATCGTGGAATTCAGCCCCAGCTTATGTCTTTGAAAGACATGCTGGAGCAGTTTATCGATCACCGCAAAGAAGTTGTGCGCCGCAGAGCGGAGTTTGACCTTAAAAAAGCCAAGGAAAGGGCGCATATTTTGGAGGGACTCGCTAAGGCGCTATCGGTTATTGATAAAATAATCGCCACCATCAAGAAGTCGGGCGACAAAGAAGAGGCGCATAAAAATTTAATCAAGAATTTCAAGCTTACCGACATACAAGCGACGGCTATCCTCGAAATGCGCCTGCAAACTTTGGCGGCCTTAGAAAGGCAAAAGATTGAGGACGAGCTAAAGGAAAAACTGAAATTAATAAAAGATTTGGAGATATTGCTTAAGAGCCCCGAAAAAATAAAGGGGGTTATTAAGGACGAACTCCAAGAAATGCGGGAAAAATTCGGTGACGAAAGAAGAACCAAAGTAGTGTCAGGCGGGCTGAAGGAGTTCAAAGAAGAAGACCTGGTACCGGAAGAAGAAACCGTGATAACCCTTTCCGCGGGCGGGTACATAAAGAGAAGCAATCCGGGAGATTTTAAGGTACAAAAGCGGGGCGGCAAAGGGATAATAGGAGGCGATGTCGGTGAAGAAGATTTTGTGCGCCACTTTGTGAGCGCCGTAACTCATGACAACATTTTATTCTTTACCACGAGCGGCAAGGTTTTCCAAACTAAAGTTTATGAAATACCTGCGGCTTCAAGAACATCAAAGGGAAAGGCCATACATAACTTTTTAGAAATCCCCACCTCCGAATATGTAAGCGCTATTATTGCATATCCATCCAACACGCAAAATCAAGAAACCGCGGCATCGGGCTTCCTTGTTATGGTCACCGAAGGCGGCGTTATCAAAAAAACCAAAATTGCCGACTTTGAAAATGTCAGAAAAAGCGGCATTATCGCCATTAAATTAAGAAGCGGCGACAAACTCAAATGGGTGGGGTTATCTGAAGCCGGGAACGACATTCTTATCGCCACCATGAACGGCCAGGCGATCAGATTCAAAGAAAAAGATTTGCGCCCCATGGGGAGGGCGGCAAGCGGCGTTACCGCCATAAGGTTAAAAAAGGGCGATAAAGTAAATGCCATGGAAATAATTAGAGGAGGAAAAGAGACGCGAGAAACACAGCTCCTCGCGGTTATGGCTAACGGTTACGCCAAGCGCACCCCCTTAAAAGAATATAAGGTGCAAAGGCGGGGCGGCTCCGGGATTAAAACAGCCAAAATAACGGCAAAGACCGGCTCCATAGTGGCGGCAAGAGTTATAACCGAGGAAGAAGAACTTCTGGCTCTTTCAACTAAGGGCCAGATAATCAAGACCTTAATCAAGGATGTGCGCATAGCCGGCCGCGCCACGCAAGGAGTTAGAATTATGTCGCTTAAAGCCGGAGATAAAGTGGCGGGGATAGTGTGTCTGTAGAAACTGAAATTCAAAAATCAAAATGCAAAATGCAAAATTTAAGATTGTTCGCCGAAGGCGAACTCCATAATTTTTGTTTTTGATATAATATACTTATGCCTTTTACTCTAACTCGCAACCGCATCATCATCATATTTTTAGTACTTGCTTTAATTGCCGGGGTTTTTATTGCGGTGCTTCTGGGCAAAAGAATTTTTGTGGGTAAAGCTACTGTGTCTTTAACGGTTTGGGGGGTTTTTGATGACAATAAGGCGATGGAAAAGGCGATCGCGCTTTACAAAAGCGAAAATCGCAACTTAAGCATCCAGTATGTAAACAAAGCATACGCGCTTGACGACGCCGAAAGTTATGAAAAAGAACTTTTGGATGCCCTGGCATCCGGTAAAGGACCGGACATTTTTATGTTTCACAACACTTGGCTTCCAAAACATATTGAAAAAATTGCTCCGCTTAACGAAGAATTGCAAACCGCGCTCAATTTCCCGTTTGTTAATTATCGTGATGCCTTTCCCAAAGTAATTGAGCAGGATTTCGTGCGCGGCACCACAATTTACGCAAGCCCCCTGTATCTGGATACTCTGGCTCTTTTTTACAACAAAGATTTTTTTGATAAAAGGGGCGTGGCGCTTTTGCCCGCCACCTGGGGCGAATTTGAAAGCTTGGTTAATAAGATAAAAGAGGTGGATGCTGGCACAAATAACATCACAAAAGCCGGCGCGGCCATAGGCGGCTCGGAAAAAAGCATTAACAGAGCCACTGATCTTTTGAGTCTCATGATGCTACAGCGAGGCGTAAAATTCACCGATAGCTCCTTCGGCAGGGCCACATTTGCGAGCATTGGCGGCGAATCCGGGTCTAGACCGGGATTGGAAGCGCTTAAATTTTATACCCAGTTTGCAAATCCAAACTCACCTCTTTATACCTGGAATGAGCGCCTGCATTATTCCATTGATAGTTTCGCATCAGGAGATACCGCCGCTATCTTCAACTACGCCCACCAAATCCCGGTTATTAAATCCAAAAATCCATTCCTTAATTTTGGCGTCTCGTCTATGCCACAATTAGCCGGCGCCCCAAATCCCGTAAACTATGCCAACTATTGGGGCCTCGCGGTTTCTAACCAAAGCAAAAATATTCCTTGGGCGTGGCAATTCATCTTGTCCGCCACTACTAAAGAAAAAATCGCGGGAAGTTATGCCGAAAAGGCGGGAAAGCCGCCGGCGCTACGCACACTAATAGACAAGAGCCGCAACGATCCCGAGCTTGGAGTTTTCGTGAAGCAAGCGCTAACGGCCAGTTCCTGGCCGCAGATAGACAATGTCCTCGTGGAAACCGCCTTTTCCGACATGATAGACGCCGTGGTGCGCGGCCAGCTTACACCCGAAGTGGCGCTAAACAAGGCGGCCGACGAAATATCGGCAGTAATGAGAAAAAAACAGTAAACTATTATTCTGATGAAAAAAACTTATCGCTTTAAATTAGCTCTTATTCTATTGGTTTTGGCAGTCATCCCAATTCTCGCAAACGCCCAATCCATCATAAATCCCGACGAGTGTTCAGGAATTTTTGATTTCATCCCGGCCGATAAAGCCAGATACTGCACTCTGTGCGACGGACTGCAAGCGGTAAAAAATGGATTGCTACTGCTTTTGAAAATTGGTGTGGGGCTCGCCGTGATAATCATTGCTTACGGCGGAGTGCTTATTATGGTTTCGGGCGCAAGTCCCGGCAAATTTGAGCAAGGCAAAAAAGCGATTATTGGTTCCGTGGTTGGGGTCGCGATCGGCGCTATGGCATGGATCATCATCAATCAAATTTTCTTCATCTTTGTAACGCAAAGCGTAACTCTGCGTCCCTGGAACGATATCCCCTGTCCCCAAGAACCGCCGAGATTTGGAGCATCATTGGGAGGCACTGGCGGCCCTGGGGGCACTGGCGGCACAGGTGGAACAGGCGGTACGGGCGGCACAGGAGTATCTGTAACTGACAACGCCAGAGTAAAAGCTCTATTAGACCCCAGTATTCGATATAACAATAATTCATGCCCACCAACCTGTGTGGGGGGATTGCCACAAACCACCATAGATAAGTTAAACACGCTACAGGCGCAGTGCGGGTGCGTTGAAATTACCGGCGGCACAGAACCAGGCCACGCCTCTCATGGACCAGGCCTTGCTGTCGTTGATATTCGTTACAATCAAAGGGCAATTGATGGTTTGCGAAACATGGGCTACTCCGAAAGCAACTTTGGAACTGGCTACACCTGTGAACCGGCAGGAGGGAATACTGGCGGAACAAGGGTTCTGTGCAACAGCGGGCGCGCGGATAAAATGCATGTGGAGTTCTAGAACCCATCTCAAAAGTATATTCAAGCCGCGTTCTTAGCAATTTTTCAGGTATCCGCAAGGCACGACGAGGAAGGTGTAGCCTATGCGCTACTCCGACGAGGAGTAACGAAGCGGAACCTGAAAAATTGCAAGAACCCATTCGGGATACGGCCAATTTCTGTCTGATACTTTGTCGCTTCGGGCTTAATGTATCTAAAGATACACCTTCGCCCTTGCTCCTCGTACAGACAGAAATTGGCCTGTATCGCGGCCGAAGATACTTTTGAGATGGGTTCTAATTTGATACAATATAAAAGTGATAAGTAATATAAATTTTAAAAACTTTCTTCTTTTGGCCGTTTTTTCTTCTTGGTTATTTTACGCGTTGTTTTTCAGCGCCGCACTGCAGGTGTTCGCCGCCTGCACCACCAATGCTGACGGAACTATAAGCTGTGACACACCAGGCGAGGTCCCGTCTGGCGCGACAAATTGCACATCAAATGCCACGGGGGGCGTCACCTGTGGCACTGCGGGGAGCACAGGGAATAATTCGGGTAGTCAAGGACAGGGCACAAGCAGGGTTACGATTGACCCCCCATTCTCGGGAACTCTCTTGCAGGTTTTGGAGCGCATTGCCAACTTTCTTATCTTAATCGGCGCGCCCATCGCCACCATCATGATTCTTTATGGTGCGTTTCAAATTTTGACAGCCGGCGCCAAATCTGAACAGTTCACTAAAGGCAAAAATACTATTATTTACGCGGCGGTCGGCTACGGCATCATAATAATCGCCAGAGGAATCACGTCCATTGTGGTAGATCTGATTACGGGATGATTGCTGCTGCAAGTATCATGTATCAGGTATCAAGTGAGTGAAATTAATTTTAATTTACTCATTGTACATGACACATGACACATGACACATGACACAATTCAAATATCTCGCTCAATCCGCCGTTTCTCCTACCAATGACTTATCGGGAATCCCAATCGTGAACCTTGACTCCGATGATGTGTACAGAATTTTGATAGATTTCGCGAATTGGATGTTTATCGTTTTTGTGCTCGTGTTTGTAGTGCTGGTTCTTTTCGCCGCTTTTAGATTCCTTACCGCTTCCGGAAATGAAAGTAAAATTAAAGATGCTTATAAGGCATTTTGGTTTGCCATAGTGGCGCTAGTTATAGCTCTACTTGCGACAGGAATAGTAGCGTTAGTAAACCAGCTTATTTATGGGAGTAGGGGGGGGTAGGCCAACCAGAATTAAGGTGGGCCTGCTATGACCCAGAAACAGGAAAGGCTATTGGCGGCGCGATTGGAGAAGCGGGATTGGATAACTGCAACGCCAATTGCCCAAGAGACTGCGCTTTATGTGAACCAGACGGAGGAGTCGATTGTGAAAATTAGAATTTGCTTAATATGTTATAATATAGATAACATTAAACATGAAAGGTCGGATTTAATAATGAAATGTAAAATATGAAGAGTCTTAAAGCAAATATCGTGACGGGCCTTGCTGCTGGTTTAGCGGCGTTCCCGGCGCTTGCGGGCGCGCAGGTAGATAGTTTCGGCGCCATAGTCAATGTAATTCAAAGAGCGATTTCCTGGATATTCGCGCTATTTATACTTTTGGCGGTTGTTTTCGTTCTTTACGCCGCTTTTAAGTATTTGACTTCAAGAGGCGATTCAGGAAAGGTTGGCGAAGCAAGCCAGGCGCTAATTTACGCGGCAGTTGCAATCGGCGTGGCGCTCATTGCGGCGTCCATCCAATTCATAGTCGCGGAGCTCTTGGGATTAAATTCCGTAGAATTAGTAATTCCTGACCCGTTTTTTATCCAATAAAAAACGCCCTGCGTCCCTAGGGCGAAGGCGTTACCGAGCGCATAACACATGTTATGTGCTCGGTTTTGTTTTTATCGGTATCAATATATCATCCGAAGATCCAGGGATCCCTCTCCCCAAACTTCCCAAGTCCCGACAATTAAGTCCAGCTTGTCTCCAGTTCCGAAAAACTTTGTGTAAACTCCATTATATCGGACGCAAAGATATCTTGTATAGAACCAATTAATATCCCCGCCGGAAATCTTGATTCTTACGGGCTTTACCCCGGCTAAATTGGATGCAGAGCAAGCGCGCTCACCCATAGGCCCAATTTCTAACTTCACATTATCTCCGGTTGCCACATTGGCGATAAGACATCCAGTTTCAGAAAGATCGTGCACAACATCCGATCCGGAAACGCTTGGACATGGCACTACCACTTTGATTACAGATTTTTCGGCATCCGTTCCAGAATTTTGCCTTCCATTACCGCATCCCTTTGCGATCAGAAGTAAGGAAACTCCGAGGAAAAGAAGTGATTTCCAGGCAAACCCAAGCCATGGAGCTAACTTCAGCCAAATTGCTCCCGGAGTTATTGGCTGTGTCCCCGAGCCGCTTCTACTTACGTCAGCCATTTTTTTTCACTCCTTCCTGTGTCTGCGGATTGCCTTTTATAGCCCTTGCTATCCCCTCAATTATTATCGGGATTGCATTCAGAAGGCCCTCCGAAGCAGAATATTCAGTGGCGTTGATAATTTTGGTAATTTTGCCTCTTTCTATATGGAGAATGTTCGCGGCAGTTTCTTTTTTAACTTCCAAATCCATGGCTGTTTCTTTTATTGCTCCTCTTGCAAATTTCATTTCTATTGCATCGGCTTCTTTTTCCTCTTGCTCAATCGCCTTTTTCTGAATGGCCTTTACCATTTCTGGGTCTGTCGGCATTACTTCACCGATATTTAGCCGGCAGAGAATAACTCCCAATCCGCGTTTCTTGTGCTCGCCGCGCCCATCTCTGGTTTCTTGAATGGCCTTACGGCGCTCCTCTATCTGCTGCTTCAGAGAAGCGAATTCTTCGTCTGTTAGCTTGTCAATAATCTTATCAAGCTTTTCCCACTCCGATGCTTCTTTGTTGTTGGGGTCTTCCCTGCCCCAGGCTTTAGCCTCGCATTCACTTGGCGACTTACGCGGCACGTTGGAGTACTTTAAGAGAACAGAGGTTGGCACAGGAAATGGCTCCCCAGAAGTTCCCAGACAAACCTGGGAAACGTCTTCCCTGTCTACAATCGCCCTAAAAAGCACCCAGGACATTTCTTCCTGAATACCCTGTGCCTCTCTATACTTGTGCGGACCCTTTTCTTTGGAACTCAAGAACTCCCTGCCGCGCTCCGTAATTATTTCATGAATCTGGCCCTTAACTCCCGCTTCGCAGCCGCTTTCAATAAAACGTCTAATGGCTTCAGGATCTTTTTTATCCAAAAGGAGTGTCCACCCAAGCGATTGCTTCACCGGTGTTCCATCGGGCAGAATTACCTCTATTTCATTTTTATCGCCAAACTTGCCCGCGGGGATAGGAATAAATCCCCACAATAGCGGAAAGCCCAAAAAAAAGTGCATCCCGGGCTCAATCGGCTCTTTGTCATACTGCGGCCTACCCAAAAAAGTGGGCACGCCTATATATGGCGGACTTTTTTCGGAACCCGCAGGTATCTCTTGCCATCCTTGTAAAATGATGTAGGCAACTCCTTGAACCAAAAGCGCGATAATTCCCAATGATATTAAGAACCACGCCATGGATAACATTTTCCACCTGCCTTTCTTTCCGGCTGTATGTACTTGTCAGTTTCTGCGAGAATTCTACAATATAAATAAAGATTTGTCAAAAGCATTTTGGCTTGATATACTGGTCGTGGGTTTTGGCGCTCGGGTGGCGAAACCCCGTAAAAAATTGCTGCGCAATTTAACGGGGCAAGCCGGCAAGGCATATCTTGTGCAAAGCGCTGGGGTGGCGAAATGGCAGACGCACCAGCTTTAGGAGCTGGCGCCGCAAGGCGTGGAGGTTCAAATCCTCTCCCCAGCACCATTGAGGAAATTACAAGTTTTGAAGGTTCGCCTCGCTTCCTAGAGCGTCCGTGCGGACGCACGGAGTAGCTCGCTCGGCGACTAATTCGTATTGGATTTTCGGGGCAAAAACGAATTGGCGATTTTGAAAGAAGAAAAGAAAAATTTTTAATCATTGAATTCATAACTTTTAAGGTTTTAAGATAAGAAACGGCAGAGATGCTGATTTTTGGTTTTGAGCTTGACATATGAGACCTATTATACTATGATTAAGCGAAATCCAAGCATGATGCTTGGATGAAATCAAGCAATTCCTTGAAAGGAGGATAGCGCAATGCAAATGCTTCTGCTTTTCGGATTGCTGTTATTGAACTTCGGCATCAGTTGGTTCAACGCCTACTCGGTGGGCCGCTCGTGGGCGGACTCCAAGGCGATCGGTGGTTGGCCTCGCTTCATCACGTGGTGCGCGGCGATCATGTCGGCTGCTGGGTTCACCTGGTGTTATCTCATCGTGCTGGCGATGATCGCCGGAGCGACAGGCTTGCTCGCGCCCCAATACGTGCAGGCAGCTCTCGAAGTCAGCTACGTGATCATCATCTTGCCAGTTCTCGGTTCCGGCTTCGGAATCTGGATCGACTCCTTTACCACTGCATGGCGGCGGCGCGACGCAGTGAGCATCGGAATCGCTGGCTGGAACACGTTCGCTCAAGTGCACAACACATACGAGGCCGTCAGCGCACTTCCCGATATATTCAAACATCTCGGCGATATCTTCGAGGGTGGCGGCAACGACGACGCGAAGGGTAAGGCTCTGCTTCTCGTGCTTCTGCTCGTGCTTCTCGCGCTGTGCGGCGGAGTGTTCACCACTGTCGCCATCGTGCGAACGACCGCTCGCAAGTACGCCCACGGCGTGCTCGGCAAGATGGGATCGGCTCGCGGCCGTCTGGCACGGGAGCGGGCGTAACCTCCAAGTCGGGAGATGACCCCACGCGCAAAAGAAGTTTATCTCGTACTCGAGCCCCTTGCGAAACACGTTTTCGCTCGGGGCTCTTCTTTTTTCTAAAATCTCAATCATTGTAATTTTCATAAAAATTCTATATTATTTATGTATTCGTCTTGCGAATTCTGAATTGGTTGCCGCCAAAGAAAAATTGGAAATTGTTATCGGTGCGGCTTCGCCGCAAGTTCTGAATTTTTTTGCGGAGGGATTTCCTCGCCGCCGCAGGCGGCGAAATGCATTCGAACTAATTCAAGAATACTGCACTTTGTGCGAGATGTTCTATTGTGGGGCGCTAGCGCCAACGCAAACATATTTGCTTGAGCCACAATCTAGACACAAATGGAAAAACTTAAGAACAATACAGAACAAAAAGATGGCAAAGACATTACCGCTCTTTTATTGGAAAGCAATATTTCTCTAAACAAAATAATTCGCAACATGGAAAGCGTGGGCGAACTCCGAAGAGACACTCTTTTCAGCGTCAATGCAGACCTTACGGGAATTTCTGATGTAGTGAAAATGAGACACATCACCACTGGCCTCAAATCTGCCCTCGAGAAATATGGTGAATATTTTGCGGATGTTCAAATCATTATTAGGCGTAGCCAGATGAACGATGCCGCAGTCGCCAACGCAGTCTATTCTTTTGCATCCAAGTATAAGATTATTGATTAGAGCGCCTCAAAATAATTGGCGCTATCTTCTCTTCCCATGGAAAGCTTTATGCACTTCTTTAAGGCCCTTGTTCGTGATGTGAGTATAAACTTGGGTGGTTGCGATATTCGCGTGCCCCAAAAGTTCCTGCACCGAGCGCAAGTCGGCTCCGTTTGTTAAGAGGTCGGTCGCGAAAAAATGCCTCAACATATGCGGAGTTATGCGATCTTGAACGCCAATTTGTTTGGCATAACCGTCAACCATTCTTTGGACCGCGCGAGATGTAATTCGCCCAATTACTTTTTCGCGCCTATTTGACCTATTAGACTCATTAGACTGGTGGGGCTTATTATTTTTATTCAGCGCCGGGTTGCCAGCGGCAAAACTTACAAACATCGCCTCTTCCGCGTCTTCCCTGCGATCAAGATAATTTTTAATTGCTTTTTTTGCTACATCCGCAAAAAAAACCACGCGAATTTTGTCTCCCTTGCCGCGCACACTTAACTCTCCGCGGTCTAAATTAATATAGCGGTTCAGGGCACACAATTCTGATAAGCGCAGCCCGGTAGAAAATAGTGTTTCCAAAATCGCCTTATCCCGCAAACCGCGAAGCGTTCCCGTGTCCGGCGCCCCCAAAAGAGATTTCAAATCCCGCTCGTCAGGAATATCAATTTGCCGCGATGGAGTCTTAGGAAGCTCAATTTTATCGGGAGATAAAACTTTTAAATCACGCTTGATTAAATACTTCAAAAAATTGCGAAGCGCTATTATATAATAAGCCTGGGTATTTTTTTTAATTTCTCTTCTCGCGAGCCAAAGTCTGAAGTTTCTGATTAGCTCTGCGTCTATATCTCTTACCGATTTTAGCTTGGACCACCCTAAAAAGATTTTTAGATATCGCCCATAATTTTCCTGTGTTTTTATGGATCGTCCTTTTTCAATCTCTAAATAATCCAGATATTCGTTTAGGTATTTCTCCGCTTCGTTCATAAGCTAATTATATCACAACATTGTGCGACAATTCATTTTAACCCCCAGCTATTGCGGAAAACTTGAATCTATGATAGAATGATTGAAAATTAAGTCGGGCTTTTTTATTTCGTAATTTCGTACTAATTTCGTAATTCGTTAGAGAAATCATGTTAACTACTCGCAAAAAGCAGAATGTCATAAAAGAAATCCAGATACACGATGCCGATACCGGCTCGGCAAACGTTCAAGTGGGACTCTTGAGCCGCCGGATTGATGAACTCTCGGGCCACCTAAAACAACACCCTAAAGATAATCATTCGAGGAGGGGTCTTTTGAAGATGGTCAATAAAAGAAGGAAGCTCCTAAAATATCTGGAAAAAAACGATGAAAAGAGTTATAATTCAATTATTAAAAAATTAGGCCTAAAAAAATAGCATGCGAACAGCGCTTAGCGAACGCGCCCATGCGAACTAAAAAATATACCGCGGACAATACGAATTGTATGCGAATGTTGCGAATCAAGATTCGCAGTGTTCGCATGTGATTCGTTGGTTCGCATTACCAAACGAATGTCTACTTCTCAATACAAAGATCAGCGGGTCGGGATATTTATTGATATTCAAAACCTCTACCACTCTGCCAAAAATCTTTACCGTGGCAGAGTAAATTACAAGGAGCTTGTAAAAAACCTCGTCTATGGCAGAAAACTGATAAGGACAATGGCCTATGTCGTGAAAAGCGAAGGGCTGCTTGACGAGGAGGCCGAAGTCGCTCGCGAGAAAGAGGGCAAGGAGGCCGCCTTTTTTGAGGCGCTTGAGAATGCCGGAATTGAATTAAGGGTAAAAGACATTCAAGTCTATCCTGGCGGCATGAAAAAGGCCGACTGGGATGTGGGGCTCGCGATTGATGCCGTAAGAATGGCGCCGATGCTTGACGTCATAATTTTAGTCACCGGAGACGGGGACTTTATCCCACTGGTTGAATATCTGAAGTGGGGCATGGGCCGACAAGTGGAAGTCGCCGCCTTTGATAAAAGTACGTCCGCTAAACTCAAGGAGGTGGCCGATCATTTCATAAGCATTGATAAGATACCAAAAATCATTATAAAAAAGTAACTTTGATTATAATTTTAATTTTTAATTATTAATTTCAAATTTAAATTCATGGACAAAGAAAATAAAATATATTCAATTGAAATTGGCGGTCGTGATTTAGTATTAGAATTCCCCGGTTACGCCGAACAGGCAAATTCTTCGGTGCTTGCCAAATACGGCGATACGGTAGTACACGTGGCAGTCGTGATGAGCAAGCACGAGCAAGATGGGCTGGACTATTTCCCGCTAACCGTTGATTATGAAGAAAAATTTTACGCCGCGGGTAAGATTTTGGGCAGCCGCTTTGTGCGGAGAGAGGGGAGGCCGTCGGATGAAGCAATACTGTCTGCCCGCTTGATTGATAGGGCGTTGCGTCCGCTCTTCAACCAAAAGATGAGGCGCGACGTGCAAGTTACTACCACCGTTCTTTCATTTGACGAAGAAAACGATCCCGATGAAATAGCCTTAATTGCCGCATCAGCCGCGCTAGTACAATCGGATATTCCATTCAAAGGACCGGTCGCTGGCTTAAAAATTGCGAGGATCGGAAATGAGCTTTCCGTAAACCCAAAAATGTCTCTCCTTAAAAATGGCGAGCATCAATTTGAAATTTTCACGTCCGGAACCGTTGATAAAATAAATATGGTTGAAATGGAGGGATTAGACGCCAAAGAGGAAGATCTTATTGCCGCTTTTGAGTTGGCCCAAAAAGAAATTAATCGTCTAAATAAAATACAGGATGAAATTCGGGAAAAAATCGGGAAAGAGAAGGCGGAAGTGTATTTGGCAGAAACAGACGAGGTTTTAAGAGCCGCGGTAAAAGAATTCTTAAAAAATAAGCTTGAGGCGGCGGTTTATACAACTGAAAAGATTGACCGACAAAGCAAGATGAACGTATTAAAACATGAAATGAAAGAATTTTTGGAGGGCAATAAATATGATGAGAAAGCGGTTAACTCCGCAGAAGAATTTTTTGAAGACGAGATAAACAACCTCATACACGAAAAGGTGTTAAAAGAAAACAAGAGACCTGACGGCCGGGCGACCGACGAACTACGCGCGCTGAATTCCAGAGTCGGGCTTTTTGAAAGAACTCACGGTTCGGCGCTATTTACGCGAGGCAATACCCGGTCGCTCGCGATAACAACCCTGGGGCCGCCAAGTTCTCATAAGCTCGTTGAAACCATGGAGTCAACGGAGAAAAAGAGATTCATGCTTCATTATAATTTCCCGAAATATTCAACCGGGGAAACTGGAATGTCGCGCGGTCCGGGCAGAAGAGAAATCGGTCATGGAGCGCTGGCCGAAAAAGCCGTAAGGCGCCTAATCCCCACCGCCGACATTTTTCCTTACACCATCAGAGTTGTTTCCGAAATCATGTCTTCCAATGGGTCGTCCTCAATGGCAACCGTTTGCGGCACAGTGCTTTCTTTGATGGATGCCGGGGTGCCGATTAAAAAACCAGCGGCTGGCATAGCGATGGGGCTCATGGTAAATCAAAAATTAGAGGATAAAAATCAAGAAATAGAATACAAAGTTCTAACTGACATTCAGGGACCGGAAGATCACCACGGAGATATGGATTTCAAAGTAGCCGGGACTGCGGACGGCGTAAACGCCATTCAGCTGGACGTAAAGATAGATGGACTAAACACCAAAATGATAAAAGACACTTTAGAACAGGCAAGAAAAGCGCGCCTTCAGATATTGGATAATATGCTCGCCGCCCTAAAGGAGCCTCGCAAAGAACTCTCTAAATACGCTCCGTCAATCATAACTATAAAAATTGACCCCGAAAAAATAGGAGAGGTTATCGGCCCTGGCGGGAAGATGATTAATGGGATCATTGAAAGAACCGGCGCGATTGCTATTGATATAGAGGAAGACGGCACAGTATTTATAACAGCCCCCAATCAGGAATCTGGAAGCATGGCCCTGGAAGCGGTGAAGAGTGTTGTAAGAGAATTTAAGGCCGGCGATATAGTTGAGGGCAAAGTAATTAAAATACTGGACTTTGGAGCTATTGTGGACTTGGGCGGCGGCAAAGACGGCATGATACACGTATCGGAGCTTAAACAGGGCTTTGTTAAAAAAGTTGAGGACGTTGTGCGTTTGGGAGATTTTGTAAGAGCCAAGGTTATAAACGTAGAAAACGGCAAGACCGGACTATCAATAAAACAGTTGGGGAGTAGATGATTGGCATATGGTCGGCGACGGTTAGAAAAAATGCCTCCGGGCATTTTTTCTTTATGTGAATAATGAATATGGTATAATAGAAGTACTTATTATTAAATATACCGTCGATAACACAAAAATTATTTTACGGAATACTAATTAAGAAAATACCAATCCCTTTTCGTATTTTCGCTCGCCGTGCCGAAGTCTTCGGTATAGTGCTGGTACTATTTTGTATTTCGTCATATAACTCATGAAAATTTTCCCGGATCCGAATGAACAAAATGATGGTGGCGCGGTAAGGCCGCCGCCGCCCCCACCGATAACCATACGCACAATGGATTCAGACGTAAAATCGGTAGAACAAACTGGCGGAGGCAGACCGGTGGGCGAAACATTGAACTTGGGTTCCGAAGGCGTAAAACGCCCGGAGCCGCCAAAGCTCACCGAAGAAGGCGTAAAAATAAAAATACCCGGCTATTCCGGTCCCGAAGAAAAATTATTTTCCCCGGAAACGCTCCCGGAACAAAAACCGGAGATGATAGCAGAGAAAAAATCTTTCAAGGCGCTTCCGGTTGTTATAATTATCGTGGTTGCCGCGCTAATCGGAGCGGCAGGATATTACTTTGTGTATCCTCTGCTCTTACAAACAGAAGTCCCCGTGGGTGATGTTGGAATGTCCGCGAACCCTCCGCCGCCTCCTCCGCCGCCAGCCGCCACACACGCGCCGCTAATCTTATCAGATAAGGCTGAAGAATCCACATCAATGTCCGCGGCATCCCAAGAAACTATAGCGGGAGCACCGATATTAAAAGAGGTTATATTAAAAAATCAAGAAGGAGCAGCCGTTTTGCTCTCCGAGTATTTGCCAAGTCTAGTGCCAGAATTTAGCGTGAGTGAATTAATAGCAACTTTTGAAGAAGACTTTACGGCATTTGTATATTATGACGAAAACGGTTCTTGGCCGGGATATGTACTAAAAAGAAAAGAGGGGGTCTCGCCGCTCATAGCCCAAAATTATTTGGGTAAATTGGAAAGCTCGCAAAATTTGAAAAGTTTGTTTATAGAGGACCCCGGAGAGGTAAGCGGTGAGTTCAAGAGCGGAGAATATAAGGGTGTCGCGACAAGATATCTGGTTTACGCCAATAAAAATGCCGCGGTAGATTATGCTTGGGCAAACGGAGACTTGCTTGTTCTTACCACATATTTCCCTGCCCTCAAAGAAGTGCTGGACAACAGGATAAATAAATAGATTTGGTTATTCGCTCGCCTTGCCAAAGCCCTTGGCGAAGCGCAGGCTCGCCTTGAGCATGGCCGAAAGGCTCGTCTTGACTTCAATTTTGCATTACTATAAAGTAAGCTTGTTATGATACCTCAAGAAAAATTAAATCAGTTAAAGCAAAAACTGGAGGGGGAGAAAGAGACAATTGAGCAGGAAATAAAGGAGCTGGAAAAAGCTCCGGATTTTGGCGATTCTGCCGCCGATCCGGAAGCCGAAGAAGTGGACGAGGCGGAAGAGTGGAGCACTAATAACGCCTTGTCTCAAAATCTTAAAGTGCGCCTCTTGGAAATCAACAGCGCTCTTTCTAAAATTATAAACGGCGGAGAATATGGGATTTGCGAAAAATGCGGCAAGGAAATGGAAATAGGACTCTTAGAAATTGACCCCGAATCAAGACTTTGCAAGGAATGTAAGCTCAACACCAAGTTATAACGATCTAATCGTTCTAGTCGTTCTATCGCTGTTTATATTTGCGATTATAACGTTTATAACGCTATAACGGCTACAACGCACCATGGACTCCTTTTCAAAAGTCTATGCCGCCGAACTTGATGGCATAGATGCCAAGTTAATAGATGTGGAAATCGACATTAATGTTGGGCTCCACGCATTCAACATTGTCGGCCTCGCGGATAAGGCTCTTTCCGAAGCCAAAGAGCGGGTGAACTCCGCTCTTAAAAATTCTGATTTAAAACCGCCCAATAAAGAAAACAGGAAAATTATCGTAAACCTGGCGCCGGCAGACGTTAAAAAAGCCGGCTCTCAATACGATCTCGCCATAGCCATAGGTTATGCCCTGGCAACCAAGCAAATAAGGAACTTTGAAACGCGTGATAAGATTTTTGTGGGAGAACTGGCGCTAAATGGAGAATTACGGCCGATAAGCGGCGGATTAAACATCTCCGAAATGGCAGCCAAGTCAAATTTTAAATACGTTTTTTTGCCGAAAGAGAACGCGGAAGAGGCAGCAGTTATAAGTGAAATAAAAGTAATACCGGCGACATCATTAAAAGAAATAGTCGGCTTTCTTGAAAATCCCGAAAGAATTAGCGGTTTACAAACGAAGCTCCGTGGCAGGAAAAGATCAGACCATCACATTAAATTTGGAGATATAAAAGGACAGGGGAACGCCAAAAGGGCAATGGCCATAGCAGCCGCCGGCGGGCATAACCTCCTGATGATTGGCCCCCCCGGATCCGGGAAGAGCTTAATGGCCGAAGCCATGATATCAATCCTGCCAAACTTGGCGTTGGAAGAGGCCATAGAAATAACAAAGATTTACAGCGCCGCAGGACTTAATAAGGAAGGCCTGATGCAAAAAAGGCCTTTCAGGGCGCCGCACCACACGGCTTCAGCAATATCAATAATAGGCGGCGGGAGTAACCCAAGGCCCGGAGAAATAAGCTTGGCACATCGTGGGATCTTATTTCTAGACGAACTGCCGGAGTTTCCAAGAAATATTCTTGAGTCCTTACGCCAACCTCTGGAGTCCGGCAAGGTGCATATTTCGCGCGCCAAGGCAAGCTTGATATTCCCCGCGCGATTTACGCTTATCGCCGCCATGAATCCTTGTCCATGCGGATACTTTGGAGACACTGACATAGAGTGCCGTTGTACCGCGAATGAAGTATTTAGATATCAGAAAAAAATATCGGGACCCCTCTTAGACAGGATAGATATGCAAATCACAGTTCCCAGAATTAAAACTGATGAGCTTTTGGGGAAAAACGATGGCGACAATAGTCCAGATATAGCGGCAACCATCGAAAGGGCAAGAGGGGCTCAAGCTATGCGATTCAAGAATTGGAAAAGGCCGATCTACGCCAATTCAGAAATGTCTTCAAAAGAGTGCGACGCAAACATTAATCTTGCAAATGATGCCGAAAACTTTCTAAAGAAGCTTTTGGAAGAAAATTTCATATCAGCCAGGGGTTATTATAGAATCCTGAAAACGGCCCGCACTATTGCAGACCTCGCGGAGTCAGACTCTGTAAAAAAAGAACACCTTGCGGAGGCGTTTGGATACCGCATTAGACAAAAGGAATAGACTTAAGCCCTCTACGAGGACGGTCCTCGTAGAGAATGGTTTATTTCACAAAAGGGTTCGGGAACCACTTTGTGAAATAGTTGAAAACGCGTTGCGAGGTAAAATTAAAAATTTCAAGGCTTGCCGACAAAGCTGTATCCGGTGCGATACAGCGAGGAGACATAACACAGAAATTTTTAATTTTAACCGCAACCCAAAGAGATATGCCAATTTAAAAGAATCGCGGTGTTGCCCCTCGTCGTCGTATCACTGGGGATACGCCGTCCTCGTCACGTCTTGCGCTTCTTTTAAATTGGCTATATCGCGCCTCAACTATTTCACAAAGGGGTTCCTAGCTCCCTCAACTTCAAAATGCAAATGACATCCCGTGCTACCATGCACATTGCCGGTATTCCCGATTTTGGCAACCTGCGCGCCTTTCTCAATAAAATCACCCATCTGAACCAGATTTTCTTTGGTGTGAGCATAGGTTGTCTTAGTGCCGTTATTATGTTCTAAAACCACAAAGCCGCCATATCCGGAGTTCCATTTATCAGGACTACCAACTTTTAGAACCAAGCCGTCGGCTGATGCATAGACAGGGGTGCCGCAAACATTCGCTATATCCACGGCATTCGCTTGATGCAAAACTCCCCAGTTCCAGCTATTTAAGAGTGCCGGAAAACCGAAAAATCCAACAATGGAAGGCAACTGCGGCAAAGAGCTTATGATAGAAGCCAGAGTTCTTTGGGGCTTACCGCTCGGGATAATGAGTGACGTGCCAGCTTTTAGTTCCAGGGAATTTTCAATCTTATTCGCCGATTTTATTTTTGAAACATCAACCCCAAAGACAGAAGCAACTGACGCAAGCGTGTCGCCATCTTTAGTTTTATAAAGCACTCCGGAAACCGGCAAAATAATAAGTTCTTCATCAATACTTAAAACACCGCGGCCGATTTTAGGATTGGCCCAAAGAATAGTATTAACGGATATGCCAAATTGAGCTGCTATTTTGGAAAGATTGTCGCCAGACCGAACCCGATATACCATAAGACCATTTTGCACCTCGGTTCCCCCGCCAAAAACAGAGCCCCTGTTATAGACAGAGGCGCTCGCCTCTGAAATTAGCCCACGCCCCCCTTCGCCCCCCAACCCCATTCCCTCGGTCGGAGCGCCTGGATTCTGGAGAGCATACAAAACCACTGATTCATCCCCAGAATTAATGTAGAAAGCGCCATCCGCAGGACCGCCAAAAACGCCGTTTCGCAAAATATCGGCCGAGGCAGAATTAAGAACCGCGTTCAGAGTTAAAACCGCAAAAACAAGAACGCTTACAAACAAAAGCGATGGCGAGGTCCAGTCAAAAGCAAGTCCGCTTCTGAAAACCGTTTTCCTAAATTGTGAGAAAATGTTACTAATAGTAGGTATAATGCGAAACTACGAATGAATCATGCCTATAGCCTGTCGGCTCGGCCGATTAAGGCGAAACTTGCGAATAAGAGATTTGCCCTTTTCGCGTATTTCGCATGAGTTTATTAGCACATTTCGCATTATGCTTGGTTCAAACAAAAAAGCCGCTTACGCGACTACCCCATTATGCTACCACAAAACTTAAACAAAAAACAAATGGAGGCTGTGGAGAGTCCCGAGGGGCCGCTTCTAATAGTAGCTGGCGCCGGATCGGGCAAAACCAGGACGCTAACCAGCCGCCTGCAGTATTTGTTGTCCAAAAACATTAACCCCAGCTCCATTATTGCCATCACTTTTACCAATAAAGCGGCCGACGAAATGCGCGGTAGAGTTCAGAAGTTCATAGGTTCAAATCAGCCGTTCATTGGCACCTTTCATTCTTTGGGAGCGCGGATCCTAAGAAGAGAGACGGCGAGCTTGGGGAGGGGCGCTAATTTCAGCATTTTTGACTCCGATGACTCCTTAAGCGCCATTAAAAAAACCATTAAAACTCTCGCGCTTTTAAAACAAGACAAGGCGGGTCCCACCATGTTTCGCTTTTATATTTCAAAAATTAAAAATGATCTGCTCCGGCCATCCGATTTATTGGAAGGAACAAAGCTCGCAAATTTGGAGGCGGTGTATGAAGAATATGAAAATCAATTAAAACGGATAAATGCCTTTGACTTTGACGACTTGATTGAAAAACCAGTAAAACTTTTTGCGCGGAATCCCACGATTTTAAACGAATATCGCGAGCGCTTTAAATATATCTTGGTTGATGAATTTCAGGATGTTAATACCGCCCAATATCAATTTATAAAGCTCCTGGCCAAAGAACATAAAAACATAAATGTGGTCGGGGATGACGCGCAATCTATATACAAATTTAGGGGGGCGAATTTCCAGCATTTCCTTAATTTTGAAAGCGATTGGCCAAATGCCAAAGTTGTGTTTTTGGAAGAAAATTATCGCTCAACCGGGAATATTATTTCGGCAGCTTCGGCGGTGGTGGGGGAAAATAAACTGCAAAAACAAAAAAATCTTTGGACGCGAAATCCCGCTGGAGCCCCAATATCTATCATGGAGCACAGAGATGAAATTGGTGAGGCAGAGTGGATAGCAAACAATATTAAAAATCCTTACACGGCCGAGCCGTCCGAGACCGTCCGCGGTCGGACTAGGTCAGGCTTTAGGCAAATATCAAAAATAAAAAATAAGGAGGCTGCCGCCATTTTATATAGAACTAACGCGCAATCGCGGGCAATTGAGCAGGCGTTGATTGAAAGAGGAATCTCTTACCAAATTTTCGGGAGCATAAGGTTCTACGAAAGAAAAGAAATAAAAGATCTTGTTGCATGCCTCCGCTATGCCTGGAATCCAAAAGATCTTATTAGCCTGGAGAGATTATCCAAAAACTTTCTTAAAAAACCATATTTAATTCTTCAAGCAGAGCTCCCCCAAAGGGCCTCGGGGCAGGCCGCGCTTTCGCCATACGAACTTTTAATTTATGTGATAAATACCACCAAATATTTTGATTATTTAAAACAAAATTATCCAAATGCCGAAGAGCGCGCGGAAAATATTAAGGAGCTTTTGAATTTCGCGTCAGCCCACAATGATTTGGGCGGGTTTTTGGAAAAAATCACGCTTTTGCAGTCAAATGATGATCAAAACAGTCGCGTAACGACAACTAATAACAAAAGCGGGCGTCCTGTTATAAGTAATAAGTTATCGGTTGTAAATTTAATGACAATCCACATCGCCAAGGGCCTTGAGTTTGATAGGATTTATCTCGCGGGATGCAACGAGGGGCTCTTGCCGCATCAAATGTCATATAGCTCTCCCGACGAAATAGAGGAGGAGAGAAGGTTGATGTACGTAGCAATGACCCGAGCCAAGCAGGAGCTCATTTTAAGCTTTTATGATGTTGGATCAAGGTTTCTATACGAAATTCCCCCGGAATTAATAAAATTCCAAAGCGCGTTAAAATCAGAGCAGGAAGAATTTTTGGATGACGAAGAAAGATATATCGTGCACGACTAGAACCCATCTAATCTATATTAACTTGTGCCCATGATAACAACGGGTTTCCCTGATTCAATTTTTACACAACCATAGTAGGGGATAGGAATCCGGCATTCTATTTCAAAAGGCAACGCCGTTCCAATAACCCAGTGGTCTATTAATGGGGTATATCTTTCATATACCCGGCTTAAAGGGGTTACCATAAAATATCCCGGTCTCGGATCGCCAACCTGAATCCACAAAGACGCCTCGCAGACACAGGGGAGCACCAATTCCACTCTACCGCCAAAAACAGGGAAAAGACTTAAACTAAAACCGGTAATGCTATCCACTTGAGCAGACGCATGCTTTGGTAAAAAAATATTTGAAACCACCGCGCTTCCGAATAAAAGAAGTGTTGCTAAAAAAGTGACAAGGATACAACTAATAAATTGTTTGGCGCGTTGCATAATATACGGCATTAGTTAAGCGTTAATGTAAATGCGCTTTTCCCAGCCAAGGAAGAATCTGCGTCTTCTATGGCAATAACATACGCGCCAGCCGGGATCGCGGCGCCAGTTATGTCTTTCTCGGCAGTCCACGCAAACCAACCCTCATTAGGAAAATTTTTAGCAATTTGATATTGACCGCTTCCTTGCTCCAAAAAGATATTCACGCGCAGAACCGAGAGCGGCGCAAACCACATCATGCCGGTGATCGCGCCCCTTGTTACTGCCACACTTCCGGTAGTTGATGTCGGATGAAAAAGTGTAATGTTGGGGGTTTCATTGGCCGGCGCTATAGCAAAAAAATCATCGCTTACGTCATATATGGTTTTAGCGGAATTGGAAATTGTTATGGTATATCTATTCGCGGAAATATCATTATTATTCGCATCCTTGCCCACAATCCAAGAAAATAGGCCATTATTTGCGGCGCTCTTGACAATTGAGTAGGTACGAGCAAGCGCGTTTACGGCTCCGCAAAGAGCATCTCCGGCACACGGAGAAAACCATTCTTTAAGCACAATGTCCACATACGGAATCGCGCCCGAAAACTGCCAACGGATAGTTTGAGTGGAACCAATCGGCAAAACTTCATTGCCATTTGGGGATAAAATTTTTATAAAATTTTTAACATCCGCGCCAGAATTGGCCAAAGAATCGTTCTGGCATTTCAAAAGAATGGCGGCTCTGGTTTTCGGGCCGAGAACTCCATAACCGGTTGTGGCAGGCGAACCGGAAGAGACTATCCCATTCCGCGCCTGAAAGCGCCGTACCGCAGTCTGTGTTAAGGAGCCGAAATAGCCGGTCACGAGGCCCTCGGGATAGAGCGTGGGGTCTGCCGCTAAATATCGCTGCAACTTCGTAACCTCTTCGGAAGTGGCCGCGTCGCTTAAACCAAAATAAAGATTTTTGGTTAAATTTAAACAAGTGGCGGCGGCAGGAGATGCCGCGGTGCCACCGGCAACGCCAACCTGGGCTTGAAGCGCTTGCGCTTGTTTTTGAAGCTCAACGATTTGAGCTTGTAATTGCTCCACGGAATAGCTACTTTGCAGCTCCGCGAAAATTACCGACGGCATAAAAATAAAAAGGGGCAGAATAATCAAAACAACAAAGAAAAAAGAAGTTTGGGCGCGTCCATTCATAATTTTATTATAACATAAGAAAAATTCGGGGTTTCCTAATTTTCTCAAGATCATCGCAAGACTGCCAGTCTTGCGATGACAAAAATATTGGGACTTCTGTGTTTTTGTGTTTTAATACTTTTATGAGCAAGCGCCTCGGCCAACATTTTTTAATAAACAAAAGGATCTTGCAAAAAATTTCCACCTCTCTGGAAATTAAAGATAACGACACAATTATTGAGATCGGGCCGGGACACGGTGAATTAACAGAAGAAATATTAAAAATTAAAGATAAAAAATCAAAAATTATTGTAATTGAAAAAGACAAAGATCTGGCAGGGGCTCTGCGTCTGAAATATCAAAACAACAAAAACATTGAAATTATTGAGGGCGACGCTTTAAAAGTTCTTCCTGAAATTACCATACCCCACACCCCGGACCCTAAACCCTACAAGCTTGCGGGAAACATCCCCTATTATATAACCGGGCGGCTTTTCCGCATTATTGGCGAAATAGAGCAAAAACCGCAAATCTGCGTATTCACAATACAAAAAGAGGTTGCGGAGCGCGTGGCCGCAAAGCCACCACGCATGAATTTGCTTGCCGCCTCTCTTCAGGTATGGGCCGACGTTAAAATAATTGAAACAGTGCCGGCAAGATACTTTAATCCACCGCCGAAAGTTGATTCCGCAGTTATTAAGCTTATTACTAAACCCCCAGAACTTATAAACTTAAAAACTTATGAACTTACAAACCACTACAAAATCCTGCGGATTTTATTCAGACAACCCAGAAAGACGATTTTAAACAATTTAAGCGATGGATTGGGCCTAAAAAAATCAGAAATAGTTGCAAAACTTAAAAAAATTGGCACAAAACCAACCGATCGCCCGCAGAATCTATCTATGGAAGATATGGTGAAGCTCTCTGTTTGCTTTCAATAATCACCAATGCCTAATGTCTATTGGTTAAGGTTAGGAAGCCAGTTTGGTTTGTGGGGTTCTGGTTATTGGTCTTAAAAACGCTTAGCCTAAAAACTTTTTACCAAACCGGCATCTTAACCCTTACCCGAATACTTTTTTAGAATCATTAGTAATTATTTAGAGTAATTGCCCGCTACGCGGGCTGTTATCCACACGTCATCCACAAAGCTCCGCGTGCTATAATAATAAGGATGCGTTACATCAAATTATTCGGCATTTTGACGCTTGTTTCAGCAAGCGCAAGTTTTGTTTTGTTTCTTTTTTCCTATAATTTATCGGCTTTGACAGCTGAAAATTCAAAAAAACAAACAAAATCTTCGCTGGAAGAGAATTTCACGTCCATCGTAAAGCAAACCGGCCTAAATAATAAAATAGGCTCAACTAAGGTTGCGCCAACGGAAAATTATAAGAAAGAAGAGAATCTTACGCAATCCTTTATTGAAGAGCTAACTAATGAGATTGTAACCAAAAATCCCGCGGGTGTCGCCACAATAGACGGGGAACTGTCTTTGGTCGCTCCCAACGAAATATCTATAAGTGACTTCGCGGCCAAGAATAGCAAACTTATTGATTGGCGTAATTTTATACCTAAAATTTCCGATAAAGACATAAAAATAACATCCATAAATTCATCCAAGGAATACAAAAAATATCTAACTTCTCTGTACGGCATTATCAAAGAAACTCTTTCGGATACAAGCTCTGCAACCGAAACACAGCCAAAACAAAAAGATTATTATCAAACAGCGAACGCGGTAGTAAATAAGTATGAAAACACGATTCAGGCAGTCTACGCGCTTCCCACGCCCGAGGGCCTGAAAGAGTTCCATAAAAAAGAATTGGCGCTCCTGATAGCCCAAAAAAATGTTTATCAAAAAGTCAGCGGCGCCAAAAAAGATCCATTAAGCGCGCTTATCGCGATGCAAGCCAATAAAAAAATTGATGCCGCTTTTTCGGATCTCAAAAAGGAGCTAAAAACAACCATAGAAAACACCCTTTAACCACGCGCAACATGAGTAATAAAAATTTTTTCTATATTTTAACAGCCGCAATAGCCATAGCGATAATGCTCGCGGCTCTGCCCGCAAATAAAGCGAGCGCCCAACTGCACAACATTGAATTTGACGCTTCAAACGGCTGTGACGAGGCGCATGGCGGAGGTGGCGGTGATTTTGTGCCGGTCTGCGAAGTAAATCCCCGCATCGTTTTGCCAAGCCGGCCGGACTACACATTTATAGATGATCTGATATTTATGGCAACCGATGACCCACAGGGGCTTTCGGAAATATTGCAACAAGGGGGACTGCCCGGGGAACTCCAATCCGACATGAGTATTTTGGGAAACCTGCAGAACTTGAATATGTTTTTCTTATTTGACGAGTTTATATTCAAGTACATCAAAGAGCAGTTTAAGCTTCAGGCGATTGATACTATGGCCAATCAGGCGACTCAATGGGTTACAGGTGACGGAGAAAACCCCCAGTTTATACAAGACTGGGAATCATATTTGTCCAACGCTTATGATATCGGGTACTATTCAGTGCCTAATGAGCTTGCGGTTGCGGAAGTTTGTCCTCAATTTAAAGATCAGCTAATATCCACAGTTGGCGGATCATTCCCGGAGTTCCCGGTTGATGAAGAGTCGCCATTTATAGACCAAATGCAGTGTACCTTAAACAGCTTCCTTGAAAGCCAGGGCGGTTCGTATGACTTGTATCAAGAAGACTTCAGGAATGGCGGCTGGCTTGCCTATTCGGAGCAGTTATACAAACCACAAAATACTTATCTTGGATCGGTGTTCGCGTCTATTGATGAAGGACAGCGCAGGGCCGAGAGCAAACAGAACGCTATTGAACGCGAAGCCTTGGCAAGTAACGGCTACCTTCCAATAAAAAGATGCTCTAGGGCTTTGCCTTCCATTTCCAATCCTTTCACGGCGTCACCCACAGAATGCTTAGAGTATCAGGTAACTTCACCGGCATCGGTGTTTGAGAGCGCGCTTGATGCTTCAGTGCAGAGCCGATTTAACTATGTGGTAAACGCCGATCAATATATGGAGTTCCTGAATGTACTGCTGAATTCTTTTACCAATAAGCTAAGCGCGGCCGGGAGCGGCGGACTGTATGATTATGGCAGAGAAGCGGCAGAGGATGTTGGCGGAGTTAGCGGTGGATATTTAGGAACACCAGAGCAAATGCCGCCGTCTGGAGAGGCGGGGCTTCGCTGGGCGTGTTATGACGCCATAAGCGGTAATAGCATTGGCTCCACCTTTAATGATCTTGATGCCTGCCGGGCGCAAACAACCTGCGGAACGACTCCGGCCCGTTGCGGACTTTGCATGCCGGAAGGCGGAGTTGATTGTTCGGGAGATGAGTTTTATCCTCTGCCGGGAGAACTGATGGGAGCCGAGCCAATATGGCCGGAAATAGCGGACGAGGGCGCCCAGCCAATATGGCCGGAGGATTGGATACAGTGGCTATTAGATTTGTTTAATTGGTTTTTATAAAGGCGAGCATTAAAAGCGATTAGGCTTTTAAATATAATCAATACGCGACTCTACCCATGAAATTATTTAACACAAAAAAAATATTTTTCATTCTAATTTTGGTCTTTTTTTCTGCTTCATTTTTTGCTTCACCAGTCAAGATAGCTAACGCGCAGGCATGTGACCAACCTGGCTCTACCTGTACAACCTCTGGTGGGGAAGATGGGAAGTGTATCAACTCCGGCCAAAACAACAGATGCATCGCCAATGTTCTGCTTGGCTCTACACAAAAAATTGGTCCGGCAACCGCCGCGAGCGTAGCCACTAAAGTTGGTTTGGGGGCGTTATCTGGCATAGCTTCATTTTTTAATTGGCTAATCACCTTAATTGCCGGGGGGTTGATACAGTTAGTGGTCTGGCTTATTGAAGTTGCCTTGGGTTTAAATAGCAATATTTTAGCAATGCCAGCCGTGCAAATCGGTTGGGTCTTGGTCCGCGACGTGGCAAACCTGGGCTTTGTTTTGGGAATTATCGTGATCGCCTTTGCGACTATCATTAGACAGCAGAGCTACGGCATTAAAAATTTGCTCGTAAAACTGATTGTGGCGGCGGTGCTCGTAAATTTTAGCTTGCCCATAGCCGGGCTCGCGCTTGACGCCGCCGGAATCCCAACTCAATACTTTATAGATCAAATAGCAACACACGGCTCTCCCGGAGAATTTGCGCTAACTTTAGCCGGAGCTTTTGATATACAAAAAATTCCGGAGGCAAGCGACTCCGACCGAGGAGCGGCACTAAGAGCTCTGGGAGATGGAACCGTAGCGGTTTCCAACACTTTTTTCTCGGCTATATTTAGCTTGCTTATTCTTATCACGCTCGCGGCTGTCGCGATAATGTTATTTATGCGATTTGTCGCTGTCGGATTGCTTTTGGTATTAATGCCTATGGCAATCCTTTTTTCCGTTTTCCCAAAGTTCAGCGGCAATTTTCACAAGTGGCTGGAACAATTTTTGCGCTGGACGTTTTTTGCCCCAGCGGTTCTTTTCTTTATATATCTCGCAATCTACACGGTTAAAGTTCAACAGGGGTTTTTTGGGGCGCTCTCGGCTAAACTGCAAGCAGATCCGTCGGGAGTGGCGGCGGCGCTTACGAGCAATTTAAAACTTATTGGCAGTAACCCGCTTTATACTATCGGCAATATGGCTTTAATGATCGGTTTAACCATGGGGGGGCTTTTTGTTGCTAATTCACTAAGCTTAATGGGGGGCATGGGGGTTGCCACGGCGGCACAAGGTTACGCGCAAAGATGGACAAAGAAAATTTTAAAGGCTCCGGTTGTGGCCGGTGGAGCAGCTGGCGCGTACGCGTGGGAGCGGGCTAAGACCGTAGGCGGAGCAGAAGTTGGGCCGGATGGCAAGGCAAAAGCTCCTTATTTACAACGCGCCTCTTCTTATTTGGCTACCATACCTGGCGTTGGGAGAGCATTTAGAGGAATAGCCGAGGGCAGAGCCACTGCGACTAAAGATATAGGAGCTGAGGTGGAAAAAATGAGGGGTGAGCGGTTTGATAATATGTCCAAAGATTACAGGTTTGCTATTGGCAACAAATTCACGAGGGTCGCAAATCCAAGGGTTGTGGCCGCAAATGCCCTATCTATGGCGGGGAAAGGAGAGTTTAGGGAGTTCCTTGAAAAGGCGGGGCCGGAAACCATAGATATTTTCTTAAATGCCCTACGCAAAACCGGAACCTCCAAAAACTTGCTTTCATCAAACCCGGAACTTGCTCCCGAATTCGGAGAGGATCTCAAGAAAGTTATGCCTAGGGTACCTGGGGAAAGTTATGAGAAGTTTAGCGAAAAAACATTTGAACTTGCTAAAGATGCCGCTGGAAATATTAAAAGTCTGGCGGATAATATGGCAAAGCAAATCGTCTTATTCGGCAGTCCTGGTGGATTTACAAGAATTGCTCAAAACGCGCCTCAATTAGTTGGACCGGTAATGCAAGCATTTGAAGAATTGCGGAAGGAAATGCAGGCGTTAAAAACAACAAAGATAGATGCGGGAACGGCTACCGATGAAGAAAAACAAAATTATAATAGATTCTTGACCCAGCGCAGCTTATTCTACCAGAATTATTCATATCAAAGTCTGGCAAATGCCGCCGATTTAGCTGCATTTAACGCCACAAGCAGACGAAGGAGGCGCGGTGGAGGTGGAGCCGGCGGTGGAGGCGGATCCACAACGCCATAATTTAATAATATATGCCCCATAAATTAATAGACATACCGCAAGAAATTAGGGTTTGGTTAGCGTCAGAGGCCGCCACACAGCACATCGTGTTTATAAATAAACAGTTTGCTTTTGTTGAGGAAAAAATGAGAATAATACCTATTTTGTTATTTCAGCTGACATCAAAAGAAATCCAACCGCAAGATTTTGTAAGTGAACTAAGCGACTGGTTAGATGTGAGCTCAGAATCCGCAAGGACACTCGCAAGAGAAATTGAAGAAAAAATTTTAGAGCCGATCAAGAGACCTCTTTTAAACTGGGGCATTGATATAAGCCTGATAAAAATAGGGGCTTTGAGTGAAGAGCTACGCCCAATCATTGCGCCCCCGCCTCCTTTGCCCCCCGACTTGCCCCCCGAAGCCTCGGCGAAGGGGGGAGCTTTAGCGCAGGAGGGCGCCACCACACCCAAAATATCAATATTCCCTTCTGCGAGTGAACCCCAAAAATCCTACACCCCTCCGCCGCCACCCGCCCCGGGGAAAAGTTTTGAGCCGTCATTTATGGGTGGCGCTCCGCGCACAGAAGATCTTGGCGCAAAAAAAATAAGGGCAATTGGCGGCACCCATGGCATTGGGGAAGAAAGTGAGCGCGAGGATAAGTCCTTCGGCGAAGCTCAGGACAAGCCCTTTATTATTCATAAGGAACCCTCGTTAGAGCCGGTTTCTAAAGATTTGCCATACGCAATCCCGTCCATCCCAAGCTCGCAAAACGAACAAAAAAACATACCAAGGCCGGATTTAGTGGCGCGCGCAAGAGAAGGGCAAACTCCGTGGCAGGATTTGATTCCCAAAAAAGAGCACTCCTCTCACGCTAAGGAAAAGCCCTTCGGCGAAGCTCGGGGCAAGCCCGTAGTCCTACCGCCCAAGCCAGTCGGAAAGAATTTAAGAGAACAAACACCACACAATAATCCGGATTTAGCGGAACAAGCAAAACCAAGAAAAGAGGTGAGGCTCCCGGAGTCATCTTTTAAGATCGTGCATTATGACGAAGAAGAGCTGGCCGCAAAAGAGAAATTTAAAGCTATACCAAAACCAAGCGCCCCCCTAGACGGAACGTTAAGGGGCGAGCATTCTGTAAAACAGAATGTTTTAGCCAAGCCAGCCGATCTGCCAATGTTGCCCGATAAAGATGTTCATAAAAATAAACCCGGGCCCAAAGTTAAGGGGAATATGGTAGACCTTAGGTAAATTTGCCTGTTGTGGGGTAAGGGTTAAGAAGCCGGTTTGGTAAAAGTTTTTGGGTTAAGTGTTTTTAAAGACCGACTACCAGAACCCCTAAACCAAACTGGCCTCCTAACCCTAACCCAACCATGGGTTTTTGATTTTTAATATTATGGCCCAATTTCAAGTTCCACAATTCATAGAAATTGAACAGAAGATTATAGCCGGCCGGATGACGCTAAAGCAATTTATTTTAGTGTGTGCCGGAATTTTGGTGGCTTTCGGTTTATTTTTTGTATTATATTTTATTACCTGGATAATTCTCACGACAATACTCGCAGCCGCCGTTTTGGCTCTTGGGTTTTTAAAAATCGGGGGGCGGCCGCTCTTGTCCATTCTTAGCGCCGCCTTTGTTTATTATTGGAATCCGTCTTTTTATCTTTGGCAATCGGAGGAGGGAGTAAGGATTGAAATTCCCAAAATAGAAACTAAAATTCATAAGGTTCACGAAGAAAAAACAGCGGGGGAAGAGTATATAAGACCGCAACTACCGCGAGAATTTACCGCGAGACCAGAGGTTAAACTCCCCGCAATTACCGAGAAAAAATTCGCGCCTCCGGCATCACCGGCCGCATATCAGGATAAAGAGGCGCGCGCGAAAGTCGCGGGCGGACGCGAATTGCAAAATTTATGGGAGAGGATAAGCACATCAAAACTCGCCCTGCCCAAGCGAGAAAGAGCAATAAATTTTTTCCTCAAAGACAAGGCGCGCGAAAATTACGAGATTCTGCGGAAAGCAACCGGAGAGATGGAAGTGGCAAAACGTGTTGATTTCAAATGAAATCAACACGTTCAAGTTCTAAATCCTAAACCCTAAATTCTAAACAAATTTAAAACCAAATTTTAAAGTTCAAACCAGTATTTATTTTGCTTTGTGTTTAGAGTTTAAAGTTTTAAGTTTGTTTAGAGTTTAGAAATTAGAATTTAGAGTTTAATTTAGCTATAATATCATTATGACTCAATCTGGCGCTTTGCCCTCTCAACAATTTGTTGAAGTTGAAGAGATTAAAGAAGACACCGTGGTTTTAAAAGCCGGCGGCCTAAGAAAGATACTGCTCGTGTCCGGCATCAACACGGAGCTTAAATCCGAAGAGGAACAAAGCGCCGTTTATTTTCTTTTTCAAAATTTTTTGAACAGTTTAGATTTCAGCATCCAGATAGCCATACACTCCCGCAAATTAAACATTTCGGAATATTTAGAATACCTAAAGGGGCAGGAAGAAAATGAAACAAACGAACTTTTAAAAAATGGCATTGAGGAATATGCGGAATTCATAAAGTCATTCGTCCAGGAAAACGACATTATGACAAAAAATTTCTTCGTGGTAGTTCCGTTTGAATCTCTGGCTATCCCCGGAGAAAAGAAAATCAAGTCGATGCTTCCTTTTGGTTTGGGGAAAAGCACGAACGCCGACACGGGCGAGGAAGAAGAGGATGATTTCACGCAAAGCGTTAACCAGTTGAACCAGCGGGTTGATCAGGTTATCGCCGGTCTCCACAATGTTGGCCTCCGCGCCGTGGTTTTAAATACAGAAGAGCTTACGGAGCTTTTTTATAACCTGTATAACCCGGAAACAATAGAAAAGAAAATGGCGTTATAAATTAAATGGACGAAAAACAAATCAAAAACATCATAGCGCCTTCGGCGATTAAGATTAGCCCCAATAGCGTGAAAATCGGGGACAAGTATTTAAAAACCCTGTTTATTTTTTCATTCCCCCGCTATCTTTCTTCGGGCTGGCTGAATCCGATTATAAATTTGCCGGAGCTTTTGGATATGTCTATTTTTGTGCATCCGGTTGATACCTCAATTGCCTTGAAAAATTTAATGAAAAAGGCCGCCCAGCTTGAGGCGGAAATAATGGAACACCAAGAAAGTGGATTGGTGCGCGATCCAGCGCTAGAAACCGCCTATAAAGACATTGACTCGCTCCGCGATGCCCTACAGCAGGCCAGGGAAAAGCTTTTTAATGTCGGCTTATATGTCACAATCTATGCCGACACCGCTGAAAATTTAAACAAGCTGGAAGCAAAGATTACTTCAATGTTTGAGAATAAGCTGGTTTACATTAAAAACGCCGTCTTTCAGCAAGGCGAGGGCTACACCTCCATTCTGCCTTTGGGCGAAGACAAGTTAAGAATCTACACGCCGTTAAACTCCGGCCCTCTTTCAAGTTTTTTCCCGTTTATTTCAACGGACCTTACAAGCAATAAAGGCGTAATGTATGGTTTAAACCGCCACAACAGCACGCTCATAATTTTTGACAGGTTTTCTTTAGAGAACGCCAACACCGTTATTTTTTCTAAATCCGGCGCGGGAAAATCTTATGCCGCCAAACTTGAAATCTTGAGAATGCTTATGACCGGGGTTGACGTTTTGATTGTTGATCCGGAAAACGAGTATGAGACGCTCACAAGATCCGTGGGCGGCACGGTGTTTAAAATAGGCCTGCTATCAAAAGACCATATAAACCCCCTGGACATCCCGCCAGTGCCCGAAGACGAAAATCCCGGAGAAGTTTTGAAGTCTCACACGCTAAATTTAGCCGGGCTCCTTAAGCTTATGTTAGGCAAAATAAAACCGGAGGAAGACGCATTGCTAGACCAAGCGATAACCGAAGTTTATGCCGCGAGAGGCATAACGGCCGGTAAAGATTTTGGAGGAATTGAGCCTCCGCGCCTGCAAGACTTAAGAATAGTTTTGGAAAATATGCAAGGCGGGAGAGATTTAGCCCAGCGCCTCTACAGATTTACCGATGGAAGTTTTGCCGGCTTCGTGAACCAGCCAACCAATATTAATGTTTCAAATCGCCTTATCGCCTTTTCCATCCGCGATCTGGAGCCGGAATTACGGCCAATTGCCATATATATAATTCTAAACTTCATTTGGAATATGATCAGATCAAAACTTAAAAAAAGAATTATTGTTTTGGACGAGGCATGGTGGATGATGAAAATAGAGGAAGGAGCGCAATTTCTTTTTGGACTGGTAAAAAGAGCCAGAAAATATTATCTGGGCGTAACAACCATCACGCAGGACGTGGAAGATTTCATAAATTCTCCGTATGGCAAACCGATTATCACCAATTCTTCCCTGCAGTTATTGCTCCAGCAGGCGCCAGCCGCAATAGACGTAGTGGCCAAAACTTTCGCCCTGACAGAAACAGAGAAAAACCTGCTTATTGAAGCGGAGGTGGGTCATGGTATATTTTTTGCCGGCCTAAAACACGTCGCCATACAAATTATCCCATCCTTTTTTGAGAATAAAATTATAACCACTAATCCCGAGGAAATACTGCAGATGAGGAAAGAAACTTAATATAAATCAAAAACCAAAAATAAAAAATTAAAATTATAGATTGTCCCCCACCGCTTTTTTAAAAAAGCGGTGGGGGACTCCATCATATTTGATTTTTAATATTTAATTTTTAATTTAATGAACAAGCCCCATATTTCTCTGCCGGAAGCCATTATAATGCTACTAATAGCGGCGATGTCTGATGTTTTTGAGCTTTTGGTAACATTGGTTGGGTGGAGCGCGGTAATTATTCCTTATGTTGGCTGGCTTATAACCACGGCGGCGCCTTTTATAATTTTTTTTGAAAATCTGGTTGTTTTGGCCATAATTCAATTCTGGCTTATAATAAAAGGGGTGCGAAGTTGGATATTCGGAGTTGGCGGGTTGCTAGATTTTGTTCCTCTGCCGGGCATTAGCGCTTTCAATTTGAAAACTTTATGGTTGGTGGCGCTCATTATACGGGTCAATATGGGCGCGTCGCTTCCGTTAGTAGGAAAAGTAGCCGGGGCGACGGCAAAGAAATAAATATATAATGCGAAAGTACGAATACATTATGCCTATAGCCTGTCGGCTCGGCCGATTAAGGCGAAATTTGCGAAACCAGCTCAAAGTCCAACCTCGGAAATCTAGGAGTACTTGCTTTATAACAGTTTTAGCCAGCATAGCGTTGCTTATTTTGGCTGTTTTGCAATTTAGATCGGCTAACGCCCAATCAACCCCGGCCTTTTGGGTTACTTGGGGCGCAGATTCATATGTCCCGGATTATTTTATTGGGAAAGCAATGCCATCCCGCGCTTCCAACATAACCGTTTCTTTTGAGATTTTAGAAAACGGCAAGCCATTAAGCTTAAGCGGGCAGGAGGTGAGGTGGTTTATAAATAATACCATAGCGGCAAAAGGCGTTGCTTTAAAAACTTTTTCATTTCGCGCGGGCGCGAGCGCTCCGCTTGTAAGAATTGAATTGCCTGGATTTAGGGGGGGGGCATCTCTCATAAAGTCGTTTCAAATACCCGTAAGAGAGCCGGAGATTGTAATTAAAGCGGCGGGCGTTGCGCAAGCGGGACAAGATATAAGTCTTAGCGCCATATCCTATTTTTTCAATATCCAAAATCTGTCAGAACTTTTTTTCACTTGGAAAGTTAACTCTGTCTCTCCGGAGGGAACACCTAAGAATCCGGAACTTTTGACTATTTCCGTGCCGACGGAGGCAAAAAGCGGGGACAAGATAATAACAGAGGTGTTTGTTGGGACTTATGGATCTTCCCTAAGGGTATCCGGGAGAAAAATTTTAACGGTAAAATAAGTTATCCTTCGACAAGATCAGAAAATAAATTTTAGAATGACACAAATGAATACAAATAAAATTATTTCTAAAATACTGCTTATTCTAATCGCGGCTTTGGTTCTCGCGGCTCCTTTTGTGGTTTATGTCGCAAGCGCGGCGGAGGGGTATAAAATCACCACCTCTTTGCCGGGCACAGACATCATCAAAGGACAAACGGCCAAGGGAATAACTCTCCAGCAATATGTGAGACAGCTTTATCTTTTCTCGTTGGGCATCGTGGGGCTAGTGGCGCTTGCCGCCATTACCTATCAGTCGGTCCGTTATATAATGGCCGCCGGAAACGCCTCTAAAATGAGCGACGCCATGGGCGGCGTCCAGGATGCTGTTTTGGGGTTGGTTCTACTGCTTCTTGCCGCCACAATTCTTGTTTTTATTAATCCCAACCTTGTGAACCTGCGTTCATTTGACGATTATTTACAGCCCATCTCCGGACCACAAGTTTTACCATGTAACGTTGGCGGGCCTTGTACAACTTTTAGCAGTTGCCCAGGCACCGCAACCGCCTGCAACGCGGATGGCTCATATAACTGTGCCGACAATCCCAATGACAATTGCCCTGCGACTAATACTGGCCTATATTATTGTAGAGCAAATACCGTTGACTGCGACAACCTTTTGGTGGGTCCATATAATACAAGCGCCAGTTGCACGTCGGTGTGCAACTCCGCGCTAATAGAAAGTCAGCCATGCAGCGGCCCGGGAGACAGAATTTTAAGCGGGCCTACTTGCGCCCAGGCGCCGGCCCCATAAATTATGAAAAGGCTTTTAGTATTAACTTTAATTTTAGCGGGTTTGATCGCAGCCGGAATAGGCGGTTATTATATCTGGCAGTACTACTCGGAGACTGTAAGTAATGAACCAAAACCCCCTGATAATAATAACGGCGGAACTACACCGCCCGAAACAACGGGGGTCCCGGTGAGTAAATTCAAATTGGTAACCGATGCCGCTCTTCGCGCTTCTTTTGATAAAGGATGGGCTCCTCCGCAATTTCAGGAAAATTGGGTTAGCGCCGATTGGTCGCCCGATTCTTCGCAAGTTGTTTACTTAGAAACCGTGGGCGGAAAAACAAATCTGGGATTATTCACTCCGTCTAATCTTAAGAGCCAGGCACTTGCTTCGCTCACGCTCCGGGACACGACGGTAACATGGCTAAATTCAAACGAAATAATTATCTCCGATAAACCATCTAAAGCAGTCCGGGGGTCGGTTTGGAAATATAAAATTAAGGAAAAGATTTTTGAGCCGGTCATCACGGAAGAGTTGGGTCCTTGGATTCAATGGGACAAGAATTTTAACGGCGGCATTAAATTTAGTACGAGTCAAGGCGGGACAAGCCCCCCCACGAAGCTCGAGGCAAGTATTATTGATAACACCGGCAAAGTTGTAAAAATGCTGCCTTTTATAACCTTCCCCGACAAGTGCGTTTTTGAAAATGCCTTGGTTTTTTGCGCTGTGCCAAATCGCATTCTATCCGGCGCGAATCTGCCAGACGATTATTTAAAAGGCTCTCTTGTTTTATCCGATGCCTTTTTTAGCTTTAACATAAAAACTGGGGCGGTGGAGTTCCTTGTCGATTCCGAAGGGTCAATTAACGCGACGCGCCTTAAAAAAATCGGCAATAAACTGCTTTTTATGAACCACTACGACGATAAGCTTTATGAGATGCGGTTGTAATCGTTATAGCCGTTCTAACGTTCAAACGTTGAAGCAGATAGAGACTTTTCTAATCCCAAAAGCTTGAAATATTCTTTTTCAAGAAGCGCTTGAAGCGTCTTAACTTCTTCTACTAAAACAAAGTTTTCCTGTAGAGCTATTTTTACACACCCAACACACTCTACTGTTGAGCCAATAGATCTTCGTATATATAAAATGAAAGATTTTTTTGTTGGTTGAGCGCTTCCTTCAACAATATTTAACACAATAGAAGTTGCCGCCCTTTTTAGCTGATTTACTAACGAAAAAAGCTCGTCTTTGGGAAACTTTTTAGTCACTTTATAAATCTCTTTAACAATATCCATTGCTATTCGGTAAACTTCCAAATTTTCAAAGCGATAATTTTTAAATTTTTTTTCGCTTTCCATGCGATTAGAACGCTTAGAACGTCATAACGACTATGGCGACCGCTACACCAGCGTTATCACCACATGCCTCTCTTTTCCCATCCCCTCGCTCCCGGTTTTAACTTCCGGATGAACCGCGAGCGCGGTGTGTACCAGTCGCCGCTCGTAGGAATTCATTGGCGGCAAAGCGATTGGTTCTTTGGTGGCTATAACTTTTTTGGCGGCCGCCCTGGCAAGCTCCGAAATAATGCGCTCTCTCTCCATCCGATAATTATTGACGTCAACAAAAAACGGCGGCTCGTTCTCACGTTTGGCAATAAGCTGGGCCACAATATTAAAATCCTGCACAAAATGACCCAGGTTTTTCTCTATAACCGGGGTTAGCTCGTCACTAATAAAGATAGAAATCTTCCTTGCTGATTCGTCGCACTTTACGTCCGATTCTTCAAAGCCCATCTGCTCAACAATTTTTTTAATTGTGTCGGGTACATTGGTCATCCCTCACTCAAGAAGGAGCATTTTCTGCTACTTCTTGTATTAATATTAATTTGATTTAATGTTCAGAATAATCATGGTATAACGACTGTTTAATTGATGGCTCACACTCCTTCTTGAGTGAGGGATTTTTGATATTTTATTTAGATAGCGCTCTATTTATAATATATTGCTGTAAAATTGAAAAGGCGGTTGTAGATGCCCAATAAAGAGATATGGCCGAGGGAAACCCCCACAATAAAACCAGGGTGATCCCCGGCATCATATAGGTCATATTGCGCGAGACCTGCTCGGCTGTGCTTAGTTCTTTTTTGCTCTTGCCGTCTTCCGCCGCCTTCGCCGCGGCATATCGTCCTTGAAAATACTGTAAAATAACCGCAACGATAATGAGGATAATACTACGTTCGCGCATATTTATCAAGCCCAAAAATATAAAGTTCACTCCATCCCGCAGGGCAATTGATGGGTAAAGGGCCACGAGCGCTCCGTCTCCCAATCCCCTAAACAGGCCATACATTGCTATGAAAATAGGAAGTTGTAAGAGCAAAAAAAGAAATCCGGAGAAGGGGTTGACCTTGTGTTCTCTGTATAAATCCAAAAGCGCCTCTGATTGCTTTTGGGTATCGTTTTTGTGCTTTTCTTGAATTTCCTTTATTTTTGGCTGAAGCTTTTGCATTATTGACTGGTGATACATTCCCTTATGAAAAAGCGGATAAAGAACAATTCGAACAGCGAGCGTGAGTATAATTATGGCGATGCCAATATCATAAAGGACAAGGTTGTCATAAATAAAAAACAGGACGACGTAAAGTCCGTTGAATATTGGACGATAGAATATTTCGTAGAGAAAGGAAAACATATATATAACGCGAAATTGGCGAATCTTTTATGCCTATAGCCTGTCGGCTCGGCCGATTAAGGCGAAATTGGCGAAAAGAGTCATTTTGTTTTTTTTATTATTTCGCGTGTTTCGCATACTCAATTCGTAGTTTCGCATTATTTTAAAAACTTTAAAATATTGCTGGCTTCTTTTTGTAGGTCTTTTTTTGTTAAATCGTTAACCGCCGGCAATATGGTAATAATAACATCTTTGCCGGGTTCTAGGCCCTTGCCGGCAATTCTAATAAATTCATAAACTTTTCTTTTAAGAGAGTTTCTCTTGGGTGCTTTTTTGTTAATTTTATTACCCACCACAACGCCAAACCGAGAAAAATTCAGGGCAGATCCCATAATTTTAATAACAAAAAAGTTGTTCCTCACAACTTTTCCCGGCTTTTTATAAAAATATTGAATTGGAAGGCGATATTTTTTGGCAAGCATATACTAGCTAATAGCCAATAGTTTTACCCTAATGGCCAGACTCTGGTGACCAAGTCTTAAACTGTCAACCTTTTCCTTCCTTTGGCTCTCCTCGCTTTGAGTACGCGCCTCCCGGTAGCCGCCCTAGATCTCTTTAAAAAGCCGTGGGTCCTGCTTCTTTTCCTTTTTTTGGGCTGATATGTGCGTTTTGTGGCCATTTTGGTTAATTTTATTTTAGCTCCTAGATTTGAATTAATACTAACATGACATGCGCAAACAGTAAACCGTAGAATCGCATGAAAATTAAAGACCGGGGCGTTCGTGTTGTGTGTTTTTTAATTTTAATCTCATAGTCTTGGCTAAAATTAAAAATGCTTTTCCACAACTAATCCACACCTTGTAAAGTATTTGCATTTTGACGCTGGTTACATAAAAATTAAAATTGATTTAAGATTATGTGATAGACCTTTTACGCAATTCCTTCTCTACTGCAATTTCCATATTTTGGCTGCGGCTTTCCTAAAAATTTCTTGAAATATACCGGTGTATATTCCTTCAAAATTTTTACTTTGCCTCGCTCAAAATCTGAAAATTTCGTTACGAAAAGAATTGCGCAAAAGGTCTGGTATGTGAAAAGATAAATTTGTTAAGCTGTGATCGCCTTTTGATATTTGATAATAAAATTAAAATTATATATTCAGGTAACAATATAAAATAAAAACGGAATGGAAAATTTAGAGCAACAAGAACTAACAAAAATTTGGCAGTCGATTTTAAATGAGATAGAGCTGCAGTTGCCTAAGGCAAGTTTTGTAACTTGGCTTAAAAACAGCGAGTTGGTTGATAAAAAAGATGGCGTTGCTTACATTGCTTTACCCAACAGTTTTACAAAGGCCTGGGTGGAAAATAAATACAATAAGATTATTTTAGGCAACATAAGACTGCTGGATGATTCAACTAAAAACATAAAATATTTGGTTAAAAGCGCCAAATCTTCCGACTTTCCCAAAGACGCCGATAAAAATAACGGCTCAAAAACCGAAACATCCGAAAAACAGCTTGCTTTCCCGGAATTTAAAATTGATCCCGAAACCAACCTTAATCCCAAGTATACTTTCGCGACTTACGTAGTTGGCGGTTCAAATGAACTTGCCTATGCCGCCGCCCAGGGGGTTGTTGGCGACATCGGCAAAAAATACAATCCTCTTTTTATTTATGGCGGGGTTGGACTCGGCAAAACGCACCTGATGCAATCTGTTGGCAATGAAATAAAAAATGCTTACAAAAACCAGGTAAGGGTAAAATACGTAAGCTCGGAAAAGTTCACCAGTGACGTAATAGCCGCGATAAGAGCCAAGCGCGCCGAAGACGTTAAGAAAAAATATCGAGACGTTGATGTTTTGATAATAGACGACATCCAATTCATAGCCGGCAAAGAAAAAACAGAAGAGGAATTTTTTAATACTTTTAATGCTCTTTACGAGGTTAATAAACAGATTGTTATATCTTCCGATAGGCCGCCAAAAGCCATCCCTGTTTTAGAAGAGAGGCTTCGCTCCCGTTTTGAGGGCGGAATGGTGGTGGACATCAGCCCCCCGGATTACGAAACAAGAACGGCAATTATAAAAACCAAGCTGCAGCAAAAAAACAAGGAATTGCCCGACTCCGTTATTGACGTTATAGCCGCAAAAGTAAGAAAAAACATAAGGGAAATAGAGGGCATAGTAAATGTCGTTCTTTTCTATAAAGAACAAAAAAGGGCCGACCTTACGCCGCAGGCAGTTGAGGAAATTATTAGAAAAAATACCCAACACACCCCGGAAAATATAACTCCGAATCACATTGTAAGAGCTACGGCCAACTTCTTCCAAATTCCTATTGATGACTTAATGGGTAAGTGCCGCAGGAAAGAATTTGTAAGGCCTCGGCAGGTTGCAATATATCTTTTGCGCGACATGCTTGATTTATCATATCCGCACATAGGAGACATTGTGGGGAAAAAGGACCACACCACCGCCATTCACGCCTATGAAAAGATCAATAAAGAATTAAACAAAAACAGCGATTTAAATCAAAAAATAATTTTAATCAAAGATATTATTAATAAAAGCAGTGAATAATAAGTTTATAAGTTTGTTTGTTTATTGATTAATGAGTTTAAAACTTGATATTAATTTTTGTGAATAAAACACATAAATTAAAACAGTAAAATACTTATCTTTTTTTATTACGGAAAAATAGACACAATATTAACAGATTAAAAAAATAATCCCGCAATAAAATAATTAATTGGTAATAATTTTTATAGGAATAATTTTTATTTTTTTGCTTTTTGAATAATTATCCACATTTCCACATACTAATAATAACTGCAGTAAGTTTTATTATATTTAATTTATAAAACATATTATGTCGGTCATTATACTAAGAAATAATTTAAAAGAAGCGCTTGAAAAAGCTAATCGGGCTTTGGGAGAAGCATCTCATCTGCCGGTTCTTAAAAACTTTTTAATAAAAGCTGAAAATAATAATTTAATTATTACTTCAACTAATTTAGAATTAGGGATAACGGTATATGTTCCTGCTAAAATAATAGAGCCAGGATATTTTATGATCCCGGCTTCGGTATTTTCATCTTTAATTTCCAATATAACAAGCGAGAGACTAGATATTCAAATAAAAGATTCTAATTTAGAGATAAAAGCCGATAATTATGAAGCAGAAATACCAATATTGAATTCTGAAGATTTTCCGATTATACCCGATATTGAAAATAAAAATAAATTTATTGAATTTAACTCCAGTTTTATAAGTGAAGCTTTTAATCAAATTATATCCACTGTCCAGTTTTCGGAAATTAGGCCGGAGATCAGCGGTATTTTATTTGATTTTCAATTAAACGAATTAACTCTTGTCGGAACAGATAGTTTTAGACTGGCTGAAAAAAAGATATCCAACAGTAAATTTAAAACAAATTTTGATACCAACTTTAAATTTATAATCCCAATTAAAACAATACATGAGTTTATACGAGTATTTAAAAAAGACGAGATTGTTAAATTTTACTTTGATGAAAATCAAATATTATTTAAAAGTAATACCGTAGAAATTATATCCCGCCTTATAGAAGGAAACTTTCCGGATTATAAAGCAATTATTCCTAAAAATTTTGAAACAGAAATTGAAATAAATAAAAATGATTTCATGAATTCTCTTAAGTTATCCGGGGTTTTAAATCCAAGTATTTATGAGATTAAAATTATTATAAAAAGCGGCAAAAAAAATATAGAGGTTTTATCAACCGAAAAAAGTTTTGGAAAAGCAAAATCAACCCTTCTGGCTAAAATCAAAGGCAAAGACGCGGAAATACTTTTTAACTGGAGATATTTTTTTGACGGATTGAAAAACTTTAAAGACGAAGCTGTTTTTATTGGATTAAACGACGGTTCCCGTCCGGCACTTATTAAATCAGAAGATATAACTTATTTGTACATTTTGATGCCTATAAAACAATAATATTACCGCTGTGGATAATTGTCGGTATTGACTAAGTTTCTTTGGATATTATTCTCTTTACATATAAGGATATTATTTTTTTTAAAAACCCTACCTGCATTTCTACCACCCGGTTGACACAAGAAAGGATATGGTTATACTTTTGTAATAATTTAAAAGCAATCCAAATCTTTTTAAAAGGTCGGAAAACAGAACAAAAATTATGGCATCTGCTTTCAAAAAAACCATAACCTTAGAAGATAATAGAATGTTGTTGGATAAAAAAAACGCGGGGGCTGATGAGGATAGTTTTGAGGATGGCTTTAATATAGACGACGGGATGTATTTTAAATCAGCTGACGATAATCAGAATGACGATGGGTCTTCAAAGGAAGACGAGGAGGACGACGACCCAGATCTTGATTATGACGAAGAAGAGGACGGAGAAGAAAGCCTTTAGGCAACCTTGTTTAAATCTCGCGCTCCTAAAACAAAAACCCCATTATGCGCACTGGGGTTTTTGTTTTAAAGCTTTATAATAAAAAAGGCTGACACATATGCACAAAAGGAAAAAGAAAAAAAATCTTATAAAACTCTCCTTGATAACCGGAGGCATTTTTATATTTTTATTAACCGGATTTGCTTTAATTTTTATAGCGGCGCTAATAAGAGATTTGCCAAAGGCCGACGACTTAGTTTCAAAAAGAGTAAATCAATCAACTAAAATTTATGATCGGACGGGCGCTATTTTATTATATGAGGTTCATGGTGAAGAAAAAAGAACCATTATACCCTACGAAGACATTCCCGCAGTTGTTAAAAACGCGACCATAGCAATTGAAGACCAAAATTTTTACAACCACCCCGCCTTTGATTGGAGGGCCATTATAAGAGCCGTGATTCAAGATATTCTGCGCTTAAGGGTGGAACAGGGCGCCTCAACCATCACCCAACAACTTGCCAAAAATGCCTATCTTACCAACGAAAAAACCATTACCAGGAAAGTCAAAGAGCTTTTGCTGGCGCTGAAACTGGAAAAACAATTTTCTAAAGACGAAATACTAAATCTCTATTTAAACCAAATTCCCTATGGAGAAAACGCTTATGGAATAGAAGCCGCCGCCAAAACCTATTTTAATAAAAGCGCCAAAGACTTAAATATGGCGGAGGCCGCGCTCTTGGCCGCTCTGCCGCAGGCGACAACCTACTATTCTCCCTGGGGCCTGCACAAAGACGAGCTTTTAACAAGGAAAGACCTTGTTCTTAAAAAAATGTATGAATTAAACTACATAACCGAGGAGCAGCTTGAGGGCGCGAAAGGAGCCGAATATGAATTTGCCCCACAAGCCACAACCATTAAGGCGCCTCATTTCATAATGGCTGTTCAGGACTATCTTGTTAAAAAATACGGAGCGGAAACGCTGGAAAAGGGCGGACTGAATGTAATTACGACGCTCGATTGGGAACTTCAGCAGGTGGCCGAAACGGCGGTTTGGAACGGAGTCACAAGAAACACAGAACTGTATAAGGGCGAGAATGGCGCGCTTTTAGCGGCAGATCCGAAAACCGGGCAAGTGCTCGCTGTGGTTGGCTCTAAGGATTATTTTGACGAATCTAATGAGGGCAATTTTAATGTGGCTATGCAGGGGCTAAGACAGCCCGGATCGGCTTTTAAACCATTTGCTTATGTGACCGCTTTTAAAAAAGGATTTACTCCGGAGACCATTTTGTTTGATTTGGAGACCGAATTTGATGCGACCGGCATACCAGAGAAAAGCTACAAGCCGGGCAATTTTGACGAATACTTCCGCGGACCAGTTAGCCTGCGAACCGCTCTCGCGCAGTCCATAAATATACCGGCTGTAAAAATAATGTATCTCGCGGGGATTGATAATGTTTTAAATACAGCGCGAGATTTTGGTATTAAAACCCTTACTGAACGAAGTCGCTACGGGCTGTCTTTGGTTTTGGGCGGGGGCGAGGTTAAGTTATCGGAACTCGTGAACGCCTATGCTGTTTTTGCGAACGACGGCATCTATCATGACCAGACGCTTATTTTAAAAATTACGGACGCGAAAGGCGAGACTTTAGAGGAATTTTCCTCTGAAGCGGGCGAAGAGGTTATAGACCCCGAATACGCCAGAACTATCAATGATATTTTATCCGATGTTTCTGCGCGCTCCGGCCTTTTTGGCGCCAGCTTAAACCTGACCGTTTTTTCGGGCTATCAGGTAGCTCTTAAAACCGGCACAACCGACAATTATGTTGATGCCTGGGCTATTGGATATACTCCGGGGATTGTTGTCGGAGTCTGGGCCGGCAACAACCACAGAGAGCCGCTTCAGAAAAAGGGAGGCAGTATTTTAGCAGCAGTTCCCATTTGGAGCGAATTTGTGAATGAGGCGCTTAAAAAACAACCTGTGGAATTTTTTGTGCGGCCGGCTCCTTATGCGGCGGAGAAGCCGATATTAAGAGGGGACTATCTTTACGGCAAACAAATTCATAATATTTTGTATTATGTCCAGAAAAACGACCCACAAGGGCCGATGCCGGTAAGGCCCGAATCGGATCCGCAATTTCTAAATTGGGAACTGCCGGTTTTGGCGTGGGCGGAACGAAATTTGCCGGATTTTGCTGAATACAACAAGAGCTGGGGCGTAGATTTTGATTTAAGCGACATTTCTATAGATGTTAGATCTCCGCTAAGCGGCGAATTTATAAAAAACAATACCGTTAACCTAAGCTTTAGCGTAAATTCATCCCATAAACTTAACTACGTTGAAACTTATTTTAATAATGAGATGTTGGAGAAAATACAGGCGGCTAACTCGCCCCTTGTTTATCAGAAAAATATTTTAATAAACAACGCGCAAACGCAGAATCTTTTGCGCATTAAGGCCGTTGCCGAAGGAGGCAAAACAAAAGAAAAAGAAATTATCCTTTTTAAGTGAGTGCCACCCTATATTCAAAATCATACCCGGCGGTAAGGGCTACTGCTATCGCGTCCGTTATGTCATCTGGCCCGGGAATATTTTTTAAAGAAAGCGCGAACTTTACCATTTTGCCCACCGCTTTTTTGTCGGCTCTCCCGCTTCCGGCCACCGCCTTTTTTATTTCTGTGGGCGCATATTCCGCGATTCTAACCCCGGCTTCTTTGGATAGCATAATTAAGGCACCTCTCACCTCGGCAACGGCCATGGCGGTTTTTTGATTCTTCATAAAAAATAATTTTTCTACCGCAAGCAAGTTTGGGCGGTATTTTTCCAGTATAAGTCTTAAATGATCCGCCGCCTCCATAAGCCGATCAGCATTATCCCCTTTTGTTATTTTTAATATTCCGCAATCCAAGAGGCTGAAGATTCGGTCCTTTTTTATAATCCCGTAACCTATTCTTGCGGTGCCGGGATCGAGGCCTAATATAACCATTACACCTGACACCCGACACCCGACATCTGACAATCTTATTTTGTCAGCTGTTATTTGTCAGTTGTTATTTGTGGAGTTTATACTAATTTAGCTAAACAGCTAAATTAGTATAAACTCCCTGTACATCCTCGTGGTCGTGAAGCGCCCTTATTAAAGCAAGAAGCCCACTTTTTTCTTCCGGGGCAATATCTTCTGTGAATTTAGCTTCGGGATCTTTGCCGGGGAGGATCTCGCTAAACGCCCACCTAACGCTTCCGGGCTCGGCCCACTTCCCGTGATTCGCGCTTAAGACCTTTTTAATTTCCGCGACGGTTTTATTATGGCTTCCAGTAATGGCGATTATTAATATTGCGGCTCCGCCGGGGCCATAAGCCTCAAAAACCAACTCTTCCAGGTTCATGCTTTTTTCCACTGCGCCCTTGATTGCTTTCTGAATGTTGTTGTGAGGAATATTTGCTTCTCGCGCCTTCTCTATTGCCGTTCTAAGCCGCGGGTTAAAATCGGGGTTTGGTTCTGGTTTGGCCGCCACCGATATCGCGTTCAAAAGCTTGGAAAACACAGCTCCCCTTTTAGAGTCCTTCTCTTCTTTTTTGTGTTTTATACCAGCCCAATGGCTGTGTCCGGACATATAAGCTTAATATAAAATATAAAAAATTAAATATCAATCCCTCACCCAAGAAGGAGTTTGGGTTGGTTCTAGAAATCGTAACATTAATTACCAACAATACATTATTAAGATAAAATTAATTTTGAGAAGAAGCAGAAAATGCTCCTTTTTGAGTGAGGGATCAAATATAAACGGATTGATTTTTAATTTTAAGTATGCGACACTGTTAATATTATGGCTGATGCTTTGCAGAAAAAATCAGCAATAGAGGACAAGCTTAAAAAAATTGAGCGGGAAGCCGAGGAAAGAGATGCCAAAAGGAAGGCTTCGGACGCGGGCCTTTCTTACGTAGATCTTAAAAATATTCCCGTACAAATAGACGCGCTTTCTTTAATATCCAAAGAGGACGCCATAAAAAACAAAATGGCTGTTGTGGCCAAAAAAAGAAACAGCGTGGCGGTGGTTGTTTCGGATCCCAAAAATCAAGGAACCAAAAAAGTTACAGAGAGGCTTAAGTCTCAAGGGTTAAAGCCGGAGATTATGGTAGGTTCTTTGGCGGGACTTCGGACAATTTGGCGATCTTATGATTTTGTAAAGAAAGAACTCGCGGAAATTACCGGCCAGGTTGTGATAGACTCACAGCGCCTTAAGGAATTGCGGCCGAAACTTGTTTCTATCCAGAGCGCCAAAGACGAAATTGTGAAAATTTTGGGAAGCAAGCTTGGTGTGGCTCCGGTTTTAGAAATATTACTTGCGGCCGCGCTTTCTCTAAAAGGATCCGACATCCATCTCGAGCCCGGAGAAAAAAATATCAAATTTCGGCTGCGCATTGACGGTCTTCTGCATGATGTTTTTAACGAAATTGCGACCCAAGACTATTTTTTCCTGATATCGAGAATCAAGCTCTTGTCTTCGATGAAGTTAAATATCCACGACGCGGCGCAAGATGGCAGGTTTACGATTAATCTTGGGGACAAGGACATTGAAATTAGATCTTCCGTTTTGCCTTCGGAATATGGAGAGACTGCGGTTTTAAGGATTTTAGATCCAGAAACAATCCGGCTCACCCTGAACGATCTAGGGTTGCGCGATGACGACCTCGTGATTATTAACGAAGAACTGGGAAGGCCGAACGGGATGCTTTTGAACACTGGCCCGACCGGCTCCGGGAAAACCACCACGCTTTACGCGTTTATAATGCAAGTAAATAAGCCGGAATCAAAGATTATAACGCTTGAAGATCCGATAGAATATAGATTGGAGGGAATTGAACAAACCCAGGTTGACGATGAGGCCGGCTACACTTTTGGTAATGGTTTGCGTTCCATAGTTCGTCAAGATCCGGACGTCATTTTGGTGGGAGAAATCAGAGATTTGGAAACAGCCGACATTGCCTTAAATGCCGCCTTAACTGGCCACCTGGTTTTCTCAACGCTTCATACCAACGACTCTTTTGGAGCTATACCGCGACTTCTGGACTTGGGGGTGAAAACGGCCATTATCGGACCAGCGCTGAATCTTATAATAGCCCAGCGCCTGGTTAGGCGGTTATGCGATAAATGTAAAGCAGAGGACAGCTCATTTGGCGGGCTCAAAAAACAAGTTCAAAGTTTTCTCAAAAATCTTCCGGACAAAGTTTCTAAATCTAAATATAAAGATTTTATTAAGGGCCAAGGAAAGATATTTAAAGCTCGCGGCTGTACCGCTTGCGGCGGGATTGGCTATGGAGGAAGAATCGCGATTATGGAACTCTTGAGGATCAACGATGAATTAAGCGGCCTGATATCAAAAGAGGTTACCGAATCAGAAATTAAAAAAAGCGCCGCTAAACAGGGGACGGTTTCAATACAGGGGTCAGGAATATTAAAAATTTTAGAAGGCGTTACAACGATTGAAGAAGTTATAAGAGTAACCGGACCGATTGTGTGGCAGTAACCGGCCGTTTGAAAATATAAGCATATCGCGCATCATGGGCTTAGATCTGTGGGCATGTGCCCCCCGCCACTTACGCAAAATGTTATTTGGCAGAAGTGGTGGGGGGACGTAGCGAGTCTCTTTTTTATGTAAAAGAGTTTAGAACTCCTTTGAGGAGTAATCTAGCCAAAGCCGGATTATCCTTAAATCTAAAAGAAGTTCCCGCCCACAGATCTAAAACGGTGATTTATGAGACCTATCCGTTTCATGCGAATGATAGCATAAAAACTATTTTTTGTCAATATCAAGCGAATTGTCTATTTAAGATGCCGGTTCCACGAGAATTTATAATTAAAAGGCCAGCGAACCATAGAATACTCCAATAATTTATTATGTCAACTTTTTTAGAGGCTCCCAAAATATATGTCTAAAAACAAACCCGTAAATAATCCGTCAATCGCGGATGCTCTCGTCTCTAGCGGCATAGATCAAATTTTGCGTCCGTCAAATTGGGACGAATATATAGGACAGGAGAATATCAAAAAAAATATCAAGGTTATTATTGAAGCCGCCATAAAAAGATCTGAACCTATTGATCATGTGCTTTTTTACGGCCAGGCGGGGCTTGGCAAGACAACCCTCGCTTATCTTATAGCCAACGAGCTTAAGGCGCAGATAAAAACCACCTCTGGCCCCGCGCTGGAGAAGGTTGGGGATATAGCTGCTATTTTAAGCAACCTTGAGCCATATGATGTTTTATTTATTGATGAAGTTCACAGGATAAACCACTTAATTGAAGAAGCGTTTTATCCGGCATTAGAAAGCAGGAAACTTCACATAATGGTGGGCAAGGGGCCAAGCGCGAGAAGTGTGACTCTGGATTTGCCGCCGTTTACTCTTATCGCCGCCACTACAAGAGTAAATCTTTTGTCGGGGCCCATGCGGTCGCGTTTTGGCGCTACTTTTAAGCTTGATTATTACAATACTCACGACATAACTAAAATTATTAAAAGATCCGCCAAGGTTTTGAATGTTGCGATTGATGAGCCGGCGATAAAAATTTTGGCCGCAGCAAGCCGGAGAACGCCGCGCGTGGCCAACAGATTATTAAAACGAATTAGAGATTATGCGGAAGTAAAAGGAACCGGAGAAGTAAATGCCAGCACATGTTCTGCCGCGCTGCAATTTTTGGGTGTTGATTTTTTGGGGCTTGAGGATGCTGACAGAAGATTTTTGGAAACAATTATTCATAAATTTAACGGCGGACCGGTAGGCGTTAACGCTCTGGCGGCGGCTCTAAATGAAGACAAGGGAACCATAGAAGATGTTTATGAGCCATATTTGATGGGTTTGGGATTTTTAGAGCGAACACCTGCCGGGAGAATTGCCACTGCCGCGGCCTACGAACACTTTGGTGTTAAAACGGCGGGAAAATTGGTTTAGGGGCAAGGGTTAAGAAGCCAGTCCGGCATCCTAACCTTAACCCATCTATTCGACCATGCTGCGAATTAATGAATTTCTTCCCAACCCAGCTGGCAAGGATACTGCCGGTGAATTTATTGAGCTTTACAATTCGGGGTTCACGCCGATTAATCTCTCGGGGTTTTCTTTACGCGACAAAAGCGGCAAAGTTTTTAAATTATCGGGGAGCATAGAGCCGCAAAGCTTCCGGATTTTTTGGCGCAAAGAAACAAAAATATCCTTAAATAATATCAATGAGAAAGTTTTTTTATTTGATAATAGTGGCGCCCTGCTCCAGGGCGCGGGATTTTTAGGCGAGGCCAAAGAAGGCGCCAGTTTCTCTTTTGTCGCCCCCGATTTTATCTTTTCAAATACTCCTACGCCGGGCGCGCCAAATCAAGCCGGCCCCATCTTCCGATTAACCGAAGAGTCGCGGTTCGCGCAAGCGGGAGATGTTGTGCGCAATAATCTATCCCTTTTCAATTTTATGTCTGCTATGATTTTTGTCGCTTTGCTATTTGGGCTTGGATCGGTTTATTTGCTTAAGTTTTATTTTGCTAAATGATATATAAAAGCACTTCTTTGAAAGAGGCGGAAAAGAATGTTGCGGCAATAGCAAGGCAGCTTGTTGATTCCCGTGATAAAGCTTTGGTTTTGGGGCTTACGGGAGAATTGGGCTCCGGCAAAACTTTTTTCGTGAAAAAATTTCTAAGCTTTTTAGGTGTTAAAGAAAAAGTTGTGAGCCCGACCTTTGTTATAATGAAAGAATACGCGCTCACGAATAAGTCTAATAAGACCAATAAGTCCGATAAGATTTATAAGACCAATGGAACTTACAAAAAAGCTTATCATGTTGATGTTTACAGACTTGAGGACGAGAGGAGCGTTTTGCGTCTTGGATTAAAAGAGATTGTGGCAGAAAATGGCAACATAGTATTTATAGAGTGGGCAGAAAAGATAAAGAAATTACTGCCCAGAAGCACTATTTGGATAAAGTTTATGCATGGCAAAAGAGAGAACGAACGAATATTAAAATATGCGCACCCTTCTTTTAATTGATGCCAATGCCTTAATTCACCGGGCATTTCACGCGCTACCGCCTTTAACCGCCCCCGACGGCAGGCCGGCTCACGCGATCTACGGACTCTCTAGTATTCTTTTGAAAATTTGGCGTGATGAGCGGCCCGATTATGTTGCGGCGCTTTTTGATCGGCCGGAACCAACGCTTCGCAAACAGGAATATAAGGAGTATAAAGCGCAGCGGCCAAAAGCAGCTAACGAGCTTATTGCTCAAATAATTGAGGCCCATCATTTGTTCGCGGCGTTTGGCGTTAAAATATTTGAAGTGCCCGGATATGAAGCCGATGACTTAATCGGAGCCGCGGCCGAAAAGTTTAAAGATGAGCCTGATTTGAAAATTATAATTTTGACGGGGGATTTAGACGCTCTGCAACTCGTCTATAAAGACAAAATAGTCGTGAAAACTTTAAAAACAGGCATTAGTAACACAGTTGTCTATGATGAAAAAGCGGTCATCGAAAGATATGGGCTTGCCCCCCAAGAACTCCCCGACTATAAAGCGCTTGTAGGCGATGCGTCCGATAATATTCCGGGGCTTCCCGGTGTTGGCCCAAAAACTACGACCGCGCTCCTCCAAAAATATCACACAATTGAAAACTTATACGAGTCGCTGGACAATGAACCAAAAATCAAAGAAAAATTTGAGACTTATAAAAAAGACGCTGTTTTGTATAAGCGCCTCGCGACCATTAACCGAAAAGCCCCGCTTGCGGTAGATAATTTAGAAGAACTTAAATCACGCGAATTAAGCCCAAAACTCACGGAATATTTTAAGAGTTTTGGGTTTGGTAGTTTATTAAAGCGCATTGGCGCTGAAGAAATGGCGACCGCGGCACCTAGAGAAGAGCCGGCAAATCTTTTCTCGCAAAACAAAACAAACAAAGAAGACGGAGTTTTTATTTTAAATACAAACGATATTTTGAACCGCAAAAATGATTTAATGACAGATAAAACAAAAATAGGATTTTACCTCAAAGATTTAGTCAAAACAGCGCGCGGCAAGGACATTGCTATGCCGGGGCCCTACTTTGATTTGGGCGTGGGGTTTTGGCTTCTTGACCCCGATTATAAAAAATACGACCCGGAGTCTGTTTTTTCCGCCGTAGGCGGATCCGCCTGGGGCGGAAAAAAGTTTTCTAACCACGGTTGGCACAACACAGAAGAAGACCTACAGATCGCATATCAATTTTTGAAGCGCGAAATAGACAAGCGCGGACTTCAAAAAATTTTTGAAGGAATTGAAATGCCGCTTATTGATATACTGGCCGGAATGGAACGAGCCGGAATAAAAATAAATAAAACCGTCCTTCAAAAATTGTTTGCGCGCCTGGAAGAGGAAGCGGGGATACTTAAAGAAAAAATTTATAAAAGTGCCGGCAAAAAACTGAATATTAATTCGCCCAAACAACTTTCCGAACTATTGTTTGAGGTTTTAAAAATTAGTTCGCCCAAAATAAAACGCACGCCAACCGGGCTTCGCTCAACTGATGAAGAGGCCCTCTCTTCTCTTCGCGGAAGTCATCCGATTATTGATCTTATTTTACAATATCGCGAGATATTTAAGTTGGAATCTACGTACGTCAAGCCAATTTTAGAGTTTGTGGCGAGTGATGGGAGACTGCATACCGAGTACATTCAAACCGGAACGGCGACAGGAAGATTAAGTTCAGAGAATCCGAATCTGCAAAATATTCCCGTGGCCCAAGACACGGGGGGTGGCGATCGGGGGTGGTTGCTTCGCTCTGCCTTTGTCGCGGATACAGGATTCACGTTTGTTGCCTTTGACTACTCACAGATTGAGCTTAGGGTTTTAGCTTCCGTGGCCGAAGACGAAAAAATGATACAAACTTTTATAGACGGAAAAGATATCCATGCCGCGACTGCCGCGACCGTTTTTCACGTTCCGCTTCCGGACGTTACTCCGGAGATGAGGCGTATAGCAAAAACGTTAAATTTTGGCATTATTTACGGAATGGGCGCAACCTCTTTCGCGAGAAATGCCGGCCTAAAACGAGACGAAGCTAGGCGGTTTATTGAAAATTATTTTCAGGAATTCCAACAAATCAAAAATTGGCAGGAGAAAACCATTCAAGAGGCAAGAAGCGCCGGGTTTGTAAAAAATGAAAATGGACGGATAAGAAACGTCGCGGCTTTAAGATTGGGCGCGTTTCGCGCCGCAAGCGAAGCCGAGCGGATTACAATCAATATGCCCATCCAGAGCTTAGGGGCGGATATTATCAAGCTCGCCATGATTAATACGGCGGCTATCATAAAATCAAATTTCAAAAACGGCGAAGTGCGAATGCTGCTTTCAATTCACGATGAATTGCTGTTTGAGATTCGTGATGATATTATTAAAGAAGCGAGCGAGCTGATTTACGAAACCATGAGTTCGGTTTATAAGCTTAAAGTTCCATTGATAGTGAATATGAAAAGCGGGAAAAATTGGGGGGATTTAAAGGAATTATAGACGTTGCAATCGTTCTAAACGTTAGAACGTTAGAACGTTAGAACGCTATAATGTTTCCGCGTTGTTTAAGCGTTTTTTAAAAAACATAAAACTCTATTCTGCTTTGCCGGAGATGAGATTGTTTTGGATATTTTTACCCATTGCATTGGTTATTTTGGTTATAAATTTTTTGAATCTTGCCCCAGCGCTTTTTTACGCGACTGCAAGCCTTATTGCTGTTTTAGGAATTGCGGTTTTATTTGCGAGCTTAAAACTTGCCTCCTCCAACCTGGAGGTAAAAGTTGAAAGGAATGAAATGAAGAGCATTATTCAAAATCTTCGCGATGGCATTATAGCTTACGACACGGACTTTCGGGTTTTGGTATTTAATAGGGCTGCCGAAGAGATTTTTAGCATACCGGCTCACGAAATTATAGGCAGCATCATCTCGCTGGATTACGCCGGCAAACTTCAATCCAAAATGCTGACGCAGTCAATGTTTCCATCGCTTGCCGAATCAAGCACGAATCGCACCGAAATATCTTCCAATATCCAAGTGGTTGACGTTTCATTTGATAACCCGGAAGTGGAGCTGCGCATTACAACCGCGAAGATCGTTGATCCGGGTGGCAGCCTATTGGGATTTGTGAAAATAATTCATGACAGAACCAGAGAAGCCGCCATCTTAAAATCTAAGAGCGCTTTTATTACCATCGCGGCTCACCAGTTAAGAACTCCGGTGAATGCTATCCAGTGGACGTTGGAAACCCTTGAAAAAGAGGATGGCTTAAGCGCCGAAGGCAAGCTTTTTATTGCTAATGGCGCGAAGGCGGCCACGAATCTTTCCCAAATCGTCAATGGCCTTTTGGATGTGGCAAAGATCGAAGAGGGGCGCTTTGGTTATAAATTTGAAGAGCTTGATCTAATCGGCCTGATAGAAGAGACTCTGAAGAATGTAGCACTCACTGCTAAGGGGTACGGTATTAACATATATTTTAATAAGCCGAAAGACGAATCAATCAATGTAGTCGCGGACAGAGAGCGGCTCATGCTCGCCATTACCAATGTTCTTGATAACGCCATAAAATATAACGTTAAAAATGGCAGCGTTACACTGGGGGTCGCGAAACTTCCCGACTCTACGTTTGTGGAGATAAAAATAGAAGATACTGGCATAGGAATCCCCGAGGGAAACTTAAGCAAATTATTCACAAAATTTTTCCGAGGAGAAAATGTTTTAAAAATTCAAACCGAGGGCTCCGGCTTGGGGCTATATATTACGAAAAATATTATTAAAAGACACGGCGGAGACATCAGGGTGGAATCCGAATTGAATCGTGGTACTATATTTTATTTCACCCTGCCGCTAGATCCCAATTTAATACCGAAAAAAGAGACAGTATTTGAGTAGGGTGTGGGGTAGGGTGAGTGGCCTGCCTGCGCAGGCAGAGGGTATAGTAAAAACCCCAAACCTCATTCGATCCTGAGGCTCTCAGAGCCGATGGCCTAAACCCCAAACCCTAAACCCCATGATCATTACCCTCTACGGCCCCGATTCTTACCGGCGCAAAATAAAACTTGACTCTCTTGTTTCGGAATATCTGCAAAAACGCCAGTCTATGGCTTATGGGTTATTTGATTTAGCCGGTGATGATTTAAGTTCTGGCGACGAGGAAGGCAACTTTCAAAAATTTGCAGAATTTTTAAAAACACCGAGTTTATTCCAGTCAGCAAAGCTTGCGGTGCTTAAAAACCCCTTTTCTTTTGAAAATCAAGCTAAATTAAAAAAAATTATGAAAGAGCTTATTTTGAGAGACGTTAATTTGATAATTTCCGACTCAACAAGGTCAATAAAAAAAGAATTTGATTTTTTGAAAGAAAAACCAAACGTAAGCCAAATCTTTGATAAACTTTCTGGCCCGGAGCTTGCCCATTTTATAAAGGAAGCGGCGAAGGAAAAAGAAGTGGTGCTTCAGGATGGGGCGGTAAAATTTTTAGCCGCGGCCTTGCCAAGTGATAGCTGGGGGATAGTTAATGAACTTGCGAAGCTGAAATTTACCGGGATAAAAAAACCGATTGATGTAGCCGTTTTGAAAGCCGCTGGCCTTGTCCCAGAGGAAGATTTTTTTTCAATGGTTTCGGGCTGGTTAAGCAGGCCGATCCACAGCCGGCTTTTTTCTCTGGAGAAAATTTTTTATTTAAAAGAAGAAACGCCAAAAATTTTCAATATTCTGGCTTATCAGGACATTTCTAAATTGCGCAATTTTGCCGATTATGATGTCGCGATAAAATCCGGCAAATTGGATTATGATGAAGTGTTGTTGGATTTGGCTCTGCGCTAGGAGCCTCCTCAATGTATTCTCCGAATACAATTTCGTCGCCTGCCTGCGCAGGCAAGTCATGCCTTGAAATCATCTTATTTTTTGGCTTCTAAATTTGATTTATGTTCGTATCTCACACTCCTAACTCGTCTTGCGGTTCAGCATTTTGCTTAGCCGTGATTTCAGCCGGCTGGCTTTTCCTTTCTTAATAACATTGGTTTTGGCGGCCTTGTCCAAACTCTTAAAGACTTTTGACAGTGTCTGGATTGCGTCATTAATCTTCCCGGCCTCCAAAAACTTTTTATAATCCTTCAGGATTTTTTTATAAGTCTCTTTAACTACAAGGTTTTTTGCGCGCCTTTTAATGTTTTGCCTTAGCGCTTTTTTTGCTGAAGATGTTATTGGCATGATAGGAAAATAAAAATTAATCCATTCGGCCAGCTCAGGATTAATGCTGAGCCATGCCGAAACATTAAATATCAAAAATCAAATATATAGTACTATAGATTTTTAAAAAAATCAAGGCATCCTTTCGGATGCCCGCGCCAACCCTTAAAAGAGCGGCGCTCTCTGCAGAACCTCAAGTGTTATTGAGGCAGCAGTGAAAAGACGCAGAAGAAAACTCTCCATGGCGGCGAATACCGCTCCCATGAGGAGTTTCAGCACGATTATCACCGCGGCAAGACGTATGGCGATGATCATATATACAGGAGCGTTTGTTTCAGAGTTCGACGCGCTCCCGACACTATCGTGCCGTCATCTCCTGCTTTAGAAGGGCAAAATTCCCCTTTTAGCTTCTCAGGCTGATTTATGTTCGTATCTCACACTCCTAAAGCAGGAGACGGCAAGCTCTCATTTTGTAATTATACCATATTAAAATAAATTTGTCAAAGACTATAAGAGCTGTCAGCAAAGAGTTATAATAAAAAAATGATCCACTTCTTAAGCGGAAATTTGGCGCTAAAAGGCAAAAATTTCGTTGTAATAGAAACGCATGGCGTTGGTTACAAAATTTTTGTTAGCGACGCAATGATGGAGCACTTGCAAACTGGCGTTGAGACTAAATTATTCTGCTATTTTTACATGAAGGAAGACGGAATCAGTCTTTATGGATTTTTGAATAGTGAAGACCTGGAGCTTTTTGAAATGTTAAATTCGGTTTCCGGAGTGGGCCCCAAGACTGCATTGGGTATTATGAATCTTACCGCCACACCCAATCTTCTCGCGGCAATTAAAGAGGGGCGCGTTCTGCTTCTCACCAAAGCTTCCGGCATTGGGCGGAAAACCGCGGAAAGATTAATTCTTGAGCTGAAAGAAAAAATCAAAAGCCACGAATCAAAAGATCTGATAGGCGCGATGGAGTCTGACGCTGATGTTTTGGGCGCGCTTATTAATCTTGGCTATGGGAGGAGCGAGGCAAAAGAGGCGCTAAGGAAAATTGATCCGGCTATTCTCGGTATCCCGGCGCGCCTTAAAGAAGCCCTAAAACTCTTGAAAAGGTAGTATAATTATTACAGTCAAAGTTAAAGGAGTGTGCGTCTATGCTTGCCCTATTTGCGGCGCATCCTCTTCTTATTATATTTTTCCCGCTTCTCATTTTTGTCGCCGCGCTTATTTATATTTTTGTTCCGCGCCATGAAGGGAGATTTATAATTATTGAAAATAAAAGCTATAAAAGAGCCGGTAAATTTCTAGTTCACGGCGCTTACCAGTGTGGTAATATTTTGTACGTTTCAGATTCAAAACTCGGCATAGACGGATGTTTGGTGGAGCTAATTGATGAGGGGGGCCATAAGGAGACCTATTGGTTTAAGAAACCTCCGGAGGCGATGAGAAATAGAATGATAGGGATTAATATCGGCAGCTTTGAAATAAAGCCGGAAGATATCAAAGCGGACTTCTAATGGAGCCGCTTTTTTAGACCGATTCTTTTGGTATAATAATTGAATGAATCCCTCACTCAAGAAGGAGTTTGGGTTTGATCATAATGCTTTCTTTAAGTATATGATAATAACATGGAACCAATGATAATTATTAAACAATATAAGGAAGGGCAGAAAATGCTCCTTCTTGAGTGAGGGATGAGACTGCATTTTTATGGAGGCGCGAAGACGGTGACCGGTTCAAATTTTTTGCTTGAGGCGGGCGGCAAGAGAATTCTTATAGATTGCGGCTTGCGCCAGGGGATTGGATTTTGCGACGAAATAAACTGTGATCCGTTTCCTTATGACGCGAAAAAAATTGACGCGCTTTTTGTGACTCATGCGCACATTGACCACACAGGGCGCATACCCAAACTTGTCCAGAGCGGTTTTAAGGGCAAAATTTATTCAACGCCGCCAACCAGGGATATGGCGGAACTGCTTCTCTTGGACTCCGAACACATTATCAGCAAAGAAATGGAGCGATTGGGACTCCCGCCGCTCTATGGCGCAGAAGAAGTTTTCCGCGCTTTAGATTTATGGGAGGGCATCCCTTATCATGAGCCGGTAATTTTGGGGGACGCGAGTATTACCCTCTATAATTCCGGCCATGTTTTAGGATCAAGTTTTATCTTAATTGAGGCCGAAGGTAAAAAAATTGTTTTCTCGGGCGATCTCGGCAATTTCCCGGCCCCCATTATACAGCCAACTGAATTTATAAAGGATGCCGACTATGTTCTTATTGAATCAACCTATGGGGGCAGGGTTCACGAATCACTGCCAAAGCGCAAAGAAAAACTTCAAAAAGTGATTGAGGCGTCAATCAAGGCTCATGGAGCTCTGCTCATACCGGCTTTTGCCATGGAGCGCACTCAAGAGCTTCTCTATGAATTAAATGAGTTGGTTGAGAAGAAACTTGTTCCGCGCGTTCCCATATATTTGGATAGCCCTTTGGCGATTAAGCTTACGGCGGTTTATAAAAAATACGAGAGTTATTTTAATACAGAGGCGAAGCGGCTAATAGAGTCCGGAGATAAAATTTTTAACTTTCCCGGTCTTAAATCAACCCTAACAACCGAAGAGTCAAAAGCCATAAATAATGTCCCCAATCCGAAAATTATTATTGCCGGTTCCGGCATGTTGCAGGGTGGGAGAATTATGCACCACGCCGCCCGCTATCTTAAAGATCCAAAAAGCGCCATTCTTTTTATCGGGTATCAAGCGGCAGGTTCTTTGGGAAGGCGTCTTTATGAGGGATCTAAAAATAACGATATGTCCGCGCGGTCGCCTTTTAGCGTGAAAATATTTGGCGAGGAAATTCCGGTTGAGGCGAAAATTGAGGCAATAGGCGGATATTCGGCGCACGCTGACCAACCGCGATTATTGGCTTGGCTCGCGCCAATGGCTAAAAATTTGAAAAAGATCTTCGTGTGTATTGGCGAGGAAGACCAAGGAGAAGCATTAGCGCAAAAAATAAAAGAAAAATTTGGTGTCAGGGCCGAAATCCCCAATATCGGAGATGTCATGGAATTGTGATACAATAACAATGTAACGCGAAATATTTGTTTATGGCCCAAACCAAATCTCTCCCGAGGCACAGCCACTCAAAAAGCGTTCTGAAATATAAAATCTGTGTTTCGGGGGCGGCCGCGACCGGCCACTGCTCACCAGACGCCAATGAAAAAGCGGAGCTCTTGGGCCGGCTTATAGCGGAACATGGCATGGTATTGGTTACGGGTGCTACGACTGGCATCCCATACTGGGCGGCGAAGGGTGCCAAGGAGGCTGATGGAACAGTAATTGGATTTTCTCCGGCGTCATCAAAGGCGGCGCACTTGCGGACATATCATCTGCCAACTGATTATCATGACGTGATTGTTTATACCGGCTTTGATTACGCTGGCAGAAATTTGCTTTTGACACGGTCTTCGGATGCTATAATTACGATTTGTGGGAGGATGGGTACCTTAAATGAGTTTACCGTTGGCTACGAGGACAAGAAGCCGCTGGGAGTTCTTTTGAAAACTGGCGGCATGGCGGATATGCTTAGCGGGATAATTGATAAGTCTTATCGCGGTTCGTCCAATGTTATTTTTGACGAGAATCCGGCAAGATTATTAGATAAAATTATTAAAATGGTCCAGGAAGACTATAAAGAGTAATTTCCGATTTAAGATTTTAGATTTACGATTTTAGAATCTTCAATCCCATATCTGAAATTTTTAATTTTCATAATATGCCAAAAAAGAAACCTCAAACCAAAAAACCCCCGGCTAAGAAAGTAACCGTCAAAGTTATAAAAGAACGTCCGGTCGGCTATGTTACCCATTATTTTACCAAAATTAAAGTTGCCATTATTAAATTCAAAAAACCGGTTAAGGTCGGCGATGAGATTCATATTAAGGGAGCGACTACGGATTTTAAGCAAAATATCATATCTATGCAGTATGACCACAAGGAAATTAAGAAAGCCGCGGTAAATAAACAGGTCGGCGTTAGTGTTAAAAAAAGAGTTCGTGAGGGCGACATGGTCTATGTTTGAAGAAATTTTTAGCCAATTTAATCTTGAAATTTTTTGGCAACTTGCGCTTGCCGGTTTTTTGGGGACGCTGATGGGTATTGAAAGAGAAATTGCAAAAAAGAAGGCCGGCATGAGAACTTTTGCTTTAGTGTCGCTTGGCTCCTGCCTTTTCTCAATTATTTCCATAAATGCGTTAAGATTTCTTGGCGACTTGGGCATGGTTAGTTTTGACCCCACAAGAATTGCGTCGCAGATTGTCACTGGCTTGGGTTTTTTGGGGGCAGGTATTATTATCTTTGATTCTTCAAAATTGCGCGGAGTTACTACTGCCGCCGGGCTATGGCTTGCTGCCGCGATCGGCATGGCCGTGGGATTCAAGTTTTATGCGGTAGCTATTTTTACTACAATCGTAGCCCTTTTTATTTTTGTGTTTCTGTGGGCTTTTGAAGAAAGAATTATAAAGAGATTTTCTTACCGGCCGGCTGGCAGCGATCGGCGATTTGAGGATTAGTCTTTATGAAATATATTTTTCCTGTAAGTATTTTATCGGGCACGATAATCGGCGCGGGGATGTTCGCGCTGCCCTTTGTTTTTTATAGTGCCGGAGTTTTGGTCGGCCTTTTTTATATTCTATCCTTTTCTTTGGTTTTTTGGCTTACGCACGCTATGTACGCGGATATTATTTTGCGCACCGATCATGAGCCGCATTTTGTAACCTATGTTAAAACCTATTTGGGCAATTTAGCGTATTGGCCTGCCGTTGCTGGGTTCTCTCATGATCTTTTTTGACGCCAAAAAATTAGCGCTTATGGAGCTTATAACCAGCACGGGAATTTTTTTAATAGTTTTGCTTATTTTCTTTTTTGGAATGACAAAGCTCGATGTCTATCAAATAGGTTGGTTCAAAGCGCCAGTTGACCCGGCGTTATTTTTTCTGCCATTTGGCCCAATTCTTTTTTCTTTGGCCGGGCGGAGCGCCATACCGTCGGTTTTAGAGGATTTGCGTTCGCGCAATATCCCCGAATTTCTGGCTTCCAGAGTTATTTTTTATGGTACGGTTTTGCCCGCAGCCGTTTACATTTTTTTTATAATCGGAATTTTTGGGCTTTCAGGAGAAGTGTCGGAGGACGCGGTTACCGGCATTGTAAAAACCGGGAAGCCGCTTTTGGCTCCTCTGGGAATTTTGGGTTTAGTCGCGCTTCTTAGCACTTACGCGCCGCTCGCGGTGAGCGTCAAAAATATTTTG
>JACOXY010000011.1 GCA_016182095.1 Candidatus Liptonbacteria bacterium
AGGCCCGAGGCCCGAGCGCGTAGAACTCGCCGAACAATATGGCTCCCTCCCCTACTATAAAATGCGGCACATAACTAAACCCGGCATAACCGGCTGGGCACAAATCAACTACAGACCGAGCGCTTCGCTTGAAGAGGCGTACACAAAACTATGCTATGATATTTATTACATAAAAAACAGGTCTTTCTGGCTGGATTTTTTGATTGTGCTAAAAACAATAAAATATTTTTTTGTTAATCATAAGTAACGCCCTGGACTTCGGAGCATGAAAGCAATTGTTTTCATGCTTTAATATTTTTATGATAAATCGCCTTAAGGATCTTCTTTTTAACAACAGAAGCATTAAACAGACAGTGGCCAAAAATGTTTTTTGGCTTTCTGTAAGCGAGATTGCCAGCCGCATTTTTAGAGGAGTAATTATCATATACGCGGCAAGGGTCTTAGGAGCCGCCGGGTACGGAGTTTTTTCTTACGCGCTGGGGCTTGCCGGTTTCTTCACAATTTTTTTAGATGTGGGATTAACGGCCATATTAACCAGGGAGGCGGCGCAGAAGCCCTCACAAAAATCGGAGTACTTCGCAACCATCTTTTGGATGAAAACTGTGCCGCTTATGTTAACGGTGGCCGTAGTTATTTTTATAGCGCCCTACTTTTCAAATAGCCATTAGAGAATTCACTCTTGGGTTCCTGCGGTCCCAAGAAAGAATGGAAATACAAGCAATCATCACAACAATCACCAACGTCTCAATCGCTATTTTTGGTTTTGCCATACTTCATTTCGCGGGAACCGCAAAAGCGCTCACCATCACCTACGCTCTTAGCGCCGGGACCGGAGCATTGGCTTCAATTATCGCGGTTAAAAGGGAGTTCGGGCATGTTATAAAAAATTTCAACAAAAGTTTGGTGCGACCAGTAATAAGCGCGACCTGGCCAATGGCTTTTACGGCCCTAATTGGAGCTTTCATGCTTAACACGGACGTCATCATGCTCGGATGGTTCAAGGATGCCACGGAAGTCGGCCTTTATTCAGCGGGTCAAAAAGTAGTATTGTTGCTTTACGCACTACCAACTATTTTTGTAACATCTGTTTTCCCGGTTCTCTCGCGATTGGTAGGACAAAACGAAGAAGAAAGGGTGCGGGAGTTGGTAGAAAAGAGCATGGCCCTCATCAATGCCATGGCTATCCCGCTATCGGTAGGCGGCATAATACTTGGGCAGTCTCTTATTGAATTTCTTTATGGCGCCGAATTCACAGCTGCCGCAACAACTTTCCGGATATTAATGCTTACAATTCTCTTCACGTACGCCGGCGGCTTTATCGGCAATCTTATTTTAGCTTACAATATGCAAAGAAAAGTTCCTCTTTATTGGGGCGCTTCTTCCGCGGGCAATTTTATCCTAAATGCCGTGCTAATCCCTCCTTTTGGTGCTATGGGCGCGGCAATCGCGACTGTTATAGCCCAAGTCATGGTTAATGGCCTTGGGTGGCTAATGATAAGAAGAGTGAAAAAATTCTATATTCTTAAATATCTTAAAAATATAGCCGTGGCGGCTATATTAATGGGTGCGGCAAGTTTCTTTATGGATTTTGCCGGGGTTCAAGTGCTTATAAATATTTTCCTTTCGGCTTGTTTGTACTGGCTTATCCTCTACTTCCTGAAAGAAAATTTGGTTTCGGAAATTCTGGAACTGGTTAAAAGAGTCTGAAAGCGCGATTAGAAGTGTGAGATGGGTTCTGATATCTCACGCGCCTACCAGTGCTCTATGGCCGCCTCCCATCTTTCTAAGTTATCGCACGGAAACCAACGGTAGTTTTTTGCCTTGTATCCCAAAAGCTTCTCTTCGGCCGCTAGACGCGGAAAAATATCTTTTTCGATCATAACAAACTCCTGATCTCTGGGGGCATAGTCAAAAACTTTAGGGCTAAGCACGTAAATTCCAGAGGAAACAAAGTCGGTTGAAGGATTTTCCGGTTTTTCCAAAAAATCAGTTATGCGCGCGCCTGACATAAGCGGCACTCCATAAATTGAAGGGTTTGAAACCTTAGTTAGGGCAATGGTAGCGACCGGCTTAGCTTTGTGGGTCTTGTGGAACTTAATCATGGACTTCAGATCAAAATCCTTGAGTTCATCGCCATTGGATAAAACAAAATCTTCCTTAAAATGCCGCTTCAGGAGTTTTACCCCGCCAAATGTTCCTAGGGGCTTTGTCTCAAAGTGAAGTTTTATTTGGGGAAGTTCCTTTTTGTATCTTTTCCTCCACCACTCATAATCCTCCTTGTGATCTTCGTTTATTAAAACCGAGACATCGCTAACTCCGTTCACGCAAAAAAACTTCACCAAATGATTAAGAATAGGCTTCTTTTTTACGGTTATAAGCGGCTTGGGAATCTCGAAGGTTACTGGGCGTAATCGTGTCCCAAGACCACCAGCTAATATAAGAGCTTTCATGGTTTTGAAACCGCTAAGCGCAAATCATTTGGACGATAGGCGCTGATGCGCTTTGCGATTAGCTATATATTACCATAAAAGAGTTACGATGAAAACATTGCCCGATGACTAATTTCGTAGCATAATCTGATTATGAAAATCCTAACCAAAAACAACTGGCGAGATGGGTATCTTGATTACTACGGGCATCCGCAAGAATATAGGATAAAAATCCAGGCAATAAAAAATCTGGAAAGGCTGGCGGATGTATATGTGGTGCGACCCAAAAGTTTAAGAATGGTCTGGAACTATCTGCTGCGTTTCGGACCCATCGCGGTGTGGAGGAAAATCAAATCTCGCCTTAGCGAAGAAGCAAGAAACGATAAGTTCGTCTCTGTGGGTTTAGGAACCATAGTAGAGAGTCCCGAGAGCTCCTCTTTCGCGCCCGGAAGCGGCATTGTTTTTATTCTTCCATGTCATCCCAGCGCGCTTGAAAGAGCGGTTTTGCCGTCGGAACTGATAAAAGTATCTCCAAAGCAGAGCAAGCTCGCTACGGGGCAGGCAAGTATCAAGTATCAAGTATCAGGAGACGATAAAATTTTGCATATCCCGCTAAATGAAAATGGCAATGAAAAATGGTGGGCAGCTATTTCGGGCTGGAGCAGTTATTCAGGAATAAATTTGGATAAAGAGTTGTGCGGCAAAATGCTTGATCGCGCCACAGAGGTTATTGCAAGAGCAGATTGGGACAAGGCGATGGAACTGAAGGTTCCGAAGTCCGATATCCGGGAACATAAAAATCTTAAACACCTAGGACGCCGGACTTCCGGTAGAAAACCAAAAGCAGTTCTCTTCGGGCTTGGTAACTACGCTAAAGTCCAAATTGTTCCGAATATTAAAAAATATATTGAATTAGTCGGAATTCACGAAATAGATCCAACCCAAATCCCCACAAACATAAATGTGCCGATAATAGATAGCGCCCCTTATCCTCGCATAAATGAGGATTATGACGCACTCTTTATAGCAGGGTATCATCACACTCACGCGCCAATCGCGATAGAGGCGTTATCAAAAAATAAACACGCTGTTGCCGAAAAACCAATCGCGGTAGACCGAAAACAACTGGAGGGGCTCTGTAATGCGATAGAAAAATCCAAAGGCAGTTTTTTTGCCGGATTTCATAAAAGATATTCGCCCTTTAACGAGCTGGTTCTGAAAGATTTACTGGGAACAAAGAATGGTGATCCCTTCGACTACGCCAAGGACAAGCCCATAAACTACCATTGCATAGCATATGAAGTCCCCTATCCCAAATTAAACTGGTATAACTGGCCAAATTCTAAGGGGCCAATTACCGCAAATGGCTGCCATTGGATTGATCACTTCTTATTTTTAAATAACTGGAGCAAACCGAAAAGATTGGAATTATTCTTAACACCCGACATGACCACCAACTCCTCCATAGAACTAGAAAATGGCGCGGTATTTACCATGACGCTTACCGAACGGGGCAGTCCCTATATCGGCGTGCAAGACTACGTTGAGTTGCGCGCAGGAGACAAAACTGCGAAAATAATTGACGATTCGCGCTATATTGCCGAGGGACCAAATGGAATTATCCGCAAAAAAACCATCAACAAAATGAAAAACTATCGCCTGATGTACGAAACGATAAGTAAAAAAATCGCCGAAGGCGGCAAAGGCGACTCGCTGGAGTCAGTAAAAGTTTCCACCGAAGCGATGCTGGATTTGGAGGAGGGGTTTCAAAAACAATATCAAAACTTATAAAAATACCAGCATGATGGCTGGCTTTAATTGTTTTTTGGTTTCGCTTGCTTCTTTTGCAAACACGTCAGAAGCTTGATTGCTCAAGATGTCAGAGTTGAGTTTGAACGATAATCCTTGCGTGTCTTGTGTTTTTCGCGAGGAATTCGTACTGTACCTCTTCTAATTTGCAGTTCATTCCGCCGCATCTCGGAGCAATGACGCACTCCCTGCCAGACACTCTGTAGAGAATCGTGATGCGCTTGTTGAGGTAGTCGGGCTTAAGATATTGGCAATCTCTTGTAGTACCTGCTCTGCGGTAACTTTTCTTAATCCTTTGCACGCCGGACAGCAATCGCGGCCAGATTCTCTGCCGTCTTCAGTATCTCCGTTAAGAACCCAACCCCTACCATTGCAATGAAAACAGTCGCGCATTGTATTCTCCTTATCCACCAGAGCGCTGAAACTACAGTATCACGGCGACTTATTTAGTGCAATGGCATGGTAGCGTGCAACAACGGGCCAGCTCATGAATCCACAACATTCCAACATTCTGCTCGCCATGCCGAAGCTTTATGCGAAGCGAAGGATGGCAGAATGTTAGAATGTTGTGGAGTAAGCTGAAATATTAGATAGCCTTCTTCCTTCTCATTGGTTTTCTAGGAGCACCGAAGATCGCCAAAATGTGAATGGAGCTCGCTTGCAGCAAATACAAGATATACTTTTTCCTTTTCATCCACAAGCAACATAGGCAAATGTTCTTCATACCAACTTGACCACGGTGACAATTCAAACACTTCATCATCTGCAAAGTACACCTCTACAGGAAGCGGAGCGTTGGAGTCTGAAGAAAAAGAGGGCGTTAGCATATCCGCATATGCGTTTTGTATCTCCTCGCGTGATAGCTTACTTGCGCGAAATTGCCCCGCAATGTAGTCGCAATGGTTTGAATTGCCGAAGTTCCCAACATATGCCAATTTTGAAAGGGGCCGCGAGTTAATCGGATGTGCCGCGTCAATAACCGCATGGAGGTGCTTTTGAAGCGTCCGCAGGCGGTACTCATGTAGCGGTATTGTTGATGCCGTGGGGATAGCGAGAACACCAAAGATGACGCCAACAAACAATGCTACACCTCCGAGGATAACAAATCTTGGTCGTTCACGAAAAACGGTTTTTATTTTTTCTGCAACCATAGTTTTGAAAGCCGGTAAAACTCGCCGGAAATTTGTTTACCGCGTTTATCTGATTTACGATCTTCTTTTTGTTCTGGATCGCCGTATCCCTTATGATAACGTGTAGCAATAATGTCCAGATGGCGTAAAAGGTCAATATGCTCCGACCACAGGTCAATAACGAAACGTATGAATGCGGCGGCAAAAAAGATGTTGTGCTCTGGCAAAATGAGATAAGTGTAAAGGTGCGCGCGTCCGGCATTGGTAAGTCGCTTGTATGGCAATTTTTTGTCGGACAAATTTGGGTGATATATTCCTTTCTTTATAAGGTCGTGCGCGGTATCTATTTTTACTTGCGCGAGACCAACTGACGCGTCATATCCAACTATTCGCGCGGCGAGTTCCGCAACCATATCCTTGAATGGCTCAATGCGTGCAATTTCGTCAATCAAAACCGCGCCCAAGAGATACGGATCAATGTCAAATTTCTCTGCCGCTTCAAATATCAGCAAGCGGTGCGGGACAAATTTTGCTTTGACTGCGGCTTTAAGTACTTTCGGCTGATTAACAGGCTCAATAAATGGCTGCCCTTCTTCAAGCGAAGCGATATATAGTTCGACGTATCTACTGAGTATTGGCGTGCTGTTCGCGTGGCGCGTGCCGTCCATAAACGCCAAAAGCGCGCGGCTCGTAATAGAAAGCTGGTCAAATTCATCCTGTTTTGAAATCTTTTGATTGGTGTGCAGATACGCTCCTGAAGCGCGCCTCACAACATGCGCGCCATATATTCCCCCTCTCGCTGCACGGTTAAGCGCCTCTTCAAGCGCAAACGCTTTCAGTGTATCCGAGGCGAAAGCAAGACTTTTTTTTCTTGTATCTGTTATGACTAAAATTATTTTAATGCTCATGCGCTTATTATATATCATCTCACAACATTCTAACATTCTGCAGAATGTTAGAATGTTTGCATGAACTTAAAAAATGCTTTTCCGTAAGGAGAGAGCAGATGAGTTACCTCTCGGCCTCTGTATTTTTTATTTAAAAGACCAGCGTGAACAAGCGCGCGGGTGTGCTGGGAAATGGTTTTGAAGTTTCCGCCAAGTTTTTCCGTAATTTCAAAAACCGTGATTCCTTCATGTTTGTGAACGATATCAAGAATTGCAATGCGCCAGTGATTTGCCGCGCCTTTGAAATATCGCTCTAATTGCTTTGGTGTTTTCATAAAAATTATCTTATCACATTACTTACAATATTCCAACATTCTGCAGAATGTTGGAATATTATTATATAAACAATTTTGAATATTCTGCGAGCTGACGCTCAAAAGTGTAGTTTTCTTGGATAAGTTTTTTTTCGGCATCACCCATAACTTTTCTTTTATTTTTATCTTTCATGAGGCTGACGACTTCTTTAGCAAATTCTTGAGGATTATCTCGCACCACAAAATGTTCGGCGTCTTTAGCTCCAGTGATTCCTTCGGCGCCTACGGCAGTTGTTACGACCGCCGTACCAGTTGCCATAGATTCTAATACCTTGTTTTGCACCCCAGCTCCAATACGCATTGGAGCAACAGAAACGGCAGCTTTTTCCAATTCGTATTTAACATCGGGTACGTCTGCGTTTACTTTTATATCATATTTACCATTAAGCCCCATTATATATGCCGTTGGGCTAGAGCCAACAATCTCAAAGCTTGTCTCGGGTGCTTCCTTTTTTATATAAGGGCAATAAATTTCTTCAACAAAATATCGCACCGCATCCTCGTTTTGGTGGGTTCTTAAGTTGCCTTCAAAAATAATGAGATTGGGATCACGCTCTTTTTCTTCTGTGATTAGAAAATTCTCCATAACTCCATTTCCCATTACTTTGAGCTTGCCTTTATATCTATTTTTTGTATTTCTGTTAAGATATTCGGCGTCTATCCGAGAAACTACCACGCCAGCATCAAACTTTTCCAAACACTGCTTTTCGTATTCGCGCACACGGCCTTCTTCAATTTTGTAGATTAGTCCCATAAGTCCGCGGCTGCCTTGTTCGCGACTCCGTTTGTAGTTTAAAGATATAGCGTCCGTAAGCTCAATAACTTTGGTAATGCTTCGACTCCGCTCAGCACCTACGGCATACGGCGCCATACGGATAAGGTGCGCCAAAATACCACCATACGAAGCGTTAGCGAGCGTGTCGTTTATCAAGCGCTGCATTTTTCTGGAATGATAATAGCTCACCTGTAGCGGCTTGCGGCTAAAAAATCCAAGCGCGGCGTTAAGATATGACTGCCACCACGGGAGCCAAACAGTAACCACCTTTGAAAATACGTCATCGCGCTGAATCGTTTTTTCTTGCCCATCCTCAGTGAAAGAAAGCAGGGTCAAATTAAACCCCGCGCGTTTTAGCTCTTTGCAAACATGATAGATGCGCAGTTTATCGCCACCAATAACAGGATAGGGATAGCGGGATGTGAGAACTAGAAGTTTCTTCATAAAAACATTAAAACATGCAAACAATAAAACAAAAATCGTTGTTCTCTTGTTTTGTTGTTCTTTTGTTCTTTTATCCTAACGCACTATTCCCATCTTTCTTAAAATATTTACCAGCAATTTTGTTGGATAAAAGATCCAGTTCACGCTCAATACATAATCGCGAAACCAACGGTAGCGCGTCATATGGTTCATAGTCCTAATTGCCCAATCAAGATGGGCTGGCTTAAAATCAGCCCAGTCGCGCATAAAATCCATATCAAGTTCTATTTCTTCCTCTTTGAAACTCCCCTGCTTTGCCGCATAAGCGAGAGTCACATGCTTCGCCTTATTTGGATCAAGACCCACCAATCTCATGGCAGTCGCATCAAGCGCGACAGGATCGGTGCTCCCCAAAATAATATCAAGCGAGCGAGGACGGCCATTGGTAGGCCCCCTATCATCCATGCCGATTATTCCGTCCATTATGCAAAGCTTTGGTTTAAGCAAGCCATTAATATCAACGATTAAGCTATCAAGAGAGTGATGGAGCGCGATCCTGTCGTGTCTCGGCACGCATCCCCATTGGTTTTTTAGAGAGCCGGTAAAATAGGTTAAGGCGTGCGTCTTTAACTTAGGCATGGTTATAAATACATCCGCATCTAAAACAATTTCTGGCATTGGTCCTAAAAGTTTGTTGCCCACATCACGCGCCTGGCTTTTAGAAAGATTGACAACTTTAACTCCGAGCTTATCGGCAAGTTCGTAAATCTTCGTGCTTTTAAAAGCTGCCTCCGCAGGCGCACGATATGAGTGCGCCTCAACCAGCGTGATGTTTTTGGTCTGCCCTTTGAGTTTACCTACGAGCGCGTAAATTACCTTCGGGTCCGTATTCGCATTGCATACTTTTTTCGCGTCAAACTCACAGAGATTAAGCTTAATAACCACCCGCGCGCTGGGTTTTACAATTTCTTTCCAGTTCAGCTTCTCCAGAATACTCCGTACCGCCCCTTCTACGCCCTCGTTTTTTGTTGATCGGACTACTACGCGCGACATAAAATCATTGAATATGGATGATTTATCTCACACATAATATTATGTGTGAGATTTATTTTCCAAGCCATTCGTTCTTAGGAATTCCAGATTGCGCAATAATTCCTTTTAGAGTTCTGGGTTTCAACGCTCGCGCACCGTGAAAAGGCACGCTAACCTGCCGAAAAATGCCGCCGTATTTACCAACATAATAAAAATGGCTGCCGCGTGTATGATTGTGCACAAAGCCACGATCTTTCAAAAAGCGCACAGCATCTTCGGCAGTCCAATTGTATAAACCACGCGGCATAAAACCTTATTATGTTCTTAGCCGCGCAAGATTCAGCTCGCCAACCGTAAAAATATCTTTTAAGGTTCTCTTCTGGGCTTTTGCTTCGTGTCCAGAACGCCAGAGATTCTCATACTCTTTGTCGGATTTTTGGTTTAAAATGTTTGGTCTTGCCTTAACTTTCTTGGCTGACTCCACATAACCCTCAACTGCTTCAAAAAGCAGAAGCATCGCCTCCTGCGGCGTAGTTCCAGATTCTATAATATTAAACTCCAATCCAACTGCGTACCAATCGGTACCATCCTTAAAAACCACATATCGCACCATGCCTTTTTGTAAGGTATTTTTATATTTCATGCTTTTATATTACCCCACCCAATGAAAAATAGCAATTTGACAAGGTTTATTTTTTATGCTAAAAATAGCAGAAGTAGTGGATGGGCCATTGCGAAATTGAAGGGGGCTCATGTGGACTCAGGTGATAGAACCAAGGCCGTGGAGTTCTGTGCTGACTGTGGATCAATCCTAGTTCCAAAAGTAGTGCAGATTGGATACGATCGCCAAACCAGCAAGCCGATTTACATCACTGAGAAAAACTGCCCAACTTGGTGGCGATGGCATAGCCATCCAGCAGACTAACCCAGACCTTCGTTCCCGCGTCCTATTCGCCCCACCATTCGGTGGGGCATTCTTTTAGCTTTGTATTACCACAAAATTCCCCAACAATAGCATATACCGATAGAAGCGAGGGCATACTGTAAGCCCTCACAGCTTCCAATGGGACAAGTCCATCTTTAGATTTCTCTAACTAATATAAAATTTTCCAAAACCAACACATCCATCTTAGTCCTTAAAAAACAATCTATCGCTTCCTGTGGTTTATTTACAATCGGTTCATTTTCGTTAAAGGAGGTATTGAGCAAAATCGGCACGCCGGTAATCTGCCTAAAGGCGTCAATGAGCTGCCAGTAAAGAGGATTTTCTTTTTTGGACACGGTCTGTAGGCGCCCCGTACCGTCGGCATGCGTTACTGCGGGAATTTTCGCGCGCATTTCCGGTTTTATGGTATAAACTTTTTCCATAAAAGGCACTGCTGGAAAACCAATTTGGAGAGGTCGTACCTCCCCTGGAGGAACGACCTCCGCACCGCGCGGATCCAAAAAGTAGTCGCTAACATATTCCTCTAAAATTGATGGCGCAAACGGGCGAAAGCTTTCCCGTTTTTTTATTTTCAAATTTAAAATATCCTTCATGTCCGGCCGCGCAGGATTCGCAAGGATACTCCTATTCCCTAAAGCGCGCGGACCCCATTCGGTGCGCCCCTGAAACCAACCAACAATTTTGCCTTCCGCAAGCAGTTGCGCTGTTTTTTGTATAAGCATAGTTTCACCCAACTCCTGGACATCGCAAGTCCTAAGGACTTGCGATGTCCTTATATTGGCATCCAAAATGCTTTTAATTTCGCCATTATGATATTCCGGTCCCCAATAGGAGTGGACCATCGTAAAATTGCGTTCTTTATTCAAAATCTGATTCCAAACGTAAAATGCCGCGCCTAAAGCTCCTCCGGCATCGTAGCCGGCTGGCTGAATAAAAACTTCTTTAAACGGAGAGTTTTTGAATATCTGACCGTTTGCCAAACTATTCTGCGCGGTACCTCCGGCAAAACAAAGATTTGTGCTCCTCGTTTCCTTGTGGAGTTTGTTAAGCAGAGCAAAAAAAACTTCTTCGTATATCGCCTGCGCGGAGGCGGCAATGTCTTTGTGCTTTTGGGTAAGCTCTGCGCTCTCTTCTCTGCTCGGCCCCAAAAGATCTTCTAACTTATTTGAGTAAAGCTTAGATAATTCCGGATATCCGCCCTCCCATGCCATTTTTACCTCGCCTTTTGCATGTAAAAAATATTCTTGGCTCAATTCAAAGATACCAGCGGCAGCGCTTCGACTTTGCTCAGCGGCTAAATTGTTAGCTCCTAAGCCCGTCGCAGAACTTCCCCTGTCTAGTTTTATACGCACAATTTCGCGCATTTCTTTCAGATATTTCGGCTTTCCAAAAGCCGCGAGCCCCATGACCTTATATTCATCGCCAAATTTCCAAAATCCCAAGAATTGTGTAATCGCAGTGTAAAAAAAACCGATAGAATCCGGATAATTAATCTCTCCTAAAATTTTCATCTTATTTCCTTCGCCAACCCCCCACATAGCGCTTGAAAAATCTCCCATACCGTCAACCGAGAGAAGTGCCGCTTCCTCAAAGGGGGAAACAAAAAACGCGGAGGCAAGATGCGCAAGGTGATGCGAGATATTATAAAACTTAGCGCTAATCTGCGACTCCTTAATACCCAAAGCTTTGGCGAGTTCTTCCTTAACACCGACAACCTTGCGCTTATTTACAAATCTATTCCAAAGAGAGCGGAAACTTGGAAGGTTTTTCAACACAAACCAGATTTTTTTCCAATAGTTAGCCTTCGGGTCGCGATTCAAGGCAATATGCGAAACATCTTGAATGCGAATCCCGGCAAAATCCAAACAAAACTTAATAGACTCGCTAGGGAATCCGGCCCAATGCTTTACACGTCTAATACGCTCCTCTTCAATGGCAGCGACGAGCTTGCCATCTTTTATCAAACACGCGGCGGAATCGGCATGATAGGCGTTTATGCCAAGTACGTACATAATAAATAGGGTTTAGGGTTTAGGGTTTAGGGTTCTCTTCTTTAGCTCATATATCTTAGAGTCGACTAAAAATCTGTACCAAAATCCCTGAAGGGTGTGCCATATTAACCCCGGTATACCGTCCAAGAATCCTAAACGAATAAAATAACGATATTTAAAGTATAGAAGAGCCCTCAAAAATGGAGGTAATTTATAATAAAAATTTTCCTTGTACCATCGCTTTTTTTCGGGATCAGAACCATGCCTGTCTGCCTTTATTGTTGTATTGTTCTGTTGTTCTGTTGTTTGAAGGTAAGCCTCCGCCTCCCTGGTCGCGTATTTATTGTGCTTTTCTATCCAAACAGACAAATTTTTCCTGTCATGTTCCTCAAAATCATTTTGTAAATTAATAGTTTTCCCGCTAGATAAAATTACATGCTCATCCATCTCTCGTTCCTCATAACGGCCAGCATCTCTCCTCCAGAGACGCAAAAACCAAGCCGGATAATATCCGCCATGTTTAATCCACCTATTCATAAAGTAAACTCTCCTTTTTAAATAAAACCCCGTTGTTTCTCTTGTTAATTTGTTAAATTGTTCATTGATTTCATTCCATGTTTCGGGGAGCATTATCTCGTCCGCGTCCAAGCGCAAGATCCAGTCATTTTTAATAGCAACAGTGTCGAGTGCCCAGTTAAACTGCTCGGCCTGGTTTACGAACCTTCTCTGATGTACCTTGTCGGTATATTTTTTAACAATTTCCAGGGTTTTGTCGCGGCTCATGGAATCAACCACTATAATCTCATCTACCCAATCGGCAATACTTTGCAGGCAGTTTTCAATATTTAGCTCTTCGTTGTAAGTAAGGATTATGGCGCTAATTGGCAATTTCATTGTTGAAGTAATTAAAATAAGCTCTGCGGTAGGAACGTTTTTATATCTTCTGGTCGTAATAGCCTTACATCATCAGCGACTTTTGTAAGCCCGAATGACTGGCCTTTTGCAACTCCCACATATTGAACTCTCTTATTAAAAGATTGGGTCTCTTCAACGGCCGCAACTAAATCAGTATCTGAGCTTATTAAATATGCAATATCATATTTATCTTGACGCGCAAACCGAATCATCTCAACGGCAAGCCGTACATCCACGCCCTTTTCATGAAAGGTTTTGTCGGGATGTTGAATTAGCTGGCCAAGCGTTATTGCGATTTTTTGCTGCTGCAATTTACCAATTAGTTTTTGCTGATCAGCATACATTTTTTCTGATTTTTCGTTTCTCTGTCGCTTTAGTGCCCCCACATAATAGTGAATTTCTATAAGCTGATTTGGAATCACAAGCCACTCTGCAAACCCTCGGAAGTTAAAATCGAGTAACTTAAATTTACCATCTACTCTTGAAGAAAGCTCTTTGAGTTTAAAGTAAAAATTGTTCCCGTCTATAAAAACAAAAGCTCTTTGTTTATTTTGGTTCATGAACTAAAACTGCCGTCCCGAGCAAACCGAGAAGGCAGTGAGATTAACACTTTTACTGTAGCGCAAACCTAGAGCGGCGTCAAGTACTCCTGTGAATAACTGGGGGCGCGTATAAACATGCTGTAAAAAGCTCATACAAGCTCATTGTACGCCGCAAGCCACTTTTTAGCTATATTGGGCCAAGAGTATTTTTCTTCTACTAATTTTCTGCCTCGCTCGCCCAAAGCCTTCCTTAAATCGTCATCGCGTAAGAGACCTAAAATTGCCTTGGCCAATTGCTCCTCGTTTTTTTCTATCACAATTCCAGCTTTTGCTTCTCTCACATCGGGCGTGATGCCAACTCCTTCTGTTATCACAACTGGCACGCTCCGCGCCATCGCCTCAACCACGGAGCCGCCAAAGTTTTCGGAATATGAGGGCATAACAAACATGTCGGCGCTTTGATAGGCCGCGGCCTTATCTTCCCCGCGCAAATCTCCGGTAAAAATCACGCTGTTAGTTGGCAGTTGGTGATGAGTAGTGAGTAGTTGGATTTCCTTTTTGTAGCCCTCATCATCACCCCCAACAATTACCAAAACTAAATTGTTCTCTTGTTCTATTGTTCTATTGTTTTCTTGTCGAACAACTTCCGCAAAGGCAGGAATTAAAGTGTCAAAGCCTTTTTTCCAGTTTAACCGCCCAAGCGAGAGCACAATTTTGGCGTTCCCGGGAATATTAAATTTTATTCTAAATTCACTCTTTAATTCCTCATTACTGTTTACTAATTTCTTTTCCATTTCCACTCCATTGGCGATCACAATCGCCTTATTTAGCGGCAATCCTAATTTTAGATACTCCTCTTTTTCCAGCTCGGTCGTAAAGTGGATCGCTGAAGCTCCCGACAAATTCTTTTTTTCTATTAAACTGATATATAACTTTTTCTTGAAACTACTTTTCTTTTCTATGAGTTCCGTGATTAAACTACCGCGTGGAGAAATAATGTACGGCTTATTAAATCTTTTAGCGTACTTGGCGCCAAAATAAGAAGCGGAAAGGAAAACAGAGGTAATGTGGATAATATCAAAATCTTTCAGTGAATCACGCAGCGCTAAACGCAAGTCTCGAGAATAGAACCAGGAACGCAAAAATCGCGACGCCTTAAAATAATAAATTTTAACGCCATCGATAATATCGGTTTTTGTCTGCAAATCATCTCCGCCATCAATATTGGTTGTATAAACAGTTACTTCGGCGCCTTCTTTCGCTACCCATTTATTCAGCCCATGAACGCTCTTAATCGGACCACCGTAGCGGTAAGCCGGAAGATAAGTTGGGACTATATGGAGAATCTTCATGAACGAAGTAATAAGTAAAGAGTAATTAGTAATTAAGTTCAAGGGCCATCCTTATTACTAATTACCAGTTGCTAGTTACTAATGTTTGTGTTACAAATAGCGTAGCATTATTTATCGGGGGGTTTCAAATGATTAAGCATGAAGTTGTGAACGGCTTTGAAGACGTGAGGCATCTTAAAGCAGTAATCATTACAGAGCCGCCGTGGATCTTTCCGGAGCTTTATGGCATTGTGCAAAATAGCGACAAAAGCCCGCGCTTCTCTGATGTTCTTGCCAAACTTGAAATTAAGCCCTTGGAATTTATTGAGTTAATAGACGATAAGTTTAATGGGAGGCCGCACTACAAGTTACAGATTGGCATCACGGCAGTGGGGCATAAGTTAGCGATTATCGCCTGCTAAATAGCAGCACATCAGCCAGAATCATTGGCTGATTTTCTTTCCCCTTTGCGGCTTACCCCGCTAAGCATTCTATAGTATTTCCTATATAATCTTCCTGGCTTCCTCTTCGCGGCCAGAAAAAATTTAACAATGAATTTCAAATAAAAATAGAGCGTCTTTGATATTAAAGATTTTTTTACAAATAAAACGTCGCCATTGTTGGTTAGTGAAAAGGGAATGCAATAAAATCCGGCTGATTCCAGTTTTGCTTTAATTTTCTCCACTCTGGGTTTTAATTCTGGATATAAGAAATCATGAAATTCAATGGTCATTTGATTAACATCCTTAAGATCATCAGGGGTCGCGGCTCCCAGTATCTGAACCTCTTCGCCCTCGATATCTATTTTTATTAAGTCCACCTTTCCGTTCTGTTTTAAGATATTTGTGAATGCCACACTTGGGACTCGTATACTTGACTCTGATTTTTCAACCACCGTAATATCCATCCCCCGCCCCCAGGATAAATCTAAGTAACCATCCTCAACGCCCACAGCTTTGTTTATCTTTTGTACGAGATTATTAGCTGGAATGCGTTCAAAAAGTTCCCGTAGTGGCTCAAAGGTCAAGACCTTACAGCCAAAATCTTCGGATATGCGCCGCGCGAATTCACCCCTGTTACCGCCCAAATCCAAAACAAAAGAATTTTCGTCCAAAAGATTTCCCAAAAAGTTGTGTTCGCAGATTTCTTTAATCATTTAACACTTTTTTATACGCATCAACTATTTTACTTCCATAGTCATTCCATGTAAAACCGGAAGAGACCCTCTCTTTGGCCGACCGCCCCATTTGCAAGCGTCTTTCGGAATTTTTATATAAGTAAAGAAGTTTTTCCTTTAGTAAATTTACATCGCGAATCGGTATTACAAAACCATCAAGACCGTCGCGTACGATATCCTCGCCCCCGGTATTAGTAGTACAGATTACCGGCAGCCCGCAAGCCATAGCTTGCGGCTGGACCATGGCTAAACCTTCTTCAATAGACATCAAACAAAATACAGAGCCCTGCGAATAATATTTATAAAGTTCTTTTTGCGGCACATGTCCAATATAGTTAAACTTTCCGTCATATTTTTTAAAGAAGGGTTTTATTTCGTCGTTTATTGAACCAATGAGCATCAATTCGGAATTGGGTAGGTTTAGCTCGGCAAAAGCCCGCAATAAGTAATGAACGCCCTTCCTTAAGCTCATGCCACCAGCAAAAATAATTCTAAAAACATTGTCCTCTTTTTTTACTTGCCGAAACGAAGACAAGTCCGCTCCATAAGGAACGTGAATTAGTTTGGATTCGGGAAATCCTTTCTCCAAAAAAGTTCTTTTTACATAAAGGGAGGGTATAGAGATGAAATCCGCTTCATTGTATTCTTCAATCTCTTTCTGGACTACTTTAGGATGCCCAAGCTGCGACTTCAGGCCAAATTTTTCGTACTCCTCTTTTAAAATACTGTGCTGAAAACTTATGTGCGAGCTACCTCTTTCAATAATGGTCACTGCTCCTGCTTTTTTTGCCGCGCGCAAAGTATGCAAAGCATAACTTGACCAGGCGACGCAAATGTCCGCTCCGCTGACTTTTTTGGATGCCCATTTATCAAAAACTTCACAATTCAGATATTGCGGATTGCCGAAACTTCGAAGAAAGCCCGGCAATTTTCTATATCCCCTTCCTATGGCCTCCACCAAAATATTTGAGAAAATCTTTTCCTTTGGAATGCCGTATTTTTGAACTTCCGACTTTGGATAAGAAGTTATTAAGCTTTTTAGGTGGCCGCGTTTTTGCAATTCTTCTGCTAAATTAAAAGCATGAAAACGACCGGCAACTGAAATAATTATCCTCATAATAAATCAGGCCAATAATCCGTTTAATCCTTTTTTGTTGGAATCGCAATACTCATAGAAATAATTTTCCCAGTACGCGCATATTTTTTCGTACTCAGGCGCGCCGACGCCATACATGCTGTCAAATTCGGGCCGGGAAGTATTATCGCTTCTTTCTTCAAAAAATTTAAACCATTTTTGGTATTCTTCCAAATCTTCGGGCGTCCCCCATTGACAAAAGTAATCCACCGGGTACACCAACGAACGTAACCCGTCTCTAATTAAAAAGTTAAACAGCAAGCTCATGTAATATTCGCCGTTAACCGGCGTTCCGTCATGCAAAACTTTCGCGCAGTAATGTTTTAAATTTTCGCCGGTACTAAAATAAAATGTGCCGGCTTGTTGCCAAGTGTCCATTTTATTAGCGGTAAAGAAATATTTTTCTCTAATCTCTGACGCATAGCCGAATTGATCAGTTTTCACGCCGGCGTATAAATTAGGGCCCAAAAGATGGGGATGGAATCCGCGATAGCAAACCGAAGCGCTGGCTATTTTTTTGTCCGCAACAGTTTTCTTAAAATCTTTATAGTCCCATAACATAAAAAAATCGCAATAATTAACTATTACCGGCTCTTCATTTTTTATAAACGAAGAGGCTTCTGCGATTGAATAGACAGGGCCTAATTTATGGGGCTTAATTGGCATGATTTTAGCCTCCGGCTTCAGAGATAAAAGTTTGTCTGCCAAATTAGTGCTTGCGAGATGGTCTTCGGCGCAGATAAAAACAAAATCTTTTTCTTCGGGGAATAAGTTAATTACGTACTCAATTATCGGTTTGCCGGCAACTTCAATTAACGGCTTTATGGCCGCGTAACCTTTATCTACAAATCGCTGTCCGCGGCCACTCATGGGAATAATGATTTGCATAAGTTTAACTATTGGCGTTATTTCTTAAAGCCCATATGTATTTGATTGACCGCCAAATTGTTTTTAACTTACTCTTCCAGGAAAACGCCCATTTTGACTCTCCATAAATTCTATTTGGGAAATAAACATTAATAGTTTCTATTTCATAGCCATTATTTTGAGCCACGCACAGCAGGTAAAGATCAAGCGAGAAATCCTTTGGGGGGTTTTTCATTAAAGAGATCAATCCTCTGGGAAACAATTTCGGCTGAGCGTTAATCTCCGCGAACTTCCTGCGCAAAATTAAACTGGCGACAACCGCCATTCCAAAACTAAAAATTATCTGCGATAAAGCGCGGTTTATTCTCCAACCTTTTACAACCAATTTTTCGCTGCTATGGCCCGCGTACACATCATGCGCCCTAAAGACGTCTGCCGCGGAAGTCTGCATGTCACTGTGTGTCCAGGCCACCATATCTCCCCGCGCCTCTTTTAACCCCGTCATTATAGCATGGCCATATCCACGGTTAGGCTGATAAGAGATCAGTTTGGCGAACCCATATTTTTCCTTCGGCAATATACACTCAAAAATACTAAGCGTGTCGTCTTTTGACCCGTCGTTCACACAAATCAGTTCAAATTCATATAGGTTTGAAAATTCCGCGAAAGCCTCAAGCACAAGAGGGATGTTTCGCGATTCATTATAGAAGGGAATGATGATTGACAGTTTCATAGTATATAAAATTAAAGCTTTGCCTGCGTTTTGAAATATTCATGCCAAAAATCATATCCGTCCTTATTTTTGATTTCCAGATTGCCGCTCTTGATATTTTTTTCCCAGAAGCAATATTCCTCGTAGTCGGCCGGAGTTCCCCACCCGATATATTTAACGGGGAAAGAAATCGCTCGATGCCGAAGCTCACAGGCAAGAGCAATCATAGAATCTATGTAGAATTCTCCTTTGACTTTAACATTTCTGCTGACTAATTCATGAGCCAACTCTAAAAAATATTTTCCGCTCTTAAAAATAAAAGAGCCGGTTATGGCAAAATCGTTAAAAGGATCTGCGCTTATGGGAACTTTTACCGAAACTCCATGAATGTTGTTTTCATTATCCTGTCTTAACCAGCCCCACGCCTGAGGGTTGCGCGACAAATTCGGCTGCCGGGTAAAACTGAAAACTATCAAATCGGCCGATTTATCGGATAATATTTTTTTTAAGTTTTCTTCGTCATAAACCATCCCAAAATCGCAAGCGCCGACAAAAAGCGGCTCGTCATTATTAAAGTATTCCTTGGCAACCAAACAAGAATTAAGCTGTCCTTTCGGATCGGGATCGACCAGTATTTTTACATTTTTACCAGCTGATTCGAGAGTTTTGATAAGCTCTTTTTCCAAAAGATGCTCGTTTCTAACGACAAAAGTCCAGATGTCGCTTTCTGGCATTCCCCGAATAGCTCTCAAAATCATTGGCTTACCCGAAACCGGAATAAGAGGCTTCGATTGTTTATAGCCTGCCTCCACGAAACGCTGTCCACGGCCTGCCATTAAAACAACATTAATCATTGTTTAAAATATTTAAAAAATAAGATCGCGGTTATTTCCAAAAATCAACATATTCTTTCCCGACCATAACGGCATCCAATCTAAAATTTATTTCTTTTATCTTTTCAATGTAGCGCTTAATATCTTCCGGACGGCCCCATCGATCAGGAGAGACGAGGCAGGTTTTAAAATTTTCCATGAGTAGCTTTCCTGTCTGGATATTTAGCGGCAATTTGGTATTCGTGTCTATCCACACCCAATCCACCAGATTTTTTTGCGCTAACGCCATTTCGATCGGCTCGGCCTCGCTATATCTAACCGCGATTTCTCTCACGCCATCCTTGCGAGAAGCGCGGTAAAGGTAAGGAAATTCAACATCCAAAAGAAAATAATTTGATTTAGGAATATTATATTTTTTAGCCAACTGAATACAGCGATTTTCTATACCGACTTCTTTAATATTGAAAACGATAAAGGCGTGATTAAATTTTTTTAAATATTCTTCCAAATCATCGCCGGTTCCCGGGTCATGATTCAAGTAAAGGGTGCCGTTGCGATTGTCATGGCGCACGTCAATCTCCACTCCATTTTCCTTTGGTACCGCATTCAATTCTTCAATCTTATTTACTCTATGTTCAATAATTAACATATAAATTGATTTTGTTCGTATCTCAAGCTCCTAGGAAACCATCTTTAATCTTATTTTCTCTTTGCTCATATTTTTGATATAAAAAACGTCGCTTTCGTTGATAAATTTGGGGGTCCCCTTTATAGATTTTATCCCGCCAATAATATAATCCGCAGCGGAAGCAATTTCATAATAACCCGTTTTTTTAAATTCCGAAATTTCTCCCAAATTGACATCCGAAAAAACAGCGGAGTCGGGAAAGAGGTGTTTGGAAAAATCAATCGGTTTATTTAATAGCTGGAATGGCCCTATATTAAAATTGAAGAGGTAATTTTCAATAGTTTTATTCATTTCGGCGTGTAAATTCAGTGCCTTGTCGTCTCCATGGCCGTGTGTAATTACTCCGTGGTTTTCCAAAAAAATGATCTGTGGTAGCTCCATTTTCCGGCTCATCCTGTAAATAGCGAGGGCAAGATTAAAACCTGGATTATAATATGGAACAAAAAGAGTGTCTTGGCCTTTAAAAATTTCCTTTAAAACTTTTTCGCCTCCCTCCATGCAATTAAATACATTGGCGTAAACACTGTGGGAATGTATGACATACTCCGAATCAAAAACCGCATGCATCCCGGCTTCTATGGAAGCTTCCCCAAAACTTTCGTCCCCGAAGCTATTTTTTTGAATCCATAAGTTGAAGTCATTTTCCGACTTCGCAAAGGATGCCTCTTCTAAACCCTGTCTCACCTTTTCAAAATCGCAGGCAATGTAGCCCTTATTCTCTTTTAAATCTTTAAGCAAGCAGCCCGATGCTTTTACGTACATTTTTTTACCTATCTTAACCGAAATATTGCCTCCGGCGCCCTGCGCGTAAGCGGGCGAAGACCCGATATTTTGCGACAGCCGGAAAAAATTGTTTAGTTTGTTCATTTCTTTAAAATACCTGCCCATCTAATTTCATTTTAGAAAAAATAAAGTAACAAGTGAATAACTGAAGCAAGCCGTTATAATCATCCTCCCAAGAAGGCTCACACTCAATAATATCGTTTAGTTCCGGGATTAAACTCATGGCGATGTCGCCCACTTCTTGTTTCGAGATCACGCCGCACAGCTCAAGATACTGATGATCGTCTTCATAATAGCGGTTTGTGAAGAGCCCCTCGCACCGCGCAAGTTCCGTCAAAAACGGATCTACATTGACATTATTTTCAAATTTTAACTTAAGTATGAGATCCAAGTTAATTTCATCGCCTAAATTATCAATGTCGTTCTTGCTTAAAACCGAGACAACTATATCCGCATGTTTTTCCTGGCTTTGGATATATTTTAACGAGTCCCCCTCTCGAGATTTTATCTGATTTAGCACTTTAGCTTTGTCATAACCTCGCTCTTTTGTGTCGCGAGAAACCTTCCAATGAGCGCGCAGTTCTTCTGACGGTTTAAGAAAAATCTTAAGATCAAATAGCGTCCTCATTCTATCCAAATAAAAAGAGTGAAGACCCTGAAATATTATAACCCTCCTGGCGCTCAACCTCTTCGGAATTGTGAATTTCCCGCTTTGATGGTCGTAGAAACTTCTTTGAATACTTACGCCCCCTTTAAGACTCGAGGCATTCGCAAGTTCCGCATGAAGACTATTGGCGCGCGGATCCAAGTGAGTGTACTTCGACCAGTTAGCGTCTCCACGCTCCCATTTGTGCATGTCATCTCCCTCTATAATTAAAGTGTTTTTTCTTCCAAAGGCGGCGGAAAGCAAGGTGGCAAAGGTATTTTTCCCGGCACCAGAATCCCCGGCTATTCCTATTAGATACGACTGATATTTAATTTTGTATTGGACATTGCTCTCAATTCCCCTCTTGTAGATCCACAAAATATTAACGAGTAGAGTTCCTTGAAGAAGCGTAAAAGCAATATTGACCAATTTTTCCGCATCGACGCCAATGCCGACCAGATACTCATAAAGATTCGGTCCATTTGCAAAATTCGGAGCAACCAACTGAAAGACCTGCGGGAAATCGGAACTCTTGGTTATTAAAAAGTAAATAAAGTAAAAAGCGTTAAGCAGTAAGAATGTGAATTTGGGAGCATTACCTTCTTTAATGTAAAAGTAGATAAAAAACGGAATAATCCAGTAATACCAGCCCGGCATAGGAGGGATGAAAAGAGTCAAAATACCAAAGCTAAAACCCAGAAACATAAGAAAAATGTCCCTATTAAAACTTTTATAGGTTAAGCTCTTTATAAGCAAAGCGAGGTAGGCAAGCGGAACAAAATATAAGACGAGCGAGTCGCTAAACTTATAATTAAAATCAAATATTTTTATCTGCTCTTTGTTATTTAAAACAATTTCCCTGAATGCTGGTGAATATAAATAATCAAGATTTATAAGGGCGAAAAGCACAATGGGCATAAGGGCCAAAACCACAGCGCGAACCCAATCAACTTTTTTAAGCAGTAAGTAAACAAAAGCAAACGGAATTACTAGTATCATACCGGTTTTTGCCGCTACCGCGAAGGAAAGCAAAAGGAATGATTGGACATACATCTCCTTGAACAAAAGATAAAGCGCGGCAAACAAAAACATCATAGGAATTGCATCAAGCTGGCCGTGGACATAATTGATGTAGAATAAAATCGGAGAACACCAATAATATACAAGCACTTTGTTTTGTTTATTTTTGAGCCATCTAGCAAGAATAATAAAAATAATGATATCGGCCGCGAGTATAGGTAGGCGGTAAATAAAGATATCTGAATTAGAAATGAGGTTAAAGTCCGATCCCAAGAATGTCGCGAGCACTACCCTGGGTATGCTTAAAATCCAAAGCATAACCCTAGGATACGGGAAGATATTAAGCTCGCCTAAACTGTAGAAAAAATCATAGGGATTCTGAAATCCACTTGCTACAAAATAATTTATAAATCGCGCGAAAAGCTTAACCAAAAAATCAGAGGCGAATGTATAAGCAAAAACTATTTTCACCGCCAAAACACCCCAAAAAACTGGCGACTTTAAAATCACCAACTTAGAAGTTCCTTTTTTGTCGTAAAAAAATTGCGTGATGTTCGTCATAAGAATCACCAAGGGAGAGCGGCGCCATTCCGGTTACGCGGTTATTTTTTAACTAAAACCGCTCTTAAGCCCGGCCCTTTCGCGCCCAGCATGTCGCGCTTATAGCTATCCCCCAGAACCATTACGTCGCCGCGCTTAAATCCAACCTTTTGAAGGGCAAGCTTAAAGATATGGGGGGCGGGTTTTTCCCTTCCCGCCTCCTCGGAGGATACAATAAAATCAATATATTTTGCAATCTTTAGAAGTTTAACCTTTTTGAATTGGATCCTGGCGGTTAGGTCGGTAACTAAACAGATTTTAATATGATTCTCTTTGCATTCCTTTAAAAAACCCAGCGCCCCTTTTGCAAGCTTCATTTTTCCAAAAAAACTTTTCCAGTATAAAGTTTCCAAATCTAAAGTCAGATCAACATTTGTCTTCCCAAAATAATTTTCCAAAAGAGCCTGAAAATATAAAAGCCGAGAGTGGGAAGCGGCTTGAGTTGGAATTCTTTTTTTAATCTTTTCTTTGGCTCTTTCATAAAATCGCAAAAAATCTTCGAATGAAAGTTTTTCTACTTTAGTAAATTTTTTATAACAAGCCAAAATGGCATACTCATGACACGCGCGATAGTCGTAGAGAGTATTATCCAAGTCCAAAAGGATTGCCTTTGTTCCGCGAAGATTGATCTTTGAAAATTTCACGAGTTTTTGTTTCATTTCTTTTTGCTTGAGGGACAGTCGTAGATACTGAAAGCATAGCCTGGCATAATTCCGGTTTCGGTTATGGGAAGGCCGAAAACTAATGGCTCTTTGCGTATGAAAAAATCGTTTGTCTTACGGCAATAATCCCAATTTGCCGGAAGCTCTTTCCAGCCGTTAAATCCTTCTCGCATTATGGTGATGCCAGTAGGATACAAAACATCCGGAACCTGATTCCAAAGACGCATTGGCCCATAATTTTCCGAAATAGCCCAGATTGTTGAATCAACATTAAGGCGCTCATCAGGATTCAGAGAAAGTTCTTTAAAAATCGCCCGAGCTTCTCTTAAAGACATCCCATCTTTAATAAAGAACGGAAAGAGCGTGAGGCGCTGAAAAAAGAATACCGAACCCGCCACAATAACGATAAAGGCAACACTTTTTAAAATTATTGAATGACTATAATTTGTTGTCCAGTGAACAATAACCAAAAAGAAAAGGGGGGCTATAGAAAATAAGTATTGGGCGCCGGGTCTTATGAAAATAAAATAAGAAAATATCGCCGCTGTTAATATGACGAAAAAATGCCAAAGGATTGGGGAGGGAGCGTGCTTTCTGTGCCGTGAGTACCAGAAACTCATACATAGTATGGCAAGCGCTACAATTCTTCCGGGAGAAACAGCGCCCAGTGGAGAAAAATCGGAAAGAAAGGGCTTGATTACTCCGCTTCGGGTAGTCGCCTTTTGTAATACCGGTTCCACACTGCGCCCCAAAACCACTCTGTCAATATATTCCTGCGCCCCCAGTTGGGAATTAAGCTGTGAAAAATGGTGGTACATTCCTTTTGTTGTCGGCGCCAATCCATAGCCAAAGACTTCAAGTACAAAAACAAAAGTAAAAAGCGATACCATGAGGGCGGAAAGGCCGTATGCTAATGCTTTTTTAGGAGGGTGATAAAAAGCAAAAAAAAGACCAATTAGCGGAGCGAAGAGAATGGCGGAAGCCGGATTTGTTGCTAGAGCCAATCCCAGCAAGAAACCGAAGAAAAGCCATAGCCATCTTAGTCGCGGCCCCAATAACCCAAGCAAAGCCAATGAGATGAGAAGCCGAGAAAGCGTTTCTGGTCTGCCAGAGTCAAAAATAATTGCGCTCGCAAGAGCAAATAATGTTGCTATATAGATAGCGACACCATACCAAGATATTTCTTGCCAGTCGGAAATTATAACTTTTTTGTAAATGACAGCCGCCGCGATAATGGTAATGGCGTAAAGAATAAAAATGGCAATATGCGCTCCTTGGGAAGTGCCAGTGGGCATAAGCCAGCTAATCACCAAGGGGAATAGTGGTGGGGATATCAAGTGTCTGCCGGTACCCGATAGATCACCAACCAGAAACTGGGGCGATAGTTGATTTACAAGTCCGCGATCCAACCTGTGATTGATGGCAGACGGAATGTAGTAGGCGGAATCACCGCCCAAAACCGGGTAAGCATTTAAGGCAAAAATAAAAAGAGTAACGATAATTAATATCGGGACAATCGTTATTAGTACCAACTTGATGTTGTTCGCTGTAAATCGCGACAAATAGTTTAACTCCATATAAATTTAAAATTAGTTTATGGAAGCCAGTTGTTCCTGAATTTGTTTTCGTTTTTACTAATTTTCTCGAAGAGGGCAGTAACGCGAGAAGCCGATAATTCATGATTAACATGCAGGTGGATGTAAAGCTGGTCCACAAGATAAAGCAGAAAAAAGTAATAAGCATCGCCTTTTTCTATATTCCAAAACTTGAGCATGCAGTCTAAAATGCTTTGAATCTTAGTATTTTTTATAAAAAATAAATCTTGGATATTTCGTTCATATAACTCCACATAATTACCTTTTTTAAATCTACCGCCGCTTATTATCAAACTGTACAAATCGAAAATCTGCGGGAAGCCAAATCTCGCCTGCTCCCAGTCTATGACAAAAAACTTAGAACTTAGAACATTGAACATTGAACTGCTGGGGGCGGCAACACAAAGCATCTCAAAAAATGGAAACTCTCTCTTGGTAAGAGAAAAAATAAATGATTTGCTGTTTAAATTATCAACAGCTTTATCAAAAAAATATTTTATCGACTTAAATCGTTCGTTGCTCATTTTTGATTGCAAAAATGAGAGTTCGCTTTGTATTTCGTTATAAAAATTAGATTCAGTAAAAATCTTTTCCTCTTTGGTTTTATCTGATAGTTTTTTTAAAAAATCAAGGTGGCAATTTTTAATAGCATCAATCCCGCGCGTACCACCAAACATTCCAACATTCTGCCCTAATTGGCCGAGCCAACGGGCTTTAGGCCCTAATTGGCCGAGCCAACGGGCTTTAGGCCCTAATTGGCCGAGCCAACGGGCTTTAGGCCCTAATTGGCCGAGCCAACGGGCTTTAGGCAGAATGTTGGAATGTTTGGTCTCTGATGATGGTGGTGGTGGGGAGAGAATTATGACAAGCGCTCCGCGAAAATAATCTTTGGCGAGTACCCGAGGAAAAGAAAATCCTGGTATATCTAATTTTTGTAAATAATCGAGGATTTTGGCTTCGTTCTCGCCATAAATCTCGCTTTCACGGCCAGGAAAATAAACTTTAGCGACACTCAAAAGCTTGCCGCTTTTTTCGCCAAAAATGGGAAGTATATATTTTCTGGAACCGGAGTAAACTGAAAAAGTGACCGGCTCTTCGAATTTGGTTTTAGAGGCGAGAAAAGAAAAAATCTCTTCGTTTTTGTCTACAAAAACTTTTTTTCTAAAAACAAACCACCAAACAAAATCAAGATTAAAAATCCTTAAAAGAGTTATTTTGGCCTTACTCCAAAAATCTTTGCCTTTGTAAAGATAAAATTCTCTTAATGCGGCGGCTCGGAGATGCTTCGCGCCAAAAGGCAAAGCCACTCCGCTTTTTAAAAATTCACCGCTTAGCACCACGAATCGCGCCTCGCTAAAGCTACGAGATTTTTTTATATCTACTTTCTCAAACAAATTCCACGGCATAATAATGCACCCCTATTTTACCCTAAGCGGAGAGGAATGAAAAGAAAAGCTTTTGTTGTGAATTTTTCGCCGGAACATAAAACACATAGGTGTTACCTATGTGTTTGAACCCAGACATCGCCTTTTTGTATCACCTGTATTCCTTGTATTCATGTATGTCATCTATCATTTTTACCTGCTTTGCGGGATTTCCCACCACCACTGCTCGTGGCGCGACAGCTTTCGTAACTACAGCTCCAGAGCCCACCAACGCACACTCGCCAATCACCACTCCAGGCATGAGCGTCGAATTCGCGCCCACAATCGCCCGGCGCTTTATCGTTACTCCCCGCAAACTTTCTTTTGTTGTCGGAAGATTCGGATAAGATGCATTCGTAATCACAACATTCGGCCCCACCCAGCATCCTTCCTCAAGAGTCGTGTACTCCGGCACAAAAGCCTGCGTGTGAATGCGGACACCATTTCCTATTTTAACGTGATGCTCAACCACAGAGAGAGTGCCGATGCTTACGCTATCTCCGATGTCATTTAACTCTCTTACATTCACCTTGTTCCCCGTCTGAAAATTATTGCCAATCTTGTTTCCGGCGTAAATTACCGTATGCGAACGAATCACGGCATTGTCACCAATCACCGTTTCGAGTTCGCCCGATTTCGTTCCCCGCGGCGGCGCGCCGACGACTACAAAGTCTTCAACAAAGCAGTTTTCCCCCAACTTCACGTTTTCGTGAATAATTGCTGTTTTGCTTATCATGTTTTTTGTTTCCTTCCTTAATAAATAACTCTATATAGAGTAAAGCATACTCTCTCTATCTTTGCAAACTGGACAAGGATTGTGTTTCATGCTATAAAGCATTCAGTAACTCGGGTCCTAAAGGAGTAGCGCGTGACTAGAACAGAGAGCGTTTTTGCGTCCATTGATTCACATGTGATAGCGTGGCCTATTTGCAATCTTCAGATAAGAACAAGGGGGCAATACGTCCCCGTGGAAAAAGTCAGAGACCACATTGCCGCGCGGCTTCGAGAAAATCCTCTGAAATTCGATGGCGTTTCCTGGAGACTTTGGTCCTCTTGCTACAACAACTCAACCGGGAAGCTTACACTCGACGTCGGAGTGGGACGATACAGCCAATATCGATATACAAATCTGGATCCCGAATTTCGCAGAATGTTTCCGGATCAGAGGTTGTGGTTTAATACACTAGCGCTCGGGACACTTGTAATCACCGTGGACAATAAGATCTACTTCTCCCGTCGGCCGCAAGATGCGCAACTTTCGCCAGGACGATGGGATATCCCATGCGGGCACCCCAGCACATTTGAGCAAGCTCCAACATCAGATACAATCTTTGATGCCGTCCGCGTTGTAACCGATAAAGACGTGGAGCTTCCGCTCCGGTATGAGTTCATTCGCCCACTCATCCAAATCAGAGAAGAGCCAAAGTATGCAGATGATCTGGTGTTCGTAGCTTCGGTGAGACAGACAAGCCAGCAGATTAAAGAAGCGCAAAAACCGGGAAGAGAAATCTCTTTCATTGACTGCGAGGCGGATTCCGTCGCACTGTTCTTGAGAGAAAATACAAACCTCTCGCGCCCAGTGTACCTTTCTCTCTCTTATTTCGGGAGAGGCGAGTGCGGAGAGGACTGGTTCCGGCAATTTTGTAAGCACGAGAATTAACCAAAACGCCCGCGGCAAAAGCCCGGGCGTTTTTTTATTGTGCTCTCCACCTAAAACTACACAACTTTTTTGAGCATAAACTTTTCTCCTTGCTCATAGACACCACCGCGCACATAGGTGAGCGGCAAGATCAAACATCCTTTCTGAATAAGCGTTCCCGGATCGCAGACCGCGGAACATCCAAGCTTTGTGCCATCGCCCAAAACCGCGCCAAACGACTTGCGCCCCGTATCTACTCCTCCTACCCGGACAGTAGTCATCGTAATCTTTGTATTCGCAAGTTGGGTACCAGCGCCTACCGTGGCATTGTTCCCAAAAATGCTGTCTCCAATGTAGTTAAAATGCGATGCCTGCGAACCATCGAGCATGATGGTATTTTTGGCCTCCGTAGAGTTTCCGATAATACATTTTTCTCCCGTAATCACTGGGCCTCGGATAAACGCCCCAGGACCTACAATTGACCTGGGACCAATAAACACAGGCCCGCGAATGTATGCTGTAGACTCCACAATCGCACCATCGGAAATTATAATATTGTCGCCGTAAAGCTTAGCGCCTACACGCACCTCGCCTTTGATGCGTCCTCCGGCGGAAATGCTTTCAATTAACTTCATGAGGTATTCATCAAGGTTGTTCAGCGCGTCCCATACAGTCTCGCTTTTATCAAAAAGCGCTTTGTGGATATATTTCGAGAGATCGAAGTAGGTTTCGGGGGCAAAGTTCTTTTTCATATCTTGATTATTCCACACTTTTGCGGTTTTTCATATATTTTTTCGCGAACTCCCAGGCAACAATACTCTGCCCATCAAATATTTTCCCGCTTGCAATCAAGCGGTCAACCTTACCGGGCGAGCATTCGATAGTTCGAATATCCTGTTCTGCCTCTTCGCGGCTGTGAGCCCCCCGAGAAAGACCGGATGCCAGGAACACACTCGTCCACTCGTTCGTAACGCCATTGTAGGGGCAAAACCCGCCTATTTTTTTTGTCACGCGCGCCGAAAAGCCGGTTTCTTCTTTAAGCTCCCTCACTGCCGCGACACGAGGAATTTCGCCTCTTCCCACTCCGCCACCCGGGAACTCAATGCTTTCGCGCCCCAAAAGATATCGGTACTGCCTCAAAAGAAGCACGTTCCCGCCCTGAAGCACCGGCACGATGAAGACCCCGCCTTCGGAATGATGGTAGTAGTAACTTCCCATTTTACCGCTTGGAAGCACAAACCGGTCTTCCTTAAACACCGACCATGGAGTCGTTTTAAACGAACGCGAAGAAACCGTCGCGTACGGCTTTTGCTGGTTTCGTTTTTGTGCTCGTCTCTTTTTCATTTTGTTGCGGTTGTAAAATTCTTCACAACGTCCGCGACAACGCTGACTTCTTCGGCGGTCAACTCTGGAAACATTGGGAGTGAGATAATCCGTTCTGCCACACGCTCTGCGACAGGAAACGCCCACCGCTTATGCCCCAGGCGCGCATAAGCCCCTTGAAGGTGAAGTGGTATTGGGTAATGAATGCCGCTTTCAATACCGCTCTCTTTGAGCGAGGCCTGAAGCCTATCGCGCTCCAGGGCCTCAATCACGTATAAATGATACGCGTGTCGTATGCCCGGGAGCACTTTTGGTATTGCTACGACACCCCCAAGTTTATCATCATATATTCGCGCAATGCTGTTTCTTTTTTCCATCCACTCATCAATATGTTTTAGTTTCGCATCAAGAATTGCCGCCTGTAGCCCATCCAAACGACTATTAACACCTTCAAATTTATGGCTATATTTACCGACTCTTCCATGATTGGCGAACATTCTGATTTTTTCCGCAAGTTTATCGTCATTGGTAACAACTGCCCCGCCATCACCATAAGCGCCCAAATTTTTCGCAGGATAAAAGCTAAAAGTAGCCGCCGTGCCAAAAGTCCCAACTTTTTTGTCCGCATATTCCGCCCCATGAGCTTGCGCCGCATCTTCAATCACCATTAGCCCCCTGCTATTTGCTATGCGCATTATTTCATCCATATCCGCTGGTTGTCCATAAAGATGTACCGGGATAATTGCTTTGGTTCTAGGAGTAATTGCGGCCTCAATTTCACTGGGATCAATATTGTAATACTCGTTGCAATCAACAAAAATAGGCGTGGCGCCCGCAAGAGTCACTGCCTCCGCAGTTGCAATAAAGGTGTTTACGGGAACAATTACCTCGTCTCCAGCACCAACACCCAAACATTTGAGCGTGATAAAAATGGCATCGGTGCCATTCCCAACGCCAATGCAATGTTTTGCACCTATATACGCGGCAAAGTTTTTCTCAAAATTTTCTACGTATTTACCCTTAATAAAGGCGGATTCTTCTATTACAGATTTTATAGCCGCAACAATTTCTTCCTTGATAGAAAGGTATTGTTTTTTAAGATCAACAAGGGGGATTTTCATCTCTAAAACGCTAAACTCTAATTTCTAAACTCTAAACAATTTCTCTGCTAAAGGCGGATTAGCTTTCGGCTAAAAAACTCAAAATTTCAAACGCTTTGAAAATTATAATTTAGAGCTTAAGCGAAGCGCACAATTTGTCCGGTTTTAGCCGATTCTTTAGCCTTTTCCATAAACCTTACCAACTGTATGGCATGATCATCCAGGGCCAAAAATCTGTTACTATGATCCCCTTTTTGTATCGCTTCGACCACTCCTTCAAAAACCTTGTCATGATTAGACATCGAGCCTTTATAGGTTCCGTAGTCATTAGCTCCGGCGCCCTCCTCCAATTCATAAGTCGGAACTCCATTTACTTGGAATTGTTCAATGGTATTCAAATATTCTCCGCCGATTTTTACAGTGCCTTCCGTACCGATAAGCGTAATTGAGCCCTCAAAATTTTTATGGGTAGCACAGGTCGTATAGTTAAACGATCCGATAGCGCCATTAGCAAATTCCACTGCTATAACTCCGGCATCTTCTGTTTCAATTTTCTGTTTAAATGTGCCCATCAAAGCGTAAACCGATTTGGGCGGCCCCATAAATTCAAGCATTAGATCGACAAAGTGGCTTGCCTGCGTAAAGAGCGCTCCGCCATCCAAAAGATGGGTTCCACGCCAAGCGTCAGCCTTATAATAATCTTCACCCCTATTCCAAAACTAGCGATTTTGCTTTACCACATAGAGAAACTTTTGATTACGATAGGCGGCGTCAATCATGGCGCGGGCATCCTTCTCGGTAAACGCCATGGGCTTTTCACAGAGTACGTGCTTTTTGGCATTTAAGGCGGCTATGGAGTGCTCAGGGTGCAGACCTGAAGGAGTACAAATGTTTATAAGGTCGATTGAATCATCTTTAACTAAATCTTCGGCATTGTAATAAGCTTTAACGCCTTGGTATTTTTTTACGATCGCATCGACGCGATCAGAAACAAGGTCACAAACCGCCACTAATTTAGCCCCATTTACATTTTGGAGTTTTTCCGCGTGCCTAGACCCTATTTTCCCGCATCCCAAGATAGCAAATTTAACCTCGTTCATTGTGAGTTCATAATACAGCATTTTTGCCAATAAATAAACCTTGACAGTTATTAAACTTTATTTTCCGGTTAAATGAATTCCAGAACTAACGGCAAGTGGTCAGAGACCTCAATATTTAAAGTTTTGAGGTTGCTTACGACAACATTTTGAGATACAAATATATAATCAGACACTGTGTCGCCCTCTCCCAAAAGTAGTGGGCTTCTTGTATATTTAATCCCGTAATTTTTAGTAACATTAACCAAAACTTTTTCGATCATGCCCACGCTTAAAGTTTCCGGGGAAAGATTAAAATCTCCGCAAAGTATTTTTTTGGTAGGCGAAGATTTTTTTAAAAAATCCAAAATTATTTCCGACTGTCTGATCCTTTCGGGGTTATCAACCTTGGGCCAGGTCGGTATGCCATGAACATTACAGATTATGTAAGAACTGCCTTTATAAGAAATTTCAACAAATTGCATATTCTCGGGAAAAACATTGTCCCCGTCTTTATCGTCTTTTGCTACCTCATTTTTATTTTTATATGTAAAAATTTCTCCGCTTTTTTTAATTTCGGCCGTATTTTTAACAAATGTGGCTTGGCCGGATGAAAGATCAAAATTAACGGAACTCACATAATCATATCTGTCGCATTGAGCCGAAAAGGCTCCTTTAAAATCCGGCAGGGCTGTCTCGATTTCGCCGTAAAGATTAGACCTCATTCCATTGCTTAATTTATGAAGTCCGCTTGATGTAAAAATTTCTTGAAAACAAAAGATGTCGGTGGTCGCGGCCGATGTTTTGATAAAATCCAGAAGCGGTCCAAAAACTCTTCCCCCCCAAGCATTTAGGCAAATGAGTTTCATTGTTTGCTAAAACTTTTATCTAAATTTCTAAATGCTTTTAAAAGGCCCTCTGTGTCCTCTTTATAGCTCCAGTCGGAAATAATTTCCTTTGATTTACCTTTCATTGATTCCAGAAGTTGTTCGTTATCTATAATTTTCTTAATATAGTGAGCTAATGCCTCAATGTCGCCCAGGCGATAGACAAAACCATTTTCGCCTTGCCTTACTAAATCCACCTGCGCCCCAATAGTGTGGGGAGCAATAACCGGCAAGCCGCAAGCCATGGCTTCATTCACAGTCGCGCCCCAATCGCCTTTTATATAATCGTCGGTTCTCACAAAAATATCAGTGATAGCATAGAGCTTTATTAATTCTCTTTGGTTTTTAAAACCTAAAAATTTTACGTTCGACAGACCTTTCTTCGCTACTTCTTTTTCAAGCGGTCCTTTTAGCTCTCCGTCGCCTATCATTAGTAAGCAAGTATCAGTAATTGAGTAATCAGAAATTAGTAATTCGTACGCCTTGATTACATGCTCGGGGTGCTTGTCATGCACAAAACGCGCCGCATAAGTTATAACTTTGGCTTTTGGGTCTATGCCAAGCTCACGCTTGATTTCATCGCGGCTATTTTCATATTTTTTTGATTCTTCCATAAAAAATTCGTTCCAAACGGCATAAGGAAAATGAAATATGCGCTCTTTAGGCGCGCCAAACTCAAGGTACATTTCACGATTCCAGGTACCAATCGCCAAAAAACCGGAAACAAATCCACGGAAAATAATTTTTAAATATAGTCGTTTAAGCAATAAAAGAAATTTTGAACGCATTACATGCTTGTCATAATTAGAAGAATTTACAACTCGCAAAAATATCGGTGTTAAAGTAATTTTTGCGGATAAAAGCGTAAGCCAGGAAGTTATGTCCATCCAACCCAAAACAATCACGGCATCGTACCTGTTTTTCAGTAACTTCCAAAAAATACCCGGATTAAATAATCCCCAAATTGAAGGCCTGGGTTTTGGCGCGTAATTTCGCAAAAATTTTAATTTATAGCCTACAAGTAGCGGAATATCCCATTTGTAAGCGATGCTGAAAAAATCTTTATGTAATTGCGGCTTGGAAACTCCCCAGTCAACACAATAATAAACAGTTATGTCTATTCGCTGATTCTTCGCAATTTCACGCCATAGGGGAGATTGATATTGAATAGGATGAGTCGCGACTACCGCCAACTTATATTTTTTTGGCGCTAACTGGAGCGCAAATTCTTCGGCTACTTCAGGAAGCGTTTTGTCTGTTTTAATCTCCAAAAAATTCTTCGCTTTCATTCCCCATCTACGGTACTCCTCAAGCTGACGGCCGATCTCTTCCGGAGTATGCTCTTGTCTTCTTTCATAAATTTCCGATGCGTCATTTGAAAGCAAGATCGCCAAGTCGGGTTTTGGCATAAAGAAAAAAGCTGCCTTAAAAAACCATAATGGAATTCCGTATTTTGTCTTCGGCCTCGGATCAACAAGGTGACTATAATAATATCTTTCGCCAATCACCGTTTTCCCTTTGGTTAAAAGCGGGCGAATCACAAACCAGTATCCCAAAAAGTGGTCTAGTGCATGATATAAAAATCTGAAAAATCCAGGGATCCGCGATTCGCCCGGGGGTTGCTTATTTTTGCCAAAAGAAAACATCCCCTGCTTGGTTGGTAGGATCTTTGGCCGAAACCCAAGGTGCGCGTGCCACACAGGCACATGGAAAGCTTCCAGAATTTTTGCCGCCAGCTCTGCGGTTGCCGATTTGCCGACTCCATCGGGACCCAGCACAACCACAAAATTGCCCGGCGGGGAAAGAAGCCGTGAGGGATAAGAAAGGATATTCTTAAGCGTGCTTTTTGGCTTTTTTTCGTAAAGCATTTCGGGAATATGGTATATTTCTTTTTCATTTTTTTCCCGTTTAGCGAGCAACGCTCCCGGATTTTTCACAGGATTAGTGAAGTCCAATCTCAAGAAAACCAGCTCATTCCCGACAAATGTGTAGAGCACCATGTATAATCCGCCAATATTTTGCCGCTCGTAAACTTTAAATCCATTATCTAGTGCGCACTCGCCGACAAAATCGCGAACCATCCTTTCGTCTCTTTTTTCTATAACTATGTCTATATCGTTTCCTATATTTTCCGGTATGAGTTCCGCCTTCCTTAAAACTGCGTAATTTATTCCACGCTTATTTAGCCCATCAAAAAAAGAAGTGAGTATTTTAGCAACTAATGGATGAGTCATGCTATATAAAACTCTAAGCTCTAATTTCTAAACTCCAAACAATTTCTCCGCCAAAGGCGGATCAGCCTTCGGCTGAAAATATCTAAACTCAAAGTTTTAAAAAAATTGAATTTTAAGTTTGTTTAGAATTTAGGGTTTAAAAGTTATTCAGCGATTATCTCAAACATTTTCTCCAATCTTTTTTGAAAGGTGTACTCCCTGTGAGCGCGCGCGTAAGCAGTATCCGCGATTCTTTTTCGTTCATCATCATGATGGAGATAATAATCAACTTTTTCTAATAATTCGGTCGGGTTTTTGAAAGTAACTATTTCTTTATCAATTTCAAAAAAATTTTTAATTTCGTCCCGGTGTTCACAAAGCTGAAATCCTCCACAGCCCGCGATTTCAAAAAAACGCTGATTCACTCCCAAAAACTCTCCTTGAAACGTGTTCAAAACGATCTTGGCGCCATTAAAGGCTTTGGATTTTTCAAGTTCGGAAACTGCTCTTCCTTGATAAACTTTTTTAACTGGGGATTTGAGCCATCGGGGAATATCTAATCCCCACAACTTAACTTTATATTTTTTGATAAGCGGCTCAAAAACTTTGGCGCGAAAATAATACATATTGCCGGCAGTAGTTATGTCACACTCATAAATTTCCTTTTCTTCTTCAGTCAATTCCACACGCTTATGCCATTTAGGCATACAGGCTTCCGGTAAATAATGCGCGCTTAAGCCTAAAGACAGCGCCCGATCTACCAGAAATCTGTCTTTAAAAAATAAGGCATCATAGGGAGCGGCAAAAAAATATTGCCTGCCGATATTGCCGGGATGATCGGGAAACCAAAGCACAATTTTAGCTCCGGTATTTTTCTTGAGGCGGCTTATGATTTCCGGTGGGGTCTTGGCGCTTACCGTTATAATCAAATCCGGATTATTTTTCTCTATAAGACCCGCGAGCCGGCTGTAAGTTTTGAATTCATACTTGGAAGACCTCACTATCAAAGTTTCTATGGCAGCTTTTTTAGCTCGTGTAAAAAAACCAAGCCGGCCATTTTTGTCCACGCCTTTTTTAAATGAAATCCCGAGCATTTCCCGCTCGTCAACCGCAGAAACTTTATAACCCATACTTTCCAAGGTAACCAAAATGCTCTTCGGCAAGGTATCCGCATGCTGGGGTCCAACAACAACTATATTTTTATACATAGCAAACTCTAAACTCTAATTTCTAAACTCTAAACAATTTCAAAATTCAAAGCTCTAAATTCTAAGATCTGCTCTTCCCGCTCTTTTCAATAATTGATCCGAAAATTCTCATAAGTTCTTCAGCTTCATTGGTGAGAACTACGCACTCTTGCTCAAGGGTAACAACATTGCCCGTGTCAAGCAACCGAAGCCAAGATCGACTTTCTTTGGCTTCTTTCCTGCAGATTTTTATTCTGTGCATACCGTCTTTTTTACTCAATGTCTCGACAAACTCTATAAAATTGGCATGCGTTGAGCCAGAGGAGCGCGCGAGCTGCTTCCCATCTTCTATGTTTCCAATAGTTCTTGGTAATTCTTTGACGAGAACACGGCATCGTTTCGCAAATAAAAAAGTTCTTTCTTCAAGATTATATGGTTTTGAGTTTTGAGTTTCCGGCATTTGAGTTTATTTAGAATTTAGAGTTTAGGATTTAGAGTTTGTTGATGTAACTTTTTACATCAACCACATACATCTGTCGGCTACCGTCATGCACCGAATCAAAACAAATTTGAGTACCATCACGATTCCAGCGCGGATGAAGATCGGAGCGCATTTCGCTTATATCCCACGGCTCAACGCGGCCATCGGGCAGCGTATTTGTTTTTAAGCCAGAGGGCAAGGAATGGAACTTACCAATCTCTATTTTTTTTCCGGTTATCCAATTATAAAGAATAAGCGCGCGATAATGATTTTTGTCCGGGTATGTATCTGTTATAACCCAATTTCCGTCGTATGAAAATTGCGGGTGGCCGTCTTCGGTCATTAAACCCACCGCGATACGCCTTACTTTTTCAGATTTATCATGCAACAAGAAATAACTTTGACCCGCAATTTTTTGCTTTAAACTGCCGCGCAGTAATCTCACCAATCGCAGGAGAGGCTTAAATAAAGGATTATTTAAAATTCCAATTCTTCGCAGAGCCACCGCTTGAGGACTCCATTTCCCGTAAGCTAAAATTTCCGCGTCATTACGCCAACCAAAGTGAGAAATGTGGCCCGGCAAAACGTAAATATCGCCGCCATCTGGATTCGCTGTTACAAACCGCTGCATAGATCCGCCATCGGGTAATAAGAACTTGTCGACAAAACAGATTCGCGTGCCGGATGGATTAAAGTTAACATGAGTGAGATAGTGATGCTCATTTTCTCGTGGAAAGTTATTGAGATGCGCAACATCGTGAATAGAAATTGCTAATTTAACTTCTCCGGTCTCCAAATCAATCCGAAAAATACCGTCATCTTTAGGAAACGGCTCCTCAAGATTTAGAGTTTCGGATTTAGAGTTTAGAGTTTGATAGGCATAACCATAACCTCCATATTTTTTTAGGCGAGCAAAGTTAAGGCCCAGAGCAAACTTTCCGTTCGGACTAACCGCGTAAATCGGGGCGGGTAGCACTTTTTTTTCGCCAGTTTCTACATCCAATATCACGGAGACAAACCGCTCTCCCTGCCTATCATTGTAGATACACTTTCTTACAATATTGGGGTTTCGGATGTCCAACCCGGACCCATCAATATTTGGGACATCCGAAGCAACGCCACCAGGCAGCCACTGCAATCGTGAACCTTGATGAAAATTCCATGCATTGGTCTCTGCCAATGCTACCAATGACATTTGACCATTAACATTTGACCCCGAATCAAAACCTTTGGTTTTTGACGGGGCAAGCATATCTATCAAACAAATACGCGCGGTATCCGAAGCGGTGGGAGGACGATATATAAAATCAACTTCTTCGGCAAGTAAAAATCTGCCTGATGCATCCCACGGACACAAATCGTGAAAACCAAAGAAGTGATGTTTTGGCCCAACGGTTACACCTTTTATTGGGAACTTGGAAATAAGATTTGGCACCGATATTTTCTTAATTTAATTAAGCGTATCACGCCCAAATTGTCATTGCAAAACTTTTACCAGTGCTATATTATTTGCTAGGTAATGATAAATTCTCAAAATATCAAGCCTTTTTTTATTTTTTCTGCAATAACAATAATTGCCGTGTCGTTTTTAATAGCGGGTTTTAATGTGTACCCTCCTCCATCCGGGAACTCCTCGCTCTTTGTTCCGCCGGCAATAAATTTAGCCGCAGGCAACGGCCTAATAGACGATCTAAGCCACATACGCCTAAACCAAACTAAGGACGCTCGATTTATTTCTTATCCGCCATTGTATCCGGTTCTTTTAAGTATATTGATGCCAAGGACGGATTCCATTGGCGCCTTTGTCGCAATCGCGGTAATGGAAATTTTAATCATAAGCTTCACGGCCTTAATTCTCTACAAAATCCTAAGAACCACCGGGGATAACGGGGAAATTTCCTGGTTTAATATTTTAATAATAATTTTTAGTATTTTTGCTATTGCGGGCCCCCTATTAAATTACAACGGCACCAGACCTGAAATTGTTTTCCAGCTAATCTCGGTGGCATGGATAATGTCTGTGATATATTTAACGCGCCACAAAAATTTATGGATGTTATTGGGAATAATTATTGGGGCTGGTTTGGCCACACATCCCTTGCACGGTTTTTATTTTTCAATTTTATCCGCATTGCTTTTTTCCTATGTCACGAATACTAAATCGGCGATTAATAACATCCTGAGGGCGGGCGTACTGGGTGTTTTAGTTTTCTTGTTAATTTTAGCTCTCTCTCCACATGGCGCGCTTGATTATCTAAACGGAATGCGCGACATGGCATTTAGATATGCGAGCACCATGATATTTTGGACCGGATCGTCGCCCCTCACTGGTTTCGAGAGTCCGCTAAACACATACGGACAAGATTTGCTGCGTTATCTGGTGTTGAGTCCGGCAAGCTTTTTCTGGGGGCCATTTGTATTATTTGTTTTGATTTTAGCGGCGAAAAACTACAAAAGGTTAAATTCGGGTATAAAATCTCCCCATTTATTCTATTTGTTTTTATTCGTTTTTTTAGCAGTGATGAGCGGCATTATTTTTCTGGGGCATGCTGACAGTATTTATTATTTGACCATGCTTGGTTCAATATTCGTAGTAATTGCATCTTATTTAGTATCGAAAGAGAAAGTTTTCGGTCGCGTAGTTTTATTTATGCTTCTGGCTACCATGAGCATTAGCTCTCTAAGGGTCTTTGTTTTAATGCCATTTTATTTTTTGGACGGAGTCAGAATCAGTGAGGCGAGGAATATTATTGAAAACTTAAATTTGCCGGATTGCGATGATTGCGTCGGAATATCACCGGCAAACCTATGGGTACTTTCGGAAAATTATCCTTCAATAATAACCGAGCTTCAGGCGGAGCGAACAGGAGAAAATTTGGGGAAGACAGCCAAAATAATACTTTTGGGACAGCACGGTTCGAGTCTCATGGAGCCCCCAAAAGAAATAAAGGGATGCCAAATAGAAAAAGATTACTTTGCTAAAGAAAAACCTCCAAGCTTTTTTGGCATCAAAATAGCCAATATTATCCCCGGCCATGGTTTTGCCGTCTATGAGTGTGAGATACAAACAAAATCAATTTAGCGGAGCGAATTTACTAAATATGCGAGGCGCGAGGAGGAGATTAGTAGCCAAGAGCTACAGCTCCGACGATAAACGAGGCAGATTTAGGAAATGCGCCCGCCCAGGAGGGGAAGCTCAAAAATTGCTGATTTCTTTGTTACTCCTCCTTAATGTATTCTCCGAATACAATTTCGTCGTCATGCCTTGAAATCATCTAATTTTTGAACTTCTAAATTTGATTTTGTTTGTATCTCACACTCATATAAGTGCGGGCAATGAATTGCTTTAAAAAAACCTAAATTAAGGAGTAGAGTATACCGAGCTCACCCTCGTTTAATTCCGAAGTGTTGCCAAAGTAGAAGCCGTTTTGATGAACAAAGCGGGCATTGGGACAGTCGCCATGCGAATTGATATACTTCTTATAAAACGGCTGTGAGGTAATATCTCCTGATACAATGGGCCGAATTTCAACTCCGTTTTCGGTAAATTTATTTTTATAACTTTCAAATGTGGTTTTGTCTTTACAAATTATGGGCATAGCAAAAGCCGAGACTGTATCCATGTGATCAACCGAAAGCGCGAGTAGGTCGTTATTTTCTTTTTTCTTTTTGTTGAAAAATTTGAAATTTTTCTCTCTGGACGCGACAACTTCATCCCAATATTGAATCTGTAAATTACCTAAAAAGCCGTTAATTTCCGTAGGGCGCACATTGTACCCCAAATCAAAAAAGGAGTAGAGCGCGTAAAAAGGATCTGTGCCATGCTCCTTATGTAAAGCTTCGAGTTTTTCTTTCGGGAGATTTCTTCCCCAGCCATGCGCGCGAACTTTTAAGAGCATGTGGTAAAGCTCTTCGTCATCAGTACATACCATACCTCCCTCAAGCGTTGAAAGATGATGGCCAAGAAAAAAAGAAAAGGTCGAGGCAAGGCCAAAATTACCAAGCAGTCTGCCATAAGCTTTTGAGCCTAGTGATTCACAATTGTCTTCCAGAAAAACAATTTCGCGCTCCTCACATAAACTCCTTATTTCTTTTATATCATGGCAAAAACCAAGCGCGTTAGTAAGAAAAAGGCCACGGATTTCCTTAAGATAGGGTTCCAGTTTAGAGCTTGAAACATTTAGTGATTCTTTTTCGCAATCAATCGCCACCGGCACAAGTCCCAACTGCAGAAGGGGCATGACATTGGTAGACCACGTTATAGCCGAAACTCCGACTTTATCGCCCCTCTTCAATTTGCCTAAATTTAAAAGCGCCTGAACAAGAATAAGGTTGGCCGATGAGCCGCTGTTTACAAATACTGCGAACTTTCTTTCTTGTTTTTTGGCGAAAGCTTCCTCATATTTTTTGCATTCTTCCCCCATGCTGAAAAACTCTGTCCGCATTACAAAATCCGCGAGCTTCCTCCGAGTCTCATTTTCATCCATAAATGCCGATTTTATTAGTTTTATTTTAAAATTGTTCATGCGAAGTTTTCTCTTTTTACACCCACAGCTTTCAAATCATGCTCCAGCATTATTTTTACAAGTTCTTCAAAGCTAGTCTTGGGGTGCCATCCTAGTTTTTGTCTGGCTTTGGTAGCATCCCCGACAAGATTTTCAACGTCTGCCGGGCGATGATAGTAGGCATCAATAGCGATAACAGTTTTCCCCGTTTTTACATTTACCCCCCTCTCGTCCATGCCCTCGCCTTCCCATATCAAATTAATCCCTAAATATTTACAGCACGCTTCGACAAATTCTTTTACGGAGCGGCTCTTGCCCGTAGCTATAACATAATCATCCGATTCTTTCTCTTGGAGCATGCGCCACATAACTTCAACGTAATCTTTAGCATATCCCCAATCTCTTTTGGCGTACAAGTTACCAAGATATAATTTATCGGCTTTCCCAGCCATAATATTCGCCAAACTCATTGTTATTTTTCGCGAAACAAAATTTTCTCCTCGCCTTGGCGACTCATGATTAAAAAGAATGCCGTTAGTCGCGAAAAGGTTATATGCTTCGCGATAATTCACAGCCGCGTAGTATGCAAAAACCTTAGCCACTCCGTAGGGACTGCGTGGATGAAAAACAGTTTTCTCGTTTTGCGGAGGAGGAGCGGAACCGAACATTTCGGAGCTTGATGCCTGGTAAAATTTTGTTCCGGGGCTATCGTGACGTATAGCATCCAAAAACCTAATCGTGGAAAGTCCGGTTGCGTCACTCGTAAACTCTGGGGTTTCAAAACTAATCCCCACGTGGCTTTGGGCCCCGAGATGGTAAACCTCGTCCGGTTTTAAAGAATTAACAAGGTGCCTGATCGAGCTTGAGTCCGTTATATCTCCATAATGCAAGATGATCGGCTGATTCACGCTTACCTTACCTTTGGTGCGGTCCAGAACCAGATGCTCGATGCGACCTCTGTTAAAAGTGCTGGCCCGCCTCACCAAACCGTGCACTTCATAGCCCTTCTCCAGCAAAAATTCTGCCAGATAAGATCCGTCTTGTCCGGTTATGCCCGTTATAAGCGCTAATTTTTTATTCCTCGACATATTTAAATTTTACACATTGTTATTTTGAAGATTTTCCAGATCCGCATCAACCATCATTTTTAGCAGACTCTTAAAATCAGTTTGAGGAACCCACCCTGTAACTTGCTTAATCTTGGTAATATCCGCGCGCCACTCAAAAGCCTCGGCTGGGCGCACGAATTTTTCATCTACTACAACATACTTCTTCCAATCCAATCCGACAAATCCGAATACCGCGTCCAGAACTTCCCTCACCGCATGCGTCTCTCCAGTACCAATAACATAATCACCGGGCTTATCCTGATTAAGGATTAACTGCATCGCTTCAACATAATCGCCGGCGAAACCCCAATCCCTTTTTACATTAAGATTCCCAAGGCGCAACTCTTTTTGCATCCCCATTTTTATTTTTGCCGCCGCCAGAGTAATTTTTCTTGGCAAAAATTCCACATCAACATACGGCGAAATATGGTTAAAGATTATCCCGGTACAAGCAAAAATTTTATGCACCTCGCGATACATTTTTGCTAAATTAAGTCCAGCTGCTTTTGAAATTCCGTAGGGACTCGTAGAATTAATTGGGGTCTCTTCGTTTTGGGGAGAAGTTTTAGCATTGCCAAAAATCTCGCTGGTGCTGGCAAAGAAAAACTTGGCATCGGGTTTTAGCTCTTTAACAGCCGAGAGGAGATAGTGAGTGCCATTGGTATTGCATTTCAGCGTGCCAAATTCATCTTCAAACGATGGACCAATGCCAGCGATGGCCGCTAAGTGATAGACTTCATCCGGTTGTGCCTTCGCAATCAACTTACACATTGTGGGGTAATCAGCAACATCGCCCCTGTGAAGTTTTATGCTGTCTAAAACATGGCTTACCTTGTGAAGACGCGGATTAGACTTATCAGACGCAGTCCCTCTAATCAAACCATGCACTTCATATCCTTTACCCAAGAGAAGTTTCGCCAAATACGGACCGTCTTGCCCGGCAACGCCTGTTATTAGGGCTTTTTTCATGAAGTTATAATATCATTCGCTTAAGGGAGTGACAAGAGCGCATTAAAAAAGTGCCCCCATTTTAGGGGCACCCCAACTTTTCTTGAAATTTTTTCTTCAAAAAAAGTGGCAATTTATTAGGATCTCCTGCATATCCAAACATTTCAGAGAATTCCAGGCTCAACTTTCTGCCAAGAGCTCTCTGCACTTCAAACATAGATTTTCCGCCATATTTGTTTTGGTAGGCAGCGCTGAAGAATTTATATCTGCGAGCTCTTTCTGGATCCACCTTGGTGCCGTCCCAGCCCCGCTCTAAATTATCAAAACGTTCGTCAATAGGAACGGGTTCGGTGTTGGTAAGCATAATATCGACATAAAGAATGATCTTCTCCGCAAGAACGGTCGGCCCCTCTGCTCTATTAGGAATATTTGCTCCTGTGAGATTTACTATGTCGCTCGGAATTCCCATCTCGAGTAGGATATTGGCGTCTTTTGCCTTCAACTCATCCAGGAGTTCGAGAGAAAAAGAACCGTCGTTAATTGCTCGACGCAACGCTAAAGATTCATGCTTCTTAAACCAATCATGCAAAATAAGCGCCCTGACAATGGAATGTCGTTCATGGTGTGACAGGCCTGCCATTTCGGCCAAAATATCTCCAAACACTCCAGCAACAAGACAATGCTCCGAGACATTTCGCCAAATCCCCCCCCTTTCCCAAAGTTTCCCCCTTCTTAAAGTGGGGACGAAAGGCGCTAAGATATTTTAACGCGAATCTAGAAAAATAAGCTGTTTTCCCTTGCTCACCCAGAGTCATCTCCGCCTCCTTTCAAATAGATTGGCAACCAAGAGCCACACAATGCATACCATATTTAATTAAAAATGCAAGAGATTTCGGATCAAGCCCGGAATGGCTAGATTCCAAACAACTTCACAATACTTGCGATAATCAATTATTTTCAGTTGCTCTAAACAGAGAAATAAACTATTATAAATTACAATGAACTCTAAAACTATGCTTTTCGGGGGGAGCGGTCTTTTGGGCCCAGTTATTTTAGAGAGGTATCCGGAAATTATCTCGGTGGGGAGAAGCGCGCCCCCAAATCACATAAAAAACCGGCACATTAACATAAAAGATTTGGACGATTTAAGCGCTTTGGACTCACTTGACTTCGATAAAGTAATTTTCTTAATAGGAAATTCCAATCACCATCTCATTAATGCGGAAGCGGCCATGGGAATTGATTTTAACGTTACACCACTTAAAAAAGCTCTGTTTTATTTTCAAAAAAGAAATATTAAAAAATTGATTTGCTTTTCGACTATCCTACTTTATGACGCGGAAAAAATTAAACCACCGGTAGACGAAAGCCAACCCACCAATCCTTTTGCGAATGACTATATCTTTAGCAAGTATTTAGCAGAAGAAGTTGCAAATTTCTATAAAAACAAGGTGCCAATCATTACTATACGATTAAGCAACATTTATGGCCCAACAAAGCTAACGCGTCCCGATCTTATACCAACCTTAATCCAAGGTCTTCTATCAAAGGATGAGATAACCGTGTGGAGCAAAAAACCCGTGCGTGATTTCCTTTATCTACCCGACGCGGCCAGCGCAATCGTAAAACTTTTGGATACCGATTACACAGGAGTGGTTAATTTGGGAACCGGGAACTCCATAAGCGTCGGGGAGATTGCGGATATTTTAGAAAAGATTTCCGGCAAAAAAATTACCGATCTTAATAAAGAAGTGTCCGGTCCGATGAATTTACGCTGTGATATTTCACTTTTAAAAAAATTAACCGGCTGGGAACCGGAACACACTACGGAAGAGGGTTTGCGCCTAACTTATAATCAGATGAAAGAGTGGGGCGTTAAATAAAATTCTATGGATAATGCCCGCATCACAATTGTAATGCCAGTCTTTAATGAGGGGATAAACCTTGATATAATGCTTCGCATAATTGAAGCGATTGTTAAAAGCACTCACGAAGTTCTTGTTGTCTATGACTTTCCGGAAGACGACAGCATCCCGGTTGCCAAAGAAGTCCAAAAAGATCATTCCAACATACGGCTAGTATATAATGACATTGGACGAGGAGCAATAAATGCCATTAAAAAGGGGGTGTTGGAAGCCAAAGGAAAATATGCGGTAACTTTAATGGCTGACGATATCGGTCCCGTATTCGCCCTGGACGCTATGGCTGATCTAATGGATATGGATTGCGGAATAGTTGGCTGCACCAGATACGCTTATGGAGGAAAAGTTTTTGGCGGATCCTTGAAACAAAAAATTCTTTCCAGAGCAGCCAATTCTATATTCAGGATTGTGACTTCATCCCAACTTACCGATGCGACATTCGGACCAAAAATGTTCAAGCCCGAACTGTTCCAAAAAATAAACATTGAATCAACCCGAGGGTGGGCAATATCTTTCGAGCTATCGATTAAAATCCAAGCAATGGGATTTCGCGTAGGTGAAGTGCCGATAACTTCTATCAACCGGTTTTATGGCGGACAGGCAACTTTTTCACTGGGCTCATGGCTTGGAGATTATTTAAAGTGGTTCTTCACAGGAATAAAACTTTTAAGGGGCAAGGGCTTGCCGCCCCCCCTGCACAAGCGCGCCTTTGAGTAAATAAAAAGTATATAAGTAAGCCGCGATAGCGATAACAATAATAAAAATTTGCAGGGTGGCTGCATAATCCCATCCGGCTAATCGCAGGACAAACGGTAGCCAAGCTAAAGACATATGGATAGCAGACAATTTTATCAGCAAATTCCTGTTAATTTTTAAAAATTCTCGCATCAGAAATGGCACTGTTAAAATAAAGGCCGATGCGGCATAGCCAATAAATCTTTCGGCGCTTGGAGTCACAAAAATACTTATAAGGTAAGAGCTCGCGCCATAGGCTACGGTAACAATAAACCAAAATGGAAGCCTGCGGAATATTTCTTGGAAGTTGCGCCGAATTAGATAAAAAATTACTACCGGCATTATTCCTAAAAGGGTGAGCAGGGCAACGAAAGTCGCGAGCATCGCTTCGGGCATAAATCCGCACGAACCGACCCGCTCGATAGAACCAAGCGGTAGCCACGAAGGCAGAGCAAAATTATAAATTGGATCGCAATTAGCTAAAGTATTCGACCATAAGCTGATTCCTAATACATTATTAAAAAAGTAATAAGGTATCTTGAGGGCAAAATATAAAAAACTTTGAAGGTTGTGCGCGTTAGGAATGCCTAAGCTATTTATTTGTCCAGTCACAAAAATGGAAATAGCAATTATAAAAAAAGTTCCCAGGGCCAGCATCCTCTTCCCTTTGTATATACTTAGACATAAGAAAATTAGGCCGAAGAGAATGATTGATTCGCGGGTTAAAAACATAAAAAAAAGCGTCAGTAACGCCGGAATCTCCTGGTTGTAAAAAAGAAAAACAAAAAATAAAGTCGATGAAAAAAGAAAGAAAGCATCCGGCAAAAGATACTCGCTCGATATCCCCGCAAAGTACGGCATAAAAAGAAGCGGGGCAAGCATGAGGGAAAACGGCAAAATTTTTTTAAGAACAACCGCCAAACACAAAAAAAGCAAATATAGGGCGGCGATCGTTATGAAAAGGAATGAATGCTCCGCGTCTATACCGAATATGTAATGCGCCATGCCTGCCAAAAAGGGAAAAAAAATCCTGCCCGAAAACGGCTGAATCACATCCTGAATATCGCCTTGAAAAATTTTGAGATACCACTCAACATCTCCTCCATAAATCGGATTGAGCGGCCAGTTTAAAGCGACAATCAAAGTTGCCAAAAACAAAGCCGCAAGAAAAAAGTTTAAACTTTTTGAAGAAGTCATTTATTAAAAAATCTAAGCAATAACTCATCAACTCTCTTGGGGAATAACTCTATCCCAAACTTACTTAGAACTTTTTGCCGCAAGAAAGCGCGGTCAAGCAGCTCTTTTCTGACTTTTCCCGTTAACACATTCACTATCGACTGCGCGATTTCATGAATATCATCCGGATTGACGAGGAGCCCGATCTCGCCTCCCAAAAGAGGAGTGCCCGAACCATCCTGATTGCCGGCAATAACAGGAATACCGCAGGATAAGGCCTCAACATAAACAGCCGGCGCCCCCTCGGCTTTTGAAGGCATGGTAAAAACATCCGCAAGATTATAATAATCAACTATTTCTTCGTCGGGAATAAAGCCGGCCACGATAACCTTGTCCCCAAGATTCATTGCGTCTATTAAATTTCGTACTCGAGGCATATCATCACCCTTGCCGCCCAGCAAATAAATCGCTTCTGTCACAGCGCTTAATATTTCCGGCATAGCTTGTATTACACGATCATACCCTTTATAACCTTCGAGCGACGAAAGCCTTGCCACCGTAAAAATAACTTTTTTACCCTTAAGTCCGTATCTATTAATAAGCAACGTCGGTTTTCCCTTGGGAGCGAACCTGGAGCCATCAACGGGATTATAGAGAAAATAAATCTTATCTTTTAACTCGGGGAGCTGCGCTATCATTTTTTCACCGGTAAACTCTGCGACTGTAGTTATTACTTTAGCTTCCAGCAGGCTTTTTCGCTGTAAAAAGCTTCTAATATTCCAAACATCAATTCCGTGAGTGCAAACTATATACTCGTAGCCGAATAGTTTCTTGATAAAGAACCCGATTGGCGAATAATTAACATGGGCGCAAACAATTACATCGGGTTTAAAACTCACGCTTTTAAAAAAAGAATTCAAAACAAACTTAATGCCGGCCCAAGCTCCGCCGCTTTTTATTTCAACCAGAACTACGCTGTCACCGCGCGCTTTTAGAGCGGCAATAAACTTCCGGTTATATTGCTGAATACCCCCCAAAGAGTTTGTGTCAGAGGTAATATACAAAATTTTCATATTTTAAGATTCTTCAGATTAAACCCTCGGCTTTTAAAAGCATCTCCAACCCTCCTCTTAAAGTAACTTTCGGCCGCCAGTCCAAATCCTGCATAATTTTGTTGTCGTCCCCCACCAAGCGGTTACGCTCAAGGTCTCCCCGCGAACGGCTCTCTTCGGAGATAAATTCTACTTCTCTTCCGGCATTCTTTAAAAGATCTTTTATAATATCGGTAACTTCTTGGATGGAATTCACGGCATTAGCGCCAACATTATAAATAGCCCCCGGCGTGCCGCGCGCGAGAAGTAGCGCGAGAACGTCCGCAACTTCCGTAACATAGATAAAGTCCCTTTCAGGAAAAAGATTGCCGAGTTTTATGCTATTAACGCCCGATTTCAACTGCGAAACAATTTCCGGAATTACCTGGGGAATTCCGGCAAATGGCCCATAAATACTAAATGGCCGCAAAATAAAATAAGTCATCCCATTTTTTTCACACTCTTCCCGCGCCGCCCCCTCTCCTTCTAACTTGCTTTTGCCATAAACTTCAAAGGGTTCGGTGGGGTGGGTTTCTTTTATGGGCTCGTCCGATGGCCTGTATACGGAAGAGGTTGAGATATGTATAAATCGCGGCTTGTCTTGAAGTCTAGCGGCGGCATGAATAACGTTTTTCGCTCCGAGAACGTTAACGGCAAATGCCTTTTGGGGATCTCTGTTGCAGTCCGGTATAAAGTGAAGCGCGGCCAAAAAATAAACGGCGCCCGGCTTAATCTCATCTGTAAAGTTTTTTACCGCCTCCATATCGCGCACATCTCCCCGCTTAATCACTATCTTATCTTTCATGTCCTCTAAGTTAGACATTCTGCCGGTTGAAAAATCATCAAAAACCGCCACCGAATGTCCTTCATTTAATAATTTCCTTGCAAGATTATTTCCCACAAAACCAGCGCCGCCGAAGAGTAAGGTCGTCATAATATTTTGATTTTACCTCCTGGAAATATGGAAGTCAAAATACTGGCACACAAAAAAGCCGCTCCAGATGCTGTGCGGAAGCCGCTTCACATAAGGACATCGCAAGTCCTTAAGGACTTGCGATGTCCAGAATGTTCCGGTATTTTTATGACGCCCTTCGAACAGTCTCAATCCTTATTTTCCAGTTTATGAAAAAAATTCGTGAGCGGAAGCATAGCGCTCCGGTGTGCCGATATCCAAGAATTTTCCGTCAAATATAAATCCAGTAGCCCTCCCGGCCAACCTGGGAAAAACGTCTCGTTCTAAAGAAAACTTTTCGTTGTCGGGAAAATACTTTGCAATTTTTTTGTTCATAACATAACAGCCGGCATTTACAAAACTATCCGTCTTCTCCTTATTTTTCTCCGCAAAGGCAGTCATTTCTCCGCTCCGCGCCAATGTCACGTTTCCACAATCGGCTCTCCCGTTTTTTTCTGCAAGTGCCAGAGAAAGGGGGGGCTGTTTTTTTAGATAATTTTCATAAAACTTTTGAAAATCTAATTTAGGAAACGTATCACCATTTATGACAAAAAAGTGCTTGCTTTTTACGCAGGGCAAGGCAAGCTTCACCGCCCCCCCTGTATCCAGGGGCGACTCTTCCTTAGAAAAAACAAATTCGGCCTCTTGCGCATAGCGGCTTTTTTTAAAATATCTCTCTATGTGCTCCCCCATGTGTCCAGTGCAAAAGATAATCCGGCGAAAGCCCTGCCGCAGGAGTTCCTTCACCACAAGCGCGAGAAACGGCTTTTTGCCTAATTCCGCCATTGGTTTTGGTCGATCTGAAATAACCGGCCGGAGCCGAGTGCCTAATCCGCCGCACAAAATCAAAATATCAATGTTATTAAGCAAGTTGAGGGTGCTTTTTCTGCTCATAGATTATTTGGCTACCGTCATTTTCGAAACTAAAGGGAATATGAAGCAGTTTGCTTAAGCTTGTTTTAATTCGGCCGTGCAGTTCTGGATTAGCGAAAAATAGCAGAAATCCTCCGCCTCCCGCGCCCAGAAGTTTCCCCCCTGAAGCGCCGGCGCCTCTTCCGGCGTCGTAGGCTTCGTCAATAAGAGAGTTGGTTATTTTTGAAGACAGGCTTCTTTTTAACTGCCAAGTTTCGTGAAGCATTTTTCCAAAATCGTTTAGGTCTCCTCCTTGCAAAACTTTCACTGCGTCATCCACCATGGTGAGCATCGCTTTTAATTCGTTTGATTTTTGCGGAGTATTTTTTACCTGTTCAGCCGCTATTTCCGAGGCATAGCGGGAACGGCCAGTGAAAAATAGCATTAGGTGATCCTGAAAAAATTTTTTTCTCGCATCGCTTAAAATTATGGGCTCGATTTTTATCTTCTCTTTTCCGCCAAAAGAAATTTTATTTAAACCTCCGTAAGCGGCGGCAACCTGATCTTGGCAGCCAACATTTTCCCTTAGTAAATTCTGCTCAATGTGTATCGCATCCTTGGCAAGCCTTTCCCGACTTACTCTTTCTCCTTTCAGAGCGCTCAAGGCGTGCAGAAGACCAACGGTGAAGGAGGAGCTAGAGCCCATTCCGGAACGAGCCGGCAAATCGTCAAAATTATGGATTTCAACCCCATCTTTTATGCCCACAAAATTTAAGGCGTGTCTTACAACCGGATGCTCTATCTCATCTACTGAATTCACAAGTTCAACTTTTGAATAAGCAATCCTTGAGCGGTGATCAAAAAACTGCGGCAAAAACCTCGCGCTGATATGGCAATATTTATCTATTGAAGTGGAAAGCACGGAACCGCCGCCACTGCTTTCAAACCAGGCTGGATAGTCGGTGCCTCCGCCAAAAAAAGAAATTCGGAGAGGACTTCTGGTAATTATCATAAAAAAACATTTTCATTGGGCATTAATGAATACTTTAACCATAAAACTTTTTTGATGTTTTGCAAATATTTACAAAAGATAAAAAAATTGTATAAAAAACCCCGAACCAATGTTCGGGGCGCTTTTTTATGTCCAGTTCAAAATTTTTTGCGTGACACTCTCGACATCTAATCCATATTTCTTCCAAATAACTTCTCTGCCGCCAAGATCGAAAACAAAGGTGTCCCTCTGTCCGATGCGAAGAAGAGGCTTCCTATAATCGTTATCCACAAAAACTTCCGCAATGGCACTGCCCATGCCTCCAGCCAGAAAATCTTCTTCAAGAGTGACAACCTTGTCCACTCCTTCCAGATATTGGAACAGAAAATTCTGGTTAATGGGCTTTAGGCGGAATAGATCAATTACTCGCGCGCTGACTCCTTTTTCTTCAAGCTGGTCTGCAACCCTACACGCCTGATGAACCATGACACCAGTAGAGATAATGGCAACATCTTTGCCTTTACACGCCAAACCAACACCGGAGCAAAAATCAATCTTATTGTTTTCATAAAGATTCGGCAGGTAACCCCTGTCAAACCTGATGTATTGGGGACCGTTATGGTTGTAAGAAATTTCGGCCAAAGCTTCCGCGGTCATATTATCGGCAGGACTCCAAATCGTAAGATTAGGCCAAACGCGCATCGCGGCTATTACTCCAACTGCGTGGTGAGTCGGCCCCATGATGTCATAAGCATAACCAGCTCCTACGCCAAGCGCAGTGATGGGTAGATTCATGGCGCACATATCAAGCTTTACGAACTCCAGGCATCTAAGCGTGATAAAAGGGTCAATGGCATAAATCCAAACCCTTCTTCCTTCTAAGGCGTGGCCGCAAGCCATTCCAACCGCCTGCTCTTCGGCAATTCCGACATTTCGAAACTGTCCGGGAAGTTCGGAAATTTGGTCCATGCTTTTGGCGCCATTATCGGCGCTGATCAGCATCGTTTTCTTATCTTTCAAAAAGACTTTATATAATGCGTCAAAAAAGGCATCCCGTTGAACTAAGCCCTTCACAGCGCACCTCCTTTTAAAGCTTGGGCTTCGAGTTTTTGTTCTTCTTCGCGAAGGCCCGCCATTACTGCTTCAAGGATCTCGCCTGTAGGAACTTTATAGTGCCACCCGCGTTTTCCTTCAATTGCCGAAGCTCCCTTGCCTTTAATGGTTTCCATTAGAACAGCAAGCGGCTTACTGGAGTTTCTGCCACGGATACTGCTTAAAGCTTTAAAAATTTCCGGGAACGAATGTCCGTTTGCCGTACGAGTTTCAAAACCGAAAGCTTGAAATTTTTCTGGTAAAGGATCCATATAAACGTCTCGCTGAGTTTCACAGCTGTCCGTAAATCCGATAGTAAATTGATGATTTCTGTTTACAATCAAAACCAAATTATTAAGCCCCAGGCGGCGCGCGGTTAGCATCGCTTCCCAGTTTGAGCCTTCATAAAGTTCACCATCTCCCGTAAGACAAATAGTGAGCCACGACTTTCCATCAAGCTTGGCTGAATCAGCCATGCCGGTCGCAATCGGCAAACCATGGCCTAAGGATCCGGTCAAAACATCAATACCTTTGGTGTGTGGCTCGGAATGAACGCCTAAAGTGCTTTCTTCACCCAAAAAATTATCAAGGTCTTTAAGCGGGAAGAATCCAACATCGGCAAGGACAGGATAAAGGCCGAGGCCCGCCTGTCCTTCGCTCAAGATAAATCTATCGCGATTTTCCCATTGAGGATTTTCGGAATCAAAGTTCAAAATCTTCCCGTGATAAAGCGCGACAAAGAGCTCTGCCAATGAAAAGGCCGTGGTTACGTGGCCACTCTTACCCTTAACCGCCATTTCCAAAACTGTTCTGCGCAACCAATTTGCTTTTCTTTTTAAGTAAAGGAGTTCGCCCTTATTTATCTTTTCCATTTTCCTATACCTCCTATTTCCGATACCTCCTATAAACTGCCATCAGTATATGCACAGGCCATCAAAATAGTCAATTATTTGTAGCCCCTTGCAAAGAGCCTGGAAATTTTGTATAGTTTGTTTTAGTAAATAAACAAACATCGAGAGGAACAAAATGGGTCGGAATATGGATGTACTGCTAATAGCTCCGGGTGATAGAATCGAAATTTACCAGGCTCTTGGAAAAAGTCAGAGCGCCTTGGAAACGCCGGTCTGGGCCGGACTTCTGGCAACTTTCTTAAGAAAAAAGGGTTACTCGGTACACATAATCGACGCCAATGCGGAGGGGCTTGAAGCCAACGAAGTAGCCAGGCGCGCCGCGGAAGTAAATGCCGTTTTGAATGTAATCGTGTGTTACGGCCACCAGCCGAACGCCTCGACTCAAGTCATGCCTCACGCGGGAAGAATTGTAAGAGCAATAAAAGAAGAAAATTCGAGCCGCAAAGTCATTATGGTGGGTGGCCATGTAGCGGCTCTGCCGGAACAAACACTACGCGAAGAGATGGCGGATTTCGTCTGTACTGGAGAGGGGCCTTATACGCTGTCTGCCCTTACCGAAGCTTTGAAAAACAACGCTACGGATTACAAGGAAGTTCCCGGGGTTATTTATAGGGAAGATGGTGGCGTTATCAGAACCAAGCCCGCAAAAAATGTGACCAAGCTTGATGAAGAAATGCCGGGAATGGCTTACGACCTGCTGCCGATGCATCTCTACAGAGCTCACGGATGGCATTGCTATGGGCACGACGACAAACGTGAGCCCTACGCATCACTTTACACGACGCTGGGATGCCCATTTCACTGCACATTTTGTCCAATTCAGGCGCCATTCAAAGAGGGAGAGAGTGCGCTGGGGTACAAGCCCTCCCTTAATAGTTATCGTAGGTGGAGCGCCAAAACTATTGGGGATCAACTTGAACTTTTGGCAAAAAATTATGGAATTTATAATGTTAAATTCGCGGATGAAATGTTTGTTTATCACAAGCGCCATGTTTTAGAGCTCTGTAATGATATTATCGGCCGCGGGCTTGATCTAAATACATGGGCCTACGTGCGCATCGATACTGCCGGAGACGACGAACAGCTTGAGTTGCTGCGGAAGGCGGGCGTGCGCTGGCTCTGCCCGGGAATCGAGTCTGGCGACACCAAGGTGCGAGATGATGTGGATAAGAGCTTTGCTCAAGAGAGCATTTTTACCACCATAGAACGCATCAGAAAACATGGCATTTATGTTATCGGCAACTATTTATTCGGCCTTCCAGAAGATGATTTGAATAGCATGCAGAAAACGCTCACACTTGCCATGGAACTAAATTGCGAGCATGCCAACTTCTATTCGGCGATGGCATATCCCGGATCACAGCTTTATCGGTACGCCTTGGAAAAGCAATGGCCCCTGCCAAAGAGCTGGGGTGGATTTTCCCAGCATTCCGTGGATTCAGCTCCGCTTCCCACAAACCACCTCACAGGAGCGCAAGTGCTTGAATTCCGCGACTGGGCATGGACCACATATTTCACAAATCCTAATTACTTGGCAATGGTTGAACGAACTTTCGGCAAAAACACCGCCGACAAGATCAGGAAGAAAGCCACAGTTAAACTCGTAAGAAATAATGTCCCCGTAAAGTAAGTAAAAAATCGGTCCGCTGTTTTCACGGCGGACTTTTTTGTTTTAAAAGGATCCAGGCCTCTCTGCCGATTTAGGGGGTTCTTTTTAAAATATTTTCAACTTTTTTCACAAAAGAAGCCATCCCCTTTCTCATGATTATTTTCTTAAGTTTCTGTTTTTCGCTGTCAAACTGGATATAGCCCACATGGTCTTCGCCTGGATACTTGAAATCTATTGAAACATCTTCCCAAAGTTTTTTTAGACGATCATAGACGGCGATATCAGCGGGGTCGGAGAGAAGCGCGTCCCCTTTGGTTCTGCGCCGCATACGCTCTTTGGCAATCTTTTCGCTACAGACCACTTCTAATACAAGCGCCCGCTTCCCGCAGCCAGAAGCTACGCCATATAACTGATGCCTTCTGAAAAGATAGCGGTTCACAGAATCAATAATAACGCCCTTGCCCAACCGCAGATATTTTGCCGCGAGAACATCTATCTCCCGTAGTGTTGCGTCCTGTGATTTGGGCATACGCTTTATGCCACGCCTGCGGCGAATCTCATTTTGGTCTATAAGAATATAACTCGATAACTCCTTTTCCAGGAGGCGAGCTCGAACAGTTTTCCCCGCTCCAGGAAGGCCGCAGATCAATATAAGAAACTTTTCTTGCATTAAATATACTATGAGACTTTATGAAAAATAAGTCAATAAAAAAGCCGAGAAACAGGGGTCTCTCGGCATTGTGACTAAAGCAAACCAGATCAGATCAGATTTTCGCTGCTATCCCCGCATCACGAAGCAATCGCGTTTTTTATAGCGCGGATGCTTTGCAGTTCTCTGGAAGATCCCCGATTCTCAACAAACTCAAGTAGGTCGTCAAGGGGATGTTCCTCGTTTTTCGCATAAATGCTATAATTCTCGATCCACTCCTCCTTTGCCAGGACTTGTCCTGATACATCCAACAGCTCTACTGTTTTGACCAAACCATCGTCGCAACCTGAGGTTAGACTAGATAAATCGGTTCTTGTGATGCGCAGAATTACAGGCGAACAATTTTCTCCAGTAAACTTGAAAACGCCGTTTTGCCCCAGAACGGGCTCTACCTCCATCATAACTACCCTGTCTACTAACTCTTGCCAAGCTCTCAAAGATGCTTGCTGTGATGCCATACTATCTTTCTCTCTTTCTCTAACTTGCGATTTACTGCTGGCATCATATTATATCTAAACCCCAAAAATGTCAATAGCATTGCACACACACAACATTGACATTAAGCCCAGTAGATTGTTACCATAGCCACAGTTACTTATTGAAAGGGATTGGGCGTGAAAACATCGGAAGTTGGTTCGTTCACAATTAATTTAGCAAAAAGAGCGGGGGGGCTTATTTTTGATTTCCATAAACGAAGACTTGAGCAAATTTGGGCAGATCGCACTCACTTTAAAACCGCAGCTGACGACGCCAGCGATAAGTTAATAAGAGAAGCTATTGCCGCTGCTTTTCCTCATCACAACATACATTCCGAAGAGGGTGGATATTTAAATAGAAATTCCGAATACACCTGGGTATGCGACGCCGTAGACGGAACTATAAATTTATGGAGTGGGTTTACAGATCACTTTGCGGTATCCTTAGCCCTTTGTCAGAATAATGTACCCATTGTTGGTGTGGTTTATGCCCCCAAAAGACATGAGTTATATTTCGCAGAACAGGGGTTGGGCGCCTATTTAAACGGCAAACCAATTTGTGCTTCAAAAGAAATTAATATTAACCATGTTTTAATGGGAGTGGATGCGGGGAAAAAAAATAGAACAGATCATCTGCTAATTTTGGATAGTCTGCTCCAAGATAGCGGAATTAATTGTGACCTAAGAACGGGCTGCGCTTCTGTGCCGCTCTGTCTTGCCGCAAGCGGAGCAATTCATGCTTATATGGCAACGAGCTTAGAACCAGAAGACATGGCGGCAGCAGTTATTATAAACAAAGAGGCCGGCAACAAAGTAACCAACATAGAATGCGGAGATTGGAAATTGGGTGATAAATCAATTTTGACTGCAAACCCAGAATTACATCAAAAAATTTTAAAGTTAATAAGTTGATAATTCCCTTATCAAAATTGCGCTTCAGGCGCAATTTTTTGTTCTTGACCTTAGCGAATAAAAAAGTTAGGATACGAACGTACATTATGGCTCAAATTGAACCAAAAGACCTTCCTCTAATCAGGGAAAAACATTGCAATCAAAAAATCGTTTATTGTTCGGGTGTTTTTGATCTTATACATCCGGGACATGTGCTGTTTTTTGAGGATTGCAAAAAATTTGGGGATGTTTTAGTTGTTGGAGTGGGCGGGGACACAAATTTAAAAAAAATAAAGGGCAATGACCGGCCGATTATGAATAAATACATGCGCATGAAAATGGTCGATTCACTAAAACCAGTTGACTATTGTTTTTTGAGTTCCCATACGCCAGTCAATCATCCGTTAGAATTTATTGAAACGGTTTTTAAATTATTGAAGCCCGATACATACATAATCAACGCAGATGCTTCAGAAATTCTCTATCGCGAAGAAATGGCAAAAAAAAATAACGTTGGTTTAAAAATTTTACCTCGGTGGTGCCCTGATGAATTTGAAAATATCTCAACTACTAAACTTATAGAAAAAATTAAAGGCGGAAATAGGACTTTTTGACGAAATAAGTAAAGTTTGTTATATTCCGTGTAGCATACAGTATTGGGAGGGAGAAATGGGGAAGCCTACATTGAAAGCTCCGGTGCCCGGCGAGATCCGTACGGTGATTAAAGCATATGGAAGACACGTGTATTTTCAAAACTTTTTATTACCAAATGGGCAAACAATAGAATACCTTCTTCATGGTGGCGGTTCCGCAAATGCCGTAATGATTCTAGCAATCACAAAAGCCGGTAACGTTATCGCGGTAAATCAGTTTCGCTATGGCCCAAAAAATTTTGTTTTAGAGGTTCCCGGAGGAAACAAAAAAGGGGCGCAGAGCCTGGAAGAAGCTTTATCTGCCGAACTAATGGAAGAAACTGGATATGAGCACGGAGAATTGATATGGTTAAGTAATAATGGGGTTTATTTTGACCCTTCATGTTCCGGGAGCCAATTTGCCGCCGCGCTAGCGATAGACTGTGTTCAGACAGCGGAACCAAATCCAGAACCCAGTGAAATTCTGGAAACAATAGAAATTCCGCTAAAAGATTGGGTAGCTAAAATTTTTAGAGGAGAGATTAGAGACTCCAAAACTATCACCACAACTTTTCTGGCTCTCCCGCGCTTGGGTTGGAAAATTTAGGCATTAAAACTCGCAAATATTGTTTGCGAGTTTTTTGACAGGAAATTGACAAAAAAAAAGTAAATGATAGAATGCCAGTAGTTAATTTTACTTAGAAAGATAGAGGATAAAATGAAGATTTTGGAGCCGCGAATTGTTTTTTCTTCTGGCATGATTGCCGCCGGAAAAAGTACAACCTGTAGAGGTTTGGTGCGAGAAATTGCAAACGCGTTTTACCTTGACCGTGATGATATGATTTTCCCGCTTCTTCATGTGGCGCCCACAGTCTCAAAAGAATTGCCGCCGTTTGAAGAATATGTCAAAAATGACAATGTTTTTCCTGATAATGCCAGGATGGTGGATACGCCCTTCGGTGAAATGATTCAAATTTATCCTGCCAATCATTATCACAGACGGCACAGCCGAGACCAGGTTTACCTTATTCAGGCCAGGCTCGCATCCAGAGGATTAGACCTTGGTAAGGTACCGGTGCTGGATTGTTTTTTGATGAGACAGATTGATGACGGCAGTTTAGGGCGCTTCATCGAGCAACCGCTATTTCGAGGGTACCTCAAGTATTTAATCCACTTCGTAGTTAGTCCGGAGGCTTGCTTTGAAAGAATTAAGGCGCGCAAAGGAGACAAGGAGGCGGAGGAGAGAAGCCGCGGAATGTTTGAAATTGAATCGTTTAAGAAAACACTAAGTGAAAAGCACGAGAGAATCCCCAGGGGGTTAAAAGATCTTAAATATCTGCTAATGGACACGACCGATAAATCAACCGAAAAATGCGTTTCAGAGTGTCTCTCCTATATTTCCGGACCGTCTCCCTACATGTAAAAGCAAACCAAAGGCAGCGGACCATGCGCTGCTTTTTTATTTTTCTAATATATATCTCACGGCATCCAAAGCGTTTTGCGCTTTAGATGTGGGCTTAACGTCATTCTTAAAGGCATTGCCCGACTTTGGAACTCTACTGTTTGCCAGAGATTCAATCATAATAGTCTTGCAGCCCGCAGCCTCGCCAGCGGCAATGTCGGTAACCATATCGCCCAACATCCAGCTTTTCTTTAAATTAATATTCAAATCTTTGGCCGCCTTAATGATCATGCCCGGAGCCGGCTTGCGGCACCCGCACACTGTCCTATATTTTAAGGCGCGCTCCGGAACATCGGGGTGTGTTTCCGGATGATGCGGGCAAAAATAAAATCGGTCAATAAGACCTCCTAATTTTCTATTAATAAATTCGTGAAGTTCAACCACATCTTCGTAACTTACAATACCGCGCGCTATGACCGGCTGATTGGTAATAATAACATTCAGGTAACCGCGCCCCTTAAGGGCATGAAGAGCTTCGCGGACACCGTCCACAATCACAACGTCTTCTTTTTTATATATAAATCCATAAGCCTCATTGCCCTTAGGAAGTTCAAGGATAACTCCGTCCCTGTCAAAAAAAACAGCTTTATTCATATTAGAGACTAAACCACAAAGCGGCCCTGCTTATCTAAAAAGAAGTTTTTGCTATAAATATCAGGGTTTTGCTTTCTAAAAAACGAGCGGATAACCCAGTCAAAAAATCTCTTAATCACGCGAGGGAGCGCGCAAGCTACAGACATAAATTTTTCGTAAAAAGAATAATCGGCAAAAAGCAGCCCAGAAACATCTTGCTTCAAGCTAACTTTTAAAAAGCTTCCATCAAGGCGCCTCTTGATTGCTTCTGCAAAAATTGTCGCAAGCGCCTCTTTTCCAAAAAAAATTCGCATTTTTGAAACATAACTTTTCCAGTCCCGGAAGAAGAAATTGTCGTAAAGCATTCGCCTATACCCATATCTCTTTAAAATCCCGCGAGCCGTATCATTATTAATTCCATATTTCTCGCGCAATTTCATGGAGCCCTTATGAGTCATGTAGTGCTCAATGGGGAGTTCGGTTTTTAAATATACGGCGTTTTGAGCAACAATGAAACGGCTCTCTTTTGCCGCGAGTTTTATGGGATAAATAACATCGGAACCGTATTCGTGCTGTATCATCTCCCGAAGAGGTTCGGGCAGGTTCGGCGGGGGAGCATTCAAAAAACTTTCCACGGCCAACATGGCATTTAGGGCATCTTCCTTATTGGCCATGCCAAGCATTATCATTGAAGGAATGAAAGTTCTATAGGCATTATCGCCAAAATATTTTTTAGGGTAAATCCCGCTCTTTACTTCCGCTTCGCGGGTAAAATAATATGAGTTGTCCTTGGAAACGATGCTGAAAATTCTTCCGAGTACAGAGCTGACTCCCTCTTCCCGCTCGAAAATTTTTACACATTCTTCTATGTAATTTCTCGAAAGCCAGTCATCGTGAGCGCAGTGCTGAACATACTTTCCTTTAGCGAGGCGGAATATTTGGGTCATGCTTTTTGTATAACCCAGATTTTTTTCCGTTTTAATATAGTTTATTCTTGAATCTTTATCTTTGTACCCCTGGACTATCTCTCCGGTATTATCTTTGCTCGCATCATCAAATACCAAAATTTCGAGATTTTTATAAGTTTGATTGGTAGCGCTCTCCAGGGCTCTCCAAATGAAATCGGCTCCGTTATAAACCGGTATCCAAATAGTAACAAGGGGGTTTGTATTTTCACTATAAATCATTAAGGCTGGCTTTACGCAAAGTTTGTGTGTTCCGTATGGCGGATAATTTGATATCCCTTAACAAGTTCTTTAATGCCGCTCTGAAGAGAGTGGGCGGGCTTAAATCCGGTAGCTTCTATTTTTGCGTTTGAAACTATATAATTCCTCTTGTCCGGATCCTCCCCTATTTCCGCTTCCAAATATACGAAGTTCGGCACGAATTTCTTTATTTCTTCGCAAAGCTCTACCTTACTTAGATTGGCGTCGGAGAGCCCCAAATTATACGCCTGGTTTTTCATTCTATCGAAATTCTCCATACAGTGAATAAACCCGCGGACAACATCGCGGATATGTATAAAATTGCGCTTAAAATGAGATTCAAAGAGAACAATACTGCCGTCTTTCATGGCGCGATGCACAAAGTCATTTACCAATAAATCAAGCCTCATCCTGTGGCTCATCCCAAAAACTGTGGCGAGTCTTAACGTAATTGCGTTGCCGGATTCCAATATGGCTTTTTCCGCTTCTACCTTCAGGCGCCCATACAGAGAAATGGGGTTCAAAAAAGAATTTTCATCGCAAAAGACGGCTTTACTGCCGACACCATAGCCGCTATTGGTATTCGGGAAAATTATTCTTTGCTCCGGCTTTCGGAACTCAAGAATCATTCTAATGGCATCAAGATTGGTGGTAGTAGCCGCGACAGGATCGCGGTTGCAGGCAGGCATCCCCACGATACAAGCAAGCGGGATTATATAATCTTTATCCGCGATATATTTTGCAACTAAGTCCTCGCTCCTTGCGTCCCCTCGAACCACAGTCAGTTTTTCATCGTAGGCGCAATCGGCAAGCGATGTCTGGCCATACATAAAGTTATCAATAACAGTTACTATATGCCCGCGGCGCAGGAGCTCCGGCACAAGCATTGACCCAATATACCCGGCTCCGCCGGTTACAAGAATTTTTGACATAGTGTTATTCTATAGAAATTTAAAAAAATGGCAACCGTAAAATAATCGCCGCATAATTTAGGCTTCTTTTATCTTATTTCTCCAAAATTCCAGAAGATAAAGCACGCTCTCCTCAAAAGAATACCTCGGTCGCCAACCGGTAGCATTTATAAATTTAGTAATGTCGGGAATCTGCAAAGTGACATCCGCGGGGCGCAAAAGAGCCGGATCAATCCGTGAGGGAATTTGAACAGTGGCTTTATTTTTTAGAACATCCAAAAAATCTCCGATTTTAATAACGGTAGGCCCTCCGATATTATAGGCTTCTCCAAATTCACATTTTTCGGCAGCTACCCAATACGACTCCATGGCGTCACGAACATCGATGAGCGTCCTCACTGAATCTAAATTGCCATGCAAAAGCTCTTTTTGTTTGCCGGCCTCAATTAAAGCGACCTGCTTCGCCCATGAAGTCGCGAAAAGATCTTCACGCCTTGGATTCAGATACGCGAACATGCGTGTTCTCACAACTTTCATGCCGTAGGCCCTGAAATAGGTAAATCCCAAAAAGTCTCCGGCAACTTTTGAAACTGCGTATGGATTTGAGGGAATAATCGGGCAGTCTTCTTTAATGGGAACGTTTTTAGGATCTACCTGGCCATAAACTTCGCTGGTGGAACAAATTTGGATAACCGGATCGATTTCGGCCGAGCGCACAGCTTCAAATAAATTGGCGGTGCTCATGATGTTGTTCTGCATCATGGAAAGCGGTGTAAGCCAAGCAGCCCTGACGTTAGCATAAGCAGCCAAATGAAAAATAACGTCGGGCTTCACTTCTTTTAAGACCCGCAAAATGGAACTAAAATCGTTTAAGTCGCATTCGTAAATTTTTATCTTGTCTTTCAGGTGGGCGACATTGCTGTTTACGCTGGTGCTGTGCCAACGGGAAACACCGCTCACTTGAACGCCGGGGCAGTGGAGAACGATATAATCGGCCAGGTAACTGCCCCCGGAGCCGGTTATGCCTGTAATAAGAGCTTTTTTGAATATTCTTTTCTCCATTTTTTAACGCTTTACCGCGTCCAATACTACTTTTGAAATAAATTTTACATCTTCGGTTTTAAGCGAAGGATGATTCGGCAAAAAGAAGCCACGATTATAAAGTTCGTCAGCCCACTTGAAATGCGCCTCGCCATACCGATTAGCCCAAAAGGGGTGAAGACCGAGATTCCCGGCCGTGTAGAGACGCGTTTCAATGCCATTTTTATGAAGAGCATCCGCCACAGTCTTTCTCTCTGCAGAATCGTTGGCCAAGGCGCAGAAATGAATACTGCATGGCACAATATCATTATCATATGACTGGGCATAAAACTTTTCACCCAGTAATTTTTTGTACAAGTGATGATTCCGGCTGCGCCGCTCCACAAGCCAATCCATTTTATCAAGTTGCCGCAAGCCCAAGAATGCCTGAAGGTCGGTTGCCCTTAAGTTGAGCCCGGGTTCATAAAATATAAAGGGATTGTGGCTATTATCTACATTATATTTATTAAGCAGCGCCCCATGCGAATCTGGATCCAAATCCTTGCCCCAACCATGGCTTCTTGACATCAAAAGCAAATTATTAAATTCCTGATCGTCGGTCGAGACTACCCCCCCTTCAATTGTAGAAAGCTGATGCCCAAAGTAAAGCGAGAAGCTCGACATGTCGCCGAACGTTCCAGCTTTTCTCCCGCGATGCGACGCCCCCATGGCGGCACAGGCATCCTCCAAAAGAACAAATTTATATTTTTCTTTTAGAGCCAAAAGTTTATCAATGTGCTTATGGGGAACGCCAAGAATTTGTACAAATATTACAGCTCCGGGGTCATGCTTTTTTAACAGCTCCTCCAAATAATCAACATCCAAAGCAAAGGTATCCTTATCCGCCTCGCACATGATTGGCTCAAACCCAAACTGGATTGCCGGAGTAATGGTTGTGGGCCATCCGGCAGAAGGAACAATTATTTTTTTGTTTTTAAGTTTAGACGATAATAAAAGAACATAATACATGAGGAGGTTAGCCGAAGAACCGGAGTTGCAAAACACGGAATATTTCTTTCCCCACCAGTTGCTCCATTTTTTTTCAAACTCCAAAGTTAACGGCCCCTTGGTAAGGCGGGAGTTAGTTTTAAGCCAGTCAATAAGAGCGCTTATATCCTTATCATCAATAGTGTCTTCCGCAAGATGATGTTTGATTTGCATAGTATAATTATTAGATAATACCAATTATAAACCAAAAGCGGAGCTTTCGCCAATCACTTGAAATGCCCACTCCCAAATGATAGTGTGACGAAGCATGTGCCAAATACACACCCGGGGACTAGAGATTTTTTAAATGAGTTATAGAATTAAAACAAAAGAAATAGTTACGAGCGCTCCAATAAATAAAAATCGATGGTGCCTGCTGGACAGGGATGGAGTGCTGGTAAAAGACAGGGGTCACACCCATAAAATATCGGATTTAGAAATTTTGCCGAACGTAACAGAAGGGCTGCGGCTTTTGAAAGATGCCGGCTTCAGATTTATTGTGGTGACTAATCAGGCGGGCATTGCCAAAAAATATTATACGCGTGAAGACGCTGATTTATTTAACTGCGAACTACAAAAGCGCTTGGCGAAAGAAAATATTTTTATTGAGGCATTTTACGTGTGCCCTCATCACCCTCATCACACAGGAGAATGTTTTTGCAGAAAACCCAATACGGGCATGCTGGAACAGGCGCAAAAAAAATTCTTTATCAAGCCAGCATTATCAATCCTCGTCGGCGATAAAGATTCCGACATTGAGGCCGGAAAACGTTGGGGGTGCAAGACTTTCAGAATTGCAAGCGGCCAATATCCCGCGGAAATTAAGGCCGACTACAATATTAAAAATTTGCTGGAAGTTGCGAATATTTTAAACAGATGAAAAAAGTTATAAAACAACTGTTTCCCCGGGCAGTCGCGCTTTATCACAAAATCAATAAAACTCTGAAAGCTTTTATGGAACTTCCTCCCTATATTTACATTGAAGAAACAAACATAAAAATCCCGGCGCGCAATTGGATGGTATATGCCATATATTCCGGCGGAGGAAATATCGCGGATAAAAAACTTTACTATGAAAAAGAACTGACTTCCGAATTTAAAAAACTGCTTTCCAGCAAAAAAAATAAGGATTTTTTTGATGTTGGCGCCGGCATGGGATATTACAGCTTTATTGCCGCCGCGTCCGGAGCGCGGGTTGCCGCTTTTGAACCGGTAGACGCGCTGGCGAATTTTGTGAGGAGGGGCGCCAAAATGAACGGCCTAAAAATGTCGGTATTTAACGACCCGATCGGCGAAGACGGTAAAATTGTAACTGCCGATATAGGTATCCAAAAAACAACCAAAAAATCTATTTCTCTTGATGCTTTCGCCAAAAATCACTTCGTTCCCGGCATTATCAAAATAGATGTGGACGGCAACGAAAAAGAAATAATAGAAAACGGAGAGGGCCTCTTCAAGAATCACCCGCTTGATGTATTTTTAGAAATAAGAAAAGAAACTCAAAATTTGGCGGGGACACTTAAACGTTGGGGATTTTTTGAAAAAATGCGGCTGGGCGATAGCTCCGACTCAATGATGATTCTATTTTCAAAAAAATAAATTTACCGTCGTCACAAAAACAGAGCCGTGTTTATAGATGAAATGCGCTGCGCCGCAAACCTCACATTATTTTTTCTATTTCTTCGCAGATGATATGTGTTAAGAGAGTGTGCACTTCCTGAATTCGGGGGGTGCTGTTCGAGGGCACAATTAAAGAAACGTCAAAAAGATCCTTTGACAATCCTCCGCTGTTTCCCAAAAAGCCAATAGTCTTTAATCCCGATTTTTTTGCGGTTTTACAGGCTTCAATAATATTTGCTGAATTGCCGCTCGTAGAAATGCCTATAAACACATCACTCTTTCTGCCCAAAGCTTCGACTTGTCTCGCAAACACGGTTTTATACTCAAAATCATTTGCCCAGGCCGTCAGAACCGAAGTATTGGCGTTTAGGGCAATCGCCGGATAACCCCTGCGGTCCTTTCTCATAAAAGTACAAACCAATTCAGCGGCAAAATGCTGGGCTTCGGCCGCGCTCCCGCCATTGCCAGCGATTAAAATCTTATTATCGGACGCTAAACAATCCTGAATCATCTTGATCATTGCGTTTATCGGCTGTAAAAAGTTATCTTCTATAAGAAAACTCCTTTTTAAATCAACGGATTCTTTAAAATAATTTTGGATTTTTCTTGTTTTCCCGTTTGGATTAATCAGCCGATTATTTATTTCATAAGCCGCGCCAATAAGCCCCAAATCGACGCGCATTTTTTTACCCAACTGCAAAATTGCCCTTACGTCTTTGGGGAAACAGCCGCCCCCATAACCGCGATATCCTTCGTGGAATATCTCAAAATGGCTATCGCCTATCCTTTTGTCCTGTACCACGCAATCCTTCACAACGTCATAATCAACGCCTTTTAGTTTTTCGCAGAGATCATAAATTTGATTCGCGAAAACTACCCTCGTTGCCAAATAAGCGTTCCCGAAATATTTTATCATCTCCGCTTCTTTGGCTTTTACAACTCTCGCGAAAGGCGCCTTAGGCAAGATTTTTAAAATCGAGGGGGCGATTTTTTTTCCTTTCGGCCCGGCAAAGCCTATAATTTGCCGGTCAGGTTTTACAAAGTCTTTATTCGCGGTCTTGGCACGAAGAAATTCGGGATTAAAAAGAATGATTTTTTTTGGATGCTGGCTTTGAAAAGAGTCGATTGAACCAGGCAATACCGTTGACTTAATCACAACTGTTTTTCCGTTATTTATAATATTTAAGGTTTCGCGTATCGCAGAATCATCATACCCGTTCTCGTTAAAGGGGGTTGGGACAGCAACAAAAATTACATTCGCTTTATTTATCTCTTCGGGCGATCCTATTTTTTTATATTTATCATAAAGATAAATGTCATATTTATCCGAATTTCTTTTAAACCAGTTTTTCACCGCCCCCCCCACAAACCCCAAACCTACAATGCCAATTTTTGTCTTTTTCATATTTTAAATTTTACTTTAATTGTTATTTTTATACAAAATAAAATTATCAAGCACCAACAAATCCATTTCGCTTTTTGAAAATGTGTTGTGAGCATTTTCGGGACTTGCCACAATCGGCTCTCCTTTTAAATTGAAAGAGGTATTCAAAACAATCGGAGTCCCAGTTTTATTATAAAAGGCATTGATTAATTTCCAATACCGAGGACTTTCTTCTTTGAAAACCACCTGTAATCTGCCGGTTCCATCAACGTGTGTAATCGCGGGCACTTCTTTTCTTTTTTCCTGCTTTACATGAACTACATAAAGCATAAAGCGGGCAGGGTAATGCTTGGCCGCTTCCGTGATATCAAAATATTCTTCCACTTTTTCTGCGAGCACGGAGGGGGCGAAAGGCCGGTACGGCTCTCTAAATTTTATTTTGGTATTTACTATGTCTTTCATTTCTTCTCGGCGCGGATCTGCCAAAATAGAACGATTCCCCAGCGCTCTCGGCCCCCATTCAAATTTGCCCTGAAACCAGCCGACAACTTTTCCTTTCGCAATTTCTCCGGCTACTCTATCAATCAAATCATCTTCGCTCTTAAAGTGCTCTGCTTTTAAATTATTATCCCTTATAAATCTGCCGATTTCTTCTTCAGAATAAGCTTTGCCGTAATAGGCATGCTTCATTACAAAATTCCTGCTTCCCCCCAATAAAGAATGGGCCAAAAGGGCCGCCCCAAGCGCCCCCCCGGCGTCACCGGCTGCGGGCTGAATAAACATTTCTTTAATATGAGTCCCCTTTAACACTTTCCAGTTGGCTACGGAATTTAAAGCCACGCCGCCTCCCAGGCAGATGTTTTCACAACCGGTAACCTTATAAGCTTCTTCCGTGAGTTTCATCATTGCCTCTTCGGTCAGTTTTTGAATTGAAGCCGCAATGTCCGCATAATACTCCTGTCTTTCAGCTTCCTCCTGGAACTTGGATCCGGCCGGTTTATCTCCAAAATAACTAGGCCACCCGGTATCGCGCGTAAAAAATTTTGACTTGGGATTTCTCGGGCTTCCGAAAAGTTGAATAAATTTTTTGGAAAAAGTCCGCGAGTTTGAGCGGAAAAAGGAAAAGTAACCAAGCTTTAGGGCGTAAGATCCGTCATCATAAAATTTCATCAGCTCTTTCGCCTTATCTATATATTTTGGCTTGCCATAAGGAGCCATCCCCATAACTTTGTACTCTCCTTCGTTTACCTCAAAACCCAAAAAAGCTGTAAATGCCGAGTATAGCAGTCCCAAAGAATGGGGAAAGTTGATCTCTTTGATAAATCTGATTTTATTCCCCTCTCCAATGCCAATAGTCGTGCACGCCCACTCGCCGACTCCATCTACTGTCAAAATCGCGGCTTTTTCAAACGGAGAACAAAAAAATGATGCGGCCGCATGCGATAAATGATGCGTCGAAAATAAAATTTTTCCGGGGTTAATCCCTAATTCTTTCGAGATTAAGGCCCTAATCCAAATTTTGGATATAAACAAGCTCTTCACGGCTTTAACAAAAACATGCGGCGTCCAGGGAAAAGTTAAAAATAATGTTTTGAAAATTCTTTCAAGCTTAAAAAATGGTTTTTCATAAAAAATAACATAATCAATTTTATCCGTGCTCACGAGAGCTTCTTCCATAACAAAATTAATAGCCATCTTGGGAAAGCTGTAATCGTGTTTAACTCTCGAAAAACGCTCTTCTTCGCTCATAGCGACGGGCCTACCATCAATTAAAAGAGCCGCCGCTGAGTCATGATAAAAAAAAGAAAGTCCCAATATTGTCATATAATGATCTTTTAGAGTACAATTAATTATTATCCGAGTGTGGACAGTGAGCAACTATGAAATCTATATTGAATAAAAAAACGTTCGGGAAAATCTTAATTTTCTCTATAACTTCCCTCGCCGGGTTTATTTTTTTGGAAATCATGATATATGTAATCACTCCGCAAAAGACCATGTATTATGACAAAGTTAATACTGAACCAACTCGTGAATTATATCAATATAACGCCGGAAAGCCGCCCAAAGTAAAATCCGGTCTTAATGTTAGTGGGCTTTCCGATATTTATCACGAATACAACATGGATATCCAAACCGATCAGTTTGGATTTAGGCGCGAAAAGACAGATCCCCTGAAGCCAACCGTCATTATTTTGGGCGATTCGCAAACTTTTGGTTTTGGAGTCTTGAATCCCGAAGCTTACCCGAATTTGTTGGATGAAATGGATAACTCATGCCAAATTGTAAATGCCGGCAAGCCTGGAGCGGGGTTAAATCATTACGTTTACTACCTGAAAGAAATGCTTGCATCCAAAAACTTTAAAAATATCAAACAAATTATCATTGGATTGAACATGCCCGGCAACGATTGGAACGAAATGGTCAGTTTGTCCAAAAAAATTGATCCTGAACTTTCACAGTTCATACCTGATTCGACAGAATTCTTGGGAAAAAAGAAATCTCTTTCTTCAAGGGCGCAAGAGCTGCTTTTTTACTCCCAAGCATACACATTCATGAGATTTGTTGTCGCCCCCAGATTAAAGCATTTTGTTCTTGGGTTTACGGATTTGGCCAAAGCCGAACAGGAAGAGTATGAAAAGACCGGCCCGGCTGTCGAAACTTTAATCAAGCTCATGCAATCGGCAACCAAAGAAAAAAAAATTGACATAATCTTCATATTCTTTCCCGAAAGACCGCACTACTTTAAAAAACCCCTGACTTATATAAAAAATCTTCAAAGCTTTATGAATGAGAATGGCATAAAATATTTGGATCTTATACCCCAATTTAAAGAGTCATACACAAAAATTGATGACTTTTGGCTACCAATAGACGGCCACTTTAATGCTTCGGGGCATAAATTTATGGCCGAGGCCATAAATAAAGCGAATATAATTTCTTGCAGATAAGAAGTTGGTGTGGTGCAGTTTTTTACTGTCAATCTAAAATTCTTTTTTAATACTTCCGAGGTCATCGCCCCACTTGCCTTTAGCAGTCCAGTTTGTCGCTTCCCCGGACGCGAAATCATTTTTTATTATTCGGTAGGGTAATGCAAAAATACCGAAAATCAAATAATAAAACAGAGTAAGCAAAACCGAAGAAATAAAATCTCCCAGTAAGAAAGCGAATTTAAACCAAAGCTCTTTAATTTTGAGCAATATTCCCTTCATTTAAAATAGGGTGTAAATAAATGGTCCCAATGACGAACTTTGGGCGAAAATTATCACCAAAAAGAAAATTGTCAAAAAGAAAACCATCGGAATCATCCACCACATTTTGTTTTCCCATAAAAACTCAAGTAGGGCCGCGATGATAGATGAACGCAATTTAATTGTTTGGATTATTTCCTTGAATTTTTTCACTTTTTAATGTTAGCAAATTTTTTAGTCATCGGCAAATAGCGTCAAGATTTACAAAAATTTTCAGCAGCCCTTCTGGTCATGTGGTTGATTTAACCATAACAATTTTCCCACTATTAATAATTTTTATGCAGCACAAAAACAACTCTGACAGCTTGCAAAAAGCATCATTAAAAGCAATACTATTTACGCGACATGAACCCCGCGCGCAAAATAACAGTAATAGCCATAACAATTAGCGCAACCTCCCTCCTATTTTATTTACGCGGGACAATTTACGCGAGTTTTTTAGAACGGATAAAAATCATAAGCCCAGAATTACATTTTAATATCACAAGAGCCGAAGCTTCCCTCAAAAAAACCGCCAATCTGTTACATTTCCCTTATTGGTTTAGAAAAACAAGGCTTCCGGTATATAACTTATACATAGACGAGAAAGATATTTATAAAATAAGTAGCATCCTGCCTAACTATGATCCGGAAGCAAAAACAGGAGCGAGTCCGGAAAATTTTGCTTTTATTGATGGTTTTTTTGCCTCGGGTGATTATCGTGACAAAATTGAAGTGCGATTTCGCGGGCACAGGCCGGTACATTGGGAAAGCGCCAAAAGATCGCTGCTAATTAAATTTCCCAAAGACCGACTGTTTGAAAAAATGAGGTCAATCGACCTGATAGCGCCAATAACTAAAGAATATGCCGCGCTGGAAATAGTTAATAACTATAGATTAAAAGAAATGGGGCTAGTCCCAACCAATCTATTTTTAGTTTGGTTAAAAATTAATGGTGGGGACGCGGGTATCTACCTAGCAAAAGAAAGGTACTCGGCGGAATGGCTGGAGAAAAATGGCTTACCGCCTAATAGCGAAGTCTTTTCGCAAACGGGGTTGGATTCGAGCTGGAGCAGAGATATTTATGAACAAAAGGAGTCTTTCGCGGAATTGGACACCCTGTTTTCGCTCTTAAGAGAAACGGATGATGTTTTTTATAAAAATATAGGCAATATTTTGGATTTAAATAAAATATACAGAGCTATAGCATTTAATGTTATCGCCGGGGGAACGCATTCGCAGGGCCAGAATTTAAATTTTCTTTTTAATGGCGCGACCGGGAAGCTGGAGCCGCTCCTCGAAGATACCGCCATTTTCTACGGGCGGAACAATAAAGAGCCAGTCGAGGTTTATAACGAAATAAACGTATTCTCCAGACGCATATTATCTAATGAAAATTATTATAATGACTATAAAAAGGTATTACGCGAAATTTTATCTTCAATTTCTTTAGAAAAAGACCTCGCGCTGTTTGATACTTTGCAAAGCCAAATTATTGTCGAATTATATAAGGATCAAGCAAAATATTATCCTGACTTTGTTTTTAAAGAAGTTTTTCAAGAACAAAGAACCAGCATTATTGACAATTACCAAGTCGCGCAAAAATTGGCGGAGGCAAAAGAATTGCCGGTTTTTAGTGCTGAAGATTTTTCCAAAACAACCGCACAACTTGTTGAAGGCGGCGAATTTTCAAATTTTTTTGATATTTCAAAAACAGGCGAGGAGTTCATAGCTGCCAATCCGCAGTTCTTTCTCTCTTATTCAACTTCAACTCGCGATCCCATAGGCAACTTAACGCTTAAAACCGGAACATATGCTTTTAGGAAAAATGTTGTGATTCCGGCAAATTTTAATTTTGTGATAGAACAGGGAACGCACTTATTTTTAGCCAGTGGAGTTTCTATAGTATCTTACAGCCCCATAAAAGCAATCGGATCTGCCGAAAAACTAATCATCGTGGAGCGCCTTTACCCCAAAAACGCATGGGGCTCTATCGCGGTTATAAACACCAAAGAATCAAGCAGACTTGAGAATATAATAATTAGCGGCGGGTCGTCGTCGGAAGAAATTAATGGCGTAACATTTACAGGAATGCTCGCGGCTCACGGCGCGCCAATATTCATTGAGAACGCGATATTTTCTCTGGACGCTGACGATGATGCCTTGAACGTTAAACAAACAACCGGGGCAGTAAAAAATTCAAAATTTTACGATACCGTGGGCGACGCGATTGACCTTGATATGACAAGTAACTTTGTAATAGAAAATAATAAATTTTTTAACATTGGAACCGGACCCGAAGGCGGCGACGCTATTGATATTTCTTTCGGAGATCCGTTTATAAACAAAAATATGATAGATAAATGCTCTGATAAGGGCGTGAGTGTCGGCGAAAAGTCTTTTCCTGAAATTACCGACAATATCATAAAAAAATGCGAAATCGGCATTGCGGTTAAGGACGAATCAAGGGCGCTAATAAAAAATAATTCAGTGTTAAATAACACTACCGGCATCGCTCTTTACCAAAAAAAATCCATATTCGGCGGCGGAACAGCTATCCTGGAAAACAACATTTTAAGCGGCAACTTAAACGATATCACCCAAGATAAGCAATCAATGATTGTGAGATAAAATATGAAAAATAACTTTTTAAGATTTGAGTTCAAATATTTGATACCTCGCTTTTTACTTGGAGACTTAAAAGGCGACTTGGCAAAATTAAACTTTCAAGAAGATTCTGCCAATAATGCCGATGGTTTCTACCACGTGGCAAGCGTGTATTTTGACACTGTCACGCTCTCTGATTATTCCGATAAAATCGGCGGTCTTTTAGCGAGAAAAAAATTGCGGGCAAGAATTTACAAAAAGAATGATGGAGAAGGCAGTGCGCCCGTTTGGTTGGAAATCAAAGAAAAGTATGATATGATGATCTCAAAAAAAAGAGTGGCTTTAAGCCTTACGGAGTGGCAAGAATTTTTACAGACTCCGCGCTTAGCTCGCCAAAATTTAAAATCACGCCTTTCAGAAAGCGAGACAAAAAACCTGGAAGAATTTATGTTTTGGATAGACCTGGAAAACAGAAGGCCTTATGTGCTGGTTGAATATAAGAGAAGCGCTTGGCACTTGTTAAGCGGCAAGGAAAAAATACGAATTACGCTGGATTATGACATTAAGGCGCAAAAGACAAAAAATTTGTTCGCTGATCCAACGGCAAACGTTAGCCAAAATAATGCGGTCATAGAAATTAAATTCAGCGAAAAAATGCCGGCACAGATCGGTTCGTTGCTCGCAAAATACAATTTGGAACGCGTGGCGTACTCAAAATATGCTGAAAGCGTTGACTCAATAAGGAAATTTTATCCGGTGCCGCGTTAAATCTATGCTCAACTATTTTTCGTTTCAACCGCAAGAAATTAGCATGGCCGTGGTTATTTTTAATCTTTTCTTGGCGGCGATTATCTCGTTCGCGATAGCTTTTTTGCACAAATGGACGCGCGCGGGGCTCTCTTATTCCCAGTCTCTTTTCGCCACGCTGGTCATGTTGTGCGTTATAACAGCGGTTATTATTACCGTCGTGCAGAACAATGTCTTTGGCGCTCTGGGGTTATTGGGAGCTTTTACTTTCATAAGATTTAGAACGATTATTAAAGAAACCAGGGATATTGCTTTCGTGTTTTTTGCTTTAGCTGAAGGCGTGGCGGCGGGACTTGGCCACTACGCAGTTGCGATAGTTTCAACTATATTCATTTCTTTTATTGTTTATTTGATATTTAAATATAAGCTGGGATCGGCAAGCGGCAAAAAATTAATATTGCTTCTTACGGCCAGCGCTCCAATCGGAGAAGATTTGTTAAATGCGCGGCTTAGCGAAAACAATATAGCCGTTTCAATGATTAGTGGCAAGAAGCACGACTCCATTCATGAGTATGTTTTTTATGTTCATGGAGAAAAATTAGCCGATATCCTGGACAAAGCGCTTAATGAAATGGCGCGCTCTCTGCAAATAATAAACTACGAAATAGTAAGTAGCAGAGAGTCAATTGAATACTAAAACTTTTCAAAAAAACCATCGTGCGCCGGTTCTTACAATTCTCGCGATTTCGCTCATCGCGATTGCGGCTATTATACTTAGCCAAAGCTCGCCCTCAAAGAATCGGAACTCTTGGAGTTTCGCTGTTATAGGGCATCCGCGGGCAAACGAAAATTTTGCTTCTAATCCCATTTTTATAGAAGCACTCAAAGAAGCCGAGAATCTTGGCGCGGAATTATTGTTTTTAAATGGAGACATGGTATTGGGCGGGCTTGAATCTCTTGCGGGCATACAAAAAGAGTGGTCAGTTTTTGACAAGGATCTTAAAAATTTTAGCGGGGAAATTTACCACGCACCAGGAAACCACGACCTCTCGACCACCCAAATGACCTCTTATTATCGTGAAAATCATCCCCTAAGCGGGAGTTTCTTGCATAAAGGAGTGCAGTTTATAATCTTCAATTCGGTGTTTCCGACCGAAGAGAGGGGTGGCAATATAAACGAAGAGGAGATTGCTTTTATCAGGCGGGAATTGGAGAAGTATGGCGACTCAATCCCGTTTATTTTTTTAATGCATCATCCGCTGTGGGCAAACAACCTTTATCCGGCCCACAAAAAAGCGCTTGATGCCGTTGTGAATCTCGCAAATTTTTCAAAAAATAACTGGTGGGATAACGTACATCCCCTGTTTGCAAAAAGGCGCGGCTTTATCATCAGCGGAGACGCTGGAACAAAAAATATTCCTTATACGTATTTTGAAAAAGATAGGGTTACATACATACTAAGCGGCATTTCTGCAAGTAGCTTGAAAGATAATGTTTTTTTACACTTAACTGTCGCGGGGGGCGACATCACCATAACTCCTCTTGCAACTAACCACAACTTAATTACTTATGCCTTAAAATATTTCAAACAAGCAACCCTTAATCCCGAGTATGAAATAAACAAATTAAACGAAATTCTTTCCGATTAATTGCTGGGCTTAATTCAATAAATGTTTAAAAATAAACTTGGCGCGCGAAAAAATAGGTTATAATTTTTGGGAACGAACAATTATGTTTTGGGTAAAAAGACCTTTGCGAGAACCAGTTTCTATAAATAAGTAGAGGTTTATACACAAGACAACGGCTCGCCACAAAATAAACCTGCAAAGGGAAATTATGCCATGGGGCACCGGCCCCGCTTCCTTAAAAGTTATATTTTTAAACCCGGTCGCGCCAAGAACATGTCTCAAGCTTGAGGAAGTAAAACCAATACAGTGAGTAAAGTCGTAATAACGATACCGCGCTCCAAAAGGACTCTCGGCGTTGGGGGTCTGGATTATTAAGACGCCCCCCTGACGCAAAGCGCCATAAATTAAATCTAGGACTTCAAAAATTTCATCCTTTGTAAAATGCTCTATTACATCACGCGCTATTATACAATCAAATTTTTGCGATTTATCGCTTAAAAATGATTTAATGTCATCCTTACAAACTTTGACGTCCAGTTTCTTCGCCTCTTCAATAAGGCGCAGATCTTGGTCAATACCACGGGCATTATAAAACCCGATTAATTTTAACCAAAAAAGGAGTTCGCCGTTACCGCATCCCAAATCAAGGATGGATGCGTTTTTATCAATCGGTAAAAATCTGCTATAATAGCTATTCCAAACAGGAAATTGTTTTTTAATATTCTCCTTGCTTAAATCGCCTCTTTCAATCTTTAAATAGTGCTCAAAATATGCTTGGTAAGCTCGCTCGCGCCAATTCATAAAATTTTATTTGCTTTAGATTTTTGTCTATATTAGTATGAGGTTATTATGCCCGAGAAAAAACTTACAGTGGCGTATTTCGGGAATTATGATCCCCTTTATACCCGAGTCAGAACCGTTATTAAAGGTTTACGGAAAAATAACGTAAAAGTTATAGAATGCCGAAGCAATCACCGAAACCGCTTAAGACGGCTCGCGATTCTTGCTGTTAATTACTTTAAAATACAAGGCAAGATAGACGCGATTCTAGTTTCCGAAGGTGGCCAGTCTTACGTCCCACTCGCCAAAATACTATCTTTTCTTACGCGAAAACCTCTTATATTTGACGCGTTTATTTCATACTACCACGTTAAGGCAATTGACACGAGTGATGTGCGCCCCGATTCTATAAAGGGGAGATTTTTTTACTATCGCGATAAAATAAGCTGTCTTTTGGCGGATAAAGTGCTCTTGGATACCAAAGAGCACGCGGAGTATTTTTGCAAAGAATTCGGCTTGCCGCGGTCAAAATTTGAAATAGTACCCGTTGGGTCAGATGAAGATTTTTTTTATCCGGAGAAAAGCTGGGCTCGCAAAAAGGGCGGGGACTTTGTCGTTTTCCTTGTTTCAAGTTACTACCCTCTCCACGGCGTAGATTATGTAGTCCGAGCCGCTAAAATTCTTGAAAAATACAGCGATATAAAATTTTTAATTATTGGGGACGGGATAACAAAACAAAAAGTTCTTTCATTAGCCAACGACCTGAACGTAAAAAATATTATTTTTAGAGGATCGGTTTACCCCGACGTCTTGCCTGATTTTATGGCAAGCGCCGATGTCTGCCTGGGACAATTCGGGGGCACGGAACAGGGGCACATGGTAGTGCCGGCAAAAGTATATGATGCTTTGGCCATGGCAAAACCAGTCATAACCGGAAACGGCATGGCGGCGAAAACAATGTTTAAGCATCAAGAACACCTCTTGTTTTGCCCTTTTGCTGACGCAGAAACCATTGCCAACACCATTGTGGCGCTAAAGACCGATAAGGAACTGCGGGACCAGTTAGCCGCGAATGGACATAAGTTTTTTAAAGAAAACTTTAATTTGCAAAAAGTAGGCAGCATGGTGCGTGCCATAATAGAAAAACAGATTGACCGTAGCAAGGCGACCTATTCGCACAATAACTCATAGATGCCATTCAAGGGATCTTCAAAGAGGATAGATGGGCGGTAGCCGAAACGCCGAAAAAGCGCGACGCATCCACCGCGCATTTCATTATTATGAATGGCCAAAAAAATAACTGGATGATGTTTGAACAGCAATTCTTTGGCGCCGCTTAACACAAGCAATTCTGCGCCCTCCACGTCTATCTTTAAAAAATTAGGAACAATCTTCCCATTTTTTACGAATTCATCCAAAGAAACGGTTTTGACCTTGGTTAATTGTGGAACGTTAGTTATCATCCCCAAAGAATTTCCGGCGCTTTCAGAGAAAAACTGCTCTCCTTCTGTTTCGGCTACGGCGCATTCAACCACAACAACATTACTGATGTTGTTTAATCCTGTGTGCTTTTTCAAAAGCTGCACATTCCGTGATAAAGGCTCAAACGCAAAAACTTTCCCGCCCGGGCCAACCAGTTGAGAAAAAAGAAGAGAGTAAAACCCAACATGCGCGCCAATATCAAAAACAGTATCTCCTCTCTTTATGAGGCCCTGAAATAATTTTTGGTTCTTGGGTTCATAAGATCCCAGCCAATAGCCATTAACACCAGAGCCTTTTACCCACTTTTTGCCCCTAAGAGGCCCTTGCAAAATCCGCAGCACCCAAGTATCCGGAATAAAATTCAAAAAAAACCTGGTAATCCCGCCCAAGAATGATTTTTGTGGCAACCTTGAAAAATTAACCATATAAATCTGGCTATTTTTATATGCCTTGTTTTGTGATTTAATGGTAAAACAACAGCATGAAAACGCAAGCAATCCAAAAAAAATATCGCCTTGCCATACTACTCTCACATCCAATTCATTATCTGGTTGATTTCTATCAAGAACTCCATCGTGATACAGATATTGAAACCATGGTTTATTTTTGTTCTGATTTTGGGATAAGAGCCGGTTATGATTCTACTTTTAACCAAAGAGTTAGATGGTATGATGATTCTATCTTAGACGGTTTGCCACATAAATTTTTAAAAAATTTTTCTCCGCGTTCATCAGTTGGCGGATTTTTTAGCATTATAAATCCTGGAATTGTTCAAGAACTTAAAAATGGAAAATTTGACGCAATTTTGATCCACAGCTACACCCAATGCACCAGCTGGATGGCGTGGCACGCCGCGCAAAAACTGGGCATTCCCATTCTTTTTAGAGGAGAGTCCTTTCTTTTAAATAAAAGACCCAGGGTCACGCTAAAACTTAAAGATGTATTAGTGCGCCTATTTTTTAAAAAAGTGTTCGCATTTTTAGCAATCGGTTCATTAAACAAAGAGTATCTTAAGGCATACGGCGCGAGCGAACACCGCATCATATCGGCGCCATATGTCGCGGCTCCGCCGAGAAAAGATGAATTCGGGGAGGTCGCGGCTCTAAAAGAATCTCTGGGCATTAATAAAGATGATGTAGTTATATTAAGCATCGGCAAACTTATACCCCGAAAGGGACCAATGGATCTTGTTCGCGCTTTTGAGCTTTTAACTAGTGGCTATGCCCCCCGCCTTCGCCAAGGCTTCGGAGGGCAAGCAAACCCCAAACCCCGCTTGTTGTTTGTTGGCGACGGCCCAGAAAGAGAAAAAATAGAAAACTACTCAAAAGAGAAAAATCTCCGCGTCATTTGCGTCGGATTTATGCCACCCGAGAAACTGCCGCTTTACTATTCAATAGCCGACATATTCGCGCTCCCGTCCTACTTTGAAACTTGGGGCTTGGTCATAAACGAGGCCATGTCATATGGGTTGCCAATCGTAACAACCAAAATGACCGGGGCCGCCTACGATATTGTGCGCGAAGGAGAAAACGGATTTGTTCATCAAGAAGGAGACATTGATTTGCTAAAGGTCCAAATTGAAAAATTGGTTACTAATCCTGAATTAAGAAAAAAATTTGGAGCTGCTTCCCTTAAAATAATATCGCATTGGAGCTATGTAGAATGCGCGGAGGGCTTTAAAAAGGCAATGGAAAGGGCGGGCATGAACGTTGTGGTTATTGATCCGGGGTCGCAGCATTTAAGCGAAAGCGCGATAGCTTTCAAAAAAGCGGGTATTTTAAGAAAGTACCTAACGGGAATATTTTACGATCATCAAAAATTTCCTTTTAGACTCTTAAAACTTTTGCCGCAACCGGCAAACGCCCGGCTCGAATACTATTTAAAAAAAAGGGAGAGGTCCGGACTTAAATTCAATGAGGTAAAAACTTTTGGCTTTTACGAATGGGTTTACCTTTTGGGGAAAAAGGTGTTCCCGGGCCAAGCAGAGAAGCTCATCGGATTAAAAAATGAAAGATTCGGGATTGCGGCAAGCAATTTCAACCAAAAAACCCGTCCCAGAATAGTTTTTGCTCCGCTTACTTCGGCTTTAAGGGTTTTTGGGTCGGCAGAAAAAATCGGCGCCTTCCGCATACTTGACCAATTCATTGGACATCCTCTGAACTTAAATAAAGCGCTCGAAAAAGAAGTCGCCCAAAATCCCCGCTTAAAAAATGTAATAAAAGATTTTTCTTCCGAAAAAAGTTTAGAACTCTGTCGACGAGAAATAGAAATGGCGGATTTAATTATTACCGGGTCGGAATTCGCCAAAAAGACTTTGATAGAAAACAGGGTTCCTGACTCTAAAATAGCGGTGGTGCCATATGGAGCCGACATTGAAATGTTCCAGCCACGCGAGAATAAACAAATCGGCTCTGAACTTAAATTATTGTTTGTTGGAAATATAAGCGTGCGCAAGGGCTCTCACTATCTTTTGGAGGCAGTGAGAGAATTAAGACTAAAAGGTCATAAGATTAAGCTCATTATGGCGGGACCTATGGAAAATAACTGGTTTTTACGGCAATATGGCGATTGCTTTGCCTGGATTCCGCCCCTACCCAGATCCAAAATGACAAATATCTATAAAGAAGCGGATGTCTATGTTTTCCCTTCGCTTTTTGAGGGATCATCGCTATCCATTTATGAAGCTATGGCGGCCGGATTGCCGATTATTACAACCTACGAAAGCGGCTCCGTGGTGCGCGATGGGAAGGACGGTTTTATCATCCCCTCAAAAGATCTTGATGAGCTAAAGAAAAAAATTCTTTTCTTTCTAAACAATCCCGATGCAATTGAGACGATGGGTGAGAGCGCGCGCAAAAGAGCGGAAGAATATACCTGGGAAAGATATTATAATACTCTGATAGAAACTATCAGAGCAAAATTAACCTAATTTCTAATTATTCTCCGCCCCAGCCAGAGGCTGGTCAGCCTCAGGCCGAAAAGGCGGATCTGCCTCAGGCACGATAATTGACCTAAATAATTACCAATGCCTAATGTCTATGGGTTAAGGTTAGGAAGCCAGTTTGGTAAAAAGTCTTTGGGTTAAGTTTCCAAAAACCAACTACTTAACCCCCAAACTAAACCGGCATCTTAACCTTAACCTCTTAACCATTTATTAAACCGGCATCTTAACCCTTACCTGAATGCTTTTTTAGAATAATTAGGTTAATTCTTCGGCCTTGCTCAGGATGGTGAGCCTGCCGAACCATTAAAGTAATTAGAATAGATTTATGCGGAGTAAATTTTTTTTATTCGTTAAGTGGCTCTTATTCCCCGGATTGGACGTTTCTACGCGCAAAAGAATGAAATTCAAGAAATATTTAGTGGAAGGCGATATTTTAACTTTGGATGCAGGGTGCGGGAACGGAGCTTTCAGCTTTGCCGCCGCCCAAAAAGGAAACAGAGTTATCGGGATTGACTTTGACAAGGAAAAGCTTGGGAGGTGTGAAATATTCAGGGATTATTTGAAAATCAATCCCAAACAATGCCAGTTTAAAGTTTTTAATCTTTATGAACTTCCGAAATTAAATCTAATTTTTGACCAGATAATCTGCTTTGAAACTCTGGAACACCTCGCGGAAGATGAAAGGGTGATAAGAATTTTTGCCGAGATCATAAAACCTGGCGGCATTCTGCATCTTTGCACGCCGAGAAAAAATCGCAAACTAATGTATGGGGAGAAAATGAGTGAAAAACAAGATGGCGGGCATGTGCGGCTTGGTTATGAATTTGAAAACTTTAAAACAATGCTTGAAAAAAGTGGGATTTCTATTGTAAAATCCGATAAAGCAGTTGGCTTTTTTGGTTTAATAATCTTAAACATTGTCCAGTGGATTGGCCTTTCCCCACTCACAAAAGGTCTGCCTAAAATAACCAAGGATGTGTTAAGCGCTTTAATTCTTTTGCCATTATACCCCCTAACTTTTTTTGATAATCTTATCCCGTCACAAAATTTAAATATTTATGTCCGCGCTATTAAAGCTTAAACACCTGATACTTGGCACAATAATTGGAGCATCCCTTGGCGTCCTTATAATCCCTGCTATTTCCATATTTTTTGCGCAAGAGCGCCTGTTGTCTTTATTAATAATGATCCCCTTCGCGCTGCTTCTTGCCCTGCCGCCGCTTCTTGCAATTTACAAAAAAGAATTTGATCCATTTGAACCAATCTATCTTTGGATTATATTATATGCGTTTCTTTATTTATTAAAACCACTCACCCATGTCATAACTGGTGTAGGTTTTAGATATGGCGGAGAATATCTAAACGAGGCCCTTTTAATTGCAATAGTCGGCCTCGCATTTTTTTACCTTGGTTACTTTTGGGGTGTGGGTAAAAAAATAGCTGAAAAATTACCTGTTGTTGCCAAAGAAATCTCACTAAAAAAATTAAGATGGATTGCTTGGGCTTTAATTTTATTAGGATTTTGGGGTCTACATACCTATATCCAAATTTCCGGGGGTTGGTTTGAGTTTTGGTCAAAGCCGCATGGATTTGGCGGTAAAGCCAGCATAACAACGGCCTATATTTACCAGCTTCCGGAACTTATGATAGTTGGCTTCATTTTATTATTTTTCGCGGTTGTTACCTCTGGTAAAATATCACGAGTTAAAAATCTCTTACTGCTTAGCATTGCAGGCGCGGGGGGGGTGGGTCTTTACACTTTAATATGGGGGAGTCGCACTAACTTTTCCTGGCTGCTAATATCGTGCGTAGTTCTGTATTACGCAAGCAAGAAAAGGCGCCCGTCTCTTGGAGCTTCTTTCACAGTGCTTATATTCCTATTTTTAGCATTGATCACTATCCCCACCTATAGAGGATATGTATATTTTGGCGGAGATTTTCAAAAAATTTTAGATATGGGCAACTACACCAGATCTTTGAGGCAGGCATTCGGCAATCCAACAGATGAGTTCGGATCATACCTTGCTGAAGTGGCTCTTGTTCCCGAAGATGTTCCATACGACTATTTTGCCCTACATCGCCAATTGATCTACCATCCAATCCCACGTCTCATTTGGCCCGATAAGCCTCCGCTTTTCAACAGAAATTGGGATTCATTTTTAGCAAAAAGCCATTTAAGCTGGGGGGCGGCCGAATCTCTTTTGGGCGATTTTTACGCGCAGCTGGGAATTTGGGGTATTATGATCGGCACTTTTATATCTGGCGTGCTCTGGAAAACCATTTATTGGTATTTCAAGCGCGATGAAAATAACATGGGCGCGATGATTATATTTGCCGTGGTACTTCCCAATATGTTCACCTACCTCGCGCAAGGAAGCGCTATTGCGATCTTAAAATGGCTACCGTACATGATGCCGAGTACCGTCCTCGCTATTTTTCTAAGCAGAAAAATTGGAAGAAGTGCCAAATCCTGAACCCCAAATGCTAAACAGATTGTAAATGCTCCTTAATGCCAGCGAGTAAAAATACGCCGGCGAAACTTATAAGCGCAGTGGTGACAACAATGGGCAAACGAGCCGGACCGGCTGGATTATTGGGGACGGCCGCTCTTTCGGTGATTATAGGCAGACCTTCTAACGCCCTATCCAATCCTTGGGTTTTCGCAAGAACGCGATAACTATTAAAATTTGGATAAAATTGTACAGTTTTTTCTGACAGTAGGTTTGCTAAGCGCGCCGATATATTGGGGTTTTCCGAGCGAATTCTTATTATGATGATATTTGTGCTATAGTCATAAACAATTTTTTTGCCAAATACAGTATCAGCCAAATCAGCGTTCTCCTTGAAAACCGCTCTTTCTATTTCTTCGCCATTTAAGGTTTCATAGATGAGGCCAAGCACGCTAGCATTTCCAGAATAAATCTTTGCGTGAGCGTCGTAAAAATCGGGGCTGTTGTAAACAATCACCACGGAAACTAGCACGGCAGACGTAACTACTCCGCCAATAAACCATCTATATTTTCTAAGAAGATTGGTGAGGGCTATTTCCATAAACTTTGTTTTATCCCATGAAGCACAGAAGGAGCGGCAAGTCCCGCGATAACAGCATTAAACGGAATGGCAATCACATGATAGCGTGAGCCATTCGCAAACATCGGTCCATATATGAAAATGAAATAAAGCGACATCAATACCAAAATTACCGTGACTGGGTGCCTAGCAAGAACCTCCCCTCTTCTCTGCCATAGCATAGCGTAGCCAAACACAAGCATGATGGCATAGACGGCAAAATAAGCGATGTGATATAAGTGAAGGCCCACCATAACTCCATAAACAGCCCGCGATTTTTCAAAAAAACCGAAAAACTGAGATTTATAACCGGCTCCGCGCATAGGAGAACCAAACAAACCTTTTGCCACACTCTTCGCATGCGCATACGCGTATGCGAACGGATGTTCTGCAATAATACTAAATCCCAAATCAGTAATTGCGGCATCTCCTGTTTTCTGTGAAAGCGGAGCGGCGCTCTCGTCTCTAATAGAAAAAAGTTTTTCTTCTGCCTCTTTAGACGATAAACCATATGCTTCTTGAAGAGTCGCTCCGGCAAAACCATAGAAAAGATTTTGGCCATTGCCGGCAAAAAGAAACGAGGTGCCATACATGGTTTCATTGCGCGCCATCCATGGGAATATTATTAAAAAGCCGGCTATGAAAAAAACAAGGGGTGCCAATGCGCTCACTGAAGTGCGCGCTGAAGATGGCGCAAAAAAACCACTCCATAAGACCAAAAAAAGGGCTATGGGGATTACATAGAGTAAATATATACCTACTTTGGCAACCATAAGTGCGAAGCCCAGAACAACGCCGGCCAAGGCAATAATTGCCCATGGGCGCCAATCTCGTAAGCCCCGATACTGTAATGCTTTGTGTAGAAAATAAAGCGACAAAAAGTAAAACACAGAACCTAAGGGTTCGGTGGTCGTTCTATCTGCAAAGAGCGCGGAAACAGGGGAGGCGGCATAAATAATACCCGCTACAATACCGGGGTATTTACCAAATAGGTCGGAGGCCAGTTTTGCCACAAACAGAACCAATGCAGATGTCGCAAGAATTTGAATAAAAAGTGGCAATCGCGGATCTGCTGAGCTAAACAGTTTATAAAATACACCCAAATAAAGTGGGTATCCCGGGACTCGAGAAATGTCGCCATTAAATGACTCGCCGCGAGAAAGTTCAATCCCGGCATTATGGTAATAGAACTCGTCAGTGCCCCTGGTTTCCCCTTTGATATAGGCAATCTCCGGATTAAGCCATACCGGCCAAAATAGTAAAAGGCGCATAGCAAGTGCGATTAGGAATAAGGCGATTAGGATTTTATTGCTACTGTTCATGCATTCAATTTAATCTTCAGAGTTCATTAAATCAACTTGAAGGTATAATTCTTGTGACAGTAGAAACTGAAATTGGCAACTGCCATAAGCGCAAAGAAATTGGCAAGCATATACCAAATCCCAAAAAATTCTACAAAAAGATACAGTAGCGCCTGATTTAAAGTTATGCTAATAAGAGCTATGCCGACAAAAATAGAAAATTGCGCCAAGATACGCCGACTTCGATCTTTAAAATTAAACATCTTATTAAGAACAAAGCTGACAATTATGCTGACAAGGTATGCGATAGCGGCTGAATAAAAATACCAAATACCGGCAAATTCTGTTAGCACATAAAGAACCACCAGATCCGCCACCACTGCAATCCCCGAAAAAAAAGCATAGCCAACATATAGACGCCAATTTTCTTTAATGATTCTTATAGCATATTCCATAATAGAAGCGACGCCATATAAAAATTATAAGCAAATTTGTCGATATTATGAGTTAGATTTTTTTAAAAACCTCGCACGCCCAAACATGGGACCAATGTTGCCGGCCCGCGGCAACATCCGACATCTGAACTTCCTTTTATTAGAAAATTCACCTATCCGGAAGAGACAATAATTTCATTGCATAAAATCATCGGCTTATCGGAAACGGGCATTGGTGGTTTTCGGCAACGAATAATCCGATTCTTGAAAACGACGTCTCGAGCCAGCCGTTGGTATAATATTTGCCATAATTTATTCATTTTGCATTTTAAAATAACCTAAGTCAAGCTTAATTTAGCACGCTGATTTGCTATATAAACAAACATATGTTATTACTTAATTTAGTAGATAATAATTTGTTACTGAGGTAATATGCTTATCGTTGAACATAGAGTCAACACAATTTCTGGATTAAAAAATGTTGCGCCCGAACATGGGGTTGAAATTGACATGCGCCACGACACGCGCAATGACCGTTTGTATTTAAGCCACGATGTTCTTGTGGGAGAAAAGCTTAACGCCACAGACGATCTTGACTCATACATGGCAAATTTTCATCATGCGTTTGTGGTCTTCAACGTAAAAGAGGCCGGCATTGAACAGCGCTGTATTAACCTCGCGGCTAAATATGGCATTCCTAAGTCAAAATATTTTCTGCTTGATGTAGAATTTCCATACCTTTACCGCGCATCACGCAAAGAAGGGGTTCGTGAAATTGCAGTGCGCTATAGTGAAGCCGAGCCGATAGAAATGACTTTGGCGCAAAAGGGATTGGTGGACTGGGTTTGGATTGATACAAATACCACTCTTCCACTTGATAAAGCAACGGTGGAAAAACTAGGTGGCTTTAAGACATGCCTTGTCGGTCCGGATCGCTGGAGCCGCCCCAATGACACAATCCCCTACTTACAGAAAATAAAAGAATTTGGGCTACCGCTTACCGCTATTATGGTAGGAAAAGAATATGTGCATTTGTGTGAAGGATTCTAGAAAGCAGGTACAAAATTAATGACCCGCGTTGCTCGAGCAATGCGGAGTTTTTTATTTTCGTGGCAATTCTAAAAGAAATGATATGCCAAATTCTTTTAAGAAATCCATTATCATACTTTTATCCGGTCACAAACCAATTACAAACCCATTTTCATTTTTTACATTATTTCGGTTGTAAAAAATTATTTTCCGTTTAATTTATCATTGCGCTTCTTGAAAAACTCATTTCACTATTTATAAGTTTAAAGGTCGTTTGTTTCTCTCCATGCTCTGTTTTTTATAAAAACCAATGCCCAGGCCCTAGACCAGTGTATTTTGTTTTTTAAGAATAATTTTTTAATCTTTCCGGGCAGCGTATCGGAGATAGCGATTTCTTTTAACCATTTTGAAAACGGGAGGGTAAATCCCATTTTGGGACGATCCCAAATCGCTTCCGGCAAGACATCTTTCATTGCGGCAATTAGTAGTGGCTTATTTAATTTTTGGAAATCCGATCTCCCGGTACCGCTGTCAATGTTCGAGGGGTCGGACTTCCCTATATTGAGCTTAATTTCTGCTGGCAAAGAACTTACATATTCTACCAGCAAATTATCTAAAAATGGAACTCTTATTTCAATTGAGTGGTGCATCGCCATAAAGTCGCTGTCTTTTAATAACTGGTTCTGCAGGTAGAATTTTAGTTCGAGATAAGAAAGCGCATCGGCAGGAGCGAGTTTATAAGTTTGTAAGTTTATAAGTTTGTAAGTTTCCGAGATGGAATCAATAAGGTCATTAACTTCTTTAACGCTGATATCTAAAATTTTCGCTACTTCGGCTGGTACAAATAAACCGCGGATTGCAAGATAAAACCGTAGCAAATCATTTTGGCAAAGGTAACCAAGTTTGGCATATTTATCGCTAAAAAATCCCAATGTTCGGGACATCGTAAGTCCAGCGGACTTATGGTGTCCAAAAATGGAGAGTCCATTCTGCATTTTTCGCAACAGAGCCGCTCTTCTAAAATGATTATATCCAAAAAATATTTCATCAGCCCCCAAGCCAGACAAAACCGTTTTCAGGCCAGCTTTTTTAGCTGCCTCTGCTACAAAATAGGTATTCACCCCGTCAATAGTCGGCTCATCCATCGCTTCAAAAATGTCAGAGGTGGCATCTTCAAAATCTTGACGGGTTATTTTGTATTCATGATGATTGCTGCCGATTTGTTTAGCAATTAAATCTTGATACTTTTTTTCGGAAAACTCGGCCTCGTCAAAAGTAATTGAGAGCGTGGTAATGGGATTTTTTCGGGCTTTTGATGCCAGAATCGCCAAAACGCTGGAATCAACACCGCCAGAAAGAAACACTCCGAGCGGCGCGTCGCTTATCATATGCAAGCGCACTGATTCTTCTAATAGTTCTCTTGTTCTCGCTATAATTTGTTCTTGTGTTTTAATGTTTTCTTGTTCTCTTGTTTTATTGAAGTAGTCCAATGGTTCATAGTATTTAACTTTCTTCACCGACAAATCTTTGCTTACTTCCAGATAATATCCAGCTTCCAGCCCACACACTCCCTCTAGAGTTGTTCGCGGCAGGGGCACGGACCCAAACAAAAGAAAACCAATCAGGGCTTGTTCATTTTTATTAGCAGTAACTAATCCGCTTTGTTTAATGGCTTTTACGGTAGAAGCAAAAACAAGATTTTCTTTATCACAATAATAATATAGTGGCTTAATGCCGTAACGATCTTTAACCAAAAAAAGTTTTCTACGGCCTTCGTCCCACAAACCAAAAGCAAACATGCCGCGGAGTTTCTTAAACGACTCCGCTCCCCACTCCACATAAGCAGCTAAAATTACTTCTGTATCTGTTTTGGTTTGAAACTGATGCCCTTTTCTTTCAAGCTCTTTTCGTAACTCAAGAAAATTATAAATTTCTCCATTGAAGGTGATGGACACCTGACGCCTGACACCTGACACCTTACACTGATAGCGCATTGGCTGCTTACCAGCAGAAGACAGGTCAAGAATAGATAGCCGCGTATGGCTAATCGCCAAGCCATCTTCTGCACTCAAAAAAAAGCCCTCGTCATCGGGCCCGCGCCGCTTTTGGATTGCATTCATCCTTGTTACCGCGCTCTTAAGTTCATATTCCTTCAATTCAACGCTGTAAATACCAGAAATCCCGCACATTTGTTAATTAAATCACCAAAATCAACAAATGTTAAGGTTGGGATGGAAGTTCATTTTTGATTTGATTTACGCCGCCATCATTGTAAACTTCCACGATTCTTATCCCAATGCGCCTCGCCTCTTCTATGTTTCCTGCAAATCTGTAAATATCAAACAGGCTGTACAGAAAAACCTGCCTGTCGGGACTCTGCTTTAAACCAAACTCGTACAGCTGAATTGCTTTTTCATAGTAGCTAAAATTGCGGGTAGCCATAAACGCTTGCTGGTAAACACTCCCGAAACTAAAAATAACTTGGCTATAGCTAAATCCCGTCCCGCGATCAATAATGGGCCTTCCCCATTCTTCGGCTTTCTGCACCAACTGGTCCACTAGCGCCACATTGGGTTGGGGCTTGTTTTTTTCTTGAACAATAATTTCAGAGAGAATACCCATATAATTTGAAACCAATTCTTCCTGCCCCACTGGAGAACGATATCCTAAAATACCGTCATAAACAGCATTAAACTGCGGAAGGGAAGACACCTGGGTTTGGCGGGCTTCAATATATTTTTGAGCTTTCCTTAACGGCAAAAACGAGCCGTAATATAGAAGCCACGCCAAAAAGACGGCGCTCGTAATCGAAATAATTTTTTTTAAGAGTGGGCTCATATATAAAATTAGGATCTGGTTCCAAATTTGTAATTTGCAAACGCCAGAAACAGAAAGAGATTTATATAAATAGGCAAAACATCAAAAAGAACCAGCCCCTGGATAAGATATCCTAGGGGCAGAGCAAAGATAATGGCCCTTTGAACCGTGAATTGTGTATTGGTGAGCATAGTCGCTATATTTTGTTTTTCGTTTTGATATTGATTCTTCTTAAGATTCTCGTCTTTTTGTTTTAATTTTTGCCAGCCAGTTGCAGTAAAAAATTGCGCATAAAAAACCGCAAACATAGCCACAAAACTAAGCAGACCCAATATGCCGCCAAAAATTAAATAATCAAAAAAGATGTTGTGCGCCCGGTCAAACCAAACAGTGTGAATAGGATTGTAATATTTTTCAAAAGCAATTGAAAAATTCTCCGGGCCCCATCCTAAAAGCGGACGCTCTTTCCAGGCTTCAATGGATTGTTGCCAAAGAACAAACCGCGTGCCTATGGTGGCGCCGCCAAAAGAAACGTCCAATATTCGATTTCCACCCTCTGCGCACCAAGGAGCCAAATTAATATATTGTCTGTAATAAACACCGAGGGAACCCAACGCAATAAGCGCGACTGCCGTGAGCAAAGCTGCCCTTCGCCAAAATTTTTGCGGCATAGAAAACGCGAGATAGAAAAGCGCCGCGATAACACCGACGCCCAAACCCAAAAAGCCGCCTCTGGTTTGAGAAAAAGTTAAAAACACAAAAAAATAAAGTCCTAAAAGAATTAAAAACGGCAAATTCCACCTTTGCCAAATCTTAGAACGCCAGTCACCCGAGGCAATTAGAGAGCCGACATAAAAAAGAACGAAAATGGTATAAGTGCCTATATAAGCAGGATTACCAAGCGAACCGGCGAACCTATCGCAAAACGGGACGCTGACAAAGCCCTCAAGCTTAAAAGCTCCAGCCATCCCATAAAACATAACCAAAATTCCCGCAAAAACAGAAACTCTGAATAAATTTTTCCAGTCTTTTTCGCTTTTTAAAAACAAGAGAAGAAGAACAAAAAACAGATAAAAGTGGAGCATTAAGAAGCTTCCTTCACCACGCTCAAAGTTGGACCAAAAAGAACCGCTGGGATTTATGCCGGTAAAGCCGGCAAGAGTAAAAATAGCGACAAAAAAGCTAACGGCAATGAAGAGCGGATTCTGGAATAAACCTGATACCTGATACCTGATACCTGATACTTTTTCCTCAAATCCCCACCCCAAAATCGCAAACATAAGCGCCAGCTCAACTATAACTTTAAAAAAAGTGTATTTGCCGACTATAAAAGGGAAGAGGGTGCTAGGAGTAACAATAATAACCGCAAAAGGAGCCAGGTACAGTAAAATTTTGGAAATCTTAAAAAAATTTACAAGCATAGGGTTTAGGGTTTTAACTATACCCTTTTTAGAATTTATGAAGTATATCCCACTCGCCTTTTTCCGCCAAATCAATCAGAACCTTCATGTCTTCTCGTAAATCTGGAAATTTAGCGAGATAATTTGCTACCAGAAGAAAATTCTCTTTATCTTTTGCGTCTCTGAAATATGTGAGGGCTCTCCCATAATACGACAAATCAAAGGTTTGGCCTATGTCGCCCTTTAGGCTCTTCAGAACAAGTTCAACGACCTTTTTTTCATTTCCAAAAACTGTGTACAGATAAATCATGTTATTGAAATCCGAACCAAAAAAATTCTGATATGGCGTTGCAAACTCGTCAATTTTTTTCAGGGCCGCTTTAGACTTCTCGTTTTCTCCCGCTATCGCATAAACAACCGCCGCATTCATGTAGCTCCGCGGAACTTTTGGATTCAGCGCAATCGCTTTCTCCGAGGTTTCCATCGCTTCTTTATATTTATTTTGCCCGGCAAGACTTAACGCTAAATGATAATAAACGTCTTGCCTCTTGGGAGCAAATTCCAACGCGTCGCGCATTAACTTTTCTATTTGAAGATTCAACTCAATTACTCGGGGGTCGTTCTCGTCATCGTAAGAACGGGCAATGGCTGATAGCATCTGCGCCTCTCTAATATGGAAACGGACGTCGTATGGCTCTCTCTCAACGATTTCCTGTATGGATTGAACCAATAAATCCGTAAGCTTAGAAAATTCCGGCGCCGAGAGTACATTGGGATTATTAAAATAATCATCCATATAAATGTCATCTATGCCAAAACCGCGTATAGTCGCCTGCGCGTAGTTATAGGGAGATAAGGCTTTTTGAACTAACTCATATGAGCGCTCAATGCTTGAGCCGCGCGGAGCAATTCTAAAAAGTTTCGCCTGGGCGTAAGGAATGACGTGAAGATAGTACAAGGACATTAAACCCAATAATCCGACCCCGGATGCCACAGATAGCAAAACAAATCTTTCATTCAAAGATGGGGGCTCGTTAGCTATGGTTTGAGTTTGCCGATCGCCATTAACATAGGCAATAACAAACGCCAGAAGGCTAAAAAAGGCCATGTCAGAAAGTATTTGGTCAAATAAAAATAAGTTTTGAATAAAGTAGGCGCTAATTCCCGCTATAAGTGTAAGCGCTAAAAGAAAATTTTCTTTGTAAATTCTTTTTAAAATAGCGCGAGTGAGCACAACGAAAAATCCCAAATAAACAATGAGTCCGATAACACCTTGCATAACCAAGAGATCAAAAATTTTGTTATGAGCGCGGTCCAACCAGGTATCGCCATAAAGCGAGAAATCTGGATCGTAATACTTCTCGTATGCGTTTAGGTAATTTTCCGGACCCCAGCCCAAAATAGGCCTTTCTTTAAAAGCTTCCCAGCTTACTTGCCAAGTTAATAAACGAAATGGGGCAGAGTCTTTAAATGAAAAAAGGTTGGTGTTCGCGATTCTATTTAGCCCTGGAATTGCTTGCCATACTGGAGCATTTTTAGTTAGAAAAAATACCGCGGTAAAAATTACGAAAGCCACTATCAAATATCTGGCCATTTTTTTGAGTGGATAGGAAGAAAAATAAACATCTTTTTTGTAAAACGCCAAAATTGCCATAAATACTAAAAAGCCGACCGTGGCACCCAAGATAGCCCCGCGAGTACCCGTTAAAAAAATAGTTAGCAATGACAGAATAACCAAGAAAAGGGTTAGGTAAAAACCATTCTTTTTACCCGCTGGTATATAAAACTGAACAACACCAGCGCTTTCATTATGCTGTAAAAGACGCGAGGCCATAAAAAGACCGCCGAAAATCATAACAAATAACATATGAGTCGCGAGAAATGCCGGATTCCCAACTATGGCAGAAACTCTCTCCCCCGCGATATTGGTAGAACCAAAATACTGAAATGCCGAGTAAAGAGCGAGCATAAAGCCAGTGACTAAAAACGCGCTAAAGTAGTAGGCCCAATCTTTTTTTCCGAACGTTAGATATAAGAGCAAAAAGTAAACATAAAAATGCAGCGTCCCAAAAACACCTTCGCCGCGCTCCAAGGTTCCCCAAAAAGCGCGATAAGCATTGTCAGCAAAGAAAGAACTTACTATATAAGATAATAAAAACAAAAACAAAAATATCGCAACCGGATTCTTTAAAAGAGTAGCGGCCCTATCCCATAAAACCCTTCTTTCGCTTTTAGAAATAAACGAGATATAGAAAAAAAACAAAGCTGCAACTATTTCAACCGCGCTTCTAAAAAAAATAATCTTAGGCAAAGAATAGGGTAAAATAACGGCGCGGGAGAACACCAAAGCGGTAAGTGGGGTAATAAAGAGAGTTATTTTAAGCGCTAAACGCGTAAGCGAAGCCTTATACATAATAACGCAATTATACCTTTTCTAAGATTAATTTCAAATTTTCACTACTCGACAAACCAGATAGTAGAAATGCGAGTGAAGTTTTCCAAAAAATATGGTAATGCCGTCAATAAAATCCACAGGGATATTATTAGGTAAGTATTGGTGAAAAGAAATGCTCGCATTTTTACTACTTGGCAAATGCAAAAGAGGCCCCGGAGGGGCCTCTTTGCATAAATTAACGCATTCTCAAGCTACGTTAATTTTCAATAGTAACGGTGTCAGACGGAAGAACGTTGACCAAGTGGCTGTTCGCCCAATCGGCCGTAGTTTCGTCGTGTCCCGCCACAGAGTAGTCAGACCAAATGAACGAATCGGATGCGTCATGAGATATGGATGTCATACCAATATCTCCATAAGTACCGGTCACAGCCGAAGTTTCGGCTCTATGAAGGTTAGTAGAGATGCTGGAAGGAGTGGTACCACCCACCACGGAACCAACCGTAACTTGAACCTCATACTCCCTTGAGCTGCCTGCGGCAACCTCTTCGGGGGTAGAAAGCACTAAGTTTAGGTAACCAGTGGAGTGTACTGTATCTATTGAATTGGTTGAAGTCGCGCCCGTTGCTGAAGTAGCTGTCCATGCCGACGCGAGAGTGAGGTTAGATGAACCGCCAACTCTCTTAATCGACGCGTTAGAATCAGTCGCCGCAGTTATAGTCGCGTTTGTTACAGAGATCTTCAACTGTACTCTCTTCCAAGCCACCTGCCCGTCTCCATTAGCCGCCACGGTAAACTTGATAACTTTCTTGGATCCTACGCCAACCGTATCAAGGCCGGAACCGGAAACTGTAAGGGTCGGCTTGACCTTATAGACGAGCTTCTGGTTGCCGCTCGCGGCGGTAATTGTAGTATCCTTGTTAGTCGCGCCTTGGGCCTCAAATCCGGCCGCCATTACGTGGGCGTAAAGATTTGTTCCAAAGTCCGCACCAGAACCGCTTTGGCCTATTGCCGGAACTACAGATTTTACAGTCAGGGTCTTGGATCCGTCTTTCGGAATAGCCCAGCCAAGATTCTCAACAACGGCAATTGATGAGGAAGCTCCGGAAGCCTGGATTGTATATCCGGAAACTGATCCGATCTGCACAGTTCCGTCGTAAAGCTTCAGAGTCGGAGAGTCATCTGCGGTTGTCGTTGTAGTTGCTGTAGCGCTGGTTGAGGAGTTCACCATAATGTGAAGCTTATTCACGGTCATTAACTCGTTCGTCGCTGTAAAGCGGAACTTAGCCAGAACTCTCTCTCCGCCAGCGAGCACAACGCCAGCTTCCGTATCGGAGTCATCAGCAGCTTTGATTACCGTGACATCTCCAACGGTGCTAACCGTAACCAAAACAGTACCGCCGGAATTTGTACCGAATCCGGTTTGAGTAGCGGTGTTGCCATCGCTGTCGGTCGCCGTAACATCAGTCGTTGTAGAAGCAATTTTAATCGCAAATATATCGTTGTTAGTGGCATCAGTTGCGACATTGCCTCGCACTGTAAGAGTCTTGGTTTCTCCAGCCGCAACGGAAATGTTTAGGCCAGTGAATGTTGAAGTTAAGTCAGACGAATTCAATGACTTAACGTCCGAAACCTTGGTCGCGCCATCATAGAGAGCAAGATTGGTTACTTCTCCCGATGTAAGCGTGCCACTGGTAGCAGACGCTGTTATCTTTAAGGTGCTGATCTTTATCGTGTCAGCGGTTGCCTTAAAGCTGAATCCTACAAGATCCTTACCAGTGGAACCTTGAACCACGGTCTGTGATGAAGGGCTCGCAGAAAGCTGAATATCTAAGGTTGGAGCCTTAACAGTCATGGTGTTACCGGCAATAGTGCTGTTCGGCACTATGTCTGTAGTCGCCACAAACTGGTTATTGTCCAAATTCTTGATGTCGCTTCCTTGGAAAGCCAAAAGATACATCGTAATGCTGTCACCGGCATCATTATCAGCATCAATATCAGCAGTTACCTTAAAGGTTTTGGATGATCCAGCTGCCATTGTAAATACGTCAGTAAATGTCTGGTCGGTTGAAGTTGTAATGTCAACCGCGCTTGTTATAACACTGTTATTTGACGTATCCCAAACCTTGAGATCGTTGAATCCTTCGCCAGAGATCAACCCAGTTGTTGTGGCGTGGAACCTCCAGTTTCTGATTTCAATTTGGTTCTTATTGGCAATGGTGAAGTTGTAAAGCTGCACATCTTGTCCGCGAAGCGCAATGTCGCTCTGGATTGGACCATTAAAGGTAATGGTTACATCACCTCCGGTTAACGCAACCGTGTGCGTTTCACCCGTAGTATCCATACCGCCGATATCAACCTGAACATTAAAGCCGAAAGTTTTGCCCTTGGCTTGTACGTCCGCGGCTGAATCAAAATACATCATAATCGTATCTCCGGACTTAGCAGAACCGGCAATGTCAGCGTAGAGCTTAAATGTCTTTTGCTGGCCCTTTTCAATCTTAAGCGGTGAGCTCAAGGCTAAAGTAACCAAATCTTTGGCGCCAACTCCAGAAGCGCTCGCTACAGCCACATCATTCTGCTTCAAAACGAAGTTAGAAAGATTGCTGTTTGAAATTGATCCACCCTGGGTCATAGCCACAGACATAACCTCTACGTCTTCCGCCCCTGATACATCAAGACGGAATTCCGAAACTTGAACGTTCTTGGCTCCAACTGTTGTGCTGGAGAGCGAACCAACCTTTGTGGTCGTAGCAACACCAGCTGTAGAGCCTCCGATTGTGAAGGAGTTGCCCTTCAAAGAACCGGAAACGCTCGGGGTGCCGACAGCCGCCATAAGTTCAAAATAGTCAACATTCCCAGCAGTCGCGCCGGTAGCGGTATCAACCGCAAGCCATAGCGTTCTGGTGCCGGCTACTTGAAGATTAAGGTTTACAAATGAAACTTCATGTGTGGTTGAGTTGACGCTCTTACCGGAAGTCAACCGGTTAGCTCCTTCATAAAGGTAAATGCCGGATGATTTAAAGTCGGTCGTTGCTCCAACTCCCTGCCTCTTGAATGTTAATTCATTCAAGGTTCCGTTTCCGGAAACAGTAAATTTCAAGACATTAAATGCTGAAGCGCCTTTTGGAACAGTCGCTCCCGCAGGATTATCTGAAGCCAATGCTAAGCTCAAGCCGGTTCCCGGCACAACAACAGGAGGAACTCCAGGTGTTACGCCGCCAACCGCGGCCAACGCACTGTATTTTGCTCGTGAAATAGGACCAAAGTATCCAACCGCCGGCGTAACGTTATTGGCGGCCTGCCACTTTGAAACTCCGCCTCTAGTGATTGGTCCAAAGTAGGAAGTTTCGTTCCCAGGTGAACCGGCTCCAGAAGCAGCAAGTTGATATCCCGCGCCATTCAGGTATTTTTGCAAGCACATGACATCATCTCCTGTAGAACCCACAGTGAGGCTGCGAGTAAAGTTACAAGAAACGGCAGCGCTTCCGCCTGAACTAGCGTTTAGCTGTGCCTGTAAGGCCGCGATTTGAGCCAAAAGAGCCGAGATCTGCGCTTGCAAATCAGCGGTTGTCTGTGCGCTCACAGCAACCGGAACAAGCGCCGCAGCTCCTGAAAGCCAAAGCGTGGTAGTTACAGAAAGCACAGCTGATAAAGCTTTGCTTTTCGTTTTACTCATTTTTCTAAAAAATTTATTTATTTTTAATACAAAATTTTCTCTGAAGACTTAATCCACTCGTATCGACCGACCGCCTAACTCTACGCCCACCCGAGGGCGAGAAACTTTACTTCCTCCCCGCCTTTGTGAGGATGGGCGGGAGGTAGATGGCGATTTAACGATAAAGATAAGTCTATGGTATCTATATGAACAGCTGACAATTGCCACCTTTGACAAGCCTCGCCTCTCACGGGACCCTTGACAACTGTGAGCTAAAAACAAAATCGCTCGCTTTGAAGCGAGACGGCTACTAACGGCAAAGCAAATAACTGAAAACCAATAACCTTGTTAAAAGTTATATGTTCGCGGTTATAGATTGCGTTAGCCTGGCCTCACTCCAAGCTATTACAACTTTATTATATTCTGTTGTTAAAAGTAGGACAACAGTGGAAACTGTGCATAAGTGAACAGAGTCCATAAGTGAACAGAGTCAAGTTGCCTACTGAATATAAAACGAATAAGCAGGGCTTTAGTTACAAGCCTATTTTAATAATCTGTATTTGATATTTAAGCTTGCAGTTCTATGCTTGAGGTTTTAAGTTCGCGTGCCAAAAAATTATTTTTGACGTGATAGTAGCTTGCCGGCCCGCCATTGCCGATTCTTTCTATAATCTGCCTGTCACAAAGTTTCTGCACATCATATCTCAAAGTTCTTTCGCTGACATCAGGGAATGCGGCAATCAAATCTTTCATTGCCGCTTTGCCCAATTGCCTGATTTTTTGAGCAATAAGCTCCTGCCTATCTTCTGCCACTATTGACCCCGCCGATTGCAATGACTGGCTTTTTTTGTCTATTGCCGAATTACCTGGTATTGCCGGGACTGGGATGTTTTCCTTGCCGTTTTGCCTGATTAACTGGGGTGGAGCATCGTCCTTTTGCCGAATAATTGCCGCATTGCCGATATCTGCCTCAACATTCTTTGCCGTTTCTTTTATAACATCCGCTCCAAAATGCTCAACAAAATTCCCGGAAAAGATATCGGCAATCGCAAGCCCAACCCTTTGTCTTTCCTTTTCTTCAATAAAGACCTTCCTAAGATTGGCAAACTGGCCATATAAAATCTTCGCATGGTGATAATGTATTTCTCCGATTTCCTCTCCTAAAAAAATGAATTTTTCCAAAACATCTAACGCCTTTTCGGCCGCTTCAAGGTCATGAGCTGAAGCCGACTCAAGCAGATGCACACCATACGATTCTATTCTTGACTTTAAATCCTTCTGCTTGATAAAATGGCAAACCCTGAAAAGGGCCTGGGAAATTTGTAGGCATTGCCGCATTGTCACACTGCGGCTATGAAAATACCAATACCAGAACAAGCAAGGCGGCAAATAGCAAGCCATTTTTAAGCAAGACTTTCGCCTCCAACAATTTTTCCTCATATAGCAAGTACATCCTCTGAGCAAAAAACCAAAAGAGGACGAGTATAGTTGTTGCGCCGAAAATACCAACTGGAAGCAAAGAGGCCACCCAAGCAATTTCCAAAACTACCAGAGAGGATGTGATTGCTAAAAAAAGCGCGTAGCCAAAACTTTTTTGAGAAACAAAATTATAAAACTGGGCAAAGAGAAGCATGGTGACAGTAGAAAAGATAAATATTGCCGGATAAAAATCTCCAGGAGAGATCAGCCAAAGAAACAGAAAAGCCAAAATAAAAAATATAAGAGTTTGAAGCAAAACCAGCATCTCCTTGCGCCGCAAAAACACGAGCTCCTTAATGCCAAAAAGCAGAAACCAGGCAACAAATAGCGTAAGCGCCAAAGAATATTGGACTTGACTGTTAAACTCAATCAAAATTTTCCCGATATTGGCAAAACCAAGCCAAAGTTTCACGGCAACTGACGCGGCAAGGAGTAAAATATATGCCAAAAAAAGATCTAAGGCTCGCGATCCAGACTTAAAATACAGATAAAGAGAAGCTAAAATAAAAATCCAATAAGGCAGGAATTGCCAAATTAAAGCCAGAACAAGCGCCTTACCGAGTAAACCCGGTAGTAGTCTGCCGCTGTTGTGCCAAAATTTGCCGGTCAGATTAATTATGCCAAACATAGACAGTTATACTTTAGCCACAACAAGAGATGAAAGAGATGGCGGCAGAGTTACTACCGGGTAAAAACCAAGGAATCTTCTTTGAGATTGATTTTAATCTTATCACCATTCTTAATTTCACCGCGAATAATTCTGTCAGCCATCTTGTCAAGAATCATTTTCTGGATTAGCCGCTTTATTGGGCGCGCGCCATACTCCGGATCAAATCCTTTCTCGGCGAGATATTTTTTAGAAGCGTTATCAATATTAATCTTTATGTCTTTCAAGGCCAGTCGCTTTTTAACCAGCTCAAGCTGGATCTCAACAATCTCCTGAAGATCTTTCGGCCGTAGGGGGTTAAATATTATAATTTCATCAATACGATTCAGGAATTCCGGCCTAAACCCATCTTTTAAGGCGGTCATTATCCGGTCTTTATACTCCCCCTCTTCTGTTTTCAGTTTATCCTCCTCGGTAACGCTAAAACCCAGGTTAGACATGGCGTTGATAATCTCACTGCCAACATTAGAAGTCATTATAATGATGGAGTTTTTGAAGTTTGTTGTTTTGCCTTTGCTATCGGTTAGTCGTCCATTATCCAGAACCTGCAAAAGCAGATTAAATACCTCCGGATGCGCTTTTTCTATTTCATCAAATAAAATCAAGCTATATGGCTTGTGACGCACAATTTCAGTAAGATGGCCGCCCTCTTCATAGCCCACGTAGCCCGGAGGAGAACCAATGAGCTTAGAAACGGCATGGCGCTCCATGTATTCAGACATATCAACCCTGACCAAAGACTTTTCGTCATTAAACATAAATTCGGCAAGGGCCCTGGCAAGCTCGGTTTTGCCGACCCCGGTAGGCCCCAAGAACATAAAGGATCCTATTGGCTTATTCTCGTCAGAGAGACCAGCCCGCGCCCTGCGCAGAGCGCTTGAAACCGCGGCAATCGCCTCTTCTTGCCCAACAACCCGCTTCTTCAAGTCCTCGTCAATACGGGATAATTTTTGAGATTCCGACTCCAGCATTCTGTAAACCGGAATGCCGGTCCAACGCGAAACCACAGCAGCTATATCGTCTTCTCTCACGGCTTCCTTTAAAAATCCATCTCCCTTCCCGCCAAAATGCTTCTTTTCAAACACTTTTAGGTCTTTTTCGGCTTGAGGCAGTTCTCCATAGATAATCTGGGCAACGCGCTCAAGATTACCTTCTCTTTCGGCGGTTTCCGATTCGTGTTTTAAATTTTCCGCTTTGGCTTTCAGGTTATGAAAGTTTTCAAAACTGATTTTTTCGGCATGCCATTTGGCGGAAAGATCGTCGTTCTCGTCCTTTAATCCAGCAAGTTCCTTGTTAATTTCCCTGACCCTTTTCTGACTTTTCGGTTGTGCGGGCTCTTTTGACAACGCCTGTTTTTCTATTGTAAGCCGAGTTATTCCCTTTCTTATTTTCTCAATGTCGCTTGGGGTGCTTTCTGTTTCCAGGCGCAGGGCGGCGGCCGCTTCATCAATCAAATCGACGGCCTTGTCAGGCAAAAACCTGTCGGATATGTAGCGGGCAGAAAGGTTAACAGCCGCGCTTAACGCCTCATCGGTTATGTGAATTCCATGGTGTAATTCGTATTTTTCCTTTAAGCCGCGCAGAATGGAAATCGCGTCTTCTAAGCTCGGCTCTTCAACGGTAATCGGCTGAAACCTGCGCTCTAAAGCCGGGTCCTTCTCTATATGGCGCTGATATTCCTTTATGGTTGTGGCGCCAATAGCATGCAGTTCCCCTCTCGCGAGCGGCGGTTTTAAGAGATTTGAAGCATCAACTGCTCCTTCGGCCGCGCCGGCTCCCACGATCATATGTATTTCGTCAATAAAAAGAATAATTTTGCCGGCCGAATTCTGGATTTCTTTCATAAAAGCTTTTAGCCGATCTTCAAACTCGCCTCTAAATTTGGTTCCAGCGATCAAAGACCCAAGATCAAGCATGACAATTTCCTTGCCCTTTAGCGGCTCCGGAACATCACTCGCCACTATTTTTTGGGCCAAGCCTTCAACAATTGCCGTTTTGCCAACCCCCGGCTCGCCTATTAAAACGGGGTTGTTTTTAGTCCTTCTTGATAAAATCTGAATAACCCTTCGCAATTCTTCTTCCCTGCCTATCACCGGGTCAAGCTTGCCCTGCCTCGCGCGCTCCGTAAGATTTATGGCGTATTTTTCAAGAACTTGGAATTTTGACTCCGGTGTTTCGTCGGTAATGCGCATAGATCCCCTTAATTGCGCGAGAGTCCTCAAGACCGTTTCTTTGCGAAGACCGAATTTTTCAAGGATCGCCTTCCCCGATCCTGGCACCTCAAGCATGGAGAGAAGCATATGCTCGCAAGAAATATACTCATCTTTTTGCTGGGTAGCGATTTTTGCGGCCACGTCAAGTAATCTCATCAATTCTTGAGAAAGATAAAGCTGGCCCACGGAGGCGCTGGAAAGAATTTTAGGAAGTTTTTTGATTTCGTCCTCTATGGTTTTGCGAAGAAGATCAAGATTCGTTCCGCTTCGAGCTAAAATCGGCTGGACCAATGATTGGCTATCGGAAATTAAAGAAGCCAAAAGGTGGATTGACTTTAATTCACCATGATTTTCCGCAGACGCCAAATCCTGCGCGTTTTGCAGAGCTTCTTGAGCTTTTATTGTAAAACGATGAAAATTGGGCATATTATTTTATTATTATAACACACTTTTTATACTTTTGCAACCAAGTACCGCCACTTCACGGGGAGAGATTTGCGGTTGCTTTCATTTATTATAACACCTAAAAGCCACCTTGCCATATCCAAATTCATTCAATAAGAAAAAAGGCGGGCTTTTGCCCGCTATGGTTTATTTTGACAAAGAACATATATCACTTTCGGAGTACGCTTTTCATGGTATTTACCACCATGAAATTCTAAGTATTGTTCTTCAACCACTCTTACATCAAGCAATTTCCATCCTGCGTTTAAATACTCGTTAGCGTGATCTTCGGAGTAAACTTCAGAAACTTGCGCCACTCGTGAAAGTTCGGACGCGTCCATTGATACCTCAATAATTTTACTGTCTTTGAAAAGTATCAAGCACAGAGATTACTTTGTCAATCTCCGCTTTTGTCGTGTATTTCCCGAGCGTAAACCGTACGCTTTGTTTGGCGCGTTCTTTGGAGTGTCCAAGCGCCTCTATCACATAAGAGGGTGTGAGCGCACGGGCGCGACAAGCCGACCCCGAAGAAGCCGCGATGCCTGCTAAATCAAGTTTGGTTAGAAAAAATTGGGATTCAATGCCTGGGAGATAGACATTAAGAAAATTGGGGAGCCGTTGTAACGTTCTGGCCGTTCTATCGCTTCGCTCGTTCAAGCCGTTTTTCGCTATAGCATTTAGAACGCCCAGAACGTCTGCGCCGTTGATTTCCGCATTCAGATAAATCTTTTTGATGCCCTGCCATAAATTTTCACGCAGTTTGGCGATGCGGACAGATTCCTTTTCGCGATTTTTTTGTGCGAGTTCAACAGCCTTAGCAAAGCCGACAACGAACGGAACGTTTTCGGTGCCACTGCGCAATCCAAACTCTTGGCCACCACCAGTTATGATGGGGTGTGGGGTATGGAGTATAGGGTTTAGTTTTTTTTCTGCACTATACCCTAAACCCTGGACCCCAGACCCTTGGCGCGCATATAGCGCGCCAATGCCTTTCGGTCCATAGATTTTGTGAGCCGAGATTGTCATTAAGTCCACTCCCAATTTCCCCACATCACAATCTAAATACTGCAGAGCCTGTGCCGCATCAGTATGAAACATCGGATATGTAGAAGAAAAACTTGTTTCTAAGAAAAGTGTCTCGGAGCCTGAGCGGGCATGGTTGCCGCTTTTAGTGGCAGAGCGAGGGCGAGAGTCAAGCGGGTGAGCGATCGGCTGGGCGAGCGAAACCCCGTCTTTTCGTGAAACAAGTTTTTCTTCTCTGAACTTCCTGATTATCTCGGCAATTTGCGCAACAGGCTCTACTGTTCCAACCTCATTATTCGCATACATAACCGAAACCAAAACAGTACGCTCGTTAAGCGCCGCTTCAAGTTTTTCCAAATTAACAATTCCGCTTTTGTCTACTGGAATATAAACAACTTCAACCCCCTCACGTTCCAAATCCCGCGCGGTTTCCAAAACAGATTCATGCTCTATTCCCGAAACCACAATCCTGGGGTGTGGGGTGTGGGGTGTGGGGTGTGGTTTTTTGTTTCCGCTATACCCCATACCCGATACCCTATACCCTTTGGCAATTCCCCGAATTGCCAAATTATTCGCTTCTGTTGCGGATCCCGTAAAAATAATTTCATTAAAGTTAGCGCCAATCGCCTTGGCAATTGTTTCCCGCGACTCATCAAGCGCCGACATAGCTGCTTGCCCAAAAGAATGCAGAGATCCCGTGTTCCCAAATTTCAATCCAAAATACGGCTCCATTGCTTTCTTCACAACCGGATCAATTGGAGTTGTAGAGGCGTAGTCAAGGTAGATGCGCTTCATAAAATGAAGCGTCATATGTCCGGTATCAAGTATCACGTAAATGGAATTTTTATTTTCCCCAAACACATGACACATAACACATGACACATGACACTAAAATAGTGTTTGCGGAAAAATAAATTCACTAAAAGCAAGTTTAACCTCCAGGCGGTTGCCGGTGTTCCTCTCGGGAACAATTAGGTGTCCGCGGCTTTTCGCCAATTCATATAAATCTTTAGTAATTTTCACATCATTAAGGCAGTACTCTTCCAGCTCTTTCCACCTGCCCTCTTTGTAAAATTTAATAGCTTCAAGTCCGTGGTTTGTTTTCCCAACCCCAAGATTCGCCTGCGCCAGAAGATCAAGCCCGATTCTTTGGCCGGCACTGGTTTCAATTTCATCCAAAAGATCAAGCCGGTTAATTTTCCATAGATCAAATTTAAAATGCTTAGCAAGCACCGGTATGTCAAAACGATTAATACTAAAGCCGATTATAAGGCCGGCGTTCTTCAGAAATGTTTCGAGGTTGGCCAGTTCGGTGTCTTTAAATGCCAAATACCTGCCCTCGTTATAAGAATAAACACCAACCAGCGAGACCTCTAATCTATCAATCCGATCGCGCCCCCCAACATCCGCGAAAGAATTTTTAGTTTCAATGTCTAAAACGACTGTATCAGGTATCATAATAACTCCACGAATTTACGAATCTTGCGTATATACGAATTTACAAGTCGTTAACAAGACGCTTGAAACGAACTCCGTCTTTTAAAAAATAAATTATAATTGCTAAATTGAGATTAACACTTTTAAGATAAGATGATACTTGGTCTATGTGCACATACCCAAATTTTGACACTACCTTTAATTCTACTATTACTTTGCCATCCACTAAAAAATCAAAGAAATTTTTCCCAACATTCTCTCCTTGAAAATTTACTGGAGCGTATTTTTCTTTTTCAAATTTAATGCCCTTTGCCACAAGCGATTTAGCATAAGCCCTCTGATATACAACCTCTTTGTGTCCCCATCTCAATTCATTAAAAACATCATACGCTGAACCTATTATCTCAAAACTCAGTTCCGGATAAAGCAAATCTTGTCTCCGTAATTTTTGATTCGTATATTCACCCATATTCGTAAATTCATGGAGTTACACGTGGCGATCCGCTACCTTGCTCGCGGCGTAACTGTCCGGCTTGGTCTTGACCTCAAAATTATAAGCGCGTATCATGCCAACCACTTCCTGTATCATAGATTTGGTTGCGCCATTCTCTCCGATATCCGCGTGTATCTCAAAATCAAAATTTACGGCCCCCAGACTTTTCAGTTCTCTAAGAACATTCTGCGCCACTTCTATAGACATCAAAACCTCATTTATAATTCTGTCGCGCAGAGTATAAAACTTTTTAATTTCCAGCCGACGCCAAAAATAACGTCCACCATTACCTACGCGATGTACCACTACAGCAGTGACAAAGTCGGCGCTGTTGTCGGCCAAACGAAGCGAGTCGGAGCCAATGATAACTTTATAAAAAAAATTTTGCTCCTGCGCCATAAAATCAACAATTGCTTTTGCCACTTCTGTAGCATCCAACTTTACCCCGAAAGAAGTGTTAAATAAGTTTTTCATTATCCATAGACTAAAACAAACTGGGCAAATTTGCAACCAATTTGAGAATGAATAAAAAAAGAAGCCCGCCCAAGTTCTGTTTTGCAAAACTCGGGCGGGCGAATAGGCCCTGGGGGATTTGAACCACCGTCGGTCGCTTATAAGGCGACTGCTCTAACCAATTGAGCTAAGGGCCCAAATAGCGCCGGCGGGATTTGAACCCACGGTCTCCGGCTTGAAAGGCCGGTGTCCTAGACCACTAGACGATGGCGCCGCAAACAGAAAGATGGCAATCGGGCTTGAACCGATGACCCCCTGCTTATCCCTCACTTATGCGCTTAAAAAGCCAGAGGAGGGGCTTGAACCCTCGACCACTCGATTACAAATCGAGTACTCTACCAACTGAGCTACTCTGGCATTAGTGAGGGACTAGGCGCTCTACCGACTGAGCTATGCCAGCATACCCCCGAGAGGATTTGAACCCCTGACTCCGCGGGTAGAAACCGCGAGCTCTGTCCACTGAGCTACGGGGGCAGAACCAAAAAAAGAGTGAATGCGGGAGGAGGGATTTGCCCACAACTCTCACTTCGCCGTCGCGAAGTTCGGTCGCGGGCCCGCCTCGCGATCGCGCGTGCTCGCGCGATAAGCTCCGGCATTCAAATCCCGCCCGCAGGCAAAGAAGTTTGCCTGCTCGGAAAAAGAAATGCGGGAGGAGGGATTTGAACCCTCAAAATCAGGCTTTTAAGGCCAGCACGTATGCCAATTCCGTCACTCCCGCAAAGTCACTCGCCCTCAGGAGTGTGAGATATGAACATAAATCAAATTTAGAAGCCAAAAAATGAGGTGATTTCAAGGCACGACGACGAAATTGTATTCAGAGAATACATTGAGGAGGAGTAACGAAGAAAATCAGCCATTTTTTGGCTTCCCCTCGGGGGCGGGCGAATTTCCTAAATCTGCCTCGTTCATCGTCGGAGCTGTACTCTTTGAGTACTAATCTCCTCCTCGCGCCTCACATATTTAGTAAATTCGCTCCGCTAAATTGATTTTGTTCGTATCTCACACTCCTATTTTCAACGAACTTCAATAAACTTCGTTATTATATCATGAATTTTCTAAATTGCAAGCCAGGGTTCCTTGGGGCGCGGCCTTTCTTGCTACCTCTTATTTACCATGACATCTTTTATATTTCCTAGCGAAGCCACGCGAAAATTTATTTTCGTGATGGCTGAGCGACGGAAATTCAAGAAATGCTGCAGCATTTCTGTTGCTTATTGACTAGCCCGCAGGGATTTTCTATATTAAGTGCAGAACCTTTCTCCATTATGGGGGGTAAACCATGCCAAACATTGGTGCGTGGGAGAAATCAGTTGCTGAACGGTATAAACTGCATACATCATGGCTTATACCATCATATCACGGAGAGAAATGTCCATGTTGTGGCAAAGTACGAAGGTACGAACACTACATCACCGACGTGGGAGTGTGTGTCTTCTGCTCCGCTGCTTGTAAAGATAGTGACAAGTGCCAACAATCAGCTCTCTTTGAAAAAGATTAAATCAGCTACGATTTTCCGGGCCTTACTCTGTGGAGAAGGGCCTTTTTCTTTACTCCTACGCCCCCTAAAATATTTTGCATGGCAAAATATTCGGGCGATAATTTCGCCAATAGCGAAATGATTTAGCCATGACACCTCTGCTACTTCTTGAAATTTGCCAAATACCACGGGGATCAAAAACTTGACAGATTATATACTTCTATGCTATGATGTATTTAGAATTCGGGCAACTTAAGGAGGTGCCAGGTGAAGTCAATCTACCAAATCGTGGTCAGCAGAGATTTCGTGCTTTTCGCAAGAGATTTCCTTCTCCCAATGGTGGGGTTCGGAATTCTCTTCTTGTGGGTGATCCCCGCGATCGTCCGCTGATCTCGTGGATGTCCAGACCGTCTTGGCCGCCCGGCAATGCTGTGGCGGCCTTTCTTATCCCCATGACCCATGACACTTCTTATCCTTCGACTTCGCTCAGGATAAACGTTGCCAAAATGATTATTTTATGCTCCATGGCACTTCTTATATTTTTTACCTAACCCACCCCCGAATTAAATCCTTTGTTTCTTGCGGACCGTTAACCTGTGTTGCTTCTATCCCGGTATCTAAAGCCGCGTGATCATTGCCTCCTGGATAGAGCGCGTCTCCCACAAAAAGCATTTCGGAAATAGGAATCTGCAGAGCGCGCTCAATTTGCCGAACGCCGTACGCCTTATCAATGCCTTTTTTAGTAATGTCAATTGAGGTTAATCCGCCAGTCCTTACCTCAAATTCAGGGAGCAGTTCTCTTAATATTGTCGCGGCTTTTTCGCGAATAGCATTATTCGCCTTATTCCATTGTTTTTTATCCTCAATCGGCGCTTGTTGGCCGAGAGCGGAAAAGGTTACCTGGGTATCACGATCCTCAATAAGTTCGCCCCAAACCCTTTCCGGTTTTTTATAACCGGCTTTCTCTAAACTTTTAGCAAATGTTCCAAAAATTTTTGTCTTCTCCTCTGTGCTTAAAATATCGGCATAAACCTCTTTCCACTCTGTGTTCACATACTCAAAATATCTGGTGGCAGTGGTAGGAAACAGGTGCAGGCGATGAAGATTCTCTTTAGGACACAAAAGCCGACGCAAAAACTGCTCTTCAAACTGGCGCCACGAGCCCCCGCCTATCACCGCCACATATTTTTCTTTCAAAAGACGGCAGATTAAATCCGCCATTTCCGCATCCATATCCGCCTTGCTTTCGGTTAAGGTTCCGTCCAGGTCAAAGATGATAATTTTTTTATTAGAGAAATCCATCGTGATAAAATTTAAAATTGCTGCAAAAATTCTTCCCAAGAATGAACGCGCTTGCTCTCTGCTGGAGCTTTTGTATAAACGCAGAATGGATCAAATAAATATTTCTGCGGCACACTTATAAGCTCTTGAATTACGCTTGGTTCGTCGTCTATAAAATGAGTAACGTGAAGTTCTTTAGCTTTAATATCTTTATCCTTTTTCTCTTTCACAAAAAATGTATTCGTGGGGTCAAAGTATTGTGGCCAAAGATCGTGAAATTTTAGCGAAATCATGGCGTATTCTGGTTCCCGGCGGCGAGAAATCAAATAGTAAGGTATTCCCAAAGACTTTATGTAATGCAAACCCTCCTTGGCGCCCCGCATTAAAGGTGTTTTCAGTGAAAGCGCGTGGTCACTGTAGAGCTTCGCCTGAAGAGCTTGATATAACGCTGGTTCTATTTTTGTTTCCATTATATCTGACGGCGTTTCGCTTGGATCGATTGTCAAGCCGTACTGCCCAGCAAGTTCTATTTTGGTTTTTGTGTGATCTAAAATCACACCGTCTAAATCCAGGCCTATAATTTTTTTGTTTAAGTTGTGCACAGCTTTGCTTATTATGCTTCTTATTTTATACTGATTTAAGTTTTTAGAAAAATGGGTATGTAAAAGTGAACCACTCTCCTGAATGGGAAATTGAGAAAGAAGAATTTCTGCGGCGACTGGAATGTGGAGAAAGGACTTTTCGCGACAATCTTTGTCTGCCAAACTTTAAAAACATAAAGCGTATTGTGCCGCTTCGATATCTTGAAAATATTACTGCCGCGCCAGTTCCCATGACAACCAAAATGCTGCTTAAATTTATCTCGCACATCAAGACTTTTGACGGCCAAAAACCATTCTCTGATGTTTCTGTGGAGTTGCGCAAAGTTGACCCGCGACACCTCAAAATCGGTCAAAAGTTTATATACCGAGAAAATTACCAAAGCTTACTTGAAAGCCTCACCGGACTTTTTGGGCGGTTTGCCATTCCAAGCGGCATTTCCGAACTTGGAGCTTACTTTGTTTTCGGCGAAGACAAAGATGGCGTATCTGCATTGGCATGTTACCTGCCGCCAATTATAGAACAGCACGAGGCTCACTTGGTAATTATGGATGGTATTCATCGCGATTATATAACCATGCAGATTGGTGGGACTATAAACGCGGTAGTCGTTCGCGGAGTAAGGGTTTCATTCCCATGCGGCTTACATTCGTGGGAAGATGCTCTGGTCATCAGTTTGAACGAAAAGCCCAAAGATATCAACGAACGCTACTTTGAACTCAATAAAGAACTGTTCCGCGATTTGAAATATTATGGAATAGACGGATAAGGTAGAAATGCTATGCTTAAGCCAGCAAACATGATTTTTGCGAGGAATAAAATTGAAAACTCCGATTGATGTCGTGAAGCACATCGTAGAAATAAACGCGTGCGTCTCCCATATTGCCGTAAGTCCCTACAAAGCGCGCCCACATTTGCATGAAAGAAAAGTAAAAAAGGATTTTGTTAAGGAAGCCCTGCTCCATGAAACCAGAGATTATGTAGATTTCTTAAAACGCGAGAACGTGCTCCATAAAGAAGCGATAGAAAAAGAACTTTTGTCTTTAGCGCCAGATTGCAGGTTATCGGTACACTCTTACGCGGTAACCAGCACCGCTCCACGCTTTTTGCATATCCCCCTGGTTGATTTCAAGCCGCCTCCTTCCGATAAAAACCTCAAAGCCATCCGCGAAGCCATGAAAGCGGTAGGTGAGAAAAGCGGAGTGATACTTATAAGCGGCGAATCTTACCATTACTATGGTTTTGAGCTTATGGAGCCGCACAATTGGCTGAAATTCATGTCGCGCCTACTACTCTTAAATGACCCCATTACAAAAGAAACCCTGGTTGATTCTCGCTGGGTGGCACATCGCTTAATTGACGGCTTCGGAGCGTTACGTATTTCGCCCAAAGAAAATGGCGCACAGAACCCTTATGTAGTCGCGGAATTATAAAAACAAACCCACCAATCGGTGGGTATTTACATCGCCATAAGCCAGAAAGCTCAAAAGCGGCCGGGTAAGCCGCCACCCTGGTCTTTGCAAACTTATAGGTGAAGTGATTAAATTAAGGCATGAAGTATGGTGGCAAAAAGACAAAGAAGGTTGCTCGTCCTGATGTTAATGATTTTTGGTTGATGCAGGCGCTCTTTTATTCTACCAGGGGCACCTGTGATCGCTTGCGCACTGCCTGTCTTATTGTGGATGAACATAACCATTTGATAAGCGCGGGCTATAACGGATCTCTGCCGGGCGCCGATCACTGCGATGATGTGGGGCATCTCATGATAGACGGTCACTGCATGCGCACTTTGCACGCGGAAGAAAATGCCGTTTTACACAGCACAAAAAGCTTACGCGGCGCCACCGCTTATATGCTTGTAAGTCCTTGCCTGCTCTGCACCAAAAAACTTTTGAGTGTGGGCATCAAAAAAATTATCTGCGCTGAAGAGTTCAAAAACATACAAGGCAGAGATGTCGGCGCTAAGTTTATAAAAAATTTACTCGCAAAAAACAATGTGCCAATTAAGTTTATAAATATAGATTTTACTGAAAAATTAAATCAATTTACACAAATCCTAAAGAGTCCCGGAGGATTCTTAAGATCCAATTAATCCCTCACTCAAGAAAGAGTTTGGGTTTCTGTCTGTAAAATAAAATGTTTTTGGTCGAGTAGTATTAAGTTGATAAATAAATTAAAAAATAAGAGAGGGCGGATAATGCTCTTTCTTGAGTGAGGGATGGGGCGCAAGAAAAAACATGAAGAAGAAAACGAGGAAGGGGGCCTGTTAAACATGGAAATCGGGCATTTTTTTGAACTTCACCCAGACGCCAAAAAAAGCGTGGTAGCGGTGCTTTTCGCAGCCATAGCGATTATTTTAATTTTATCCAGCCTAGGCAAGGCCGGACCGGCAGGAAATGCCATCTTCCAAAGCTTAAGTTATCTCTTTGGGTGGGGATACTACTTGGCTCCCGTGACGATGTTCCTCGCGGCGTTTATATTTCTAATAACCAAGAGGCAAAGAGTCTTGGGCATTACAATCTTCGGATCGTTTCTGCTTTTTCTCTCAAGCTTGGGCATTATTGATATAGTTTCCCCAAAAAGCGGCGGCCTTTTGGGTTCCATAATTGGAATTATTGAGGCTCCATTCGGTTATATGGCGGCGCTCGTTCTAACTGGAGCATTTTTTATCGCTTCCCTTATCGCAACCCTGAATACTCCCATAAAAATAAAAAACCCTTTCGCTCGCGGCAATGTCTCTTCCGAGGATGAAGTACTAACTCCCGAAGAAGAGGAGAATATTGAAGCCCACGAAAAAGACGACGCGGAGTCAGAAGAGGATGGAGAGGAAGCAGAAGATGAAGAAGAGGAGGCGCGGGCAGATGAAGAGAATGCAAAACAAGGGCGCGGATTATTCGGCAGAAGAAAAAAATCGGGGCTCGCGGCAATAAGCGGAGATTATACGCCCCCACCGCTTTCACTCCTTAAAACTTCTACCGAAAAACCGACTTCTGGAGATTTAAGAGCGAACGCCAATATTATTAAAAGAACATTGGAGTCGTTCGGCATTGCCGTTGAGATGGGAGAAATAAATGTTGGGCCAAAAGTAACTCGCTATACGCTAAAGCCTGCCGAAGGAGTAAAGATCTCAAAAATAAACGCCTTAAATCAAGATTTGGCGTTAGCGCTCGCGGCTCACCCCATAAGAATAGAAGCCCCCATCCCTGGAAAATCTTTGGTTGGCATTGAAGTGCCCAACAAAGCCGCGGCCGTAGTGCGACTTGGAAGTCTCATGAACTATAAAGAGTTTAGCGATGGCGGCATGCTTGATTTTGTTTTGGGAAGAGATGTGACAGGAAATCCAGTTTTCTCTGATATTGCCAAAATGCCGCATTTATTAGTGGCTGGCGCAACCGGTTCGGGGAAGTCGGTTATGCTGCATACTTTGATTTTGTGTCTGCTTTATAAAAATTCTCCCGAAACTTTGCGCATGATAATGATTGACCCGAAGAGAGTGGAGCTTTCTGTGTACAACGGCATGCCGCACCTAATAGCTCCGGTCGTGACAGACGGGAAAAAAACCGTTGCGGTTTTTCGATGGACTATAAGCGAAATGGAAAGGCGCTATGGACTTCTTGAGGCCGCCGGGAGCCGCGACATCAAAAGCTTTAATGTGCAGAATAAAAAGGAGGCCTTGCCATATATTGTAATAATTATTGATGAGCTGGCAGACCTTATGGCAGCCTATGGCAGAGAAATTGAGGGGTCAATCGTGCGCATTGCCCAAATGGCGCGCGCAACAGGAATTCATCTTATAGTGGCAACCCAACGTCCGTCAGTCGAAGTAATAACCGGGTTAATTAAGGCAAACATAACCACCAGAATAGCACTCCAAGTCGCAAGCCAAGTTGACTCCAGAACCATTCTTGACTCCGCGGGAGCCGAAAAACTTTTAGGAGGCGGCGATTTGCTTTTTATATCTGCCGAGTTTTCAAAACCAAAAAGAATCCAGGGCGCCTACGTGAGCGAAGACGAAATCAGAATTGTTGCGAATTTTATAAGAGAGAAAAATAGCGACCTGAAAAATGACGAGGAAATTGAATTCGCTAATCAATCCACACACGAAATAGGAAACGACAAAGATGTATTTGACGAGTTCTCCGAAGATGGCAACGAAGAAGACTTGATGTATGGAGACGCGGTAGAAGTTGTGAGAGAGGCGGGCAAGGCTTCCGCCTCGCTCTTACAGCGCCGCCTTAAAGTCGGCTACGCCAGGGCCGCCCGCCTGCTTGATATTATGGAGGCGCGAGGTATCATAGGACCGGGGGACGGAGCGAAACCACGCGAGGTATATTTAAACGAAGAAGTGTAGTAACTCCACGAATTTACGAATCTAGCTAATATACGAATTTATCCGACGTGAACCAATAGATTCGTATATACGCTAGGATTCGCCATATTCGCGGACTTCCAAATGGACAAAGATTTTAAAACATTATTCAACGAAACCCTGCACAACTACGGAGTTGGTATTGCTAAGTTAAGCGAAACAACCGGGATCCCGGAACGCTATCTTGAAGCAATGCGTTCGGGCAATTTGGGGAGTTTGCCGCCCGCTCCTTACGTGCGCGGTTATTTAAATAAAATCGGCAATCTTGCGGGCGTAAATGGTGAAGAATTGTGGACTGCCTTCAAAAAGGATGAGCAGACAAAAACTTCCGGCTCGGAAGATCGCCTTCCGGAAAATAGATTCTCTCTGCAAAAAATCAATAAGGGAAGGGTTGTGGGCTTGGCGGTGCTTGTATTGCTTTTCGCTTACGGATTATTCCGATTTGACGTGATCGTCGGCAAACCGCTTTTACAAATATCCGCTCCAGTGGAAGCCCTTTTCTTAAGCAACGAAGAGATCTTTGAATTGAGCGGGCTTGCGGAATCAAGAGATAAGCTCACGGTAAATGGAGAAAATATAATTATTAACGAGGACGGTTCTTTTAATAAGAAATGGAAGCTAACTCCCGGAATAAATATTTTGGAATTTAAGGTGAAAAGATTTCTCGGGCTTGAGACATGCCACTACATCTTTGTTGTTGCCGTAGAGACCAGGGTGTAGTAATATCAATAAACATAAATAAAAAATAAAAGATTAAAAATCAAAAATTAAGATTGTTCGCCAAAGGCGAACTCCATAATTTTAATCTTTGATATTTAATTTTTAATTTAGCTGTACTATGTCCAAACAAAAAGACGTAAGCGACAAGAAATCAGAGATTAAGGATCAAGCGCAAGAACTAAATAAGTTGATGTCTTCTCTGCAAGAGAAATTCGGCGAAGGCGCCATAATGAAGCTCGGAGAGATTAAGCATGTTAATGTGAGCATTATCCCGACTGGGTCGTTTTCTCTGGACCTTGCCCTCGGTGTCGGCGGCCTGCCAAAGGGCAGGATAGTTGAGATCTTCGGGCCGGAATCATCCGGCAAAACAACGTTAGCGCTAAATGTAGTGGCTCAAGCGCAAAAGAAAGGCGGCAAGGCGGCGTTTATAGACGCGGAACATGCCATGGATCCGGAATACGCCAAAAAATTGGGGGTCAAAGTTGACGAACTCTTGATTTCCCAACCGGACAGCGGAGAGGAGGCGTTAAATATCCTGGAAAGCTTGGTGCGCTCCGGCATCATTGACGTTGTAGTGGTTGATTCTGTCGCGGCCCTAACCCCGCAAAAAGAAATTGAGGGAGAGATGGGGGCGCAGTTTATGGGGCTTCAGGCGCGAATGATGTCGCAGGCGCTCCGTAAACTTACGGCAATTTCCGCCAAATCAGGCACCATGGTAATTTTTATAAATCAATTGCGAGAAAAAATAGGCATAATGTTCGGAAATCCAGAAACCACTCCCGGAGGCCGGGCTCTTAAATTTTATTCTTCGGTCAGGATTGACGTGAGACGCGCCGCTTGGGTTAAAAAAGGAGAAGAGGTGGTCGGAAGCAGGGTTAAGGTAAAAGTGGTAAAAAATAAAGTTGCCCCGCCATTTAAGCAAACTGAATTTGATATTATGTTTGGAGAAGGTATTTCCTATGAGGGCGATATTTTAAATACTGCCGTGGGAAAAGGCGCCATAACAAAATCCGGCGCGAGCTACAGCTTTGAGGGAGAAAAAATAGGCCATGGGTATGAGGCCGCTAAAGAAAAATTGAAGGAAGACAGGAAGCTTTTGAATGAAATCAAAAAGAAAATTGTCGCCCTGGCTGGTTAAAATTGCTGGCAAAAATAAAGAGGCCGAGGGGGCCTCTTTTTACATGTAGGAAAGTTTACTGACTTCTACTTGCATAAAACCCATTGCTTCTAATTTAGTCTTGGTATTTCTGTCTTTCGCCCAAACTCTTCCTGCCGCCGGCAAGTAAAGTTCCGGCACTACAAGCTGAACGGAGTGTCCATCTCGAGCGTGCTTAAGCCAATTAGCGCGACTCCACGACGGCTTAAAGATGAGCCGTTTTTCATAATCACTCGTTTCTCTATTGCCATTACAATTGTTAATTGCAATATGCCACTGTGCAAAATCCATAAAAATACCATCCGCACTACTGAAAGAAAATAGCGCTCCGTTTATGAATCTTCGCCCCTTACGATATGCATATTTGTAAACGCCGTCTTCCCACCAATTATCTTGATATCCTGTAAGCCGCAAGTCGTCTTCTGTCTTGCCAACAGCCATAAAAAGAGGATAAAAACCTACCTCCCTCTTAAGCCAAAAATATGCCCCCTTAAAATCAGGGTCGGCATGTCGGGGATTTGGTTTCGCTATCCCAAAAGAAACGCTATCTAAAGGACGGCAGTGATGAAAGAGAAGCATGATCCCTCCTTGTGGGCTACCGAGATTATATAACAAAAATTATACCTTGTAAACTGCAATTATTATTTATTAGAGTGAGCCGTGGACAAAACATAAAAGTTCTCCAAAAGTTTCGCAACCAGTATCAGGCCGGTACCGTGGGGAACTAATAAGTACTGCTGGTTCTCCGATTAATTTCGGTCACTTCAATCAGCTTTAAATCAATGCGGATATCATAAAAAATCCGATAGTTGCCAACCCGCCTACGCCATGAGTTTTCTTGTCCGCCAAGCTTCTCTATATCTCCCGAGTATGGATCTTTTGATAATTCGTCCAATGCATTCACAATTCTACCTTTATCATTCTTTGGGAATCTACTGAGGTGCTTTTTAGCGCTTTTGGCTACGTGAACCGCGAAGCTCATGCTGAAGATCGACAAGCGTTACAAAGTCGCCTCTTTTGAGCTCTTTTCTGCCTCGCTCAACTGCTTTTTTTTCTTTTGCAGTTAAATGTGTCACGGGAATAGAGCGCTCCAACAATTTCTCATACTCTTTGCGAGGCAAAACAATTAAGTCGCCGTCTTTGGTAAGTTTTTTGGGTATTGTAATTATTGTCATGATTTAAAAGTACCACGTAAAAATATAAAAATCAATGAAGTTTGTAATTTCGTACTATTTTGCAATTTCGCAAAGTTTATAAAAGTTCTCCAAAAGTTTCGCAACCAGTATCGGGCCGGTACCGTGAGGGGTGGGAGTATAGGAAATAGGGTTTAGGCTAAAGCCCGATGGGCTCGCCCGTCTAGGGGTTTGGGGTTTAGGGTCTAGTGAAGAAGAATCAAAGTCACCTTTGCCGTTGTCGTAGCCAAAGTCAATAACGACCGCTTCTTCGTTCAACATGTCTGGCTTTATAATACCGGCTTTACCAACACCAGAAATTACGAGGTTGGCTTCCTTTAAGAGCAAGAAGTCGCTTCCTTCGTCAAAGAGAATAATTTCTTTCGCTTTGCCTTGAAGCCACACCGATATCGGTTTCCCGACCAAAAACCCCAAGCCGACTACTGCAACCTTGCTAGTTGATAGGGTATAGCCAATAACCAATAGTATATCCTGTAAAGTACCGACGGCAGGGGGCAAAACCGGATTCCGGCCGGTATAAAACGCTCCGAGCGTGCGCTCGCCCAAAACATCCACGTCCTTCTCGCGCGGGATAACATTTAAAATATAGTGCTTCTTCACGTGCTCCGGAAGCGGGAGCTGAACTATTATCCCCCCGCAAGTCCTATGATTTGCGATTTTTAAAACTTCTTCGCGTAATTCGTCATTCTTTACTGTTTCCGGGAACTCATACAAACGGAAGTCTATGCCCAGCTCTTTAGCGGCTTTTTCTTTTTGTTTTATAAAACTCTTTGATGCCTCATCGTCGTCAACAAGCACGGCAGCCAAAAAATTTTTGGGTTTGGGCTGTGCCTTCAGTTTTTCTAAAATATTTTCTGCTATCTGTTTTCCATTTATAATTGCCATAGTATTAAATTGCTCATTTTAGGACTTCCGATGCCTCAAATATTATCTTAAGTTTTTGGACATCGGAAGTCCAGAAATTATTTTGCCTCGCCCCTCCAGCAATGGAGAAGCGAGGCATCGGCCGGATCATCTGTTTTAATATGCGCTATAATCTACCCTTAACTGTCCGAGGGCGAATCGCAAACTGAATTACATTCCCGCTTTTTGGCAGGGGAAGGTCGGCGATATCGACTTTTCTCATTGCATTATAAAAAATTAGATACTGCCGCGGATCGCGACTGTTGCGCAGAAGCCGCAAACGCAAATGTTTGGGGCTAACTCCTAAATCAATTTTGAAGTCGTGGTAGTCCAGAATCCAGGCCGTGGCAAAAGCCAACTGATCGTCATTCTCCACAATTTTTAAATAATTAAGCATGGCCATTGCGCCTTCCCTTGAAACGAGCCCTTGAGCAGAAGATGGTAGGGCATCGCCCAATTCCGTGGAGGCAACGCCTGCGTGAACTGTCCTATTCAGTTCTCTAAGATGGACTTTTTTAAATAACACCCCTTACTCCGTTTTATTAAAATGACTCGCTACAACCAGTAATTCATTTTTATCCTCAGTTGTCAAGCGCTTCTACGAGGACGGGCCTCGTAGAGACCTAAACACAACAACAAATCCCGCAGAAAGGCGGGGTTTAATTTGGGTTTGATTTATGTTCGTATCTCACACTCCTATATCGCCGTGAAAAGATTTGAGCATACCCAGCCGCCATACTTCATATCAAGCAAAAACTGCTTTGTATCACGGTTGTCAAAATCAAAATAATCTTTATCTTTCTCTTCTTGTATTTTGCCACCAAGAAAAATGCCGTCTGTAAAGAGAAGTTTTAGCGAGCTGCCTGTATAGCAGCTATTTTTGTCTCTATAGGGCGCAACCGGTAAAATTTTCACGCACTCATAGGCAGCTTCCACTTGAGGAACTTTAGGAAAATTTATTTGTCTGTAAACAAAATAGGAAGTGAGAAGTAAAAAAATTAAGAGCAGCATCCGCAAGCGGAACCTCAAGTTAGACTCCTTTTATTTGACTCTTGTTTAAGTATGGCACATAACCCAATATCACCAAAACTAAAAAAGAGGCCGCGTGGCCCCTCATATCAGCTCAAGAAAATACACCCCCACAAATGCAAAGAAGACATAATTACAGCAATCATCAAAAACAAGCCAAAACTTACAAAAAACCAGGCCAGCAATGTTGATCCCTGATCCCGCGCCCGACCATCCCATAATATGCGCCCTGGACTGTTCTTCCCTAAAAAATAATGATAGACAATCAAGCAAGCGCCCAACAACAAAATCAATTGTAATATGATGACCACCTATCTTCTCCTTGCTAACGTTAGAACTGATTTCTTTATATCTGAAGAGTTGTTTGTAGTCAAGGCCATGTACATCAGCCGCGCAATATCGCGCATTTCTTTTTCCTTCATGCCGCGAGTAGTAACTGCCGGAGTGCCCAATCGCAACCCCGACGGCTTAAGGGGTGAGGTGTCGCCAGGAACGGTATTGCGATTCGCGATGATGCCAACTTTCTCCAGTTTCTTTTCAGCTGTCGCACCATCCAAGGCAACCCTTCGACTTGGTTCGGCTACGCTCACCACAGGTCGCTCATGGTCTAATTCTGATTGCCTTAAGTCAATCAGAATTAGGTGCGTATCCGTGCCGCCCGTTACTAAATAAAAACCCAATCTTGTAAGCTCATCCGCGAGTGCTTTAGCGTTTTTTATAATCTGCGCCTGATACTTTTTGAAGCTCGGCTGGGGCGCTTCGTAAAAAGCAATGGCCTTCGCCGCCGTCACGTTATTGTGCGGGCCGCCCTGAAGCCCGGGGAAAACAGCCCTGTCAATTGCTTCGGCAATGCTCAACTTGGTGACTTCGTAAGTCCTTGAAGACTTACGAAGTCTAAGCATTGGGTCTTTGCGCGCGAATATCACTGCGCCTCTTGGACCACGAAGTGTTTTATGCGTAGTCGTCATCACCACATCCGCGTGTGGGAAGGGCGAGGGGTGGAGATCGGCCGCGACAAGTCCGGCAATGTGCGAGATGTCAGCCACATGATAAGCGCCGACTTTTTTGGCAATTTCGCCAAATCTTTTGAAATCAATAGCTCGCGGATAGGCGGTAAAGCCGGACACGATAATTTTTGGTTTTTCTTTTTCAGCCAGTCGCCCCACCTCATCGTAGTTAATCCAGCCGTCTTTCCCCGTTACATATTGCGCCGACCTCCAAAACTTTCCCGTCAAAGAAACGTGGTGCCCGTGCGTTAAGTGCCCGCCGGATGAGAGGGCCATACCCATTAAGGTATCGTTAGGATTCATGAGAGCGGCATAGACTTCAAAATTCGCCGGAGAGCCGGAATAGGGCTGGACATTCACCGCCCACTCCTCGGGGTTAAGCCCAAAAAGATTCAAGGCGCGTTCTTTGGCAAGATTTTCAATCTCATCATAGTATTGATTCCCAGGATAGTAGCGCCTCCCCGGGTACCCTTCAGAGTATTTATTGGTGAGCTCCGAACCCAGCGCTTCCAGAACATCCTTTGAAACAAAATTTTCCGACGCTATCAGGTTAATCGTCTCTTTCTGCCGCTTTTGCTCCAATTTAATAAGTTTTTGAATTTTTTTATCTTTCATGAGCATAATCCTCATTAACAAATAACGTCCGAATGCTCCCGATATTCGTGGCATCCGGATATAATTCGCAAATTCGAATTATATTAACGACAATATAGTTTTTGCAAGCTTATCGGGGTCGTGGCGTATAAGCTCGCGATTGCGCAAAAAATCTCCGACAATGGGGGTTGGTTTTGGCGGCAAATCACCGTGGCTTATTAAAAGCGATTTTTCTTCCGCGTATTTTTTGAGTCTTGCAAGCGAGGGCATCTTATTATTTATAATCACATAATCAAGAGACTCTCCGCCGATGGCATCGCTAATCACTTTTATAAAATCTTCGGCGCTAAACCCGTTAGTCTCGCCGAATTTGGTCATCAAATTTACAATATAAATTTTCTTGGCTTTTGACGCCCGAAGCGCCTCTTTCATTCCGGCAACCAGCAAGTTGGGCATAATGCTTGTGAATAAATCACCGGGTCCGATAATTACCGCGCGAGCGTCTAAAATGGCTTTTTTGGCTTTGGGGTTAATTTGGGCGCCGGGCCTAAGCCAAACCTTTTTAATTTTTAGCCGCCCATCATGGTTTGGTATGTCAATGTTTGTTTCGCCCTTAATAAGGGTGCCATCCTCCAATGAGGCGTAAAGTTTTGAATTATTCAGTGTTACGGGAATCACCCTCCCGTCAACCGACAAAATTTTAGAAGCTTCGTGAATCGCGCTCGCAAAGTCACCGGTAATTCGCTCTAAGGCCGTTATCATCAGGTTGCCAAAGTTGTGCCCGGTAAGTCCCGCGCCTTTATTGAAGCGAAAATTAAAAAGATCCGAGAGGATTTTGTTATCGGATCTGGATAGCGCCACCAGTGCGCGCCGGATATCGCCGGGCGGCAAAATGCCAAATTCTTCCCGCAAAATTCCGGTAGAGCCGCCATCGTCGGACATATTAACCACAGCAGCCAGATCAGTACTGTAATTTTTGAGTCCGGATAACACGGTAAAGACCCCGGTGCCGCCGCCTATTACAACGATTTTCTTTTTCATTCCGTTAGAAGCAGGCCACGCTTGCGTGACCGTGCAAATTTAGTTAAATAGTAAAAGTTTTTTAATCCTGTTAAATCTCGTTCGATAATAAACTCTATTGAGTTGCTTCTGTCTGGATTCGTCACTACCAGTATAATCGCGTTTTATTAATTTTGCGAGCCGCTTCCCGCTCCAAGTTGCAGGTCGAGCAACGAAAAAGGCCGCGTGAGTACGCAGCCACAAGTTTCAATTTTTATAAAATCCTGAGTTTTTCAAACCAATATTTCCACACTGGCTCCATAGTCAGATGCTTCATTTCACTGGGCGCATACCACCCAATAGCTTTTGCCGCTTCAGCATTTTTAAGTACCACACCTTCGGCTTCTACCGAATACAGATACCAATAATGAGACGAGACGCCTACCCTGCATAAGTTCCAAGCATAAGTTCCAAGGAACCTCTTCTCCAAATAAAAAAGCAATTCTCTGTATCTTTAGGCCACTTTCTTCGCAAATCTTGCGGCAAAGCGCCCCCTCCACAGTTTCATCATCACCAATATGACCAGCAACCGCAGCAAAACCAAACGGTTCCATGTCTCTATCCATTAAAAGATACTTCCCATTTCTCATAATTACAGCGCCAACCGAATAATGCATCGGTTCGCCTTTTTGATTTCGTGTTAGCTTTGGTTCAGCCATTATCTTCTTCTTACTTTTTCTTCAGAACAAGTTTGTATGGCAGAATATCAACATTTAGCGTTTCCGGAGTGCGTTCAAGGGGAATTTCTAAATAACCAATATGCTTGTCGTCTTCATCAACGAGTTCGACTGGTCGACTATAGAAAGGAGTGGTATAGCAATGACCACTTTTCAAAATCTGCGCGATTTCATAAGAACGGTTTACCTCCCACTTATATTCATCTTTGATGTCTCGGAAAACGCCATCTAGTCCGATATTATAAGCTTCGACGCTATTTTCCGCGGCTCGTAAAGCTGAAACAGTTTCGGCATAAAGCCAATAGCGCAATTCGTTTTTCTTCTCCCAGTCTCCCCTCTCAACTTTAAATTGTGGAACTAGCTGGATAAAGCGCGTGATCGCATAGTTGAACTCTCCAAGATAAGCTCCTTCATAGCCATATTTAGCACCAGTTTCATAGATCGCCATGGCGAGATGCCATTCCGGTTCAACACCAACCAAGTTTGGGTCCGCGAGTATATCTCTTAAATTACCGGCAACCCCGACAAAAACCCGACCATAAATCTTGCGCAAAGAAAAGTTGTTTGTTATTTCTGCCGCGACACTTCTTGCAAGCGGCTCAAGGGCTGCATCAATAACTTCTCTATCGGTTGACTTGCCGTCAGTCTTCTTGCTTGGAACGTAAGGCATCTGCTTTCCTTTTTATTTTTAACACTTCAAATTCTGATAAAAACTTAACATGGAACAAAAAAAAAGGCAAGTCTTGCAAAAACCCCTCACATATTGCGCAGCAACATTACGACATTCGCAATAATATTGGAATGTTGTTTAGAATACCCACGCACCTATTTCATATTTCATCTTCTACTTTGCTTGGTTTTGAGTGCGAAAGCGCCTGCGGCTTTAGCATTGCTAAAATAATATTTTACATCAAATAAGTGCGGGGTTCTGTTGCTTACAACTATATTTTGTTTATAAAAGCTCCAAAATATAGGTCAAGCAACGAAAAAAGAAGCCCTGTGCGGCTTCTTTGGCAAACGAATAACGAATTTTATACAACTCCCTTGCATTCACAAACATCTTTGTGGCACTTTTCACATTCATATGGATATAAATTCCAGACCGCGCCCTCAACGCTAATTTCAAGGCGGGTCGCCAGAGCAAAAATCCATGAAGCAACATCCGCCATCTCATTGCATATGCCGCTCCAATTCCCATGCCGGTCTTCCTCACTTATTTCTCCCCACTCTTCAGAAACATGGGCGGCAATTTGGATGGGCATAATTCGAGCATTCTGCTGCTTATACAGTCTGGCATGAAGAGATTGATGATCTGAAATAGAGAATGGTTCACGATTTGCATGATCGCGTCGCAGTCTGCGAAGTATGCTCTCTTTTTCTTCTTTGGAAATATCCGGATGTTCAACTCCACAGGTGCAATTTTGCTCGCGAAGGCAATGGCCACAGACGCCCGGGTATTTATGCCAAAGCGCCTCTTGCAAAACAATTCTTTTTCTGCTTGCGAACGCGTTCCACCATGAGTAAATTCTTGGAAGCTGTGCCAAAAAATCTCTTCGATAATCTTTCCGCGCAATTTCCATAAGCTTAGATATTTCTTCTCCCAGACGGCGAAACAAGGCATCATCGCTGTATTTTTTATTAACTTTGCCGTAAATATAGCCAAACATCTCCTGATAGCCGGAAAGTGTTTTCGGCCGGATAAGCGCGACCGCGGAATCTCGCTGCGTCATTTCGGGGTCCTTTTTAGATTATTCTACCCTTTTTATACCTTAATATAATCAAAAAAACAACCAATAAGACTGTTTTTTATTTGGGGGTGCCCAACGAGGATCGAACTCGTATCAGGAGTTCCACAAACTCCGGTGTTAACCATTACACCATGGGCACCATATTTTTCTTTATCCTCTCATAACATAACTATACTTGCAAACCCAACGCTCTGTGACAGAACGTCGGGTTTGCACAAGAAAAAATCCGTATCCCAGGTTTTTAAACTGAAAACGAAGTGCCGCAGCCACAGGAGCTTTTGGCGTTAGGATTATGGAATATGAAGCTACTTTGAGCTATGGTGGATTTGAAATCTATCTCGCACCCCATGAGGTATACAAAACTTTTACGGTCAATCACGAGATGAACCTCTCCGCCAGTTGAAAGCGTATATTTCCCCACCCGGTCGTGTGGATTTGCGGCATCCGCGGTTTCCATATGATATGAAAGCCCGGAACATCCCCCTCCCACTATCTTAATCCGCATGAATTGTTTTTGTTCTCTTGTCAGAACTTCTTTGATTTTTTGCAAAGCCGCTTCGGTTACTACCAATGACATTTGACGCTCCTCTTTTTTACATGAGCCTCTTATAGCATAAAAGAATTCGGCAAATAAGCAAAGAAGTGACGATATGCTATCGCGAAAAACACACAGCCGGCAAATATCACCGCGATCAAAACCGCGCTCGCGGTAATATCTTTACTAATCCTAATTAACTCGTGGCGTTCCGGATGGATGCGCTCCAGAGCCCGCTCAAAGGCAGTATTAATAAGTTCAGTTATAAAAATTAACGCGAGCGAGAGCGCCAAAAATAAAATCTCATAATTTTCCAAAGGCCAAAAAAAATATCCAAATATGGGAATAATGGGGCTTGCCCACATCTCCATGCGAAAACTTTGGTCATGCTTGTAGGCAAGCCGAAGACCGCGAAAAGCATTCATAAAACTATTTATAATTTTTTTAAACATAAAATAATTATGCAACATAAAATCAGCTTTATAAAGCTGATTTTATGTTGGGCATACCGCCCAAAGTTGCCTGCACTAAACTAGCCGAAGTGTGCCGCAGGGCAGAATCGAACTGCCTTCAATCGCTCTTCAGGCGAGTGCTTTACCATTAAGCTACTGCGGCATATTAAATTGTTGAGTGTATCCTACACTAATTTTTTAAATCCTTCAATACTTTGTACTTTACAAAAAATTTTTAGGTGATACGCTACGGATAGTTAATTGAATTGAAAAAAACAATAGGGGTTTTCGGATGAAGTCATTGACAACGCTAATCTGCGCAATGGTTATCATGGTTTTCGCAAGTAGCGCTTCCGCCTACTACGAGTCAGAACAGTGCCACGGTGATTTTGAAGTTCTTTTGAAGCAGGGGCTCGACAGGGTGGCGTGGATTGAACCAAAAGAACTTTTCGCGCTTAAAACAGAAATCCAGAAAATCAGCACTGTTGAGGGAAGTCGTACGGCGATAGTTTTGTATGGCAAAACCATTCCGGCGGCTTATCTAATTGGATGGAATGTGTTAAGCGGCGAAGAACCGAATAAATATGTGACACCAGAAGCTCGGGCTGTGTTCCAAAAAACAGCTTATCAAAAAATTACGCGCGTCATTTGTCCGCAACACCGAACGGGTTGGGATTTGAAGGGGTTATCTTCCACAATACAAGAGGTAGCTTTTTGGTGGGGACTCTATCAAGATACGGAATATTCTCTTGCCTTTAACAAAGCCCTAAAGAAAAGATTTGACGAGTTGTGGAACCCGTTTTTCAAAAGCTATAGTGAAGAGAAAAAGCAATGGCCATACACAATAGCGAACTCATTGGGTGTATATACTGACACTACTTTTACAGTCTTAAAAATTTCCATTTACATCAACGTTGCCCTTTGGGATGGCGATGGCGCAACTTATGAGCCGACCTTCACCGAACTTCAGGGGCGCAAAACTTATCTAAAAGAATTTCATTTTACGAAAAATATCTCTGGCGACAGAAGAAAATTAAGAGAAGCGCTTGACGAGTTGGGCGCGAAATACGCCGATACAATTTTTGAAACTTTCAAAAACGAACTTACAAAATAAGCGCTCCAGCGCTTATTTTTTGACTTGTGTCCAGTATTCTTGAAATAGTGCGAACCGTTTTCGCCGCCTGCGGCGGCGAGGAAAGCCCCCCGCGAAAAATCCGAAAGGCAGCGGAGCCGCACCGATGACAATTTCAAGTTTTTCTTTGGCGGCAATTTAATTATGAATTTAATTCAATTAAAAATCAAACATAATAAAAAGAAAAAACCCGCTAGGTCCGAAGACATAGCGGGAAGCAGTTGGTCTGCTCAGTCCTTGCTACTTGGCACCGTTCAAGCTGTGCCGGAGTTCACGCACCCACTCGCTTCTCTCGCGAGCACGCCGCACTTCGGCGTTGTGCTCCTTGGTGTGGTATGCAATGTCTCGCCGTGCGTTCTTGACGAGCTGGGTACGGTACTGCTTGCCCGAGAGCCGCTGTGGCATCGTAGGTGTGTGCAGGCAGTCGAACTCGACGCTTTCCGCGAGCTGATCGATCATGAAGCTCTTGAGGCCTTCGTGATCTTTGGTGGGCGGAACCCACTTTCCCGCTTGCTTGAGCATGGCGATGTAAGCTCGCCCGGTCTTCTCGTTCTTCTCGCCATACTTCTTGCTCGAGCGAACTTCGTCATCGAAGGCCTTCTTGGCCTCTCTCTCCGCCCGTGCGTTACTCCACTTTTCGACTTCGGCGAGACGCTTCTTGGCCGTCTCGATTGCGTCGAGGTGGTAGTTGCTGGGTCGGAATTCATCGGGGATTGGCGCATCGAGCGAATCGTCGCGCATCTCGATGAGAGCGCCGAAGGCGCGAGCGCACTTCATGGCGAACTCCGAGAACGTTACCTGCTTCCCGTCGTTCAGGTCTGCTGTGTATCCTGTCGGCATCGGTTTCTCCTTTCCTTTCGGATGTTTGGGTTTTCAATGGGAAAACGGCCTTTTGCCGCTATCCCGAACCATTATTCCTGCTACAAGTATAGCAATATTTATATGGAATGTCAAGAGCAAACAAAAAATCAGCATTTCTGCTGTTTTTCTGGTTTAAATCTTATGTATTTTACGATTAAAAATTTTTCCGTTCCCCAAATTCAAAATATGGTTCGCGCCGATATTTTTCTTCGGGTTCTTCTGCGGTTTTTATCGGTGTGGCTCCACCGCCTTTCGGATTTTTCGCGGGGGGCTTTCCTCGCCGCCGCAGGCGGCGAAAACGGTTCGCACTATTTCAAGAATACTGGACACCTTAGGAAAAGGCAAGCTAGAGGAAGCCGCCTCGCTTCGCTCGGCGGCCATTTCGTATTGAATTTTGGGGGCAAAAACGAATTGGCGGTTTCGTTTGGGGGACGGAAAAATTTTTAATCAATTTTAGTTCAACAAAACTATGCGTTATGTAATCTATGCTCGCAAATCAACGGAAGATGACGACAGGCAAGTGCTTTCGATTGAAGCTCAACTCGTTGAGCTTTCTGAATTTGCCGCCAAAGAAAAACTTGAAATTGTCGCCTCTTTTCAAGAGGCAAAAACTGCAAAAGAACCCGAAGAAAAACATCGGCGCGAACCATATTTTGCGAAACCGCCAATTCGTTTTTGCCCCCAAAATTCAATACGAAATGGCCGCCGAGCGAAGCGAGGCGGCTTCGAAATGGCCGCCGAGCGAAGCGAGGCGGCTTCCTCTAGCTTGCGTTTTTCTAAAGTGTCCCCTCGGAGGGAATCGAACCCCCATTAAAAGGTTAGAAACCTTCCGTTCTATCCGTTGAACTACGAGGGGTGGTCGGAGCGCCGAGAATCGAACTCGGACCTTATGCTCCCAAAGCATATATACTACCACTATACTACGCTCCGATAATTACTAATGGGGCAGGGCATATATATTTCCCCGTAGCAAGCTTCGCTTTGCTTAGGGGCTACCACTATACTACAGCCAGAAACACACTTAAATTACCATAAAAACAGGCACTAAACAATCATCATCATTAAAATACTGCCGGTAAGGCAGTATTACAAAATGCTTTTCAGAAAAAGCGGGTGGTCCACTTGGATAAAGTCAATTCCGGCGGTAAGTAAAAACTTAAGAGGGATATACTGCCAGGGCGGCGGGATCACCAGAGAATCCACAAAAAATTTAACTCCGCGCTCATGCAAAAACGCAACATCGCGGTGAAGCGCGAGCGGGAAGCGAATGCTTATAATTTCCGGGTATCGCTGAAACATAGATTTAACAAGCCGAACATCGCTCCACTTCTTGATGCCCACCATCACAATCAGATCGGGATATTCTGTTTTCATGCGCGCCACTGATTTTAATTCTGCTCTGTTGTTGACATAAAAAATTACATCATTAAACGAACCAAAAATACTTATCCAGTGCGCCAAATATTCTACGGCATCACTCTTAAAATCAACCACCAGTACGGCCCTACCTTGTGTTTCGCGATATATATCAAAAAATGAAGGCAAAAGCTCCCGACTATTTTTTAGGCGCACTCGCATAGTTTCTCCTGGGGCGAGGTCCTTTAAATTGCCGCTGTGATCGGTTGTGCGATCTAAGGAGTGATCATGGAGGCAGTAGAGAATATAGTCGCTACCATACCGAACATCAACTTCTATCACCGGAATACCGGCCCGTATCGCTTGACGCGCCGCTTCGGCTGAATTTTCCGGAACACCAAACCCGTTGCCGCGATGCGCAACCACAAACGTTTGCCGGCATTCAGCATCACGGATACACCCGGCTATTTCTTTCGCAGTCGCCATGTTTTTTTGGTTAGAGCGAGGAAAGTAAAAAGAGCAGGCGGGGAAAAAGCATAGCAAAAAAAGCATGGCGGCGGCGCGGGGCATTATCACGCAGACCATCCTTCATTTCAATGAAAGGCTAATATTAGTATATCGTGACGCCAAAACAGCCGCAATCTTAACCCAAAGCCAAGATTTGCCGGGTAGCAGAAGTTCGATTGGCTTTGTTTTGGGCCATTAGCGCTGCTTATCGAACTTTCATTGCCCGGTTTGCTTTTGCATTTTAATCAAGATAGAGTGAAAGCAGTATAGTTCACATAAAGCAAGAGGGAGTCACGTGAGACAAGAGTATAACTTGAAAACAAGCGGGATTTGGCTTGCAACGACGGTTCTTGTTATGCTGTTTTGCAATGTGGCGGAATCGGCTCCTACTATATCAGAATACTTTTTACAAACGGGAAAAGTTGAGAATTTTGATTCAAAGACTATAGAGCCAGTTATTACAATTCACGGCAGCCGAATCATTGGATCGTATGTTTGGGGAATACGTGGCAAGACAATTCAAAATAAGAACGGGGTGGATAACGAGAAATCCCTGCCCAGCGTGAAGCCACAGAGCCCCAATACAAGAAAAGCTACTCCAACAAGCATCTATGAAGATGCTGTGGAAAAACTATGGCCAACAACCATCTTGGGGGTCGCGAACGAGAAAAAGAATGAGTGGATCTTATATGATCCCAATTTCCGTTATTTTGAGCAGACCGCAATAATCAACAACTTCTGGCTTGAATTCGAGCCGCTCCCCTATTCAAGATATAGCCCGCGCACCGAAGAGGTGATGTCAGAATTAGTAAAGGATGCCTTCACCGAACCCCTTAAGTTCGCGCTCCAGAACCAATCGCGCCAATTGGAAGCGCGAAATCTCTTCAGAAAATGGGGAAAGGGAATGTCGTCATTCCGGCTCGATATGCCATCGTCCACCAATGAGTTCACCTTTGAAACGCCCTCGTACCAGCGCAACCTTGACCCATTTGAAGAAGCAAAGAGCGAGGCAAGATTTGAATGTAGCAACTTGAAGGGAGACGCGGCGGTTATTTTCGACAGAAAATTGCGGTGCTCGGAGCGGCAAAATGAGATTGCTATTTTGGAGTCCCAAATTTACACGTTGCGCGCAAGACCTGAATTGGACGGCAATATCTACACCGCAAGCAGCGGACTCACTCTTGTCATGTGGCCCAATGTCAATTTCAAATATCGCGCGTATGAGATAGAGCTTTCGTATTTCTACCCTTATACGCTCACTGGCGGCGGATCACAGCCGGCAAAGTTTTTGCCTGATATCAGAGATAAAATTTTTAACGAAAGGGACGTAGCGGAGAGAATTCAGCTTGATATACAGAAAACTTTTACGGAACATTTTGTATTGGCTGGAAATTACAGGTACGAGAGCATTGCGGGGCAAAGTACCGTTGGTATCGGACCAAAATTATTTCTCTTCCCATATCTTGCCGCTGTAAGCGGCGATCTGAACGTCAATACAATGAAGCCATTTGTCACGGCCGACATGGGGCGCGTTGTGGGAGCGTCATATATTTTGGGGGTACGGGGAACTGCATTGGAAAATAATAAAAAAGATAAATGGGAAGGGCAGGCATTCTTCACCATAAGTAAGGTGTGGGGGGCCTATCCGCCAGAAACAAGTTTCTTTAAAGATATAGGATTAGAAAATATAAAAAGAAAATTATCACATTTCTTGTGGTAAAAAATATCCCCGCCGCATCTTCATGGATGTTCGCGGGGATTTTGTTTGTTTAAAATCTCTTGGAGATGGCTCCTTTATTTTAGGGTTCTTTCAAAATGCCGAACAATCAAAAAATCAAGAGTGGATGGCATTCCCGGCAAAAGAAAGGGTCCCCAGAACTCAAATAACGGAATAGGAACAAAAAGGGCGAGGCCCGCGCTATAATGGCCATCAAGCCAAAACGAGTAATCGCGGAGCCAAAAAATCGGAATTTTAATAACAGCGAGTTTCCATGTGGGCCGATTGGCAGCTTCCCAAAGCTTCTTTGTGAATCTATGAGGAATAACACTATCAAGAATATTGCTCACCAAAAGCGCCGATTCGGGATTGATGTTTTTCGCTACGCTAAGCGGATCAATATGCTTTAGCTCGGCTCTTAGAATTTTAAGGGCCTCGTCTTCGGCAATGCCAAACTTTTTAAAAATTTCCTCACGAATTCTTTCAATCCCCGACTCCGCGGAGCTCATTAAAATGCCCGCTAAATCGCCGCCAGTCGTAATGCCCACGGTGCTCTGAAAAATTTCCGGATGCGCGCCGCTTAAATAATAAGCCGATATTCCGCCCAGACTAACTCCCGAAATTCCTATTCTAGAGTAAGAGTTTGCTTCTTTTAATTTCGTGATTATGTTCAAATAATCATTGTAGCGAGTTTCAAAGGTATCAGCGACAACTTTCGCGAACCCCTCAAATTCCGTTTTTGTAAAGCGCTCTTTCCGATCAAGCAGCGTTAAATCAAAAATTGTAAATTTCGCCAGAAATCTAACAACGTCAAACCCCCTTTCCGCCAAAGTTCTAGCAGGCCAATCCGTAGAAATACTCTCTCCCTTGCCGGGAAGAAGTACGGCTAATTTGGCGTTATTCTTCTTTGATTTAAAAAATTCTCCAAAAATAATGTCGTTCCTGTTTATGCCGGTTATCTTTTCTGACTTATAAACAAAAAGGAGGTCTTCTCGCTCTGTGCTCTCTCCCATAACGGCTAATGCGATTTCTCCCGGTAAAAGTTCCGGAATTTTTGCCATTAAATATCTTTTGGCGACTTCGGATCCTTGGCCGGGCAAGCTTTTGCCGGAAATCAACCCCGAACATCCAGCCGAAAAAACACAGGCAATAATAAAAGCAGATTTTCTCACATTGCCCACCACTTTAATTATGACAAGTATCCATTATCAGTATATCAGGTAATGGCGGCACGACTAGCCATTTTTCTTTTTGATTAAAATTTTTTAAACATCATTTAAATTCATTTGGCAATTAGCATTTCCCGTGATAGTCTGAGAAAAGCAATAACAAAAGAGGCAAAAAGGTGAAAAAGAAAAATCTGCTATGGAGTATTTTTGTTTGGATTTTGGTAGCACTCGGCATACTCGTGATTTTCAGAGGCATGGATCATAAAGCTAGGTCAACGGAAGTCAGCCAAAACGTACTTTTCAAACAAGCTGAAGCCAAAAAAATAGAAAGGCTGGCTTTAATTGAACCGAATATTGTTGAATTTTCAGATGGATTCTATACATATCGCACTAGAGTTATAGTCCAAGATCCTCGTTTTTTAGAATTGATTGATGAATTAAGAAAGAGCGGAAGCGCTGTGAATATTATCCCGGAACCGGTAAGTTGGCTTTTGGTAATATTTAGCTGGGGACCCACGCTTTTATTTCTCGGGGTGTTGATTTATTTCATGCGACGCTCATCGTCCCTTGGTAGAGGTGCTGGAGGATATATCGGATTCGGAAAATCAAAAGCCAAGCTTTTTTCTCCCAACGACCAAAAAATAACATTTGCCGATGTGGCGGGGGTAGATGAAGCCAAAGAAGAGCTTCAGGAAATCATTGACTTTTTAAAGGATCCACAAAAGTTCACGCGGCTTGGCGGGAAAATGCCCAAAGGCGTGCTTCTCATTGGCCCTCCAGGAACAGGGAAAACCCTTCTTGCCCGCGCGGTTGCCGGAGAAGCAGGCGTTCCATTTTCCTCAATCTCTGGATCGGACTTTGTAGAGATGTTTGTGGGCGTTGGAGCGTCAAGAGTGCGAGATCTATTTATTGAGAGCAAAAAAAATCCTCCTTGTATTATATTTATTGACGAACTTGATGCTGTTGGAGGTCACAGGGGAGTTAATACACATGATGAAAAGGAACAAACATTAAATCAGCTGCTTGTTGAAATGGACGGTTTTGATGGGACCCAGGGCGTTATCGTGATAGCCGCGACTAACAGGCCCGACACCCTTGATCCAGCCATTCTTAGGCCGGGAAGATTTGATAGGCAGGTGATCGTTCCCAAACCGGACATAAAAGGACGAGAGGCGATAATTAGGGTTCATACCAAAAAAGTGCCTCTCACACCCGACATTGACTTTCATGTATTGGCTCAAAAAACTCCGGGTTTCGCCGGCGCTGATTTGGGAAATATGGTAAATGAAGCCACTATTTTGGCGGCAAAAAATGGTAAACACGCAGTAGATGAATCTGATTTTGATCGCGCCATTGACAAAGTAACAATGGGGAAGGAAAGAAAGAATAAAGATTTCATGTCTCCGGAAGAGAAAAAAAATACCGCCTACCATGAAGCGGGGCATGCGCTGGTGGCAATTTTAACAGAAGGAGCTGAAATAGTTGATAAGGTAACAATTATCCCGCGCGGCATGGCGCTCGGCTTAACCCACCAAATCGGTGAAGACAAATTAAGCTATAGCGAATCATACGCCAAGGGGAAATTGAGAATTATAATGGGCGGACAAGCTGCGGAGATCGTAAAATTTGGAGAGAGGACAAGTGGGGCCGGAAACGATATAAGCATCGCAACCGACCTGGCGCAAAAAATGATTCGCGAATGGGGCATGTCGGAAGTTCTTGGCCCTCAAAACATTGCCTCTTCAGGAAAGCTTTCCATGAAAGAGAGATTTTTATCAGGCGGCGAAAATAAAAGCGCCGGGACTAACCTTGAAAACTTGGCTGATTCCGAAGTAAATCAACTCCTAAGACAGAGTTTGGAAGATGCCAAGGAGCTCATCCAAACTAACTTTGCTATTCTCACAGAAATGGCCCAAGAACTCCTAGTAAAAGAAACGCTCGTTAGAAAAGAACTTGAGAGATATTATGAATTGGTAAAATCCAAGTAAATAAATGGCTCCGAATATCGGAGCCATTTTATCGCCTAAATTCTGACAACCTTAAAAAATCTTTTCTTGCCAACCTTTAAAACTACCGGTTCGTGAACCGAAATAATTTCTTCGGGATTCTGGATGGTAACATTTTCCACGTCAACCGCTTTTTGCGCAATAAGCCGCCTCGCTTCGCTTTTGCTTTTAATGCCGGACAAGAGTAAGAGATCTAAAGCGGCAATTTCGGGAACGTCCAAACCGATAGTCGGCATATCTTCCGGAATCTCTTTCTTTGAGAAAACTTTTTGAAAGTTTTCTTTTGATTTTTCCATTTCTTTTTCTCCATATAATAATCTCACCAATTCACCCGCCAAAAGCTGTTTCGCGTCATAAGGAGATAGCGCCTCCGGATATTCAACGCTTGTTAAAAGCTCAAAATAATTTTTAAGAAGCGCGTCAGGCACAGACATGGTTTTTCCGAAAACATCCGCTGGCTTATCGGATAGGGCAATGAAATTTCCGTAGCTCTTGCTCATTTTGCGAATGCCATCAGTGCCAACCAAAAGCGGTGTGGTTATTATGTTCTGCTCCTGCAGGCCATATGAACGCTGGAGTCTTCTCCCCATCAAAAGATTGAATTTTTGGTCAGTGCCGCCAATTTCCACGTCGGCTTTCACGGCCACAGAATCATACCCCTGGAAAACGGGGTAAAGCATCTCAAGGGCGGAGATTGCTTCTCCGGCTTTCATTCTTTTTTGGAAATCTTCCCGCTCCAAAAGCTGCTGGGCGGAAACACGCGCCGCAAGCTGTAGTAAAAGCTCTTGCCCGCCCTTTTTATACCAGACGCTGTTATTATGAACTTCAATTTTTTTAACATCCAAAATTTTGCCGGCTTGTTTTAAATAAGTCTTGAAATTGGCTCTGACCTGTGCTGCGGTTAGGGGTTTTCTGGTTTCGCTTCGTCCCGACGGATCGCCAATCACTGCCGTAAAGTCGCCGATAATCAAAACTATTTTATGCCCGACGTCTTGAAATTGTTTAAGCTTTAACAAGGGTACAAGATGTCCCAAGTGCAACTCCGGCGAGGTTGGATCAATTCCAAATTTAACCCGCAATTTCTTGCCGGATTTTAACGCTCGCTCCAGATGGTCGCGGACTATAACTTCGTGAACGCCCTTGGTTAATAAAGTATCCATATCAATTATTTAATTTTAGCTAATTTTGACTATTTTACAATTCATTACTAAACTAAGAGAAGCAAGTGAGGGGGGGTTACAAAATGAGCGCAAAACTTAGAAAACTAGCAGGGATTGTGGAGTTAATAGAACAATATCTAATAGATATAGATTTAGATCCATCGAGGCTTCGCATAACTTATACCAGCTCGCCACGTGAGCCGATGAGCGGGATACATACGCACCTTTTCTCGTTATGGTTTACCGACTCAAAAGACAAACCAGCCGCTGATTTGCCAGTTGCAATTTTTACCAGCAAAACAGGCACACTGCGATTCCTTATCCCCGACAATCAAGGAATCTTGAGGGTTATTAATTTCAACGAGAAGCCAGAAGAATTTGGCGATGAAAGGTTTAAAGAATTAGTGAGAAAGGTCGCAAAACTTAGCGAAGAGTGGGGCGCTGGCGATCCTCCCGGCTCTAAGGGAAGTGATTTCCCTTTATAAACCAAAACCGCGCGATGCGCGGTTTTTTACTCTTCCTTTGCCAGACCAAGTTTTATTTCAACTTTATGCAAGCGCTCGTCTAGTCCACGCACCTCGAACTTCCATCCGGCATTACGTTTAATATATTCCAATTCCAAGTGAATAGCCAAAACTTCTTCTTCTAATTTATCCAGTCGCTTGTTAACCTTAGAAAACTCGCCGTGCATTTCTTCTCTTAATTCTGTGAATCCCTTCTGGGTCATAATAGCCAAACCTTCAATTTGCTTATGTACCCCATCAAATTGCTTATTCACACCATCAAATTGCTGGTCTATCTTTTCAAGTTGCTTGTCCACCCTTTCAAATTGTTTATTGACGCCATCAAACTGCTTATTCACACCAACCATCAAATTGCTGGTCTATCTTTTTAAGTTGCTTGTCCACCCTTTCAAATTGTTTATTGACGCCATCAAACTGCTTATTAACCCCGCCAAACCCCTTTTCCATTGCCTCTCGCAAGCTTCCTAATTCACTTGAATTTTTAACTATTCTCTTTTTACTTTTCTTATTCGTCTTAGCCATAGTGTTATTATATCATGCCCTGTATTTTTGCAAATTGACCAGGTAGTAAAAATGCGAGCATTTCTTGCCGCTAATACTGACCCGATAACATCCCCATAAATTTTATTAATGGCGTTACCGTATTTTTTCCCAAAACTCCACTCGCATTGGTTGACTATTTTTATTATAAATAATTAGCCCCTGAGTTTATCGAAGGGCTACCTTTATGGAATTGCTTCGCCTACGCTCAGCAAATAAGCGCAAAGCTACCATTTAG
>JACOXY010000018.1 GCA_016182095.1 Candidatus Liptonbacteria bacterium
GCGAACAATTTGTAAAACAAATTGTTTTAGCCAACTAAATCATTTGCAAGGCAAATGATCGGGCGAACAATTTGTAAAACAAATTGTTTTAGCCAACTAGCCATTCTTATTTATTGAATGACTTATTTTGTTTAAATATTCTTTCTTAATTTTATCTTTGAATCTGCCAGCCCAAAGACTTTTCAAAAATCTTTCTCTATTGAACGCATCTGCCTTATTTACAAATATTTCTTTGTGTATGCGCACCAGTGGCCTTCTATTTTTTGTTGCCATCACCTGTCCAGTATTATGTCTTTTCAGCCGTTTTTCTAGATTTGTGGTGCATCCAATGTAAAGATTTTTGTCTTTTTGACTTAGCAAGACATAAACAAAATAAGTCATTCAATTTATCTCTTTAGTCTGTGTCCAATCTCGCGTTCTGTGTCGCGTTTCTTAATTGAAGCCCGCTTGTCGTGCGCTTTTTTGTGCCGCGCGAGGCCGATTTCAAGCTTCAACCGATTATGCTTATTATACAACTTCAGTGGCACTATTGTCAAGCCGGTTTTTTCAGTCTTGCCGATTAGTTCGCTAATTTCCGACTTTTTCAAAAGTAATTTTCGCGTGCGCGCGGGCTCATAGTCGGCGGGCGTGTTCCCCGGCTGGTAGGGCGGAACCTGCATGTTCAAGATATATGCCTCTCCTCCGCGGATTACCACAAATGCTCCCACAAGAGATGCCCTCCCGGCGCGGATCGCTTTCACTTCAAATCCGAGCAGCTCCAATCCCGCCTCGTAAGTTTCAAGGATTTCATAATCAAAAAACGCTTTTTTGTTTTCAGCCAACATAATTTTTAGCCATTAGCTATTTGCAATAAGCCAATGCCCATGCTTAAGTATATAGCAGTTCCCTGGTTTTATAAATAAAGGAATAAATGAATGGGCGACGAGCGAAGCAGGCTTTTTATTAATAAAGTAATAAAGCCAGCGCTGTTAATCGCGCTCTTACTTACCTTGATGTGTAGCGCATAACTTCCGACATTTGCCGGAAGTTTTTAATTGAAAAAATGTTATGGCTCGGTGTTTTTGGCTACAATTTAACGAAAATATAAAGCGTCCGTCGGGTCCGATGTCTACGCTTCCGAATGGCGTGGACTATACGCTGAAAAACTATTTTGATCACTGGAGAAAAGACGGGGGATTGCCGCCGCTTCTGCACGATAAGCTTAAGGGCAAAAGAATGCGCCTCCTTAAAGACGAAGCGCTGATTGCTAAATTTAGGTCAAGGAGCTTTGGTATTTTTGATAAAGAAGCGGGGGCTTATTTTCAGGGAATGCTGGATGACGCTCTTGAGTTAGAAGATGGTTCGATTATTCCACTCGACAATAAAACAAAGGGATTTCCGCCGGGAGAAGAAGCGCATCCCGCTTATGGAAACCAAATGAGCGCCTATACTTTATTTTTACGCGAGAATGGCATAAAAACGGAAAATTCCGCCTATTTGGTATATTGGTATCTTGACCACAAACACATGGATCTGGAGAGGCCGCTGGAATTTAATGTTTCTTTGCATAAAGTGAATACCAATCCCGACGCGGCGCTTAAAACATTTCGAGAGGCGGTGGAGTCACTCAAAGAACCAATGCCAGCGTCACATAAAGACTGCGCATTTTGCTCATATCGCTCTTTGGAGCCGTAATAAAAATATGAGAGAAAAAATAATAGAAATTTTTAAAAAAACGGCGCCGGAGACAGGAGATATAGAAGTTTCCGTTCCCGCAAATGACTCGCTAGGACATTATTCTACTAATGTCGCTTTTCGGTTGGCTAAGAGCCAAAAAATTTCTCCTGTTGAAGCAGGCCAAAAACTGAAAGAAAAAATAATGGCGCTTCCCGATGCCGATATTTTCAAAAAAATTGACGTGGTTAACCCCGGCTTTATTAATTTTTGGCTGAAAGATGAGGTTTGGTATGGAGAACTGAAAGAAGTTTTGAAAAGGAAAAGCGCCTATGGTAAATCTAGAATCTCAAATCATAAATCCAACATTAATCTGGAGTTTGTTTCGGCCAATCCCACCGGCCCCTTAACTATGGCAAACGCCCGGGGGGGATTTCTGGGGGACGCCCTTGCAAATGTTCTTGAGTTTTCTGGGCATAAAGTGACAAGAGAATATTATATCAATGACGCCGGGAACCAGATAAAACTTTTAGGAGAAAGTGTGTTGGCAGAATTAGGACTGATGCCAAGAAAAGCAGAGCATTATCAGGGAGAATATGTTAAGGAGATAGCAAAACAAAGAAAGCAACAAGTAAAAAAGATGGATCGAGAAATATTAAGCCCAGAACTAGATGCGCTTTCCTCCTTGTTGGGACATGAAGTCTCTCGTTCATTTCTTGGTGAAATAAGAAAATCGCTTAAAAACGCCAGCATCAAGCATGAAATCTGGCGATGGGAAGCACAAGACATCCGTCGTAAAAAATTGCCAGAGAAGGTAGTAAAAAAATTCGAAGAGCAAGGATTGCTCATAGAACATGACGGAGCGCTCTGGTTAAAATCAGGCATTGTTCAAGAAAAAGAGAGAGTTGTGCGGAAATCAAGCGGAGATTATACCTATATCGCCGTTGATCTTGCCTACCACCTCTTAAAATTAAGGGAGAGCGATTTGGCTATAGACATCTGGGGGGCTGACCATCATGGGAATGCCGCACCACTGAAAAAAGGCCTGGAGCTTTTGGGTGAAAATCCCGGGAAATTGCATATTATACTTATGCAACTTGTTCGTTTCATTAAAGATGGGAAAGAGATAAAAATTTCAAAGCGTGCTGGCAATTTTGTTTTGCTCGATGACCTGCTGAAAGAGGTGGGCGCAGATGTTGCCAGATTTTTATTTTTAATGCATGCGCCGGAAACTCACATGGACTTTGACTTGGCGTTGGCCAAAGAGCGCTCCATGAAAAACCCCGTTTATTATGTGCAGTATGCATTTGTAAGATGTGGAGCAATTATTCAGAAAGTATCAAGTATCAAGTATCAAGTATCAAGTAAAAAGAATTTAAAGTTACTGAACACAACAGAAGATTTAATGCTTATCCGCGAGCTTTCGCGTTTTCCGGAAATGGTGGAGGACACCGCGCGCGATTACCAAGTTCATCGTCTAACTCGCTATACAACTGATGTTGCCAAACTATTTCATAATTTTTATGAAAAAGAGCGAATTATACCCGCCCTCCGTAGCTTCAAGAGCGAAGGAGGGGGCGAAAAAGATAAAAATCTTGCCGCGGCTCGCTTAGAACTTGTGAAAGCCACTCAAATTGTTTTAGGAAACACTCTTTGTTTACTTGGAGTAACGCTCCCAACCAAAATGTAGGGCTGTATTCGTATGTGCGCTTTCGCATTGCCGAAGCCAAAGCGTAGGCGCGCTATTTGTATACGGAGAGTTTCAAAGCCAAAAAAGATGTGATAAGCTATTGAAAGTTGCAGAATTTTTTGGGGGTTAAATTGTTGAGGGTGCTTTTGGAATCTCCATTCGCCGGAAAAGACGAAAAACAAATTGAACGTAATTTAAAATATGCTCGTGCTTGCATGCGCGACTGCTTTTTACGCGGTGAGGCGCCATTTGCGAGCCATCTATTATACACGCAAGAGGGGATTTTGGATGACAAGGTGCCGGAAGAAAGGAAACTGGGGATTGATGCCGGTTTGCTGTGGGGTATGGGAGCAAAGAAAACCGTTGTTTATACTGACCTTGGGATTACCAAGGGAATGAGATATGGGATCAATAAAGCTAAGGATGCCATGAGGCCCTTTAAGTTAAGAAAGCTGCCCCCTGAAGTTTTGGCAGAGGTGCTCGGGTGAGCGATAACGCCAGATTGGTTTTGAGGTTTCGCGAAAAACTGGTTTGGGGGCAGGGAGTTGTGATGGTGGGTCGCGTTACCATTCCTCTGCATTTAACCGAATCAACCAACTTTGTAAGCAATTCAGTAAAAATGTGCGAGGGCTGGAAGCTGTGGATGAAGAACGGCGATATTGTAATACTTGACTATAATAAACTTGTAATTCCAATCGCCTGGGATCTGGTAGAGAGCATAACCATAAGCCGCATTTAGCGGCTTATTTCTTTGCCAGACCTTACATTCACGTTTTCTTTCAATCTTTTTCATGCATCGCTCTCGCAGGGAGACTCTATCTCACCAGTTGATGTAGTGAGGTATCCTGCCCATCCTCACGAGATCTGTTTACTGAAACAATATTCCAACATTCTGCAGAATGTTGGAATGTTTGTTTTGTGGAAATTAGCTCATAATTTGCGCGGCGGCGATGGAGGCCAGCACTACCAAAAATGCAATAAATTTCTTTTTGTGGAATTTTTCTTTCAGGAAAACCAACGAAGCAAAATAAACCAGAAGCGGCTGGAGAGAAAATATAAGCAGGGTGTAAACAATGCCCGAGCGTTGATAACTGAAATAAAATAAAATCCAAGCAATGGTTGTGAGCATATTGGTTGCGACCAAAAACAGCAACGCGGTTGCGGAAGCCCTTTTGGAGTACTTTGAAAATAGCGGCCCCAAAATAAGAGCCATGGATCCGTCGCGGACCAATGACAGCGATATTGGGTTCCAAACTGCAAGCAGCGATTTTGCTATCGGAGCCCCGAATGGAGCGATGAGCAATGTCCATAAAAAATAAACCCTAGTAAACTTTTTTATTTCAAAATGATTATGATTCCAATGTGACCAGATGATTGCCAATGACGCGATAAGCGCAGGGATGATTATCGCTAAATTTCTTTCATCCGCAAAAATAATGCTTGAAAAAATAATAACCGGCACGTTGTGGAGGAGGTCCAGGGTTTGGATTTCTCCAAGTTTATCGTTGTCTAGCGCTCTGTAATAAAAAAGATTAGTGACAATGATAAAACCCAAAGAAACCAAAAGGAGCCACTTTAAGTTCCCGGCATAAAGTTCCGGCGCCAGCAAAGGCGGCCTGAAGATAGAGTAGATTATTATCGTTACTAAGAAAATTAGCGGAAAGCTAATCCCAATATATTGCTTGTATGTTATTCCTTTGAGCGAAAGGATCGTCTTGTCCAGCGTAAAAGAACCTGCTTGTAAAATTGCCGCCGCAATTGGCAGAAGGAAATTCATAATACAATCTTATCATATCCTTTGAAAAATGAGCTCTTTTCTTATAAAATACTAATGTGATACCAATGCATGTCGGTATCTTTTATATGTTGAGAAATCTTAAACAATTTAACCCTCCCGAAGTTGAAGAAAAAGTTTTGGAATTTTGGAAGACTGATAAAATCTTTGAGAAATCGCTCGCGGAGCGCGCCAAAAAGAAAACCTTTGTTTTTTATGAGGGTCCCCCGACAGCGAATGGCCGTCCGGGGATTCACCATGTGCTTGGCCGCGCCTTTAAAGATGTCATACTGCGTTACAAATCTATGAGGGGGTTTTATGTCCCTCGTCGTGCCGGGTGGGACACGCATGGTTTGCCGGTAGAGGTTGAGGTTGAAAAACAGCTTGGAATAAAAACTAAAGGCGACATAGAAAAATTCGGCATTGATCTTTTTAATCAAAAAGCCAAAGAAACAGTTTGGGCTTACAAAGATGAATGGGAAAAGCTCACGAAACGCATTGGTTTTTGGCTCGATATGGGACGCCCCTACATTACTTATGAGAACGACTACATGGAAAGTTTGTGGTGGATTTTCGGCCAAATTGCAAAGAAAAAATTACTGAAAAAAGATTATCGTGTTGGGCCATATTGCCCGCGCTGTGAAACGGTTCTTTCGGCGGCGGAGCTTGGACAGCCCGGAGCGTATAAGAAAACGACAGATCCATCGGTGTATGTGAAATTTAAACTTCGAACACCGCACTTCGAACGGCGGACTCACAGTTCTGGTTCTAGGTTCGCGGTTCATGGTTCGGAGTACTTGCTGATTTGGACTACAACCCCATGGACACTGCCCGCGAATGTTGCGATTGCGGTGAACCCGAGGATTACCTATACAAAATTTTTAATAAAAAACGCAAAAGGGAAAAACGAATATCTGTGGAGTCATAACCCCCCTCCTGAAATTTTTGACGCGAAAGTTGAAGTAGTTGAAAAAATTTCCGGAAAAAAATTGATTGGCTTGGAATATGAACCGCTGTATAAAACAACGAACAGCGAACAGCTAACAGTGAACAGTGGTCACAAGGTGCTTGGAGCCGATTTTATAAGCACCGAAGAAGGCACCGGCCTTGTTCATATCGCGCCGGCATTTGGTGAAGATGACTTTGGGCTAATAAAGGCGAGAACCCACGGCTTTTCTTACAAAGATGTGCTTATAACAGTAGATAACGCGGGGAAGATGATCTCTGGCTATCCTGGCGCCCACAAGTTTGTGAAAGACGCGGATAATTATATAATTGCCGATTTAGAATCCCGAAATCTTCTGTATAAAAAAAGTATTATTGAGCACGAATATCCGTTTTGCTGGCGTTGCGGCACGCCGCTGCTCTATATGGCGCGCAGTTCCTGGTTTATTGAAATGAGCAAGTTGCGCAAGGAACTTCTGGCGGCCAATAAAAAAATCAATTGGATCCCCAAGCACCTGAAAGAGGGCCGTTTTGGCGAATGGATTAAAGAAGCCAGGGATTGGGCGATCTCTCGCGAACGTTATTGGGGCACGCCGCTTCCTATCTGGGAGTGCGGTGATTGCGGCGAAATACGAATTGCGGGCGGTCTTGACGACCTTGATAAATATGCCTATCATCGCAACAACTTTTTGCTTTTAAGGCATACCGAGGGAGAACACAATCTTGGGAACATGCTTGCCTCCGGGCCCAGTGGTAAAAATGTTGACTTGACCGCGAAGGGCAAAAAAGATGCTGAAAGTTTGGCAAAAAATCTGAAGAATAAAAAGATTGATATTATTTATACCTCTCCCTATAAGCGCACCAGTGATTTGGCAAATGCTATAGCCCGCGCTACAGGCGTGAAGATTATTGCTGACAAAAAAATTGAAGAAATAAATGCCGGAGTTTTTAATGGCCGCCCCGTTCCGGAGCATAAAAAATACTTTAACTCTCCATTAGAGGAGTTTACCAAAACGCCCCCCGGAGGTGAAAATCTGAATGACGTTAAAAAAAGGATGTTTTCTTTTGTTGTGGAAGTTAACAAAAAGCACAAGGACAAAAACATTTTAATTATAAGCCACGGCGATCCGCTCTGGGTTCTGGAAGGAACGATGCGCGGGCTTACTAACGAGGAAATCCTTTCTGCTTCCTATATTGGACTGGGAGAGTTAAGAGAGGTTGCGTTGCATAATTGGCCCTATGATAACGACGGGAGGGCTGACATGCACCGGCCATTTGTTGATAACATATATTTGAGATGTGAAAAATGCCAGGGGAAAATGTCGCGCGTAAAAGAAGTGGCCGATGTTTGGTTTGATTCGGGGGCGATGCCATTCGCTTCGGCTCACTATCCGTTCACCGAAGCTCAAAATCAAAAATCAAAAATCCTTACACGGCCGAGCCGTCAGGCTTTAGACAAAAATCAAAAATTTGGAGAGCTCGCCTTTCCCGCTGACTACATTTGCGAAGCTATTGATCAAACGCGCGGCTGGTTTTACACGCTCCTTGCGGTTGCCGCGCTTTTGGGCAAAAAAGAGCCCTATAGAAATGTTATTTCCTATGGCCACGTCTTAGATAAATACGGAGCGAAAATGTCCAAATCCAAAGGCAATGTCGTGAACCCCTGGGATGTTATACAAAAATACGGAGTTGATTCAGTGCGATGGTATTTTTATACGGTTAATCCCCCCGGCGAGCCAAAACGATTTGATGAAGTTGAAGTAAAGAAAACTCTGAATAAATTCATAATGATTCTCTACAATTCTTATGTATTTTATGAGACGTATGCAGAGAAAAGAGTAATAAGTAATAAGCAATCAGTAATTAGCAAAAATGTTTTGGACAAGTGGATTCTCGCACGGCTGAATCAGGCTATTTATAATGCAACCTCGGAGCTTGAAAAATATGAAATAGGCAGCGCCGCGAAGCATATAGAAAATATGATTGATGATCTTTCGCGCTGGTATATCAGAAGATCGCGCCGCAGACTGCAAAAACCGGAAAATGCGAAAGATTACGAAGTGGCATCGGCTACTTTGGGCTTTGTTTTGGTGGAGACAGCCAAATTAATCGCCCCCTTTGCCCCGTTTTTTGCCGAAGCGTTGTTCCAATCACTTCATGGTAGCCAATTGTCAAATGCCGCGCCCCGCACCGAGCTTCGCTCTGGTCACGGGGTTAATGGTCAAATGTTGTCTTCTGTCCATCTATCCGATTGGCCGACCGCGGATAAAAAAGCGATTGACCAAAAGTTGATAGAGGGCATGCGGTGGGTTCGTGAAATTGCAACCCAAGCGCTTGCGAAACGCGCGGAAGTGGGGATAAAAGTTAGGCAGCCATTAGCAAAGCTAATCATCAAGCATCAAGTATCAAGTATCAAGCCCGAAGAAGAATTATTGAAAATTTTGAAAGACGAGATCAATGTGAAAGAAATTGTTCTTGATGGAAAGCTCGAGAATGAAGTTGAGCTTGATATCAAAATTACTCCCAAGCTTCGTGAGGAGGGCTTGCTTCGGGAATTGACGCGCGTTGTGCAGGAATTGCGGCAAAACGCGGGTCTTTTGCCCAAAGATAATATAGCACTCTTTATAGAAGCGCGATCTCTCATGGAACTCTTTGGGAAACAAGAGGGCGTGTTAAAGAAAGAAGTGGGCGCAAAAAGCGTTGCATTCAAAAAAACCGACAAATTTGACGCGGAAATTGAAACCAAGATAGACGGCAGTGTGGTTTGGATTGGGATCAGAAAGATGTGAAATTATTGTACAGTAAGTTATAATATTCCTATGTTTGAAGCACTAAAAAAAATTGGACTTTCGGAAAACGAAGCAAAAGTATACCTCGCGCTTTTGGAGTTGGGGGCGGCAACTGCGGATGAGATTGCCAAAAAAGCTGGTGTTAAAAGGCCCACCACCTACGTTCAACTTGAGGAACTGGGGCAAATGGGGCTTGTGACTACATATGAGAAAGCCGCGAGGAAAGATGGCGCCGAGAAAACTTTTTTCCGCGGCGAAGATCCGGAGTATTTAAAAAAGATTGTGGAGCGAGATAGTGCGGAGGTTAAGGAACAGGAAGAAGTCTTACATAAAATGATGCCGGATTTGCAGAAGCTTTTTGCTTTTGCCGGAGAGCGCCCCAAAGTTAGATTTTTTGAGGGCATGGAGGGGTTTAAGACAGCTCAGGACGAATTCTTGAAAACCGTAAAAGTCAAAGAAATTTTTTCAATTGCCAATGTTGATGAGATATTTAAGCTCTTCCCGACTCACCAAAATAACTACACCCCAAGAAGAGTGCAGAAAAATATCAGGTCCAAACTGCTATATACGAGCGCGAAGGGGCCGTTTCTTAAAGACTCCGATGAGGGGATGCTTCGCGAGTCAAAATTTATCCCACAAGAAAACTTCCCGTTTACTTGCGATCTTGTTATTTATGATAATAAAGTCCAAATAACTGCCCTAAGAGAAAAACCGGCGGCAATAATTATTGAAGATCAGGACATGGCAAATTCCATGAAAGCCATCTTTGATTTTATGTGGAAAGCTGTTCCATAATTGTAATGTATAAACTACCTCCAGTAAGTCATTCAATCCTAAAAGTCTCAAACTCGAGGAGCTATGAGCTATGAGGCACGAAGGTAATCCTTCGACTCGCTTCGCTCGCTCAGGATATTTTAGTTTTCTTTGGTATTTGGTATCCTCGGAGCAAGCTCCGAGGTATTGTAGAATAAAATAAATAGTTAGGGGGCTGCGCTTGCAGCCCCTGTTTTGCAGAAAAAGGAGTAGTGCCCCGCCAAACCAGAAAAGCAATTGTTCTCAATTTGGGCGGGACCCTGAATTTTTTTCTTGTCTATCTATAACCACCCACAGCCACCAACCCGTCGTCCATCCGAACTTAGATTGCTTCTCCGCCATGCTTCATGGGCGGCACCCCCTTTCAGTTTGCCTCCCGCTTTTTTACCCTTTGGGTGGGGAGGGCTCCGGTGATAAGGGCGCGGACTCTCGCCTGTGTAGGCAAAAATCGCACCCTCGCGTGAAGGATAGCATACTTTAAATATTTTGTCAATAGAAAGCGGCTTTTTGTTATTTTAAAATAACAAAATTATGCCGCTTTTTGCACTTCTAATTTCCTTTAAAATACTTGGGAAAATATAGATTTTAAGATGTTTTTCACAGGGTTAAGTCACTGGCCCTTGACAAATTAAAAAATATCGGCTATAATGCCCGCAGAATCGTAAAAAGGGTCGCTGAACACATATGGCATTATGTGTTTGGCAAATGAGTGAATCGGCGCCGGAGGCAACTAAAATATAGCAAGCCCCACCCGAAACCACTCAAAGCGGGAACCCGGAGTCCGGGCTCCTGTCAAAGTCTCCGGACATCTTGACTTATCCAGCGCGGGGAATCAGGGGATTTTGACAGGGGAGCGCAGGAGATAGTGAAAAGGTACGCTTTCCCAGCTTGCTTTCCCAAGCTGTCACGTATGCTTGACAGATATGGAAAAGTATGGTATAATTAGCGTGTAACTTAAAAAATAAATAATAGTCTATCTATACAGGGATGAGTTAGCCACTAGCCAATAGGGTTTAGCCTGCCTGCGCAGGCAGGGATATGGTGACTGATTCGTTCCTGTATAGATATAGATGGCGCGCATCCATCCTGGCCTGGTACAGGCTTGTTGAAGGGGGTCCGCTCCCAGGCCAGCACAGCGATCTGCTGTGCCTGCCGAAAAGCTGCTCCCTTGGCAGGGGAGCGAGCGTCTGACTCCGGGATTCGAAACCGGGGCTAAGTCAGACAAGGCGGACGATGGCAGAGCCATCCCACTCCCTGGCCCGGACGTGGATTGCGCGAGACCTTTGGAGGTGGTTGTGGTGAAACCTCCCTGGGTGAGGCGGGGGCCAGGCTGCCCCACGCACACTTGCCCAGTCTTCCACGAGGGGGCGGCCGACGCGAGTCGCCGGCCCACCCCCTCGAAAATATTTTTCAAGTTCCACCATAAGCGATTATGTTCCGAGTTAAGCCCTTAACCCATTCTTACGAAGTCTCACTTCGTAAGAATGGGGGAATGAGGATTTTTGAAGGGAGATTGGCTCTACGCGCGATACCGGCCAGAGAAATGATCAAGAGCCTACGAGGCGACCAAATCTCGGAGATGTGGGCGCGCGTTAAGCCATCCCCCGAAATACAGACAAGTTCATTGTAGAAAGATTGCAGTGAGCTTGCCGAACTGTTCTTCAACTTCCCTTGTTTGATTTCTAGCGAAGTCGCGTGCGTCATGGCGGCGCATGGATTATCGCGGATGGGCCCCGGCAGTAGGAGCGATGCTTGACTGTCGCGGTGGCGGTGTGCTGGTTGTGCAAACAAGGGACGCTCGTGAGAGAGCGCGAGCGAAATCAGAACGCTCCGTGGAGTAGTTGCGCGGTTCGCGCACCTACTCCTTCCACTAAAGTTTTAAAATTGAACCACCCCCACTTCGATTTTTTAAAATTTTAGCGGGAGCTAAACAAAATCTCTATTCTCAAATTCTTGAGAATTTGAGAATAGACCACAGCGTAAGAGATGAGACGAAAGGAGAAAGGAGAGAATGAAGAAAAGCCAGAAGATAGTCATCGGGAAGAAAGAATCTCTGACCGGTTTGCGGGTGCCGCTTGTGGAACAAAAAGGCGGAGCGCACAAAAACCGAAAAGGGTATGACCGGAAGCGAGCGAAGAAGGAGCTTCGCGAGACCGTCCAGAACAACTGAGGCGGTCTTTTCGTTGCCGACGTCGTATTCTTGTCCACAGGTTCACGGCGCCTATTTCTGCGCGCGTATCCTTCTCGCGCGTTTTTCGTTGTACAATAAACATATATGGCGCGCAAGAAGCTCTCATGGGAACAATTTCAAATCGGAGGACATGTGATGCGGCGCTATCTTAGGCCTTACAAAAATAAGATTTTATTGCTTATACTTGCCGCTGTTTTTTCCGCTACCGCGAATTCAGCCATGCCTTATATTATGGGCAAGCTTTTTGACGCGCTTTTGGGGGAATCCACCTCTATTGTTATTTTCTCTTATATCCTCCAGCCATTTTTTATTTTATTGGGAATCTGGTTTGCGGCCGGTTTAACAATGAATATTTTGAGCCGGTATCAGGATTTTGAGTCCGAAAAATTAACCGCGAATGTTGAAGCGGATTACAACGTAGCGGGGGCTGCGAAGCTTTTGGAGTTGCCGTTGGATTTTCACTCTCGGCACAAAATGGGCGAAATTATTTCCCGCATTGAGCGCGCCGGCGGCCGGCTCTCCGCGATTATCGGGCGCGTTATCATTAACCTTTCCCCGGACTTCTTGAGCGTTTTTAGCGCCTTTGTTATTGTCTTTTTTATTCAGCCGGTTCTGGCGTCTGTTCTTGCGGCCGCGCTTTTTGTTTATATCGCGACTATTTTATATGTTACGCCGCAATACGCGGCTATGCTTGAGCGGCTGCACAAGGGATATTCCGACGCTTACGGCAACATGTATGACGCGGTAATTAACGTAAGGGTGGTAAAACAGGCAACCGCGGAAAAAACAGAAGCGAGGAAACTCTATAAAAATTTTCGTTTAACGGCGGCGGGTATTTTTGCCGACTACATCCGCATTTATTCCAATCTGTCTTTCGCGCAGCGCATGATTGTAACCATAACCCAATTTTCTCTTTTTATTATTTCCTTTTATTTCGTAAAAAATGGGCGTCTTACCATAGGAGAATTAGTGGCTTTTAACGGCTATACCGTCATGGTATTCGGCCCGTTTGCGAGGCTTGCCCTGAATTGGGACTTGATTCAAAGCGGTCTCATATCAGTGTCTCGCGCGGAAAGAATTTTGGGCAATGATAAAGAAGCGTATGTTCCGGAAAATCCTATTGTGCTTGACAACACCAAAGGAAGCGTGGAATTTCGGAGCGTCTTTTTCAAGTATGGCAAAAAACAAAACCAAGTTTTGCGAAATGTGAGCTTTGCGGTGCGCGCCGGAGAAACTGTGGCCTTGGTTGGAGCGTCTGGCGAAGGCAAGTCAACGCTTGTGGACTTAATCTCTTATTACTATAAGCCGACTTCTGGGAAAATCTTTATTGATGGGCACGATGCCTCAAGGATTGATCTCGTGTCTCTTCGGTCGTTCATAGCGGTTGTCCCGCAGGAACCGATACTATTTCACGAAATGATAAAACGCAATATCTGCTATGGAAGTTTTAACGCAACTGACGCGCAAATCAAAAATGCCGCGCGCCTTGCGCACGCGGACGAGTTTATTGAAAAATTTCCTAAAAAATATAATCAAAAAGTTGGGGACAGGGGTATCAAGCTCTCCGCGGGGCAGAAACAGCGCATCGTTATCGCGCGCGCTATTTTGCGAGACCCGAAGATCCTTATCCTTGATGAACCTACGTCCGCATTGGATGCCGAATCGGAAAAATATATTTCCGAATCTTTAGAGCGGCTCATGGAGGGGAGAACAACCTTTATTATCGCGCACCGCTTAAGCACTGTCCGAAAGGCAGATAAAATTTTAGTGCTTGATGGAGGAAAAATTATTGAGCGCGGAAGCCACGCCGAGCTTTTGAAAATTTTGAATGGCGCCTACAGGCGTCTTTATGAACTGCAGATTGGGTTGCAATAAGGAGCAACAAGTAATTAGTAATCAGTAACCGGAAGTTACGCGGCTTTTCTCGCGGGATCTGCATGAGGAATTTCAATTGACCGAAAAATATAGGGCAGTTTCTTTTTATCAATATCAAGAAGTTCGTCTTCCCACTCCTCAAGCCGCTCTTTGGGAAATATACTTGAGGGGGTGCGCATAATGACATGAGCGACTTCCTTAAATTGGACCCCTCCTTTTATGGAGCGTATGCTGGCCAGTCTTTTTGGATTGCGTAATTCATTCTCGCTCTGTTCAATACGTCTTACTGCGTCATTTGCGGCGCGGAATCCTATCATTGTTGCGATTTCTACCCCATTTTGTCCTTCATTCCACGCGATGGCAGCTCCTTCATCGGAGTCAACTGCGGCATTGGCGTAGTTTTCTTTTTCTGGATTAAGAGGGATTATTTTACCGCTCAAAATCATGCCCAATACCGCTTCCGGAGACTCCCTCCTAATAAAGAGCCCCTGATTGTGATGGGAAACCCAGAAATCCTTATTTGACGCGACGTGCAGTTCACGCGCCGCGAGCCCCTCTTCAAGTTTGTCGTAGAATTTGCTTATTATTTCCTGTTTCTGTTTTTCCGGCGCCGTCCGCGCTTCGGAGAGCAGGTTTTGTAACTCCGGGAGGTTATCATTTTCTAATTGTGGATTTTGTTCCATGCGCATATTTTATATTAATTTCAGCGATTTTTTAATCGTGACCATTTTTTTCTTTGCCTTAGCCCCCGCCCTCTCGCGGCCCTTTTCAAAGGCGGTTTTGGCGGATTTCAGGAGCGCCGGACTTTTTTCCCGGAACGGCTCTAATGATTTAATCACTATTTCCGCGAGGGCAGACTTAAATTCTCCATAATTTTTGCCGGCGAATTCCCGTTCAATTTCCGCGAACGGCTTGCCGCTAAATCCCTGATAAATTTTTATCAAATTGGTTATCCCCGGTTTTGTTTTTTCGTCGTATTTTACTTCTTTTCCGGAATCAGTGGTAGCGCTCATTATTTTTTTTCTGATAGTCGCTGGGAGATCGTCTAAAAATAGAGAGCTTCCCGGAACAGACTTAGACATTTTTTTATTTGGGTCGGACAAGCTCATTATGCGCGACGCCTTGGTTAAAAGCGGTTTTGGTTCCACAAAAACCTTCCCGAATTTACTGTTAAATTTTCTCGTGAGAGTTCTCGTAAGTTCCAGATGCTGCAGCTGGTCATCGCCGACTGGCACGAACTCCGCGTCGTATAAAATAATATCCGCGGCCATGAGGACGGGGTAATTCATGAGCCCCATATTGGCGAGCGCCCTATCCGCGCCCTTTTCTTTGAATTGTGTCATGCGCTCAAGCTCTCCTTTGGGGGTAATCGTAAAAAGAATCCAGGCAAGCTCTGTTGATTCGGGGACCTGCGACTGGATAAAAAGCGTTGATTTTTTGGGATCAAGCCCGGCAGCCAAATAATCCTCCATGAGCATCGGTATTCCTGTATGATCAAACGGCTCGGTAAGCGAGTGATAGTCGGCAATAAAAAAGTAACACTCATACTTGCCGGAGTTTTGAAGCTCAACGAAATTTTTAAGGGCGCCCAAATAATTCCCGATATGGAGTTTCCCCGAGGGCTGAATGCCGGAGATGAGAATTGGTTTTTTCATATCAAACCTATTTTATCACAGGAGCTGATTATTTATAAACGCTCTGCCGATGGCCAATTTTTATAACAATAAGATTTTTTTCTTTAATTTTATAGATAATTCTGTAAGGCCAAACCTGGTATGAGTGGAAAAGCTTGAATTTACCCTCAAGCTTCTTGCCCACAGACGGACTTTGTTCAATAAGGGATAGAGTCCTACGCACACGATCAATATATCGTTTATCTATTTCACTTATTTCTCTTTGAACTTTTTTTGGTAGAACGAGGCGATACATATACTCTCTTAATCTCTTTCCACGTTTTATATTCACCATTTTTGTATTGTCGCTCTGCTTCCCTCACATCTTTTATCAGATCGGGAAAATCCTGTAGCACTTCCAATGTTTCTACCCAAGACTCAAATTCTTCCGCAGAAAGAATGACCGCCTTAGGTATGCCTTTGTCGGTTAGAGTATAATGCTGGCTTGGCTTTTGCACATCCTTGGCGATGGCGAATATCCGCTTTCTTGCCTCCGAAATGGGGAGCGTAGTTTTTATATTCATATGTACATAATAGTGTACATCTAAAATAATGTCAAGAGTCGGTACTGGACTAGTACAGGAAATTGCAATTTTACCTCCATGAGAGTAAGCTCTTTTTAGAAGTTATCTTTAGTGTCAACAATAGGAGTAGAAGCATGGATGACTTTATGCATCCAGGACACCCGCTTTCTCCGCTCAATCAATCTAATCCAGGATCTGCTCTTAATCCTTCAAACGAAGGCGCGCTACCTTACTCAAACGCACCATTTGATTATGAGGCCGCAGGATATGCCGCCCTTATTCTGTTGGGCGCCTTGTTTGTCATAGGTATCATGTTGTGGTTTATAGCAAGATCAGATAGAAAAGATTATGAACAGCGCAGGAGTCGAAGAATGGTTAGAAAAGATTGAAGCTAATTTGCCGGCTAAAGCTGAAAAGCCACAGCTGGCTTTTTTAATGGGTCAAAAAACCTCTACGATTCCCGTTCTCGTAGAGGTTTTTACTATACCCCTGCCTGCGCAGGCAGGCTAAACCCTATTCACTATACCCTAATCCTCATACCTCAATTACAACCGGCAAGATCATGGGTCTTCTCCGTGTCTTAGTGTACAAATATTGTCCTATCTGGTCGCGCATTATGGTCTTTAGGTAATCGGAATCAATCTGCTGGGGAAGCATTTTGCCTATCATGCCGCGGATTCTTTTTCTTATTTCATCCAGAAGCTCGGCATTTTCTTTAAGGTAAATAAAGCCGCGGGAAATAATGTCGGGATTTTTTAAGACTCTGCCGGTGTGTTTGTCGAGTGTCGCGATTATAACCACCATGCCTTCCTCGGCTAACATTTTTCTGTCTCGCAGAACTATCTCGCCGACATCTCCGATCCCCAATCCGTCAACCATCACGTAATAAGCCGGGACTTGCTCTCCGGTTATTTTGATGCTCTCTGGGGTTATTTCCGCGACCTGCCCGTTATCAAGTAGCACGGTGTTTTCTCGCGGGACTCCGATTTCATGTGCTAACTGCGCCGTGATGGTTCTCATGAAGTAATAGCCATGCACCGGGATAACAAATTTTGGCTTGATGATACCCATCACTAGTTTTAAATCTTCCTGCGGCGCGTGGCCGGAGGCATGAATGTCAATTAGCCCCGAAGTGTAAACTACCGCTCCCTGCCTTGCCAAATTATCCTTAAGATTTTGGACGCTTCGCTCGTTGCCGGGCACAACCGAAGATGATAAGACGACCATGTCCCCGGGCTTAATCTGCAATTGGCGATGTTCGCCTGTTATAACTCTCATAAGGCTCGCGTTTTCTTCTCCCTGGGCTCCGGTTGAGATCACCATAATTTTGTTGTCGCGATACCTGTGTAGTTCGTTTAAGGATATAAGAATGCCCTTGGGGGGCTTTACATGTCCCAAGTTTTGGGCGATCTGCAGATTTTCTATCATTGACCTGCCGGAGATTGCCACTACCCGCCCCAAGCGATCGGCGATGTTAATCATTTCCGCGATGCGGGTAATCATTGAGGAAAAGGTGCCGACAATTATGCGCCCCTCGGCCTTTTTGAAAAGCTCTTCCAAATTTTGCTGTACCACTTTTTCGGAAATAGAAACTCCCGACTTTTGCGAATTAGTGCTGTCAATTAAAAACGAGTGGATGCCGAGCTTTGAAATGCGTTCATATTCTTCTAATCCCATCGCCACGCCCTTCTCGTCGTACTCAATGCGGAAGTCCGCAAAGTGGACAACATTTCCCGCTGGAGTTTTGATAACTACGCCCATGGTTTCGGGAATTGTATGTGCCACTCCGAAAAATTCCAGTTCAAAATGGTTGCCGACTTTTATCCGGTCGCGATTTTTTATTTTGTGTATCTGGAGCCGCGGAGCATTGTGGAATTCTTGCTGTCTTCTCTCCGCTATGGCGCCGGTAAGATCGGTAGTGTATATCGGAGGATTGCCGAGCTTTTCCACCAAATAAGGCGTTGCCCCGATATGGTCAAGGTGGCCGTGGGTCAAGATTATGCCCCTTATGTTTTTGCGCTTGGGGATTAAATACTCAATATTCGGGATGATAAAATCAATACCGGGAGTTTCCTCTTCGGG
>JACOXY010000019.1 GCA_016182095.1 Candidatus Liptonbacteria bacterium
CGGTCGCTTGGATATTTTGGTAAATAACGCCGGCATTTATTTCTCAAAGCCGGCTTTAGAACTTACTGAAACGGACTGGGACAAGATGATCGATATTAACCTTAAGGGTCAGTTTCTTTGCGCCCAAAGAGCGGCCAAAGAAATGGCAAAGAATAAATGGGGAAGGATTATTAATATTTCTTCGGTTGCCTCCGGGCAGGTCGGTGTCGGTATTGCCGGCGGCGCGCATTACACCGCTTCAAAAGGGGGGATTATCGGGATGTCAGAAACTCTCGCGGTTGAATTTGCCTCGCTTGGGATAAATGTAAATGTCATAGCCCCTGGCGCGATTGATACTCCGATGGTGCAAGCGGCACAATTGTCAAAAGAAGCAATGGACGCCATGCTCCAGCGTGTGCCGCTTAAACGAATTGGAAAACCGGAAGAGGTCTCCGCGACGGTCGTCTTTCTCGCTTCAGAGGAAGCAAGTTATATCACCGGCGCCGTATTTTATGTGGATGGTGGCTGGCTTGCAGTGTAAGCAAGTTAATTTTCTCGGCATTCGGCGAGCAAACGGTGGAATACCCCAGTAGTAGAACGCTTCGCGTTCACTACAGGGCGGGTTTGTATTCTTCCGCCCCGCCCGCACCGAGGCTTCGGCGGGTAGGCAATCAAACTTTCGAAAGTCCTGAAACAGGGCGAGCCAAATAAAACTCATGGTATAATTTATACATATGAGTTTTCATTATTCTGTCATCGGGGCGCTAGTGCCTACGCTTATAAAAAAGCTGCCGGAAATTCTCAAAAGGGTATTCAAACTTCAGCTGATTGATGAGGCAATCAAAGCGCGGGTGTTATCAAAAGCGTATCCGCAATATTATAAGATTGGCTATGCGCTTTGGCTTATCTGTATTTTCTCCAGTGGTTTTGCAGTATTTGGCTATATTGCTTTTTATCTTCCCGTCTCTTTTTTAAATTTTGACTATGGCAGCGAGTATTGGAAATTTATATTCCTCGGCCTTATCAATATGCTCGGCGCTTGGTTCATTATAGGCGCGATACTTGATCAGCTTTTTTGGTCGCTGTCTTCGGAAAATTTTAGAGATTATGTGCGACACCGAAATATTAAAGAGGGCATGGATGTTGATGCCCCGCTTCAGATAAAAACATTGTGGAAAATCGGAGTCGGGTATTATATTTTGTTTTCCCCAGTTTTATATTTCTTACTTCGATGAAAACAGCAATTTTTTGGCTCGCGTGGGCAATTGTTTCTGTATTTGTGCTGCGAACTTTCTATTTTCGCTATTCCGAAAATAGACTAAAGCAACTGAGATATTCTGCCATTGTCCTGGAGCTCATTATTGTCGCGCTTTTTACTTTTCCTTGGTTACCAGATGGGACAACCGGGTTTGGAGTCATTTTGACAGGGCACCTCGGCATCATAACGGCGCTGATTCTTCTCGTTATCCCGCTAACTGCTTTCTTTAGCGCGTCCTCCTTGTTTTTAAAATCCGGGGTTCTAAGCCACGGCATGGCTACTGTGGTATTTTTTGTTTCAATGATTCTCCTTATTCCCGGGACAGTAATGCTTACAACCAATATGATTGCCCCGATTGTCGCGGCGATGCTTATGCTAATAAATATTGTCATCGGGCTTTCCCTGTGGCAACAATTACAATTGAAAGAGCGCGCCAACTTATGAAAATACCAAAAAATGTACTTGTCTTAATTTCAGGATTGATTGTGATAATGACCATCATTGTCTGGTTTTCAGTTCGAGACAATAGTATAATGAAACAAGAGGCGCTCCAAAAAATCCAAGCTCTGCCCGAAGTACAGCAGTTTATTGCCGAGCTTGAAAAAAACGGGAAGGCGGCATCATTCAACGTAGAAGACAGTGACAATGCGTGGAGCGTGCAGGTGTATGAGATAGTCGTACAAAACGGGGAGTCGCATACCGCGACATTCAATTGGTATAAAATAGACAAAAAATCCGGCGATGTTACAAAGGAGTTTGAGTGAGGTTATAAAACCATAAACCAGCCGTGAATTTATGAAGAGCTCACTATATTTTTTCAAATACAATTTTGTTGCTTACGCGGCTCTTTCTATGATTTTTTTGGCAAGCATTTTTCTTTTTACAGAGCAAAATTCAAGCGGACAGGTTGATATAGAAGCTTGCCAGAACGAGTACCAAGTGCGCCAATTCAAATGCATAGACAACCTGAAGGCCTGCAGCGATGCTTGCGATAAATCTTCCGCTGGCAATTTTGATGCCTTTGCTAGCTGCCAGGAGCCCTGCAATAGTCGGCGAAACGACTGCGATGCCGCGGCGAACGCGCTGTATGCAGAATGCCTAGGCGTGGGATCGCAGGGGTTAGGCTTGCCGGAGGTGGAAGTAACACCAGCTCCAACAGAAAACTCCGCCGGACAACAACAACCCATCACACAACCTCCAGCCGTAACTGCGCCGAAAACCGTTGTGCCTGTACCCGCGCCAATTCCAGCGCCCGCGGAAACCCCGGCACGATCTATAAGTGATCAACAAGGAGCGAAAACCGCGCCGGAACGCTATGAATCAGATTTTTTGCCAAAACGGGTTACTGTTAATGGAATTACGTATGTTCCCGCGCTTGTTGAGACCAAGCCGACAAAAAACATGTTTAAGGATCCCGTTTTTGTAGAGAGTTCGAATATGGCAAAATCTGAGCTTTGCGTCGGCGCAAGCTGTACCATTCCTGTAAAATTTCAAGGGGAGCCGAAGATGATAAAATCTGAGCTTTGCGTCGGCGCAAGCTGTACCATTCCTGTAAAATTTCAAATGAAAACGGCTGATCTCGTGGTAACCAAGCCAAAACTTACCTTTAATACTAAAGATGCCGGTTCCTCTTTCACTATTGATGTGGGGAAATGGCTGGTTGACGCTAAAACGGAAAAAGGAACTTTAGAATTAAGCGATACAGAGGCGAGCGAAATATTACAGGAAAAATTGGCGGAGATTCTTAACCGCGAGCAGGCAACAGCGGTTAATTCTGTGACCGTTGAGATTGGTTCACCTCCTATCATGCCAAGAGAGAGGCTCAGCCAGTCGGAATATAACTTCCAACAATATCAATTACAAGTACCGCTTATTCTTTTTCAATCGAACCGGATAGGCCCAAACCCGTATGAAGTGCCAGAGGGGTTTTTTCGCGGGTCTTCTTTAGCGGTATATCCAGACAGTAAGGTGAATCTTTCGGTGGCAGAAAACCCACATGTTGATATTGGAGGGCCCGCTGATAGTCCCAAAATTGTTGCTGAAGTAAACACCGGCAGTGCGATTTATGTTTCCGGGGGACCTGCCGAAGATATTCTGTCTTCGATGCCTGATTTTTTGGGCGCGGTATCTGGTTATGGGGTATCGCATAAAAAAACGGCGTATGGTATAGCGCATGATCCAGAAAACGGGAAAAGCGTTATTGAAATATATGATGGGGAAATTGAAATATTTGATAGACAAACCGGCAAAGTGCTTGCCTCTCTTTCAACAGTTTTTGGCGCTGATATAAAACGTATTGAAATTGACGCGGGCGGCATTATGACAGAAAAAATAGCAATTCCTCAATCGGAATGGGTTGCCTTTGTCGCGAAAACAGAAAAAGGAACATTGTCCACAGCATGGCGATGGGGCGCCGCAATTCTAATCATCGGAAGCATCGGCTACTTTGTTTATCGCAAAAAGGACGCCTTCATGAAACTTTTTAAAAAACAGCCGATGCAGTAATTATGAAAATAATATTTCAACCTAAAACAGTTTTTGTTGTTGCGGCAATATTGATAGTGGGCGGATTGTTTGTTGTTTTGCGTAATATAGAGAGAGATGGGCCGCAAACCGCAGAAGTTGAGCTTGATGGCTGTCGAGAAGATGCCGAATGTGTCTTAGTCCAAGACGGCTGGTGTAAAACAATCTCCGCGGTAAACAAAAACCTAGAAGCTGAATGGAAAGAAGAAAATGTAAAACAAGCCGAGGCTGCAAGACAAAATCGGCAGACGTGTGAACCCATGCCCGCTGAATATCTTGACATCGGAAATTTTAGAGCAGTTTGCAGGCAGTCAAAGTGCGCGGCGAAGTTTATTGGGGTTCTGGCGCAATGAAAAGATGATTGCCGCTTCGGATGTGTTAGAATAAAATCAATAGTTGTTTTAGTTAATCTCGGAAATAAATTATGGATAATTCACCACCCAAGTTATTGTCTTGGCTATACGACTGGAGATTGTTGACGGCCGGCATATTAATCATCGTTTCGTTGATATTAATTTTATCGTTGCCGAGCCGACCTTCGCCTGTATTGCCGCCGAGCTTGTCAGGTCAATCGGACGCGGCTGTTTTTACAGTCATAGTTAAAGACGACGCCGGCGAACCTTTGCCCCAGTCGTTTATTTTATTGATTGATCCAAAAAGTTTTAAACTAGTTTCGATTGTTAAAACCAACGGGGAGGGACAGGCGGAATTCTTTGATCCTATAATTAACAAATCATATCTGGTGCTTGCGATCCAAAAAGGTTATCTTCTTGGATGGGTTATAGAATTGATAGAAAGCAAAGAGCGCAATATAGTTTCGGTATATTTAAAAAAAACTTCCAAGGTTCAACCGGTTAGCGTTGCTCCGCTGAATAATCTTTACCGGTTTATTGAAAGAGCTCACGCGCAAGATTATGCGGCTCAACAGGAGTTTGAATTTGGACCGGATCTACGCGCTGAAATTTCCGTGACTATTGAAGAGAAAATTCCTGTTGTTGTGAATGGATTAGAAGTACCCGTTGAAGATGTATACAAAAAATTAAGCGTCGGCTTTGGTGATGCGCCAGATTGGGAATTAATTGGAATAACTCCAATATCTTTTGCGGTGGCGGGTTCAGTGGCCAAGCCAATGGCTTCCGACGGGAAAACGCCGGTCCAAATTGATTTAAAGCCGGGCACCGAACTGCTTATTACTAAAAGGCCATCTATTGATTCGGGTGAAGCGGCAAATATTATGGTTGGTTTGGCCATTGATTACGGCGATCTTTCTCTTCAAGCGCAGGCACAGAAAAAATTGGATATTGAGAATAAGTTTGAATCCGGCGGCGCGCCTTTTGAGGTTTCTGTTGGCTTGCCATTGGATCTCCCTAAATACGATAAAATTACTCAGGAATATTTTGATGAAGTTTACGGTGGCACCCCTTTCCAGAACATAGATGTGTCAATGTTGGGTGGCGGGTTAACGAGATTACCTAAATTTCTTGATGAGAGTGGCAGGCGATTGCTTAATTCGGAAGATGAAGCTTTGGACTTGTCTCGCGCTTTGCATATTGGCGGGTTAACCAAAACCTTGTCTGGACCGCCCAATAATGAAGCGGCGATTGGGAAACTTTTTTCGGTGGATGTGTTAATAGCCGTTAATGAAGGGGATCAATTGCCCTGGAAAATCACTTCTCCGCTTGTTCTTACCGGATTTTTTTCCAACCGGCTAGTATTTAATGTCGGCGGCTGGACAGAAGGCGGGATTATTTTACCGGAAAGAATCAATAACGTCCCGCCGTACTCAACTAAGATGTCTAATCGATACGAAGATAGTCGGGAGTTTAGGTGTGTTGCGCTTGGCGAGCAAACCATTACATATAACATACAAGCGACTTACCGATTTACCAAACGTTACAAGATAGATAATCGTAGGATTATTGTCCCGGGCACAAGTGATTATTCTTATAAATTGCCGATTAAAATAAAATGCGCGGGTCCCGAACTGGAGAGCTGGGGCTTGGAAGCTTCTAAATGCGAGGCGCCGGTGCGTTTTACCGGCCGCCTTAAAGAAAAACATCGGGAGGAATTGGATCGCGTGATAGTTTATATAAATGAATCGGAAGTCGGTTCGGCTGCTCGTCAAGCGGTGATTCCGGACGCAGACGGAAATTTAGAAGTAAGTATTCCCTTGGATCCGTCCGTTTATCATTTTTGGGTGCTTGGAAAAACAAAGACTGGCGAGACTTATCTTATGCGTGATGAGGGATCTTTTGAGATAGAAAAATGCGAGGAAAAAGAGGAAAAAATAGTCACTCCTCCGGACGGTGGAGCCGCGTGTTTTAACCGGTGCGAAACCGATTTCAACGCATGCGAGGCCGACCAGCTGGCCGAATCCAAACGGCTGGATGCGGAGTTCCGGACGAGGTATGACGCGGCAAGCGAATGTTCCTTGGTATGTTTGGATGCGTGGGGCGATACCAATGATGCATGTTCGGAGGCGAAAGGCGCATGTTGGAGGGAGATTTTGGAGCGAAAGAACCCGGATGGCACGTGGGCATGCCGGAATATCGTAGGAACATTTAAAGCGTGCGAGTCGGAAGGGGAGACAAATTGCGACGCCGTGGAAAAGGCGTGTTACGTGAATGCCGAACAAACGTACAACGCATGCCTTGATGCATGCGGATATCCGGATAGAAATGCATACCTTATTGCTGATCAATACACGTGCTACGAGCGGCGGAGTGCCTGCTATGATGCGTGTGGACCCATGAGCGGAGATGCCACGCCCTCCAATGAAAGTGGGTGGGTGGAATCGAGATAGCGCCGCTAGATCCCCAGCTTTCCCGCCGACTCGGCCTTCGCGGCCGAAGCGGCAGCTTCGGCGGAGTAAACATAGAGAAGATTTTAAAAGCGTGGAGGAAAAAGATGGGGAAGTCGAACGTCTAAAAAGTCTTTTACTGCAAGATACGCCAATCTGGATTGATGGTTTAGATTTTTTCGCGTTTAATTTTGGTGACGAATCACAGAAGCACCCTATGGCTGGATCAGATTCAAAAATCAGCAGCAAGTCCGGTTCCGCGGTCATAGACCGCAAGACAGGAGAATGGCGGTTTACAGAACCGCACATGCCCATTGTCAATGTTTCACATGTTCCACAATTTGACCATATAAAAGTTAATGTTGCGTTTGACGAGGTGCGGAAAGCAATAGAAAAAAAATAAGCCGCCTGGCCTGCCCACTCTATAAAATTTAATAATTAGGCACGTGAGATATAAATCTTCGGTTCTCTTAATAACGGCTATTTTATTATTTTTTGTAATAATACGCGTCAATGCGCAGGCGGATTTCGTATTCTCAAAAATACTGCGGCGCGGTTATTCTGGAGAAGAAGTAAGGCAGCTGCAAGAATTCCTTAAAACCATGTCCGATATATACCCCGAGGGGCTTGTTACGGGTTATTTCGGTCCTCTCACGCAGCGGGCAGTGCAGAGGTTCCAATCAAAAAATAATATCGTTTCTTCCGGCGATGAAAATACTACTGGTTACGGATTAGTTGGCCCCAGGACAAGGAAAAAATTAAATGAACTTATAGCTTCAGCTGGGCCTCAAAACGGAATGTCACAGGAGGATTCGACTCGTTCACCACAAATATCAACAACTTCTTCTAACCCTGAACGCAAAATAAATCCTGCACTATGCCCGGATAATATCTGGGATGAGGCGGAACAGAAAGACTTGAGCCTATGTCCGGAAGATAACCCGATAAATAATCCAAAATCTATAACCGCGAAAATTTCGCTCCAAGCATCTTCGTCTTCAGCAATATCATCTATAACGACTCCGCAAATTAGTCCCTTAACTACGCTTGCACCGACTACAACGCAGCCATATCCTTTAGCGCCATCATCCGAAGAAATATTCAGCATGGCAAATTTTGATCCATCGCTATATGGCAGCCCGCACCCAAAAATAAAACAAGAGCCCGGTTCATGCTGCAGCAGTCCGTATTGGCACAGAATATACAGCGCCCGATCTATCGATGGAATAATATGGCAGAAAGACGGAATCCTTATAAAAGATCGCGCAAGCGTCCCTTCCGCTATTTATCGAGATGACGGCACAACCATACTTTATTATGTTGACGGCGAATATGATACCATGGACTGCGCTATTTCCAAAGACGGGAAAAACTTTTCTCCTGGCAACTGCACCATATACGGCTTTACCGAAGAGAAAGCATGGGATCCGGAAGTGGTTAAATTAGAAAATGGTTTTTATCGGCTGTACTTCTTTGCGCCAAAATTCGGCGGAGAAAATCGCATAATGAGCGCCGTATCAAAAGACGGCATCAATTGGCTGCGGGAGAAAGATGTGCGATACCAACAGGCGGGCATTGTTGATCCCGCCGCGATAAAAATTGGAAACGAGTGGAAGCTATACATGTGGTATTACACATCTTCCGGCGGGAAAATTGTCGTTGTTAAGAGTTCGGATGGTTTGAACTTCAGCAAAGAAACCGAATTAAGTCTTGCTGGAGGCGTGCCGGAAGTGGTTCGTCTTGATTCCGGCGACTATGCTCTTTATATCTGCGGTTTGTCCATGTGGGTTTATACGTCTAGAGACGGCTTGAATTGGGCAAACGGCAAACTTGCCATAGCGGAGGAAAAGAAGATCGTCTGCGATCCGGCGCCCGTCAAAACGCCATCGGGATGGATGATGTACTATAAAGTGATGGATGAGATGCTTTATTAGAATTGGCAACCGCTCGAAGCAAAATAGCGGTTAATCCTCTCTGCATTCAGCAAGCAGTTGGTTCATTTGTACTAGAATAATGGAGTGAAAATCCTGCCACCAGAGCATTAGTACCGGGCGAGCGAGGTAGGATGCGCCATATTCTCAAAAAACAGTGCTATTGTCCTTTAAATTTTAATATGATATCTTGTGAGAAGTTCAAAGCACACATTTTCAAAAGGGGAGTGGGGAATGAATATTCAAGAACGGCTAGCAAGAGTCAGTTTTTTTAAAGTTACCCCCGATCTATCGGTTTTGAAAGAAAACGAGCGGCAAGCGCTGAAGCATTGCGTGCAGGCGGCGCGAATCACAACCGATATCTATCTGGATCAAGTTGCTCATGGCAACCTTGAAGTCCTTAATGCCCTCAAAAAACGTAGCGATCAAGAAGGTATTGACTTGCTCCACTATTTTAACATTCACGGCACACCGTGGGATGCCTACGATCACGACAAGCCATTTGTTCCCGGTGTTGGTGCAAAACCAGAGTTCGGCTCGTTCTACCCGCGGGATTTAACGAAAGAAGAATGGGAGTCGTGGTTATCGGCACATCCAGAGGACCGCGAAGCGTTTGAGAGCAACTATACAGTCATCAAACGCCGGAAGAATGGCCTCGTCGCCGTTCCATATTCGGAAGAATATGCTAATCAGCTTACTGACGCAGCTAACCATTTGCATCGAGCGGCATCTCATTTGCCAGAAGGCGCGCTTCGCTCGTTTCTCAAGCTTCGCGCTAACGCGTTTCTCTCAAACAATTATTTTGAAAGCGACATGTCATGGGTAGACACAGATGGAAATCCGTTTGAGGTGACAATCGGTCCTTATGAAGTCTACTTTGATGGACTGCTTGGGCTGAAGGCCGCCTTTGAAGCATTTATCGCGTTGCCTGATAAAGACGCCTCGTCAGCTTTAAGAAAGTTCGCGCCACTTGTTCCAGATTTCGATCTGATGCTGACGCAGGAGTTCAATTTTAGTCCGAAGGGTGCGGCAATTCCTCTTGAGGTTGTCGCTGATGTGATTCGTGGTGGTGAAGTTGGATTCGGTTATATGTTCGTTGCATATAATCTTCCGAACGATCGCAGAGTGCATGACCTTAAGGGATCAAAAAAGGTATTCTCTCGCACCATGATGGAAGCTAAGTTTTATACCGAAGTGCTTCCAGTTGCCGAACGCATTTTTTCTGCAAAGGATGTTGAGTTGTGCACATTCGATCATCTTTTCAAGTTTGTTCTTGGACACGAATTAGCACACGGCCTTGGACCAAGCAAGATTAAGGTTGGCGACAAAGAGATGCCATTTGAGGTTGCGCTAAAGGATTTGCATTCTGCGCTTGAAGAAGCAAAAGCAGATATGCTCGGCATTCGCCTACTCCACTATTTCAGAAATCGTGGAATTTTCGATGAAAAAACACTTGTTGGTATAGTAGTGACCGAATTTGCAGCACACTTCCGACAGTGGAGGCACGGATTTACCGAAGCTCACTCTAAAGGCGAACTCATCGAGTATAACTGGCTTAGGGCCGCCGACGCTTTGCGTTATGATACCAAGCGGAAACAATATGACATCAATCCCGAGCGTTGCATCGATGCAATGTCTCGCTTGAGCACGGAGTTCTTGAACCTTCAGGTTGCGGGTGATTACGATCGCGCCAAGGCGTTCATGGAACATTGGGGTAAAGTCCCAAAGGAACTCCCTTCTATCATTGAGGGCCTTGCCGACATTCCGACAGCAGTTAGCCCGATTTTCGAGTTAAATATCTAAAAAATGTCACAAGGAATTTATCCACGCACATCGCTGCGTGGGTTTTTTATCCTATAACTTACCAATAGAAAAAAATTAAACCGCCTGATCCACCCAGCAGTTTTGCATTGCGCAAACACTGGAGATTTTTTTACTTTCTACGAATAGAAAATTTTGAAAAAATAGTGCGAATGTGCTATTTTTTGTTTAGTACTCAAAATAAGGGGTGGCGATGGCAACAAAAAAATATACCGCAAAAGATGTGATGTTCCGTCCGCTATCGGCAATCCAAAAAGATGATTGCATTAATTTCAGATGGTGCTGTAGAAAGGCAGTGCAGGAAGCGGCTGTTGGCGTTGCCACCATCCGTTGCTGTAACAAAACGAGTTGCAAGGTTGGCGCAGCCCAAATGGCGATAGATGCAGCAAATAGATTACGTCAATATAAAGTTACGCGAAACTGACTGCGGAATTTTTTTGATGAATATTTATTTGACTACACGCTTTTTTTAAATTAAGATACTCATAGCTGCTTTATGACAGAGGAACATGATGTCAGAAAACTATGTTTGTGAAATAAAGGATATGCCAAGCAGGTTGTTATTGACGGCGGCCCGGGGAAACTTGTCAAAAACCATAAGCGCGCTCTTGGAAGAAGGGGCGTCAATCGAAACCAGAGACTCCACCGGATATACGCCGCTATTACTTTCCGCGTGGTTCGGTCACTTGGAGAATATAAAAATACTTTTAGGTAGTGGGGCAGCTATCAATGCCTTGTGCGACGAAGGAGCAACGGCTCTTATATGCGCGGCACATCGCGGGCATTGTGAAATAGTTAAATATCTGCTGGAGAAAGGCGCAGATGTATCCGTTGTGGACAAGACCGGAGACACCGCCGCATCCGCTGCCAGAAAAATGGGCCACCTAAATATTGTTGAATTACTAAATGAATGAATAGCAAAGAAGGTATGCGAGCCGTAAACTACGGCTCTTTTCTATTGCAGATAAAATTTTGAATCTTCTAAGGCTGGACAAATATTTTAATACTATGAATCAAAAAACATTTTATTCGGTGACAAGTACCATTTTCTCGGCACTCGGAAAGTAACTGGTTCACCCCGTTAGAAATAGGACGCGGATTACTTGTCCATTCATCTATCGTCATTTGTACGAGTAATGCGCAGATTATCTTTTTGCACAGGTTTTTAATTTTTACTGCATCCGCGATTTCTAACGGAGTTCATCTGCGCTAAAATAACGGGCGAGCATGACGGGATGAGTTTGCTATAATTGAACTATAAAGGCCGCTTCATTCATTTATATATTATTTATGGGAGCAAAAACATTTTATTCGGTAACGAGTGTCATTTTTTCGATCGTGACCGCAATACATCTGTGGCGCTCACTTGCGGGTTGGGACCTGGTCGTGAACGGCTGGACGGTGCCGCTCTGGTTTAGCTATGTTGGCATCATCTTTGCAGGGTATCTGGCATACTCGGCATGGAATTTGAAAAGTCGCTAATGCTCTAAAAATCCGCTCCTCACAATCTGGGAGCAGGTTTTTTATATAACCATAATGGAGAGCAAGGTCCGGAAAATGATATAATAATTTAAACCCATGAGAGAGACAGAACCTAACATTCCCCAAGAATATATCCATGAACGGCCGGCGGTATTTACGGACGCGGAAACCGATGGTTTGGTGCGAGGTTTTGCCACCAGATATCTTGAACTAAAGAAGCCAATTGAGGCAGGGCGTGAACCGGCTTCCTTAGGTGATATAGTTTTGGATATTGAGCAAGTTATTTCCCGGAGGGTGTCTGCGGAGCTCGCTGGGCGCTTAAAAAGCGGCGGCTACACCGAAGAGCAAACGCGGGCAATAGTGGACGCGGCAGCTAAACGAGATTTCTCCGCTGTTGAACAATTAGGCGAGAAAGAAACATTATCCGCGTTGGGTTTGGGGCTCACCGCGGAGAAAGCGCGCACGGCTCTTGTTGCAGATGCCATTCAAGGATTGGATTCGTCGTCTCTTCGCCGTTTTGGCATGACTCCGGAACAGCGCGACATTGTCGTTCAACTGATAAAAGGCCTGGAATCAGCTGATCCGGAATACGTACGGTTTAAAGCGCGGGCTATGCGAGGAGAAAAATATCCCAAACGCCCCACTGATGCGTTGCGTGAATCTGCGCGCGTTAATCGCGGACTTAAGCAAGCATGCGAGACGTTGGAGAAGCAAGGAACAGGAAAAGTTTTTGGAGAAGCTGGTAAAGATTTTTTGGAATATCTTGGAACGCTTGAAGCATCGTATAGGCCGCTCACGCAGGATGGCAGGGCAAAAGGTCTCGGATCACATACACGCGATGCAAAAGAAGCCTGGGTAGCTTTTCAGAAATTTGTGGGAATGCACCCCGATTTTCCGTTAATTGTCCTGCCTAAATCCGATAGTTACGTTAAATCAGAGGCAGAAAACTTGGGATGGGATCCGGAGATTCGCATTTTCTGGCAATCGCCCAACCAACGCGAGAAGAGCAGGGAACTTCAGTCTGCTTGTCAGAGATTTGTTTCCTCAATTCAAGATAATTTGCCCGACCACGCCGAGCCAAGCACAATGGAACAAATAGCGGGAATCCGCCCTATCGTTTGCGACGATATTGGTTCTTATGGAGTAAACATGACCTTTCGCGCGGAAGCCCAAGAATTCGAAAAGGCGCGGGCATTCGTGCTTATAGAAAATCGCGGGCGCAGTGAACGATTAGATCAGGCAAGAGAAAACATCTGGGGGGCATTCGGACATGAGTGGGATGATATAATAAATTCTCCCGAATTCTTCAATTTGATGCAAGCCCAACTCATGAATCACGAACTGGGCCATAATCTATATGGAGAGGAGAGCAAGGAGGTTCTGGGGCTTGGCAGGCAAGCGTATGACTCCATTGACGAACATAAGGCCGATCTTCTCGCAGTCGCGACACTTCATGATGTTGTTCGCGAGAGTTCAAAACAGGCCTTTGGGGAACGAGGAGAGGAGGCGATTAACCTGGCTATTATTGCCGACGCTTTAACCTGCAGCAGACAAGCTCCCCACGGAGAATTGGATTTTTACCGTGTAAGCGCCATAAATATACTCCATCGCCTTGAACAAAACGGGGTTTTTGAAAATGGTTCGGAGGGTATCGGCTTAAACAAAGAAAAACTCCATGAGAACTGGAGCAAAAAAGTATTTATCTCACAGGCCAGAGAATTGCTGGATACCTACAAGCTCGCGGGGAGCGAATTGACAAGCGAAGTAAGGCGTTCGCGTTCATTTGCCAAAAAAATCGCGGGGGTAGAACCCGACGCCCTCCTCCAAAAACTAATCGCGCGGATGAAGAACCGGGCACAGCGCGACTATTAGACCTTTTGCGCAATTCCTTTTCTACTAAAATTTCCATATTTTGGCTACGGCTTTGTAAAAATTTCTTGAAATATACCTTGTATATTCCTTCAAAATTTTTACTTCGCCTCGCCTAAAATCTGAAAATTTCGTTACGAAAATAATTACGCAAAAGGTCTAATATATATATCCCCACATATGGAGCTTATCGCCTGACTCCCGCCAGCCGGCCCCGATATCAGTGCGATAGTACATATTCTGAAGCATGATATTGTCTATGCGGGCATACGCCTGCTTGCGGGCATCCTCCGCAGTCACGCCATGCCCGGTTACTACCAGGGCATAACCGGTTTCACCGGCAATTCTCCAGTTGCCGTCAACGAATTTTACGTCTCCCAGGTGAATGCCATCAAGATTTTGTTTCTTAAAAAGTATTGAAAGATCTTTATAAATAGCTAATTCTAATTTGTCGTCAAAAGGAAACGGGGGAACAACACAAACAACTCCAATTTGAAAACCGCGCTTAACCTTCAGATCAAACGGCTCGTGGGCGGCAAGCGCGCGCAAAAAATCGCCCCATTCGGAAAGTATCCCCTCCATTTGTATGGAAATAGTGGGATATCCAAATCTACAGGTAAATTCCAGCGGATAAATACCGCGAGCATTGGCGATGCAATTAATATCAACATACCCGACATAGCCGGAATTTTTCAAACTTTCTTTCATTTTTTCAAGCGTTGATTTAAATATCGCATTGGGAGCCGACCAATACATCAGCGTTCCCATCTCTCCGGTAAAAGGCCCGATGTCTCCCGGAAAAAGTTTTTTGTGCTCAAGGTTCACATTTACGGGATAAATAAAGTCGTGACCGTTAAAGAATGCCCCCACCGCCACCTCCACCCCTGACGCGAATTTTTGAAGCTGGAATCTCTTTATTTTTTTGGAGAGAACTGACTTGTTGCTTCGGATGATTTCGTGCAAGTCTTTTCCGTCTTCTTCATTGCTTAAAAAAAGGAATCCTTTCCCGGAAGAAGGCACGAATCCGGCCGGTTTAAATACATAGCGATCTGGGTGCTCTTCAATAAACTTCAGGGCGGCGTCGTAATCTTCAAAATCCCAGTGCGGTAGGGTTAAGAGTCCAACGCGCTTCATTTCTTCCTGCCCAAACTCCCGGTCTTCTTCCAGTTTGTCTGTATAAGTAGAGCCACCGACCACAAGCTTACCGGACCTCCGAAGATTATCCGCCTGCGAGCCAAAGCCGACGTCGTCAAAAACAACAATATCCGCCCAATCCACAAAATTTTTCCAGTCATCCACTTTTTCCAAAAAACCGTCATACACATCAGCGTCATCGGAATTTTTGATATAGCATTTTACGCTATGCCCTTCGCGCGTGAGCTTCAGCGCCAGATCGCCCGACAAACTCTCCCAGCTCACAAATAAAAATTTTAATGAGTTTTTGCCGCCATTTCCGTTAGCTTCTGATTTCATATTACTTATTTATTTATTTTATATCTTTTTTTATATTACGGCAACGTTATCGCCGACTAAAAAAGGCGCCTGGTCCGCAAAAGGCTTTCCCAGATAGTCCGCGTAGTGAGGCAAAAAAATAAACCCTTGGAGGTTTTTTGCAACTAAAAGCCGCGGCCCTTACCGCGGTTTTTAATTGCTACTCTAACAAATCAGATACTTACGCTCGAGATACGTTGGTAGCGCTCGGACCCTTTTCTCCTTGAACTACTTCAAAGGTAACGGCATCACCTTCTTTAAGTTCAGCAAATGCCACGCCCTTTAATTCGTTGGCGTGAAAGAAAAGATCTTTTGCTTCGCCTTCACGTGAAATAAACCCAAAGTTCTTTTCAGTGATAAGCTTTTTAATAGTTCCTTGCATGTATAATTATTTTTAAAGAAAATCGACTACTTCTCCTTGTAAATTAATACTACACAATGATAGCAGATTTTAAGAAATCCGTCAAATCGTGTACCCTGTACAAATTTATAATTTATGGTATAATGTAAAGATAGCAACGTGGATTCGCCCAGTGATGATGGTTTTAAGGAAAAATAATCTGTATAATTGGATCAAATGCGAAAAATATTTAAAAAATACTTTGTGCCGCACGACGGGAACGAGCATAGGCCCCATTTTTTGAGAGGAAAAGCTGTCGTGAACATTTTAACGGTAATATTGCTCTTGGAAGTTATATTCTTTGTCTACGCATTTTTGGTCATACCAAATTCCTCTTATTTGGCAGCGATCTTCAGCACGGTCCTCACCGACCTTACAAACGAAAGCCGCGTAGTGAATAACGTTCCGAAACTTAGGGTAAGCCGGGTTTTAGAACAGGCGGCCGCGCGCAAGGCGGAAGACATGGCTCGGGTTGGTTATTTTTCGCACAATGGACCCGATGGAAAAACGCCCTGGGAGTGGTTAAAGGAAGCAGGATATATTTACAGATTTGCCGGCGAAAATTTAGCAGTTAATTTTATTGACTCCGGAGATGTCGTAACCGCCTGGATGAATTCTCCCGGACACAAAAAAAATCTATTGGACAATCGTTTTACAGAAATCGGGATCGGTACCGCAAGGGGAGTTTATCAGGGCAGAGAAACAATTTTTGTAGTACAGTTTTTTGGAAAACCGGTGATTGATGCGGCTGCGCTTGCGTCTATAGAGCCCAATCCGTTAGTTGTAGCGCCTTCAGCGCCAGAATCTGGGCCACGAGAGGCGTTAGCTACAAAGCCAGCCCAGCCAGACAATTTACAAAATGAAACGCCGGGAAGAGAAGTTCCCACAGCCAATGTCGCGGGAAGCGAAACAGCAAATTCACCGGGAGGAATTCAGATGGCTTTGGCTAAAATAAGCACGTCACCCAACGCCATCGTCAGCCGTTTGTTCGTGGTGTTTTTGGGCATAGTCATTTTGTCTTTGGCATTATCAATCGGCATCAAAATAAATATACAGCACCCTCAACTGATTTTAAACGGCAGTTTGATAATAGCCATGCTTTTAGGTTTTCTTATCTTGAACCGCTACATCGCCTTAACCAATATAATAATCTGATAAATTTGTGGAAACGCAATCTTATGGGTATAATTAGACAATGAAAAAATATTCAGCAATTTTTGTTATAGCGGCCATAACGATAGCCGCAATTATATTTTTTGCCTTACAATCTGCGGGGCCCGGCGAATATGACGACTTCGCTTTATGTTTGAAAGAAAAAGGCGTGGTATTTTACGGCGCTTTTTGGTGCCCGCATTGCCAAAATCAGAAAAAGCTTTTTGGAAAATCGCAGAAACTTTTGCCATATCTTGAGTGCTCAATCGCAGAAACTTTTGCCATATCTTGAGTGCTCAACTCCTGACGGCAGGGGTGAGCTCAAGGTTTGCACGGATAAAAACATTACCGGCTATCCGACTTGGGAATTCGCTGATGGAAGCCGTGAGGGCGGGGAGGTTCCTTTAGAAAAACTTTCTCTAAAAAGCGGCTGCCCCTTAAATCAGCACAGTGCCGCAAGTACTTTATAATCTTATAAAGTCTCGCTTCGCAAGATTGCCGATATGAACCCCATTATAAGTTTCGTGAGCCAACTTATTGGATTATTAACAATTGTGAGCCAGTTTTTAATACTGGCCATTTTTTATTTGCTCATGGCTCGCGATCAAAAAAGGCTAACTTGGATATCAAAATATGGATTGGGAGCCGCGCTGGTTGTTGCCTTGTCTTCAATTTTCGGAAGCCATTTTTATTCGGACATTGCCGGATTTCCGCCCTGCGAACTATGCTGGCTGCAGCGATTGACTATGTATGTGTTGGTTATTGTTCTTAGTCTTGCTGTATGGAGAAAAAGTGTGCGCTTAATAAATTCAATTTTGCCTCTTCTGGGTTTTGGGGTAGTGGTTGCCGCTTATCAGTCCCTCCTTCAATACAATGTTATTTCAGGATCCATTTGCGACATTCTTAATACAGCCGTCTCTTGTTCCAAGAGATATGTTTTTGAGTTTGGCTATATAACAATTCCCTTAATGTCGCTTACTGCTTTTGTGCTGATGTTTTTGTTTGTCTATTTAAGTAAAAGTGGAGGTAAGTCCCACAACTAAATGTTATAATAAAAGTGTATTCTATTTTCTTTTTCTTCCCCTAACACATAAAAGGTCGAAAATAGAAATTTAATTCAGGCAAAAAAATAAAATGAATAAAACGATGGAGTGGGTTTTGAGAGTCGCGGTTGCCGGTGAATTTTTAGGACATGGCGTCTTTGCTATGCAAGGACGGCAAGCATGGATAGACTGGTTCGCTATTTTCGGCATTTCTGACGCTGGAACCGCCGGCACTATTCTGTGGCTTGTGGGCCTTTCGGACGTAGCTTTAGCGCTTCTTATTTTGGTATATCCGGTCCGACTCGCGCTTCTGTGGATGGCGTTTTGGGGTTTTTGGACGGCGCTTATGCGTCCCATCTCCGGAGATTCAATATTTGAGTTTGTAGAGAGGTGGGCCAACTGGGGCGCTCCGCTTGCGCTTTTGCTGTACTATGGATGGCCGCGCAATCTAAAAGAATGGTTCGGCAGTAAAAGCACACCGTCACAAATGTGAAGCTCCACGGCCTTAGTCTACTCCGCCTAAGTAGCTTCGGCTACGAAGGCCGGGCGGCCATGGCTTTCTGCGACGGCGGGTAAACTTTTTAAAAAATCCCGATCACGCGATCGGGGTTTTAAGTGTTATTATTGTAGTAAATGAATCCCTCACTCAAGAAAGAGTGGGGGGTTAATGCGCGCGTCGTTATAGGATTATGTTAGAAAAATTATCTATCATTATTAGTTACAAAAAGAAGCAGAAAGTGCTCTTTCTTGAGTGAGGGATGAATAGATTTTTTTCTTGGCTTTTAATATTGATCCTTATGGGCGTTTTTGCGGCGCTTTTTGTTAACAGAAAAGAAATTGTCCTCCTTTCGGAATTTGATAAATATCTTGATATAAAACAATCCGGGGTTGCCGTGAAAAAAGTTGAGCTCAAGGCGAAAATAGCCGTGCTTGACGAGCTGCAAGCAAAGGAAAGAGCCATAAGAATTGAGGCCAAAAGCAATTCCTATAGCAACCCGCGCCAAGCACTTCAAAAAGAATGGAATAAGTTTTTGATTTCTTTCTGGTCGGTTCTGGAAGCGCTATTAATATATCGTCTAATCATTTATGCCGCTTTGTGTCTGTTATTGCTTAAAGTCTGCGCCATTATCTATAGAAGGATTAGAATATGAGGGTGGGGCGCCGGGTAGGCAAGGATGAATTGCCAATTGGTCTAAAATAATTTAGACTGGTTTTAGCTGCGGTTTAATCATAAGGGGGGCCAACCCCGTGGAATATCGCCGACATGGTGTTAGAAAAAAATTTGGCGGGCTAGATACCAGAAGCGGAGATGACTTTATTGACTTCACCTTTAGAGAGTTTATCTATATTCTTGAAGATATTGTGGAAACGATTAAAAAAACACCAAATCTTAAGAACCCGCGAAGACCACAGCAGGGATTGTGGGGCTACTTTCATAAATCAGAAATTTTTTTGGAAGCGCGCGCCAATAAGAAAATACTGCTGGAAACGCTGATCCATGAGCTGGCTCATGCGCTTTACTACAGTGACGACAAAAGATCGATGCGAGAAAGAAAAATTCAACGAGTAGAAAAAATTTTATGGCGCAGATTTACCGAAGATCAAAAAAGGATATTGAGTAAATACATCCCGAAACACATTGTTAAAAAGGGGCCTGATAGTCAAAACTAAGCCCGCGAATTGTGCGGGTTTTTGTTTATCCACAGGAATAAGTTTTGATTATTTTGCGCAAATTTTTATAATAAATATTGTAATAAAAACTAGCGGTTTTTTATGTGAGGCGTAAAAATTCGCTGTTTTATGAAAAACCTCTTCGCAAGAAGAGGTTTTTTGTTATAATATTCTCATACCCAGTAACACAACCCGGTATAAATGCGAGCATTATACTGGGCTTCGCTCCTGTTGTCGCTACGCTTCCTATTTGCTGGAAGCAAAGCCCGGCAGTGAACGGAACGTTCTACTACTGGGTTGATATACTGGGCATGCACTTGAAGTTCACTAAACTCCTGCTTTTCATCGCGATAATAGCGGCAACTATTTATTTAGGCAACGCGGTTTGGCGGCAATATTTTGTTGAGGAAAAAATTGAAGAGGTCGTGACTAAAAATGCGGCGATCCAGCCGGAGCAAAACTTAATACCACAGGAAAACAATATTTTTGTTGACGAACAGCAAATTGCCGGGGATACGATAAATGTCGGAGCAGTGGCACTGCTGGATAGCGGCTTTTTCACAATAAACTCAAAGGGCGGAGGGCAAATTTTAGGGAGTTCAACAATTTTAAAAATGGGCGTTTATAAAAATCTGACCGTGAAAATTTCGAATCTGCCGGCTGGAGACAATAATTTAGTGGCGCGCCTATATATCAATAATGGAATAGAGGTTGCCGCGAGAGAATTCCTAATTAAAAAAATCGCGCTGCCAAAACCGGAGGATTTAACCGCGCCTTATACGCCTCAAGATATTTCAATTAACGTAATAATTTCTGATTATGAAATCATACCCAAAGCTATCAGGGCAAATTTGGGAGATAGGGTTACATTAAACATCAAAAACAATCACAGCGACTATGAAATCATTATTGATAAGCTGGATATAAATGCGATGATACCGGCAGGAAAATCAAGTGAGCTTAAATTTACCGCTAAAGAAGCTGGGGTCTTTCGCGCGTTCTGCCCGATAAAATGCACTGAAAATTCGGCAAATAGCCGCAATTCCATTGAAGTGAACTATAAGAAGTTAAACATAAGTGGATAACTCCTTCCTTGATTTCACGCATAAAGTATGCTATAATGGCATTATCCCTCACTTAAGAAAGAGTTGGGGGGTGTCTCTAAAATAAAATGTTTTTGGTCGAGTAGTATTAAGTTGATAAATAAATTAAAAAAATAAGAGAGGGTGGATAATACTCTTTCTTGAGTGAGGGATGAAAAATTACCTATTTATTAAGAAAGCGGCTTCAATTACGCTTTTGACCGCGGTTTTATTATTAACTTACGGTTTTGTTGACTCTCCAAGTACCGATGCCCAGGGAGCAAGAAAGATTGTGGTTTGGAGCAACGGACTAAATGACATAGCCAAAGCAGAGCTTTTGGCGCGCCATGGCGCTCTAAAATTCAAAGATTTATCGCTTATTAACGGATCGGCAGTTTGGCTTCCTGGTGAAGCATCTGAAAAAGCTTTAGAGAGTCATCCCGGTGTTTTGCGAATTGATGATGACGTAGAAGTTCACGCGTTAGCCAAGCCAGGAACAAGTTCGGTTCAGCCGCCGCAATCTATTCCCTGGGGCATTGATAGAGTTGACGCTGAACTTGTTTGGGCAACCAACAATGCCGATCCGGTAAAAGTAGTTGTTTTGGATACAGGTATTTCCATGAGCCACCCAGACCTTACGTCTAACGTAAAAGGTGGGTATAACACAATAAACCCATTGAAAAGCTGGAATGATGACAATGGACACGGCTCGCATGTGGCCGGTATCATCGCCGCGTCAAATAATAATATAGGAGTAGTGGGGGTAGCGCCGCTCGCGGATCTTTACGCGGTAAAAGTTTTGAATAGGAACGGCTCTGGATTTTTATCGGATATAATTGAAGGATTGCAATGGTCAGTGCAAAACGGCGCGCAAGTTATAAACATGAGCCTGGGAACCAACTCCGACATTCAGTCGTTCCATGATGCCATTACCGCCGCCTATGACGCTAACGTGGTATTGGTTGCCGCCGCCGGTAACGATAGCGAGGCGGTTGATTATCCCGCCGCTTATCCGGAAGTAATCGCTGTTTCTGCAACTGATTCAAATAATGTATTAGCCTCATTTTCAAGCAGGGGAGCAGAGGTTGATCTTTCGGCTCCTGGAGTTTCCGTTTACTCAACTTACAAAGGAGACGGCTATAAGACACTCTCCGGAACCTCTATGGCTTCGCCGCATGTTGCCGGAGCCGCGGCATTGGTATTAAATACTCCCACCGATACCCAATTTGAAACAATAACCGAGAGTTCGGCGAGTTTTGAAGTTTGCGTTTCGGAATATGACACAAACTGCAACTACGCGTGGGATAACTGGGAAGTTAAGAATAAGCTTCAGGGGACCGCGGTTGAGCTTGGTAGCGCGGGATATGATACTTGGTATGGTTGGGGTCTGGTAAACGCTTGGAATGCAACTCAATAATCACTGCAGATGTCACAAAGAAAAACTACCGGCGACCTCCGGTAGTTTTTTTAAAAAACGCGCCTCTTTTATTTAAGCAAGCTTCCTATGCGGATAATTACAGCCGCCAAAGAATTTGTGAGAATAGTTTGGTAAATTCCGTTTAATTCATAAAAGTCGGAAAAATAAGTAATAGCCGATGCGCTCAAAAGAAAAGTGAGCCAAATAATTACGAAGAGTTCACCGCGTCGCTTGCCGGCATTATTAGGCAATTTGCGCCGCTCAACTTCCTTTACCAGAACATAAATCGCCAAAGCCCCCAGATATGGCTCTGACAGGGCTTCCATCGCATAAATAAGCAACTTTGCCGCCTCATCCTGAAGCACAAAGGTGATTATTGAAAGAAGCACATAAAGATAGGTGAAAACGGAAAGGGAGATATAAAGAACATCTATAAAATTTTCATACAAATAGCCCTTGATGACACGGCTAAAATCAATAGAGAAGGTTTTTACTTCCCCTTGGCTCCCCGCGCTTTGGACATCTTTCGAGCGATTTTTAATTATTAATGCTGTCCACCAGGCCATACTCGGCGGGTAATACCGCCGAATATAACCTTGTGTCCATGCCTTGTATTTGCGGCGGACAAAGACAAGGCATGGACATTTTTATACACAGCGCATTCAGCGTTTATCAATAGTTTATCCACATTAAAAATGACAAACCTCCCTGACGCTTTTTGGCGGGGAGGTTGTTAAGGAACAATAATGCTGATATTTCCTTGTTTTTTTCTAATACTGCTTTACTGCCATCACTAATTTAAGTATAACATATTTCTAAAAAAACAAAAGGGTTGTAATATATCATTTATAGTTTGGTGATATAATATAATCAAGTTATAAAATGTATTATTCAATTAACTGTAAAGACCTGACGGGAGAAGAGTGCAACTTTGTGGCAGGGGGCGGCACCCCGGAAGAAGTCAAGGACATTTTTTATTCCCATCATGCGGAATCTTCAATACACGAGGAAAAATACTATTCCGCGACAGACGAGGAAAGAGAGCGACTGGAAAAAAAATTAGAGGAATATCTTGAAAAACAGGAGTGAGCCGTCGCGGTCACGCCTTTTAAAAAGCCGCCTTAAGGTGCGGTTTTTGTGTTTTTCGTTGACCGTTTGATTTTCTGATTGCTTATAAACTCCCCAATCGTCGCGGTAAGAAAATTCAGAGTATCCGCCACTTCATTAAGTTTCTTTATTACAAGTCCGGCATCAGATGAGGCGCGTTTTTGTATTTGCCTGGCCAGCTTAATATTGGATTCTTTCGCGGCAACTTCGTGAAGCAGTGCTACAACTTCTTTGATGCGGCTCCTCAAGGCGTCTATGTCCGCATAAGGGCGCTTTTCCAAATCTAAATTAGCGAGGTACAGCGCGTTTAGATCTTCCATGCTCAAACCTTAAATTTATAGCTAAATCATTTATATCAGTTTACCGCGAAAAAAGCTATCCCATTCCAATTTACGATTTTTTTGAGTATATTTATAAGAGTAATAAAAATCAGCAATGGGCGCCGAGATGCAGTATTTTTCATTTGAGGGCTACAGCCCGGAAAAATTGGTGGAGCTTCTGAAAAAGCGCGACTGGACTTATCAGCCAATGCAGCTGATAAAAAAATTTACCGCGATAAGCCTCGGAAACGATTGTTTACATAACGCGCCGCCATACACTACCAATGCTATAAAAATAAAAATTGAGCTGATTGAACTGATAAGCCAAGATTCATTTTCAGTAACGGGCTACACACATAACGCAAAAGATAAAAATTTCCTGGGCTTGGCGGCAGCCAATCCATTTAAGGTAAGCTTTGCCGGATTTTGCTTAAAAAATCTCTCCTATAAAGAGTACTGCGAGTCCAAAGATGTGTTGCTTCCTTATCGATGTATTATGCGGGTTGTTGTATAGCGGGATGTGGATCCCGCTATGTTTTTTGCCCGGAACCCATCTCAAAAGTGTCTTCGGCCGCGCTTGAATATACTTTTGAGATGGGTTCTGCTCTACTTGCCGCCATTTTTCAATATGTTAATATTTTAATAAATATGGAGTCAATTAGTGAGGAAAATCTTAAAAACGCTGGTGAGCAAAATAATCAGAGAAAGGTTGACGATCTCGTTTATGCTGATGCCTTTCTTTTCCATGGCACAGTAAAACGTGGAACGCCAATGCGAATAACGAAAGTGGGGGATAACGGCATATATGACTACCGGGTCCAATGTGAAATCAATGGAAAGACAATGGATTTGGGTGTTAGAGAAGATGAAATATCGGATGTTGACCCAACAGGAGAAACCAGACACTGATCACTAAAATGGCAAACTCCGCGGCCACGAAGCCACGGATATAGATTTTGAGGGAAACACAAAAGCGCGCCGAATGTGGCGCGCTCGTTTCAAGAACTAATTTTCAAAAACTGTTCCGCGACTTTCAAGATTAACGGACACTGATTCGCTGTTCATAAAAAATTTCAGTCGTTCCGGAGTGCCAACCTTTTCTCCAAACCCTGAAAATTTATGACCTCCGAACGGTTGTCTTCCCGGATGCGAGCCGGTAATCGGGCGATTCACATATTTATTGCCGCTTTCACAATGTTTCACAAAATAGTCTTTCTCACTCCCAAGTTCCGTATGAATCCCCGCAGTAAGAGCAAAATCGGTGCTGTTCGCTAATTTAACGGCATCTTCAATATTTTTAACGTTGAAAACAAATAACATGGGGCCGAAAACTTCTTCCTGCGTGAGTTTGCTTTCGTGGGGGATACCCGTAAAAATTGCCGGGCTCACAAAGTATCCATTGCCATCACAGCCGCTCGCATGAACTACGCTTTTGCTCGCAATTTTTATTGAGGCCTTCATTTTAGCCAAATATTTATCCCGCGCCGCTTCGTCAATAAGAGCGGAGTAGCGATAGATCGGGTCTTCCGGATGCCCAATTTGAAGCGATAGAACCGCCTCATCCAATCTCTCTACCCACTTTGCTTCGTTGCCTTGTTGATTAATAATAATCAGTCTCTGGAGCGCGGAGCATTTCTGCCCATTATAGCCAAATCTGGAAATAATAATATCTTTAACAACTTTGTCATGAATGGCGCTCTCGCCAACAATCATGAGGTTATTACCTCCCAATTCCAAATCAACTCTTTTGGGTCCAAAGCGCGATGGGTTTTTGGCTGCCGTTTCGTAAATCTGCATTCCAACTTCACGTGATCCGGTAAAGGTAATCTGGGTTACTAAAGGAGATGCCACGATTGCTTTGCCGGTATCGGCAAATCCCGGAAGATAGGCGATTAAGCCCGCTGGCACACCGGCATCCAAAAAATATCTCACGACTTCCATGCCGCAGACAGGAGATTGTTCGGCGGGTTTAAAGAGAGCTGGTGAACCGGCTGCAAGCGACGCGACGATTGACTCAACAGGAAGAGCTACGGGGAAATTCCAACCCTTCACAACTCCAGTAATTCCCCTTGGGATAAAGTAGCTGTAATTTTTTTCGGATCTGATCCACGGTTGATGAATAACCGGTTCCGAAAATTTTATCATGGACTCGCGGTAAAGCTCAATAAAATCAATCGCTTCCTCAACCTCGGAGACCGCCTCGTCCCAAGATTTACTGACCTCAAACACTATGAGAGGCGCTAACTCAAATTTTCTTTCTCTGAAAATATTTCCAACCTTTTGCAGAATATCGGCTATGCTTTCAATTTTGCGGTTTTTCCAGGAATTGAAAGCGCGTAGCGCAACCTCAGCGGCAAATTCAACTTCGGCGGCATCGGCAACTCCAGCAATACCGACAACCCTTCCCTGATACGCGGGGTCAAAGGAATAAATAAGTTCTTGGCTTTCCCTCATTGCCTTGCCATCTATCATAACCGGGCAATACCGGCCGAATGATTTTCGCGCCCGCTTTAGGCCCTCTTCCATCGCGGCGATACTTTCTTTGTTCCAATCTACATGCGGTTCGTTCCAGAAATTTTCGCTCATTGCGCCACCCCCTTTGCCGACCTTTTTGCAGCAGCAGACAAATTTTGCTTTGCGGGAATTTTTTCCAACCACCGAAGGGCATCCTTCAACTTTTCTCCCCTGTGAAGCGCGAGAAAAGAGGTTTGCGATTTATTTTCAACTATTCTTCGTACTAAATATGCCATAGCCGCACTTATATCCCCCTTGGGGAATAAAACCGGCATATAAAACCTAACTTTGTAGCCCTTATCGCGTATGATTTCGGCAAATGGTTCGCCCATTCCTTTCAATACCTGTAGCTCCTTAATGCGCAGCCCAAATCTTTCTTCCGAAACGGCAAAGTAAATACTTTTAGCATTGTGAGTGCCGGGAATGGCAACCAATCCGTTCCTTAACGCCATCCTCAAAAGCCCCTCAAAATTTTTATCGGTATCACTCTTCTCCGTAAAAACCGGCGGCTCATGCCAACCCAATTTTTCCGCTCTATAACACTCATGATCCCAAGAAGCTCCACGGACCAGCCTTAAATGCAACGGGGTTCTTATGTCATTGATTTTTATAAGATCAGAAAGAACATCGGGTGATTTTCTTAAGTATGATTGCAGAACAAAGCGCGCCGTATTGCCATATCGCCGATATAGTTTCTTGAATACCAGACAATAAGTTTCCAAAAATTCATATTCCTCGGCATCTAAATAAACATGCCCGCCATTCTTTTGCAACAGTTCTGCTATCGGAGCAACACGCTCTGCTATAATGGTCGCGGTCTTCTCCGGTGACGCGGAACTAACCTGCGAATAAAACGCGGAGAGCTTCACAGAAAAACTAAGCTCTTCGCCCTGAAGGCGCTCACCGATAATCGAAATAAGTTCAAGATAAGAATTAAGATACCGCTCGGCTTCTTTTTCAGAGCAAACCGACTCCCCCAAAATATCAATGTTAACGGAAAAGCCACGTTTTTTTGCCGTATCACATGCGCGCAAAATATCCTTTTCACCATTGCCAGCAATAAATTTTTTGGAAAAAATCCTGGAACCAACGGCGAGTGTTTCGGAGAGAAGCTTATCGGACAACTTACCGATCAAAAACAGCGCGCTAAGGGGGATTGGCAGTTCGCCTCTTACCGGACCGATAATCTCCCTAAAAACACGCCCAACCTCTCTCGGACTTTGAATATCGGGTAGAATTGAAATTAACCTGCTTAACTCTTGTTCGGCTCGTCCATCTTCCGTAAACCAGCGCATAGGGTCAATAAACTCACGCATTTCAGAACCCTTTTTCCGTATTCAAGTATCTATCCCAGAGTATCCCAATAAAAACCAAAAGATTCAACCCCATATACTGATTCATATAATATAGACCACTACTGCCTCCAGCACCATCTAACGACATCGCAAGTCGTTAGGATTCTTACGACTTGCGATGTCGTTAGATTGGGAGCCAGGGCGGAAATTCATATTTCCAAACTCTTTAACACAAAGCAGAGCTGTTTTTTTGGCTGGTTTAGCAGATATCAGTTATCCACTTTGGCATAAACCAAAATATGTTATTATTATAAAAACTGAATATTTATCAAGAGTGCGGCTAAAACAATTTTTTAGAAAATTGTTCGGGAATTGGCCCTATGATCCGCCGGCAACTTGTTCTAAAATAAAACCCTTGGTTTCGTTGCAGAATAAAGTGCTAAATCCAAACCCTTTATGGGAAAGATAATTCGTCGCTATTCTTCCCAAAAGGAAGGTTTTTTATTATTTTTATATATGTTTTATAATAAACAGTTTTATACGGTTGAAAGCGTGACGGCTGGGCATCCGGATAAAATCTGCGATCAGATAAGTGATGCAATTTTAGACGCCTGCCTTAAAGAAGACCCGAATTCGCGGGTAGCAGTTGAAAGTTTTGGCGGCCATGGATTGCTTGTTATTTGCGGGGAGATTAGAACATCCGCCAAACCGGACTACGAATCAATCGGCCGCAATCTTTATAGGTCGCTAGGCTATGAAGAAAAT
>JACOXY010000012.1 GCA_016182095.1 Candidatus Liptonbacteria bacterium
TGTGGGCTTGTAAATTCAACAGTCGTTATACCATAATTATTCTGATTATTAAATCAAATCAATATTAATGCAAGAAGGGGCGGAGAATGCTCCTTCTTGAGTGAGGGATGGAAAACGAATACCAGCCGATAGAATTTAAATTTAATAAAGATTTGGATGGATTAACAATCAAGATGCTTGAGGAGCATTTTAAACTCTATCAGGGCTATGTTAAGAAGTCTAACGAAATTCAGGAAAAAATAAGAGTAGCCGATAAATCAGAGGCAAACGGCGTTTTTTCGTACATTGGAGAGTTGAAACGGCAGGAAACTTTTGCAGTAAATGGCATGAAACTGCATGAGGTTTATTTTGGGCACTTGGGCCCTGCGACGGATTCAGCAGGCTCACCGCAGGCAAGCAGAGGGCAAGTCGGCGTGCCTCATGGAGATTTGGTTAAAATGATAGAAAAAGATTTTGAATCGCTGGATAAATGGAAGGAGGATATGATCGCGACCGGAATTTCCGCCCGCGGTTGGGCAGTGCTTTGCTTTGATTTTAAAGACAACAAACTTCACAACTACGGCTCGGACGCGCACAATGTTGGCGCGGTCTGGGGCGCGATTCCTTTGATAGTTTTGGATGTGTACGAGCACGCTTATTTTATGGATTATGGCGTAAATAGAAAAAATTACATTGATTCATTCTTTAAAAATCTGGACTGGGATTACGCCAATAAGATTGCGCATCACTACGAATTGCAGAAGCGGCATCATAAGTAAGTCTTCAACATCCGAAGTCCCAAATATTAATGCCCTATGTCCCCGGACTTCAGATGTTGTAAATATTGGCGCTGGCGCATAAAAATGCCGCTTAGGTTCAGCGGCTCTTTGAAAATGGGCATCCCTTGCCTCCGGTATAAGTTAAAATTTCCGGTTGCGGTTACTGAAAATAATTTGTTTATTTTCTTCATCAAAATCAGGGGTACCCGGATCATATTTATCCATTACGGAAATTTCATCTGTGTGCTCGGCTCCAAATAAGTGTCCTAATTCGTGAATAAGCACAAAGCGACTGTGCCGACGAAGCTTAATCACCACGCAACCACCATTAGAAGCAGCCGCTCCGACGCACACCTGCAAATTCTTTACATTAAAAATGCTCTTGTCGGTAAAAGCCAAAATTATATCCCCAGAACAGCCACTTCTTTTAGCAATAATCTGCCGCATTGCGTTATCACGATCTAGTACTTCAGAATCAATGCAAGCGCCCCAATCGACAAATTCAATAATAGAAAATTGGATCAGGAATTCTTTAGAAAATTTAGAGGAGGCATAAGCAATATCTTTTCTTATTTTTCTCTTAACGAGCCATTTCCTAAAAATTGAAACCGGTTTGTGATCCAATAGCACAGAAACGGTGATCTTCCGCAAACTTATCCCCGCATTTTTTGAGCTGGATTATTTATATCATACCAGACAAATTTTGCAAAACCAACCGACATTAAATCAAAAAGGCCGCTTAAGTTCAGCGGCTCATCGTTGGTTATCCCGCGCCTCCATTTCTTGGAGGCGCGGGAATTGCGGTTACTTGCGGCGCTGCCTACGCCTTACTCTCGAAAGCCGGAGATTCTCCGCGGCTTTCGCGGAGCGCTCTCTGCGCTTCCGAACTACTCCGCCACGCGCGTGGTACTTTGCGTGGCTTTTCCTGAAGCGGGGCATTATCCGCTTGCCGCACCCCTTGTGTTTGCAGCACGCCCTTGCCTTTTCGCTTTTGCTTTTCATGTCCCTTCCCCCTTATCCCACAGTCTTCGCGAGGCGAGCGCGTTCTTTCGTAGCGCCCACATGAGCGCCCAGACGCCGATCCAGCTCCGCGATCTGCTGCGCCGGAGTGCGCAGAACTCTCGTGGCGGCTCTTTCCTTCACGCCGCGGACTTTCATGAGCGCCTGCTCTTCACGGGCACGATGCGCGATGTCATGCGCCTCGCTCGTCTCATGACGCCGTGAGAATCCCTTCTTCTTTTTCTTCTCGTGCGTTTCTGCTTCGGCCATTTCAAATCCTTTCTCTTGCCCGTTTTTACGAGCATCCGGGATTAGCTACGATGCCCTCATAGCGGGGTATTGGATAGAAATCCAATTCTTTAATTATAACACAAGATAATCAAAAGTGCAATAGTTATAAAACCCTTGTTTTATAAGGTTTTTTTGATTGTCAACTTAAGAAGATCTTAATTCTACATAACAACATTATGACATTATTGCGAATATTATAATGTTGTTGTGTGACGGTTGTGTCTAATTGGAGAGAAAAATCTTATTTTCCTTAGGAACTTTGCCCTCAAGTTGCGATTTTGTAATAACCCATTTCCCATCCAATAATTTCACTTCCAACAGCTTCAATCTTTTCTCATTCTGTACTATATAAACTCCCGGCTCTGGATTTAGCGCCCGAATTTTGCGGGTTATTAACTCTGGCTTATCTTTCGCAAGATCAACAAAACCATCTTCGGTCGTAAATTTTTTGGTAAAAGTTGCTTCGGCATGGTTTTGCTCTTTTGGTTTTATCTTACCTTCTATATAGTTTGGCAATACCCCCACCAATAATTCTCCGGCTATATAAGCTAACTTTTCCTCGAGTTCCGTATAAGTCATTAAATCTGAAATCTTAAATCTAGAATCTGAAATTATTGGTCCACGATCAACTTTTTCATCCATTACATATAGTGTTACCCCAGTTTCTTTGTCTCCGTCCAGTATTGCTTGTTGAATAGGGGATGGGCCGCGATGTTTAGGCAAAAGAGAGGGGTGCACCCCTATTATGCCATTTGGAAAAAGTTCAATAACTTCTTTGGGAATTATTTTTGCATAAGCGGCAACAACGGCAATATCGCATTTTAGATTTAAGATTTTAGATTTTAGATTTTCGAAATCCGCATCTGACAATTTTTCCGGCTGTAAGACCGGAATTACGTTCTTTTCGGCAATAATTTTAGTTTCTGGCGCGGTAATAACTTTTTTTCTGCCAACTGGCTTATCGGGATTGCAAACCACAAGTACGGGCGGCGTATCCGCATCAATAAGTTTTTGCAGAATTATTGAGGCAAATCGTGGAGTACCGAAAAATACGTAATTCATGCAAAGTCAAAATTCAAAAGGCAAAAGTCAAAAATTAAAGTGAAAAATCTTTAAGTTTTAAAACTTTTGGATTTTGAATTGTAATTTTGAATTTTGATTTTTGACTTTTAAATTTATGATCAGTTATCCTGGTCTTGTATATTTATCGTGTGAACTTTCTTTGCCTTATCTATAAATAGTACACCATCCAGGTGATCCACTTCATGCTGGAAAACGCGCGCGAGTAGTCCCCAGGCCTTGAATTTAACTTTTCCCCCATTTTTATCTTGGCCGACAAGAGTAATTTTTTCCGGCCGCTCCACTGAACCGAAAACCTTGGGCACGCTTAAACAACCTTCTTCATAATCAATTTTCTCCGCTGATTTTTTCTCAATTTCAGGGTTAAACAAGGCGTAAAATTTCATGCGCCCGTCCTTATCCGGCACCCTGGCCACAAAAACACTGAAATTAAGGCCGATTTGATTAGCGGCAAGCCCTATGCCTTCTGCCGCCATCATATCCCTACGCATCCGGCTTATGAGCTCATTTACTTCCTTTTTGCCGTGTTGTGAAAAATCAAACGGCACCGCCTTTTGCCGCAGGAATTTTTCGTCACTTTTCACGGCTATAGTAATGATCTTCATTGTGTAAATATAGCTTTTTTTGTAGCATTTATCAATAAAATGAGGTAAAATGATATCAAATGCCGGGAAAAAATAAGAACTTTAATTCCTATTTAGAAAAACTAAAAGAGCGTGGAGGCGAGTCCAAGGCGTATACCAAGCACCAGCTGGTTGGTTTGGAGATTGCCGCGCTTCTTGATGATTTCTCGCACAAGTCCTTATATATCAAACTGGCTAAAGAGCTGGGGGCGGACAGAATGCTGGAGATGGCAAAAGATGTCGCAACTCGGGCAAATATAAAAAATAAAGGAGCGTACTTTATGCGTATCGTGCACGATACGCATAAAAATTCCAAATCACAAATAACAAATCCCAAATAAATCACAAATTCAAAACCGAAATTTTTGTTTGTGATTTAGAATTTGTAATTTAGAGTTTGTTTGGAGTTTGGTGCTTGGAATTTAATTTATGTACGAACTAAAAACACCACAATTTAGTGGGCCAATCGAGAAGCTTCTGGAGCTCATTGAGGCAAAGGAGCTTGATGTTACTCGTTTGAGTTTAAGCACGGTAACCGCTGATTTTTTGGAGTATTTGCGTTCCCTGCAAGAAGTCCCGCCATTGGTCCTTGCCGATTTTATTGTGGTTGCGGCGCGCTTGGTGCTCATTAAATCCAAGGCGCTCTTGCCGAGCCTTCCGCTTTCCGAGGAAGAAGAGGAGGATATACAAGACCTGGAAAATCGCCTGCGTCTTTATAAGGAATTTAAGCAAGCAGGCAAAAAAATTGAAATCCTGCTCAAGGCCGAGAGGCGCTCATTTAGCCGGGAACTTTTCAGTTCATACTCGATAAAGATATTTTATCCGGGGACGAAACTTAACTTAGGGGCGCTAAACTATTCCTTAGACTCAATGCTCGCTTCGCTCCAGATGTTTGCGGAAAGACAAAAGGGGGTCATTAAAAAAACAATTGTTTCTATAGAGCAGAAAATGCAGGAGCTCTTAACCCATTTTACTTCCAAAAGCCAGTCAAAATTTTCCGAAATGGCGAAAAACAAGGACGAGGCCATAGTGCTATTCCTTGCCATTCTTCATTTAATTAAGGATAGAATGATAAATATTGAGCAAGAATCAAATTTTTCTGATATTATTATTAAACCAACAAATTCTAAAATCTGAGTTTAAACGCGGGAGACTTTGTTATGGAAAGTAATTCACAAAATAAAATCCAAGCCCTTGAAGCCGCCCTTTTTATCTACGGTGAACCAATGAGCTTTAAAAAGGCGGCTGATATTTTAAAAATAAAGCCTGGTGAAATTCCGGAATTGATTCAGGAGCTTAAAAATAGTTTGGCAAATGGTGGATTGGACTTAATCATAAACGATGAATCAGTCCAGCTGGTAACCAAGCCCAATTTTGCCGACATGATAGAAACTATCATAAAAGAAGAGTTGAGCTCCGAGATAACCCCCGCCGCTCTGGAAACGCTTGCTATTATTTCTTATTTAGGGCCGCTGCCACGGGCAAGAGTTGACTACATTAGGGGCGTAAATTCATCTTATATATTGAGAACGCTCCTGCTTAGGGGATTGATTGTGAGGACGCCCGACCCAAAGAGGGGCAACGCGTTTCTTTACAAGGCGAGCTTTGATCTGCTGAAATTTTTGGGTGTTTCCAGCGTAAGCGAATTACCGGATTTTTCGCATTACAAAAATTTACTTACAAAAGCGGAGGCGGCACTTGAAGGCGAAACTAAAGATGAAAATATAAAGGAGGATGTGGAAGTCGCGACATCCGATGATATAAAGGAAAATCAACCAGAGTAGCAGAAATGCGAGTTAAAATAATCCCTCGTCGCTTCGCCGAGTTTAACTCGGCTTCGCTCGCTCGGGATTATTTTAGTATTATTTTGTAATCCCAAGACAAGTCGCTAGACTCTGAAAGTCTTGGATTTGAGAGGCTTCAAAGCATTGTATGCTAAAATAAATAACTCTATGTCGGAAAAACAATTGGGTGTCGTTTTCGCATTTACGGTTCTCATCTTGGTCATTCTTGGCAGAAGCGAGAGTATATTGGGAGAAGATCCAAGTTTAAAAAAAACCGAGTTCGCAACGGCATCTTTGGTTGCGCAAAGCGAACCTGCCATAACTCCAGTCGGGAACCAAAAAGTTCGTGTCAAAGAACCAAAAGATGTGAGCATTCCACAAAAATCGGCAAGTCCAACCTCGTCGCCAAAACAGGTAGACGAAGCAGTAGAAAAGGCGGCTAAAGAGCCTAGGATAAATTATCCGATTCTAAACGCTGCCGCGTTTTTAGTCGCCGATCTTGAAAGAAAAGATAATATATCAGAGTTTAAGGCCAACCAAAGGTGGCCCATCGCTTCAATCACAAAGTTGATGACGGCCCTGGTCGCGCTCCAGAATATACCATCCGAAGAAAAAATAACCATAACTGATTACGCGTTAAGCACCGAGGGGCCGGCTGGCGACTTTAAGCTTGGCGAAATTTTTACGCTTTTAGACTTGGTAAAAGCTCTCATAGTTTCCTCAAGCAATGACGCGGCGGCGGCCATACAAGATTTTTACGGCAGGGGAAAATTCATATCCATCATGAATGAACGGGCCAGGGCCTTAAATATGTTGAACACCAATTTTAACGAGCCATCGGGACTATCGGCGATAAACCAATCAACCGCTAATGACCTGAAAATATTGGTCAATTATATATATGAGAATCAAAGAAATATTTTGGACATATCCACAGAGAAAGAAATTTCTATTCTGGATTTAAATTCAAATAGTAGTAGAATATTAAGAAATATCAATCTTTTTGCCGGAGACCCGGATTTTTTGGGCGGCAAAACAGGTTTTATTAACGAGTCTGGGGGTAATTTAGTCGCTGTTTTTCTGCGAAGCAGGCGGCCAATTATTACCGTTGTGCTGGGAGCGGGGGATAGATTTGAAGAAACCAAAAAGTTAATGCGGTGGCTTGATGATACGCTATAAATTTATGGAGCCATTTGACCAAATACCTCTTTTCCAGGGTTTAAGAGTTTTGACACTCGGTCTCGTCGCTTTTTTATTTGCCTTATCCACAACTCCGCTTTTTACAAAATTCTTAGATAAATACGCCCTGCGAAAACAGTTGCGCACAGCGGAATCCGCCCCTGTTTTCCATCAGTTTCATGAAAAGAAAGCTGGCACGCCGACGATGGGAGGCGTTATAGTCTGGGGCACCGTGATGCTTCTTGCGGCATTTTTTTGGATTTTGAATCTTATTTTTGACGGCTTCTGGTCAAATATGAATTTTATTAACAGGGCGGAAACCTATCTGCCTTTAGCCGCTATTTTAGGAGCGGGAATTCTGGGTTTTGTTGACGACCTGCTTGGCGTTTTTAAAATCGGGCCCAAGGGAGGTGGGCTTCGCGTCTCCCATAAAATACTGCTCTATACAGGCATAGCAATATTGGGCGCATGGTGGTTTTACTACAAATTAGGAGCGGAGTTCACCTTCATCTCTGTGCCTTTTCTTGATTCTCATTTGAGCGTTGGGGCTTGGTATATTCCGTTTTCAATTTTTATAATAGTTGCCAGCGCTTTTTCCGCAAATGAAACCGACGGGCTTGATGGCCTGTTGGGCGGGGTCTCGCTCTTCGCCTTCGGCGCGCTCACTGTTGTCGCCTTTGCTTTGGGGAGGTATGATCTCGCGGCTTTTTTAAGCGTAGTCATGGGAGCGCTTCTGGCTTTTCTATGGTTCAATATTTATCCAGCAAGATTTTTTATGGGAGATACGGGCTCCATGGCTATCGGCATAACATTGGGAGTAGTGGCCCTCTTAACGCACACCGAACTTCTTCTGCCTCTTTTCGGAATAATTCTGGTTTTAGAATCGGCGTCGGTAATAATTCAAATGACGAGTAAAAAGCTTTTCGGCAAAAAAATATTTCTATCCACGCCAATTCACCATCACTTTGAAGCCATTGGTTGGCATGAAAGTCAGATTACCATGCGATTTTGGATTGTTTCCGCAGTTTTTAGCGGCTTGGGAGTTGTGATATTCTTTTTGTCCAGAATTTATTTGGGGATTTAAAAAAATTTTCGCTTAGACCCGCTTGTCTTATATTAAATAATTAAAGGGCCTCCGTTTCCGAAGGCCCCCCTAGAAGCGCTATGGCAAATGCGCTTTTGTATCAAGATGGTATAAGTCTTTCCACACAAACGGCTTCTCCGTCCATGTGAAAATTGTCTCGTAGAACACCAATTGCTTGCCATGCCACGTCGCAAACTGCTCCTCACTCGCAGCCGCCATGATTGGGGTATCTTCTATTTCCCACCCCAAGTATTGGACGGATATGCCAAGATCTGTTTCCGTAATCATGTAGAATGTGTAACCCTTCGCTACATCCCCGTGCTTTGGGGGGCAGAGCGGCAAAAGCAGTTGTTTGCCCATGGTAAGTTCAGGGGCGAAGAAACACCCATTCGTGTTCTGGCCAAACTTCCTTTACGCACCACATAGGAGTTCTCCTTTCACGATAATGAACCGCGACAATCGCGGCATCGTATCGTCACTCTTTTAATTATAACATACTTTTTGCATTTTGTACAGCATATCGGTTTAAGCAGGTAAGTATGTGATATAATTTAAGAAAGCAATTATGACCACCCTTATTAAAAATGCCCAGATACTTGATGGCACCGGGGGGCCGCCCACGAAAGGCGATATCTTTATAAAGGGCGACCGCATATCGGCGATAGGGGACTTGGGCCGGCAGTCTGCGGAGAGGGTAATAAACGCCGCCGGAATGTACGCTAGCCCGGGATTTATTGATGTAAACACCGACTCGGACCATTACTTGACGCTCTTCACCAATCCGGAACAGCATGATTTTTTACTGCAGGGAGTAACAACGATTTTCGGGGGACTCTGCGGCGCGTCTCTGGCGCCACTTTTATATGGAGAACTTCTATCGGTTAGAAAATGGGCAGGGGATACAACTCGCGTTAATGTTGATTGGAAAACTGTCAAGGAATTTTTAGCGGTCTTAGAAAGAATTAAATTGGGGGTTAACTTCGGAACATTGATCGGCCACGGAACCATAAGGCGCGCGTTAATCGGAGAAAACATAAGAGATTTAACCGACGGTGAACTCGTAATTTTTGAGAAGTTAACACTTGACGCCTTAAAAGATGGCGCCTTTGGATTTTCAACCGGCTTGGCCTACGCCCACAGCAAGGCGACCCCCGTTTATGAAATCAAACGTCTTGTTAAAACCGCCGCAAGGAAAAACACAATTTATGCCACACATCTTAGGGATGAGACCGCGGGGCTCATCGCCTCCATAAAGGAAACAATAGATGTGACAAGAGACGCCGGAGTAACAACAATTGTGAGCCACCTGCGTCCAATTAAAGGTTTTGAAGCGGAGTATGAAGAGGCGCTCGCGATTATAAGCCGCAATGTGGACAATGCGAAAATTTATTTTGACCTTTACCCGTTTGATACAAGCCATGTGCCAATTTATTCCTTCTTGCCCGAGCGAGTAAAATTGGGCGGTTTTGAAACAATGCTTAAAACTTTAGAAAATGCGGTGGCGGCGGAAGAAATTTTAAGAGAGATGCCGGAGCGGAATGGGGAAGACATTACTATTGCCGGAGCATCACAAAATAATTACCTTGTCGGGAAATCGTTAAAATCAATTGCCGAGAAAAGGGGGATTGGAGCGAACGAGGCGCTCCTCCAAATTATGCTGCTCACCAGAATGAGATGCACGGTCACCGACAGAAATATTGACTATCCAACAACACTGAAAGCCCTAAACAATCCCCAGTCGCTTGTAAGCTCAAATTCTGAAAGTTCGGCAAAGGGTGAATTCAAGCTGGAACGAAGCACAAGAACCTTCACCAAATTTTTAGACCTGGCGATTAGGGAAAATTTGATGCCTCTCCCGCAAGCGATAGAAAAAATAACTTCAAAACCGGCATCCATATTTGGAATTAGAGATCGCGGCATTTTGAAAGAAGGGCTAAAAGCCGACATCAATATCTTTTCGGCAGACGAGGCCCAGGGTACAACCATAATAAATGTTTTAGTAAATGGAACGCTAGCCGTTTTCAATAAGAATTTGGAAAGCGTAAGGGCAGGAGAGGTATTAAGAAAAACATAGAGTTCGTAAGTTATAAGTTTCTAAGTTTCGCCTGCAAGGTAAGCTCCTAAGTTTAAAACTTATGAACTTAAGCGGAGCGTAACTAATAAACTAAAAAACTCGGTGAAACTTCTACTATCCAACAAAACCGGACACAACCCTGATTACTTTATATTATCAGCCGTCTTAATGCTTGTTATTTTTGGTTTATTCGCGTTAGCGTCAGCTTCATCCGATCTCGGCAAAATAAAATTTGATGATTCATATTACTTCCTCAAAAAACAGCTAACCTTTGGCGTTTCGCTTGGGATTCTGCTTTTCTTTCTTGGTTACAAAATATATTATAAAAATTACAAAAGGTGGGCTCTGCCGCTTCTGCTTCTAAACGTATCGGCGCTGTTACTCACGCTTTTTAGCCCCTGGGGCATTACTCGCGGCGGATCTTCGCGCTGGCTGGGTATCGGCGGGGTGGAGTTTCAGCCGTCGGAAATCTTGAAGATTATTTTTATCATCTATCTCGCCGCCTGGCTTTCCAGCAGTAAAGTTTACAGGAAGAGGGATTTTCTAAAAGGATTCGTGCCATTTTTAATTCTTTCGGGATTTATTTGCGCCCTGCTTCTCGCCGAACCCGCAACAAGCACAGTGCTCATAATTTTTGCCTCGGCGCTTGTCATGTATTTTATGAGCGGGGCAAGGTTTCATTATATCGGCCTGGCAGTCCTGCTTTCGGTAGCGGCCTTGGGCGTAATGATTTACGTTACATCCTATAGATTTGAGAGATTAGCGTCATTCTTAAACCGCGGTGATGACGCGCTCGGTGCCGACTTCCACATAAACCAGGCCTTGATCTCTCTGGGTTCCGGCGGACTTACCGGCGTCGGATTCGGAAATTCTACCAACAAATACTTGTATCTCCCGGAGTCAATGGGGGATTCAATATTCGTGATTGTAGGAGAAGAATTCGGTTTTATAGGAGCCGCGGTTTTAATAACAGTATTTTTTATAGTAGTATTAAAGGGCTTTTTCTTAAGCAGAAATGTGAGAGACGACTTTGGGCGATTGCTCCTCATTGGATTTGTTTCCGTAATAGGAATACAAACTTTTATTAATGTGGCGGCATTATCTGGGCTTATACCGCTTACCGGGGTAACCTTGCCATTTATCAGTTATGGTTCAAGTTCGCTCGTGTCATTCATGCTAATGGCGGGAATAATGGTAAACATTTCGCGTTACTCGTGAAATGTTTACCAAGTTAACAAGTTACACTTCGTTTTAATTTTTAAGTTTCGCTTGTAAAGCAAGCTCCTAAGTTTAAAACTTATGAACTTAAGCGGGGCGTAACTTATAAACTTACTAACTATGCTTCGTATTTTATTTACTGGCGGCGGAACAGGCGGGCACATATATCCACTGATAGCCGTTGCCCGAGAATTAAAAATTGCCGCCGTGTCGGAAAATTTAAAAGTCAAATCCTTTTACCTTGGAGCGTGCGGTGACTATAAAGAAACACTGGGGGGCGAGGGTATTACAGTTATGAAGGTTGCGGGCGGGAAGTTTCGAAATTATAGATCAATTCTGAATTTTTTTGACATATTTAGGGTTATTTATGCATTTTTCCAATCTCTCGTAAAATTATACTTCCTGATGCCGGACGTTATTTTTTCGGAGGGAGGACCGGGGGCGCTTCCCGTTGTAATTGCCGGAAGATTTTACAGAATACCGGTCATCATACACGACGCGAACGCCATACCAGGAAAAACCAGCTTAATTTCGGCGCGCTACGCTTCAAGAATCGGCATTTCTTTTGAATCAGCCGCAGGATATTTCAATAGGACAAATATAGCCCTAACTGGAAATCCAATAAGAAGCGGGCTTGTGGAAAATATGCCGAGCAAGGAGTTCGCCAAAACATCCCTGGGTTGGAACGGCGCCATTCCAGTCCTGTTGGTACTTGGCGGCTCACAAGGCGCAACGCGCATCAATGATTTTATTTTTGAAAACCTTGATTTTTTAATAAGAGATTTCCAGATATATCACCAAGTTGGCAGGGCAAATTATGATGAGACCATAAATCAGGTGGGGTTTTTACTGGATAATTTTACCGCGGAGGAAAAGTCCAGATATAGGCCAGTGGCATATTTTGAAACTGACGAAGAAATGCGGAAGGCGTATGCCGCATCAGATTTAATCATCGCTCGCGCGGGAGCCGGCACAATTTTTGAAATAGCCGCCGCGCACAAACCGTCAATCCTCATACCGCTTCCGGAAGGAGCCGACCAAAAAGCCAACGCTTATGCATTCGCGGATTCCGGAGCAGCAATCGTAATTTTGCAGGAAAACCTGACGCCAAACATACTTATATCCCAAGTTAAAAAAATATTAGGCGACAAAGCGCAGGCCGAAACTATGATTAAGGCCGCCGCCCAATTTTCAAAGCCAGAAGCAGGAAGAATGTTAGCAGAGGAAATCTTGAGATTAGCTGGCAGAACATGAATTTTTGTTAAGGTTAGGGTTAAGAAGCCAGTTTGGTCATGTGGTTAAGTAGTTGGTCACTTGAAAAACTTAACTCTAACCTCTAAACTAAACCGGCGCCCTAACCCTCACCTTAGATGAGCATATCAACCAAAAATCAAGTACGGGTAAGAATCGCCCCTTCTCCAACGGGGCCGCTTCACTTAGGCACTACAAGAACAGCGCTCTTTAACTGGCTTTTCGCTCGCCATCATAAGGGCACTTTTATTTTGCGGATTGAGGACACCGATCTGGAGCGATCCGATCCGCAATATGAAGCGGAAATTATTGAGGGTCTGAAGTGGCTTGGCATCACTTGGGATGAATTCTACCGCCAGAGCGAACGGCTGGAAACTTATGAAAAATGTTTAAAAAAGCTTCTAGATGAGCAAAAGGCCTACTATTGTTACTGCGCGGAAGAAGAATTGGATGCGGAGAAGCAGGGACAAATTAAAAAAGGGCTCTCGCCGAAATATAACGGCAAATGCCGCAACGGGAAACCGCCCGCGAAAACAAGCCCGGGGCTTATCAGATTTAAAATGCCGGAGGAAACAATAACATTTCACGATCTCATACGCGGGGAAATTAAATTTGACATGAGACTCGTGGGTGATATCGCCATAGCAAAACCCCTAAAACATTAGCCCTCTAAACGAGCTGATGTTCGGGCGATCCGAGAAGATGTGCTTCTCGGATTTAGCCCTCTATATAATTTTGCCGTGGTAGTTGATGATCATGAGATGGGGATATCGCACGTTATAAGGGGCGAGGATCATATCGCAAATACCCCAAAGCAAATTGCAATGCAAAGAGCCCTTAATTTTAATGTGCCAACATACGCCCACTTGCCGCTTATTTTGAATCCAGACAGAAGCAAGCTCTCTAAGCGCTACGCGGAAACATCTCTCCTCGCATATCGCGGCAAATACCTTCCGGAAGCAGTCATAAACTTTATGGCTTTTTTGGGATGGCATCCTAAGGAAGAAAAAGATGTAATGACCGCGGAGGAACTTATAAAAGAATTTGATCTGGAGCGGGTGCAAAAAGCCGGTGCCGTTTTTAACGAAGAAAAGCTCAAATGGCTGAATGCCGAGCATATGAAGCGAAAACAAGATCAAGTTATTCAAACGACCGCCCAAGGCATCCTGGAAAATTATTCAGGTGTAACACCAGAAAAGGCACATAGCACTGCTGAACTTATATTCTCGCGCATGAAAACGCTTGACGACTATAATGAGCTTGCAAAACCGATCTTAGAACTTTTGTTCTATGAACCCGAACTTCTGATTTGGAAAAATACAAATAAATCAATTGCCAAAGCACACTTGGGGGCAGTTAAGAAAATCATTAACGAACTGGAACCGCTCGACCTCAATAGAGCAGAAGAAGCCATTATGGCCTATGCAAATACAGAGGGTAGGGGAGAGGTCTTGTGGCCGCTCCGGGTGGCGCTCTCGGGGGAAAGGGACTCCCAGGGGCCCTTTGAGCTAATGAAGGTTTTAGGGAAAGACGAAACATTGCGAAGAATAAATATCGCCATAAATAAGCTGTAGATTGCCTCAAAAAAAACAAGGTATCTCTCTTAATCTAAATGAAAAATAAATTGACAATTTCGGCTGGATTAATCTGTGTGTTAGTGAGTGCTGGAATTGGCCGCCCTGGCTTTGCGCAAACCACAGTCGGCACTGTGGACGATTTAAAATCTTCAATAGAAGAAAAGGCTAAAGAACTCACCAAGGTGAGTGATGAGATAGCGGAAGTTGAAACAAATTTGAACAACTCCAAAAGCAAAGAGGTCGGGATTAAAAAAGATCTTTCCCGGCTTGGGGCCAATATCCAGCAATTGAACCTAAAGGTGCGCGCCGGAGAAATCTCCGTTGAAAAACTGCGGCTTGAACTTAAAAACTTGAGTTTAAACATAAGAGATATTGAGGATGGAATAAAATTAAAAAGATCGGCTGTTGCTTCTTCTTTGAGATTGGTTCAGCAGAGAGACTCCGAAAATATCGTGATGATGATTTTGAAAAACGCGAGTCTTTCGGCAAGCGTCGCCGAAGCGCAAAATATTATGGACTTGAACGATGGGCTTTCGGTTGACATAGCCGGATTAAAATCGCTCCAAGATGAGCTTCGCGACACACTGACGGATACGGACATCAAAAAACAGCAAATCGAAAAGGAAACTATAAACGCCAAATACAATAAGTCTCTTGTTGAAGAGCAAAAATCAGACCGGGAACGGCTCTTGAATTTAACCAAAGCTGAACAAAAGATTTACGCAGAGCGGCTTCTGCAGTTAGAAAAAGAACAGGAAAAAATAACCCAGGTCATGGAAGAGTTGGAGCAGAAATTACGCAAAACCTTTGATCCGAGTCTCTTGCCCTTAAAGCGCCCGGGGGTCTTGGGTTATCCGATTACAGACCCTAAAGTTACACAAGATTACGGAGCCACAGCTTTCGCTCAGCAGGCCTACAAAAGCAAGTTCCATAACGGCATTGACTTTGCGGCGCCAATCGGAACGCCTATTTACGCCGCCGAAGACGGAACAGTGTTCGCGGTTCATAATAACGACGCCGGTACCTTGCGATGGCAAAAGTTCCAATATGGCAAATATGTGGTCATAAAACACGATAACAATCTGGCGACTTTATACGCGCACCTATCCAATCAAACTGTAAGCGTCGGACAGAATGTTAAACGCGGAGACATTATCGGATACTCCGGGAGTACCGGTTATACTACCGGGCCGCACATACACTTTACCGTCTTTTGGGCGCCATCTATACAGCTTAAATCAATCCCTCCGGCGCGCGGATTAGTGCCGATAGGAGTAACAATAGAACCGGGAGATTATCTGTAAAAAATCTATGGGGTTAGGGTTAAGATGCCGGTTTGGTAAAAAGTTTTTGGGTTAGGTTTTAGAATACTAATGACTTAACCCCTAAACCCAGCTGGCCTCCTAACCTTAGCCCCAACCTCATTAACGCTATGGAAAAAATCTTAGGTATCAGCAGGAAAATAATTCCCAGGCCGATTTTTGAATTCTTTCAACCCGCGTATCATATGTTGTTGGCTTGGGCTGCCGCGCTCTGGTACGGTTTTCCATCGCGTAAAATTAAAGTTATAGGCGTTACCGGAACGAAGGGAAAATCAACCGTAGTTTATTTAATAGCAAAATTGTTTGAAGGTGCCGGGGAATCGGTCGCGTCAATAGGATCGCTGGGATATAAGATAAAAAGCCAAGAATGGCCAAATACCGCCGAAAACACTATGCCTGGCAGATTTAAACTGCAAAAATTTTTGTGGAATGCCAAAAGGGCGAAAGTAAAATATGTAGTGCTTGAAGTGACCTCCGAAGGTATAAAACAATTTCGCGATTTTGGCATAAATTTTGACTGCGCTATTTTTACCAACCTTGAGCCGGAGCACATTGAACGCCACGGCAGTTTTGAAAATTATTACAAAGCCAAACAGAAACTTTTTAAAAAAACAAAAAATATTCACTTAATTAACAAAGGCGACCCTTACTCTAATTTATTTTCCGGATTTCCAGCAAAAACAAAAATATTCTACAGCAATGAGGACGTACGCGGGCTGCGCCATAATTTTTTAGGGTTCTTTAACGAGTGGAATATCGCGGCGGCAGTTGCGGCAGTTCAGATTTATGGCATTTCACTCGCGAGAATTAAGCCGGTTTTGGAAAATATGCCGCCGCCGCCGGGACGGCTTCAGGAAATAAAGGCAGACCAGAATTTTAGAGTATTTATTGATTACGCGCACACTCCAAATTCTTTACGCAATGTTTATGAAACATTGCGTAAAGAATTTGCAATCTCTAAATCTAAAAAGTTGTCGCCTGAGCTTGTCGAAGGCATGCCAAGGCTTATCTGTGTACTGGGGGCAGCCGGAGGCAATCGAGACAAATGGAAGCGGCCGGAGTTTGGCAAAATAGCCGCGGAATATTGCGATGAAATAATTTTGACCAATGAAGATCCGTACGATGAAACTCCAGAAAAAATTATTGAAGAAATTTTTTCCGGGATTCATCAGGTTCAAAGTTCAAAGTTCAAAGTTCAAAAGTTAGTCGATAGGGGAGAGGCAATAAAGAAAGCACTGGAAATGGCTCGTGAAGATGATATAGTAATAATAACCGGCAAGGGATCAGAAACCTCTATTAGAGAAGCCGGGGACAGAAAGATCCCCTGGAGCGACAAGAATGTAATAATGGAATTGTTACAGCAATTACGCGGTAAGGGTTAGGAAGCCAGTTTGGTAAAAAGTATTTGGGTTAAGTTTCCGAAGACAAACTGCTTAACCCCCAAACTAAACCGGCATCTTAACCACAAACCCAATAAACTTAATAGCATGGACTACCTCCAAACATTTCTATCGTTTTCGTCATCAACCAGCAAGTGGATTACTGCAATTGGTCCAAGCGTTACTAAGGTACTGAAAGCAGTGGCCAATCTTTTTATTCTGGCGCTTCAATGGATTGTGGATCTCATTAAATGGGGCTTGTCGTTTTTGCCTTAGGATGATAGGCTGACAATAGAATCTCATTTTGATTTGGGGGGGTTTTATGATCGGCTATATTATTGTTTTGGTTGCCTCTTTTATTGTTATAGCTGCAATTTTTGCGGCGCTTCTCGCGGGCGTCGGAACAGTTGTTTTTACCGCAGTAGCTTGGGTTTTGGTAAAAGCCGGTCTTTTTACCGCCCCCAATTGGTACTTGATCGCTTCTGCAGGAACTTTTGCCGGCGCGGTTGTCGGAGCAATAGGCGCGGTGATTTTTATTATAATGCTTGCAAAATAACAGCTCATGGATTAGTGGGCTGTTTTCCTTTTTTCAATTTCTAATGCCTGCTAGCGTCAACTTCTTGCGTCAGATTCCAGTTTGAGTAATATTGAGCTAAGAAAGTCCATTGCGATAGATCAGAAAAATCTGTTGCGAAATGGACACTATCTTTTTTATACAATCGTGAAGGGCGTTATTTTGTGATGATTAGCGCGCAATCGTTGCAAAATAACGTTGACTTTTTGCGTCAGGTTTCCGTGTTGGACTAAGAATGTCCATTTTGCGATAGATTAGAAGAATCTGTTGCAAAATGGACGTTACCTTTTCTGTACAATTATTCTAATTGTCAGAAAAGGTATAATGTGCGTCAATTGATATATTAAAAAGACGGGCTTTGGCCCATCTTCCCTACTTTCCTGTATTTGGCTCCACAACCAAAACTGTTTTTATATTTTCTTCACAGCTTTGTGGTTCGCAAATAAATAACTGTGAATTCTGAAGCATGCCCGAAAGAACAGATTGTCCTATTTCTTTTATATATTGTTTTGCAAGAGAATCAGGAACATGGCATAAAAATTCGTTGAGTTCTGTAAATCTATTGGTTTCGTCCAGAAGTTTTGTAATAATTCCACCCCAACTTATCATTTTATTTTCGCTTACGATCATTTTAATGGTTCTCGCAAAAGCAACTTCAACACCGCCGAGAGTAAAGGTCTGCTTATTTGGTGATTTGCAGATGCATAACTTGGAATGCTGAAGCATTTTTAAAAGATGCGTGCCTCCCATCGCTTTTATATAATATTTTACTCGATCATCCGGGATCTGACCCACAAACTCTCTTAATTCAGCAAATCTGCAAATTCCACCTTGAAGTTCTCTGATGATCTCGTTCCAATATGTCGCTTTTCTTTCCTTTACTATCGCGTTTATCGATTTTTCAAAAGCCGCTTCCTGCCTAAATCCGCCGCAATCCCGCATTTTGGAAGCTCGCTGTAGAAGAAGCTAATTTCAGTATAGCAGGCTTATAACCATTTCGCACAAGACAGTCCGCAAGAGATGTTATAATAATTGCTATGACCAAAAGCGTTTATTTTATCGGCATTGGCGGCATAGGCATGTCTGCTTTAGCGCGGTATTATAAAACCCTAAATCAAGCAAATGGCTTGATCGGGCGACGAACCAAGGGGGTTGATTTAGCCCAAAATTGGGCCGTTTCCGGCTCTGATATTGCAGATAGCAAATTGCTTAAAGAACTGCGCAAGGAAGGCATAAGGGTTATTATAGGCCACAAAAAAGGGAGTATCACGCAAAAAACGGAATTAGTAATTTATAATCAGGCAATTAACGAAAAAAATATTGAACTTAAAGAGGCGTGCCGATTGGGCATCAAAACACTCTCCTACCCTGAAGCTATTGGAGAATTAACCAAACAACACAAAACTATCGCGATTACTGGATCTCATGGAAAAAGCACGACTACCGCGATAATGTCACTTGTTCTTATAAACGCCGGATTTGACCCAACTGTTATTGTGGGAACCCGCATGAAAGAGTTTGAAAATGCTAATTTTCGTCTCGGATCACAATCTAACGACATCGCTCGCCTCGCTGGAGCTCTGGCGAAGCGGGCAAGTCGTAAGAATCCTAACGACTTGCGATGTCGTTATTTGGTGCTGGAGGCGGATGAGTATGGCCGCGCTTTTCTTCACTACTCCCCATATGCCGCAATCATTACAAATATTGATAAGGAGCATCTGGACACCTACAAAAATCTTGCCGGGGTGAAAAAAGCTTTTTTACAATTTATTTCAAATATCCAGGATAACGGAATTTTAGTTTTAAACAGCGGGGATAAGAATTTAAAAAGTCTGGAGAAAAAAATTTATTCGGTTTGCAAAAAGAAAATGATAAAAATTTTTTGGTACGACAAAAATCAGCATATTAAGGGCCTCGCGTCCCTGGGCCTACTCCCCTCTTTGCTTGGCGAGCATAATATTTCTAACGCAAGCGGAGCTTATGCTTTAGCAAAAGCGCTTGGCATAGACGATAGAATTATTTTTGATACGCTAAAAAATTTCTCCGGCACCTGGCGCCGCCTTGAATTCCGTGGTTACTATGCCCCATACCTTAAACCCTATACCCTGCCTGTTTTCGACGACTACGCTCACCATCCTACAGAAATAAAAGCTTCGCTCGCGGCTCTGCGTCAGGTGTCAGGTGAGAATGGTCAGGCGTCAGTAGTTTGTGTTTTCCAGCCCCATCAAACCGAGCGGCTTGCGGCTCTTTTCCGGGATTTTGTGGATGCCTTCAAAGATGCCGACATTCTCATACTGCTTCCTGTATACCAAGTAGCGGGTCGAGAAAAAATTAACGTCATCGCAAGACGTAAAATTGGATCCCAAGAACTCGCCAAAGCAATCCAAAAAAAATACCCGGAAAAGCGGGTGGTATGCCTCAAAAACCCAAAAAAACTCCCCCATATTCTTTCTTCACTATACCCTAAACCCCATACCCCATCCCCCGTTTTAGTTATGATGGGCGCCGGAGATATAGTAAAATATACTGATTCACTTCTGCAAGAACATCGAGGGCACTCACAAAAGTGATTTCTTTGGTAGTTTTATTTTTCAGCCACCTGCAATTCAAACGAAAATGTAGACCCCTTGCCCAGCACCAAATTCCTTATAAAAGTTACGTTTATTCTGATACTTAGTCGCGGAATTCACCTCAGCCAAGATTATTTGAGTTGATTTGGCTTCGGCTTCACTCAAGAATATTCTGCTATTTTTGTAAAGAATTGGTACTGGACTGCGTGGTCGTGAGTGGCAATTCAAAACTAAATGTGGACCCCTTGCCTTCTTCGGATGCCACCCAAATTTTCCCGCCCATTTTTTCAATGATAGTTTTCACGATAAAGAGCCCTAAACCAGTCCCCTTTATATCTTTGGTCTTTTCCGTTTGAACCCTATAAAACTTTTCAAATAATCTTGCTTGGTCTTTCTTTGAAATCCCCAAGCCGCTATCTTTCACGTGAGTTATGAGCTTCGCGCCTTTTACTTCATGAGAAACCACGACACTCCCCTTCTCCGGAGTATATTTAATGGCGTTCCCCAGCAGATTAACCATTATTTCTTTAATGCGCGTCGCGTCAGCCAAAACTAGCGGAATATTTTTCGGCGCGTATTCAAGTTTAATTGCTTTTTCATCGACAAGCGGTTTTAACTCCACAATTATTTGATTTATTGGTTCGGAAATATTAGTGGGGCTTACTTTAATTTCTAATCGGCCGGCTTCTTCGCGCGCAACCTCAAGCAAGTCGTCAACCAAATGTATCAGCCGTTCGTTCGCGGCATTTGCTTTAGCAAGAAACGCCTTTGCCTGGGTTTCTCCGGAAAATTCTTCAAGCACCAGTTGAATATAGCCCTTTATGGCAGTAACCGGCGTTCGAAGTTCGTGAGCGGCAATGAAAATAAATTCTTCCCGCAGTTCTTCCAGGCGTTTCAGGCCCTGCATCATTTTATTGAACGCTTGCCCCAATTCTTCAATTTCATCGCCAGTCTTCACGCGGACCGGTTCGTCAAATTTACCCTGCGCTATCCTCGTAGTACCTCGCTCCAGTTCATTTATCGGTTTAATAATAGAGAGCGTAAGATAAAGGCTAAGGAGTCCGGCCAAGAATAAAACCAAAAGCGTAATGATGCTGAATCTTTCAATGAGTTGAATAATGATTAGGTCCGCTTCTTCCGCGGGCAGTTCAATAAAAATACCGATCGGCCGCTCCATCCCGGACATGGTCTTCATTCTCCCGGAACCGACAACATCCTGATTCCAGAAACTTATATATCTTTTTTGGCCCTCGGTTTTAACTTCACTGCGAAGCGTAAGGCTGCCAACAAGATCAGTGGCAAGCAAGCTAACCGGAGCCGAGCTCACAATCCGGCTATGATTCAAGAGCCGCCCCTGATGATCGGTTATATAAATATAGCCGGCTCGTTTAATTTCGTTTTTTATGATAATTTGCTCAAAAAATTGCTTCAGGTTGATAACGGCAAGGATAATCCCGGGCGTTTTGCCATTTAGGGTCCTCACGGGGGTAGCTATGGTAACTTCTGCCCCCAAAACAGTTGAGCGCAAGGGACTAATCTGCGGCTTGCCTTCCTTAATGGCTCGCTCCACAATAGGAAGCATTCCTAAATTTTTAAACCTCTCCAATTTGGCGGCATCCGGATAATCTTTGGAGTTAACGGCAACCTGAATGCCGCTTAGGGCGTCTATAATGCCAACCATTTTAGCCCCGGGAACAGTTTCGGCAAGGCGCGTCGCTAAAGTTTTTAATGTTGCTTCAGGTATGGAATCAAATATTACTTTCCCCTCGCTTACGGAAACCAAGCTATCTATCGGCTGGTTGTATTGCGGCGTAAGCGCGAAAACAATCGCCTCTAGGCCTGCGGTAATATCAATGTCAATTTTATTAATCACGTCAGCTTGCCGTTCCTCAATTTCCTGCTGGTGCAGAGTATTAAAGGTGCGGATAGAGAGCGCCGCTATAATAAGGGGCATGAGCGCCATTAAGGACATAAAGATTATCATCCTCGCTAAAATTTTGGAAACTCTTCTTTTTTTAGCGCCAATTTTTTCCATAATCAATATTTGGCTTCCAAAAGTCCCATTTTTTGTAAAATATTCGGTTCAATAAAGTTAATCTGCAGCGGGCGAAGAAGCCCTGTGCCCATAATGCCATCGGATGCGGCCCTAAGATCGGTCACAGCGCCATCATCCTTAAATCCCAAAGCATACCCGATATTGTGGTACATTATTGACTCCAGTGCGTCCTTAAAAGCAACTTCATCTAAAATGGAGGCCGGGATATAAGCACGGCCACGGTTTCCGCCCATGCCCCTGCCCTGATATACAAAAAACAACACGGGATACTGGTTAGGCGAAGTCTTAAGAAATTTCTTTAGCTCATCTTCGGACTCAAGTTTTAAGACCTTAAAAACATCTTCCTCAATTGCCGCAAGGCCCGCGAGATTCACCACCAAAACTTCCGGAGCGTCATAGGCGTTCCTTGATTTTGGTAAAAAAACCGGACGCGGAAAGATATCGTATGTTACGGCCGACTTTCCCAAAAATTGGACGCTGTGAAAGCGACTAATTTTTTTAAAAGACTCCTCAAGAATCGGCTGCCAATCTTCGGCAAGCGCATTCTCCGCGTGAGCCGGCAAAACATAAAAAATTTTGACAGCAATATTATTTAATGAAACAGCGGGGTTGTTATAGTAATGAACCCTGCCAAGTTCCGCGGGAACAATGTCTGTCCTCTTCATAATAATGGAGCGCAGCCAAAAGGCTCCGGCTATAAAAATAAAAAAGGTTATCGCCAAAATTGAAGAGTTTCTAAGCGACAATAAGCGCATACCCAGTATATCAACCCAGTAGTAGAACATTCCGTTCACTACCGGGCTTTGCTTCCAGATTTAGGAAGCGTAGCGACAATAGGAGCGAAGTCCAGTACAATGCCATGCATTTGTACTGGGTTGTATTACTGGGCATGTTATTATTATACCAGACTGCGAAATGCATTCCCCCGCTAAAACTTATAAACAACCAGGAAGCTCGCAGCGAGGAGTTCTTCGTGATACAATTAATACTATAAAAATAAGCTAAAAAAATAATAATAACTTTATGAAAAAAGGTTTTACTTTAGTGGAGTTATTCATCGTAGTCGGGATACTGGTCACCATAGTCGCGATTGTTTTTTTAATATTAAATCCTGTTGAATATTTAAGGCGGGCGAGAGACGCGCAAAGATTAAGAGATTATGCTCTCATCAACCAGGCGGTTAACTTTTATTCATATAATACCTCTGTTGGCGCAAGCGCCTTGGATTGGGATGGGCCAAATTATACCGAATCCTGCAAGGACGAGAGCGATCAGAAGATATTCGTTTCTGTGCCCAGCGACAGCGGCGAAGGTTCTCCCACCCCGCCTGACGGCTGGACTTATACAAGGGCAAATTCAGCCGCATTCCGCGGTGTTAGCGGCTTGGGCTGGCTCCCAATTGACTTTACCAACACCGGCGGAGGTGGTATCCAACCGCTTAACATTCTTCCAGTTGACCCTACTAATACCTTTGAATCGGGATTTTATTACACTTATACGTGCGGTTCTTATGAGTTAAACTTAAGATTTGAGAGCGATAAGTATCGAACATTGGCGCAAAATGATGGCGGTGGCGAAAATGACGTATATGAGATAGGAAATGACCTAACGGCCGCCCCTTACCAGAACGCGTATCGCCCGACATCAACTAATCAGGAAGAGGCCGCTACCGGAACAATAGTCATATATCCAACGGCGGCTGGCTATTATACCCAGTGGGCCGGAGGGTCAATTGACATAGACGACTCAAAGGAGACTACAAACGATTCTGATTACATACATGCCACAAACGCAAATTTTGCAAGCACCTTTGTCCTAACCGATACTTCACAGACAGGCACCATCTCTAAAGTAAGACTTGTGGTGCGCGCCAGCAAATCCCTCCCGACTTATTCTTGGTCAATACTTCCGCGCCTAAGATCAACGGCGTCCATGACTAATAACAATGGCTCTTCGCAATCACTTACCTCCACTTGGACTTCCTATACGTATACCTACACAACAAACCCTTTCACCGGTTCGGCTTGGAATTGGTCCGACATTAATGATCTGCAGGCGGGCGTAGTTATAGCAACCGCAAACACGAGCGGCCGCGCTCAAGTTTCACAGATTTACTTAGAGGTCGATTATCAAAATTAATGTAAATTCAAATTTAGAGCAAATCTATGATTAGAAATAGTTTTATTACCGGCGTTTTAATAATATTGGCGATAGTTGTGATTGTGCTACTCTATGGCGGGACTGCCTTAACGGCTCCATATAAGTCAAGCGGCATAAAAGCGCGGCTAACCGGCCATGGTATTTCAGATTCTTTAAATATTGATCTTACCATTGCCGCGATTTTGAGGGGAAACGGCGAGGTAGAAGGCAGCGGGGACGTGCATGGAGTTTCTCTGATTCCCCCCAATTTCAAAGGGCGGGTGGTAGAGCTGGTTCCGCCAAGCGCAAACAAAGATTATTGGTGCGTGAATCTTACGCTATTTAACGCTAGCGAAGAATTTAATGGTTTTAACTGGCTGTGGTTTGTAAAAGATCTGCCGAGTGGCGACATGCTTTCATTCGCGGGCGACTATAGCCTTACGTGTGCCGCAGCCGGGACTCCTACGCAGCCGTTTGAGGCAATCACGCGAGGTGGCTACAACGGATTTGTTAAGTAGCAGTTTTGAGCTAAAGCAGCGCATTTAACGCGCTGTGTTTTAGTGTCAACCGGATATATTATAATAATTTATATGCCAAAAAAGGGGTTTACTCTTGTGGAGTTGCTTATTGTCATAGGAATATTGACAATAATATCGGTAATCTTGGTGCTTATTTTGAATCCGGTTGAATATTTAAGGCGCGCCAGGGACTCCCGGCGTCTCAAAGATTATGCGCTAATCAACCAAGCGGTGAATTTCTATTCTTATAATTCTTCTGTTAAAGGCGGCGAGTTGGATTTGGATGGACCCAATTATTCGGGTTCCTGCGTCAATGACGGCGATCCTGCCCAAAGATTATTCGTTTCCGTGCCCAGCGACAGCGGCGAAGGTTCTCCCACCCCGCCTGACGGCTGGACTTATACAAGGGCAAATTCAGCCGCATTCCGCGGTGTTGATGGCTCGGGTTGGCTCCCCATAAACTTTACCGACACAAGCGGTGGCATTCAGCCGCTTAATATTCTGCCTGTTGACCCTACTAATACATTTGAATCGGGATTTTATTACACTTATACGTGCGGTTCTTATGAGTTGAATATGAGATTTGAAAGCGAAAAGTATCAGGAGCTCGCGGAAAACGATAGCGGCACCGAAAGCGGCGTTTATGAATTGGGGAGCGATCTCACGATAGCCCCAGTTCAGACAGCATATCATCCGGTTGAAGCGTCTCTTGATGCAATCTTCCCAACAGTATCCATAACATCTCCAGCTTCCGGTGCTTCTTATACTGCGGCTGGGCCAGTTAACATACAGGTAGATGCTTCCGACGATGTTGGAGTAAATATGGTTACATTTTATAAAGATGGCGTAAGCCAAGGATTTGATACCTCGTCTCCCTATGAGTTTACCTGGAATATCACGTCGGCTGACAATGGCACGTACAAGTGGCACGCAAGGGCATTTGACGCAGCCAATAACATGACCATGTCTTCTGAAATATCGCTTACGGTTAATATACCTGTCGGACCACAAACGATTACGCTTTATCCTAGCCTAATCGGTACATACACCGGCTGGGTGCCTTTTGGAGGAACAGCGACCAGCGTCTTAAGAGACGGAACTGATACCACCTATATTTCGGGCGGCACAAATCTTGAAACGAGAACATTTGGCATGGAGCAGGTCCAATCACCAGCCGGGAATATTACGGCTGTAAGATGGAATATAAGAGCTAGAGATACTAATGTTAATAGTATATGGGAAATTAGACCATATATGATTATCGGGGGGCAACTGTATGGCGACACCATTGATGAGGGGCCGATTATTCCTCTGGGAACCGTCAATGATGACTTTGTTTTCAGACCATACATGGTTTCATTCAGTAATAATCCCATTAGTGGTTCGGAGTGGTCGTGGTCAGACGTAAACAGTCTGGAAGCAGGAGTCATGCTATGGAATAAACAGGGGTCTGGCAGCGCGCTTGTTTCAGAATTATATTTGGAGGTAGATTATTAACAATAATTTGACTTTTTACAAAATATATGCTATAATGAAGCTTGTTAAAGGTCGCCCAAATAACAATAAATATGAAATATGACAAAAACAAGATTTTTAGTTATAACGATTATTTTCACTGTTTTAGTTGGGGGATCGTTTATCGCGAAAGCTGATACGCTCACTGAAGATTACAAAGCCCGATTAATCGGCCATGGAACTTGGCCACTGGGCGATATGGTTATTGCGGCCGTGCGAACAAAAAATGGCGGGGTCCAGGGAGTGTCGGTAACTCCGCAAAATTGGAATGCGGCCGTAACTGAAATTGTGCCGCCAACAAGCTCTGGTTATTGGTGTGTAAATGTGGCTATATCCGAAACTCACGACCTTATTTGGTTTGTAAAAGATGTGGTCAATGGAGTAGATGAAGTAGCATATACTGAAAACACCGAGCTAACCTGCGCCACCGCCCCCACACCAGCGTTTTTCACTCAGCTTACAGACGGCGATTTCAAGACAGAGTTGAAAACTTTCTAAAAACAGTAACTATACCAAGAAGGCCCCATCCGGGGCTTTTTTGGTTTGTAAAAATGTCTTATACTTAATTGATTATCAGTAATTGGTGGATATTTTTTTGTAATAGTTTTGAGTTTGAAATTTGAAGTCGGTTTAGAATTTAAATTATAGTTTAGGCTTTAAAAAGCTATGTCACTTTGGGATTATAAAGACGAAAAAGAGTTTCGCGAGAAATGCGGATATGAAATTGATGGCGCCTGGTACCCTCGCGTAACAAAAATTCTTGAAATAAAATCCAAGCCGGCCCTCTACCGGTATTACGGCGAGGCGGCAAGTTATGCCGCGGCGCAGGAATCAACCAAGAAATCGGCAGAGGAGGGCACCATGGTGCACGAGGCGGCCGAGAAGATTTTATTGGGCGAAAGTCCAGATATTCCCGAGCAGATCAAGCCCGCCATATCGGCATTTACGGACTTCTTGGAGCGCAATAACATCCAGACTTCACCGGAACTTGTGGAGCGGAGAATTTGTAGCAAGGACCACCGCTACGCCGGCACGATTGACGCCATGGCTTTGATGGACGGCAAGTTCGGCGTCTTGGATATTAAAACTTCGCAAGGCATCTACCGCGATTACAACCTGCAAACCTCCGCCTATATGGACGCGCTCACCCCAGAGTTTAAAAATCTCCAAACGCGGTGGATTTTGCGCATTGACCAGGTTCATACTTGTCTTAAATGCGCCGCTACTATGCGCCCCAAGGGCAACCGAAATAAAATCAGGCGTCCTTGGCCCCGTCGCGGCCCAGTTTGCGTGGACGACGCGCACGAATGGGGCGAGCTAAAGGGCTTCGTAGAAGTTCAGGAATTCCCGCATTGGAAAGACGATTTCCTGGCATTTTTAGGGGCAAAGACTTTATGGCAATGGGAAAATGAAATATGGCTAAAAAAGATTGGCTATATTTAAAATATGACCGTATTAAGATGCGCGTAATCTTACTAACATCACCCTTACATTCTCAAGTTTGTCAGTATGTTTTATCTATTGTGTAATAAAATAAATTATTTAGAGAGTCCGTAAAAACTTTAAAAAACGAACAAATTCTTTGCCGTAGGGCGAGAGAGTGTGCTCTACAAATTTATCACGATATTTTTTATTAATGAGTCCGGCTTGAAAGAGTCGCCGCGTGTGTTCCCCTATTGTTTTCTCGTTGGCTTTAAGAGTTTTTACAATATCTTCCAAAGTTATTTTTTCACGTTCAGCAATGAGAAGCAGTATTTGAATACGATAATGATTTGATACTCCTTTCAGATGTCGCTCCATTTGTTTTGCGGTTTTTATTTTTGCCATGTTCACATTATACACCACACCCTTACATTCTCAAGTTTGTAAGGATGTTAATGTTGTGGTGTAATAAAAAAGCCACCCGAAATGGATCGGGGGCTTGTCGCCTTTCGTGCTATGCTCTAGAAATCAGTAAAGTCATGGTGGTTGCAACACGCCTAGTCACGATCCTCGTAGGCATAAATAGCGTTTCCTCTGTCGCACGAGGGGCAGGCACAGTGCTCACGGATTACGCACTCACACCTAGCTTCCACAATAAAAATGAGCTAATTAGAAAGAGCAGAGAAGCAACCATAAGCACAGCAAGCATATACACCTCCTAAAGTACGCTAAGGCAGAGAATAACATCAATTTATTAGATTGTCAAACAACAAAAGCCCTAACAGCGGCCATCTTTTCTTTTACCAGCAATTAAATCTTCGGCAATTTTGACACTTTCTCTAAATCCTGGCCTTTTCTTTAGCAAGCTTTCCATTTCACGAAGAAATGGTTCTGGTGGAAATCCACGATCTCTTTCCCACTCTGCTTGCGTGCGAATGCGACTAACGGGATAATTTCTTTTTCTTCCCTGCATCACCACACTTATCTTTCTTTTGCCTTGGTCTGCTTTTCGTATTTTCGCTCTTATTTCGTATTTCGTCAAACAAAAGTAGCGTCCTCTATCATTAAATCCAAAAGTTTCGTAAAACTTATTCCGCACGCCTTGGACGCCTGTGGCAACAAGCTTTGCTCCGTCATCCCGGGAATAGTATTCACCTCAAGCACATAAATCTGTCCACCCGAACCGATTATCATATCGGTGCGGCTCACACCCCTTAGCCCAAGCGCTTTGTGCGCCCTAATCGCGGTATCCTCAATTTTTTTGATTAAACGCAGCGGCATATTTTCCGGAGGCGTAACCTCCCTTGATTTACCGCTGTATTTTGCTTCAAAATCAAAAAAGTTTTTATTCAGTGGAATTATTTCTGTTGGCAAAAGAGCTTCAGCACATCCTTTTATATCCAATACTCCGCAAGTTACCTCCCTGCCTTTTATTGCCTTTTGCGCCAGAACAGAACGGCTAACGCTGAAAGCTCCCTGAATCGCATTTTCAAGCGGAGCCAAATCGTTATTTTTGATTTCCAAAACAGAAACTCCCATGCTGGAGCCGCGATTAACCGGCTTTATTACGATGTGCTTTCCGAAAGTATTATAAATTGACTTTGAGACTTCTATCGGCTTTTTTATCCAATCTTTCCTTCTAATCTCTAAAAAATCCGGTGTCCCTAGCCCGGCCTCATCAAATTCCCGAGCCGCCAAAATTTTATTCATAGCGAGAGCCGATTGGAGAGAGCCGGAGCCGGTAAAAAAAATACCGGCATTTTGAAGCACATGCTGGACAAAGCCATCCTCTCCATATTCTCCGTGCAAAGCCAAAAAGGCGGTATCCACTCCCCTTTTGCACAAAGTAAGGAGCGCTTCAGGCTCGGATAGAGGCGCTTCCCCTGGCCCATGGATAAGCCAAAAGCCCTTTCTATCTATCAAAATTGGCACCGCGTCATATTTTTTATAATCCAAATGCTTTAAAACATTCAAGCCGCTTTGCACAGAAACTTCGTGTTCCGAAGAGGGGCCGCCCATCAAAACGGCGATTTTTTTTCGCGGAGCTAACTGTTTTTTTGCCTCTCGTTTCCTCATTATCGTTAATTATAAAACAATTTTTGACAAAGGTCTTTTTCGGGTTATACACAAAAAAGCACCGAAAAAAGCGGTGCTCATTTATAAATATTCTACCAGGCGTTCCAAATCGGATCTTTGTTTTCAAAACATCCAAAACAGAAATCATTTTCAGCTCCGCGGTTTCTTTTCAGCACTCTAAGCGCCTCCTTCAGATCTTCAATAGTTGCGTAATACAGGCGATCCGCTTCAATATCTTGCCTTATCTTCTCAATATCCGGCTCCCCACCCACGGCATATTTCGCGGCTATCAGGTCATTGTCAAAATCAACGCCCTTCTTGCATGGCCCTATAATCGGCGGTGAAGCGGAAATCATCCTTACTTCTTTAGCTCCCATGGAGCGAAGCGCCCGGACAACCCGCCGCGAAGTTATTCCCCTTACAATAGAATCATCCAGGCACCAGACCACCCGGTCTTTTACCTTGTTTTTAGCAAAACTGTGCTTTGTGCGCGTGGTATATTCGCGCTTTACAGTTGTGTCCTGAGTAAAGCTTCTGCCGAAGTGACGCCGCACTATCACTCTTTCCAAAGGGATCTCCAATGCTTTGGCAAAACCATCGGCAAAAGAGTTGGAAGAGTCGGGAACATTTGTAATCACATGTTCCAGCTTTACTTCGTGGCCGAGGCGATTCGCCACTATCCCGCCAAGTTCTTCGCGAAATTCACACACAGGGATACCAAAAATTGTTGAGTTTGGAAACGAAAAATAAATCAGTTCAAACATGCAGGCGTAAAGCCGCGGAGGTACGCCATTAATAGAGCCAGCCGGTATTTTAGAGGAAGTAATGCCGCCCTTGGATACCACAACCATTTCGCCGGGATTTATTTCTCTTAAAGTTTCACCGCCAACTGCTTCAAAAGCGGTATCCTCCGAAGCCACTAGATATCCGCCATTCATGGAACCAAGAACCAGCGGCCTGTTGCCGCTTGGGTCTCGCGCCGCCACAAGATAAGCTACTCCATTAACTTGTAAAAGCATGGTAAGCGCGTATGTTCCCCTATAACGCGAAAGACCCTGTGAAATAGCCGAGAATGGATCACTGGATTTTGCTTCCCCGATAAACTTCAGGATTAATTCCGTATCGGATGTTGTCCCGAAAACCGTCCCCGAAACCAAAAGTCCTTGCTTCATTTGATCATAAAATGGCGTGTCGCCATTATGCGCGATATATATTGACCAATTCTCTTTATGGGCGGCAAGGGGCTGCGCATTCTCGCGCGACTGCCTGTCTCCAGAGGTGCCATAGCGCAAGTGCCCGATCCCAGCGAAAAAATCATCGCCCCTTTCTCTCTGCAAAGATTCAAAGCCAACCTTGCGGGCAAGATCGGTAACGCGATCAAGTTCTCGTTCATAAAAAATTTCATTGTTCTTGTCCGCCAAAACTACGCCCGCGCTCTGTTCCCCTCGGTATTGCATGGCATGCATCATCTGGAATGTAACCTGGAGCGCGTTTTTTATCCCAAAAACTCCAGCCACCCCGCACATGAATTTGTCCTTCTGTATAAAAACTATATATAAAGTAACCTTAATCCCACACCAATTCAACTAGCACCCAAATCATTTATGCACAGGCGTAAGAAGCTTTCATTTATCCCGTCATATATAATATGAAAATACGGCAAAGTGCTTTAAATTTAAGCTTTTGCTTGTTTTTCTTTAGGAACACCACGAAGAAAGGTCGGGTTAGGGACAATTTTCAAACAATTTTGAGATAAGTCAATTAAAGATAATTAATAATTAAATCAATTTTTTAAATATGCAAAAAATCATATCAAGTTTTATGGCTGTGGCGGTTGTGGGAAGTATGCTCACTCCTGTCGCGAGTTTCGCGCAAGGAACGGGAACCAGCTCTACAGACACCCTGCTACAGCAGATAGCGGCTCTTCTGAAGCAGTTAAATACCCTGCAAGCACAGGTTGACGCTTTGAAAAGCGAGCAAAAAGAAGTGGCGGGCGACATAAAAGACGCCATTAAAGAATTAAGGTCTGAAATGGAGCCTGGTTCAAAAGGAGAAATGGTTGAAGTTCTGCAGGCAATGCTTGCGGCTGATCCGGAAATTTATCCGGAAGGATTAATCACCGGTTATTTTGGAATGCTTACCAAAAAAGCCGTACAAAAATTCCAGAAGAAGCACGGTTTGGCCCAGCCAGGAAGGGTTGGTCCATTAACCCTTAAGAAGTTAAATGAACTTTTAAAGAAAAATCCTGTTGCCTTTGAAACTGCAACGTCAACCGACGGCAACCATGATAATGGCGACGATAATTCAGGGAAGGCTATCGGCAAGAAAAACCGGCTTTGCGCCGTAGTGCCTCCGGGACATTTAATAGCCCCCGGTTGGCTTAAAAAAAATGGTGAAAACCGACCGGTTATACTCGCCTGCCAGGTTTTGCCGAGAGGAATAGAAAAGAAACTAAATGCGACTTCAACTGCCACATCTACGCCTGATGTTACGGCACCGGTAATTTCCGGAATCAGCGCTTCAGCTTCAACGACTTCGGCAACGGTTAGCTGGACTACCAATGAAGTTGCCACAGGAAAAGTTTACTGGAGCGCCGCTTCACCGGTTGATGTAAGCGCCACAAGCACGGCTAGCACAGCGCATTTCGGAACCGGCACAAGCCACAGCGTGAATGTTGCGGGTTTAACAGCGAGCACAGTTTACTACTATGTTGTGGAATCATCTGACGCGTCCGGCAATAAAGCAAATTCAACCCAGGCTACTTTCACGACCGCGAGTTTACCGCCAGCAGATACGACCGCTCCGGTAATTTCTGGGGCATCTGTAACTGCTTCAAGCACAAACGCCGCCGCAGCCTTTACTACTAACGAAGCCGCCACCGGAAAGATTTATTATGGTACCGCAACCCCGCTTAGCTTAACGGCAACCAGCACTCTTTCTGTTACCGGCTCATCTGGAGTTACGAGCCATTCAATCCCATTTAGCGGCTTAACCGCGAGCACAACTTACTATTATGTAATAGAAGCGAAAGATGCGGCGAGTAACACCGCAGTCTTGACTGAAAGTTCGTTTGTAACGACACAGTAAATTTTCAGAAACTAGAAGCTAGAAAGTAGAGTCTAGAATACGAGAACCAAAAAACGCCGAAAGGCGTTTTTTGGTTGCTATTTTTGACTGTCTAAATTCAAACTAAAATCCGCCCAGAATTTTTCAAAGGGCGGAATTTTCTATTATTTCTTATTTTGGCCCAAGATCTTGTGGGCAGCCGGGAAAAGGTAATTCGCGCAAAGTTCTTTGCGTTCTTTGGATCCACGCCACTCGGGAACGGTTTGGGGGGCCTTAAGTACTATCTGATAAAGCTCTTTAAATCTTGCAAGGTATTTTATACTGTCGCCATCCGTAACAAGTGATGCCAACCAATCTTCCTCGTCCAGCATGTCTTCAAGCAACTCTACAAAGCGCTTATGCTTTGTCTTCATCCTCATTAAAGCCATGAGCTTATCGTCAAAGGGATGTTCTGGCTCGTGCAGTTCGTGTTCTTCAGCCTCTGCCGAATCCATATCATCAACCAGGTCAAAATCATCTTTCATGACCTTCGCTATTAGGTGGGCATTTTTATGATCTTCGCCATCAGGAAAATTGAATTTCTGAAGAATATCCTTAAGGTCAAGCACGGCCAAATCAAAATCATTTTGGAGCTTGGACATTATATTTTGAGCGGTTTTTTGCTCTCTTAAATATCCGCTCACAATATCAACCAAAACCTGTTTCAATAAATCCGGGAAGTCCGAGCTCTCTCCAGAAAGTTTGTCTTTATTGGCATCTACAAATTCGGAGACTAGTTTTTGGTCGTCCACTGACACTTCGGCCTCCCCTTTCTCACCATATGTTTTAACATATTATAGCAAAAATACAAGAAACAAGCATACATACAGGCACTTGACTAACACCTACAAAGCTCCTATAATGCACTTAGATGCTTTGGTAGGAGGTAAGTATGAGAAAGATTGTTATGCTTTTAGTTATTGGCATTGTAGCCGCTGTCTTTGGCACAGCGAACGCCTATCATGACCCCGAGTGCTACTACCGCTACGACTCGTATTATCGTGAATATTACCTGTATTGTCCACCTCCTTATGTTTATGTACCCCCGCCACGATATTACCGGTATGAGTATAGATCGCCATTAGACGAATTACTACATGGACTCACGCGCCATCATCACGGTCATCCCCGTCACCACCGCCACCATTAACACTAAAAATTAGGTGGACAAAAGCGAGATATTATCTCGCTTTTTTCATTTGACAAAATGGTGCTTTTTGTGCTATAATATACTTAGCAAGCTGTGAGAGGTTCCCCTCTAGCCAGCTTATAGAGTAGCAAAAAACGCGCAAAAAGGACCCTGCGTAGCTTCCACCTTCGTTAAAACTTCGGTGGACAAGAAAGCTACGGAGGAACAAGGGTCGCCTACGCTCTACAGAGCTATGGCGGACCAAGGGAGGAAAGCATGCGAACGAAGGGGATGTTGATGTTGATCGCGGTTTTGACGGTGCTCCTCTGCCTTACGGCAGTGGAGACGGTATCGGCCGGCTCGCCGGGCTGGAGCAACAGGAGCGGGGGGTTCGGCATTTCCGGCGGCGTAAGCGGTAGGAGCGTGGCGCCGTACGATGTCTATCAGCGCGGCAACTACTGCGACAACCCCAACCGCTGCCTACGGTGGCGGAGGGCGGGGAGCTACGTCGGATGCGACGGCTGGTCCGGCTCGCAGTCAGAGAATGCATACTGGCTGGACTTCGACGTCTGGCGCCAGAGATCAAGCCGCAACAGTACCGGTGCGTTGGTCATGGGTGGCGGAAGAGGGCGCGGCGGCAGAGCGACCGGCTGGCGTAGGTAGAACGGCATCCAGCCGCAGTTTCCCGGAAACTGCGGCTGGATCCCAACTTTTTATATTTCTAAGTGGCTCGTTCCAAGTCGCCTACGCTCTACAGAGCTATGGCGGACCAAAGGTAGTGGGTCATTTAGAAATGTAAATGTATAGAGAAAGTTGTCATGAAAACTTGCGCAAAAGGGCAATAGGTGGTATTAAACTTGTATGACAAATTTAATAACAATGGTAAATAGAAAAAATTATAAACTAATAGTTGTGGAGGTTTTTGCTTTGCCTTTATTGTTAACTGGTTTCGCGGTATTTGCGTCGGGCAATGATCCATCTGTTGATTTGAGTACCAATAGGTCCATAGTTAATCAGGGCGAGTCCTTCACTCTTTCCTGGACTTCATACAACACTAATTCTTGTATTGCTTCTGGCGGCTGGTCGGGCTCCAAATCTTTGTCTGGTTCGCAAATTATAACACCAGCTTTCAATAGAACTTATACCATTACCTGCTCTCATTTCGGAGTCAAACAAGCATCGGATAGCGTAACCGTAACCGTACAAACCGAACCACCGCTTTCAGTTGATCTAACCATATCAAGCGGCGTTATCCAGCAAGGCAATTCTGCGGTGTTAAGCTGGGCCTCAACCAATGCTGATTTTTGTACGGCTTCTGACGGTTGGTCCGGCAATAAATCAATTTCCGGCTCCGAAACTGTATCACCATCACGTAATACCGGTTACACCCTAACCTGCTACAATTCACGCGGACAAGTATATGATCATGTTTCCCTTTCGGTTGTGCAGCAATCACTGCCAACAGTATCTTTGATGGCAAACCCGGAAAATGTCACGAATGGTAATTCATCTTCATTAATCTGGAATACTTCAAACGCCGACACCTGTACGGCTTCCGGCGGATGGTCAGGCAATAAATCAACTGCCGGATCACAAACAGTTTTTCTTTCAAATAATACGACTTACACGCTTACCTGCTCTAATCCCATAGGGCAAGCGTCTGACAGTGTTACTGTATTGGTAAATCAATCGCAAGGAGTTTCTGTTTCTTTAAGCGCAAGTCCATTGAGCATAACCCATGGTAACTCTTCAATCTTGAGCTGGAGCTCATCCAACGCAAATACTTGCACCGCTTATAGTGGATGGTCTGGCAGTAAATCTCTTTCTGGTTCACAAACAGTATTCCCGTCGGTTAATACTACTTACACTTTGACTTGCCAAAATTCTATGGAGCAGACGGATACCGAAAGCGTTACAGTGCTTGTAGATCAGGTTCAAAATTTTCCATCGGTGTTTTTAACAGCCAACCCGACGAGTATTAACCAAGGAAATTCGTCATTTTTGGGCTGGAACGCGTCTAATGCCGATTATTGTACCGCCTCCGGCGGATGGTCCGGCAGTAAATCAATTTCCGGATCGCAGACTATAACGCCATATTTAAACACAACCTATACCCTAACCTGCTACAATTCACGCGGACAGACATCTGACAGTGTTACCGTGTTTGTAAATCAATCGCAAGCGACCCCAACGTTAGTTTTTAGCGCTGCGCCAACGGTAATAAATAGAGGTGATACGAGCTATTTGACTTGGACTTCAAATAATACCACTTCATGCATAGCGGGTGGCGGTTGGTCAGGAACTAAAACGGTTTCCGGATCACAGGCCATAAATCCCTTGACACAAACAAATTACGCGCTTACGTGCTTTGGGTCTCAAGGATCAGTAACTGCCGAAGCCCTGGTTGCGGTTCTCTCCCCAAGCTTAGAGCAGTCATCTCTTGGGGCTTCGTGCGGAATAAGCGATGCCAATGTTTTAACCGGCGAGGACGTTGTTTTCAGCGCTTTCCAGTCGGGCGGGAGAGCTCCTTATACCTATACTTGGAGCGGAGCCGCGCAGGGCAGTGGAATTTCAAGAACGATGAGTTTCGGCACGGTTGGCACAAAAACAGCCACCGTGACAATAACTGACGCGGACGGTAGAATTGCTTCCGGCAGTTGTATTACCAATGTTTCAGAAAGAGCAGTAACTAAACCGGCACAACCTACCGAGGAGGTATTGGGCGAGCAAGCGCCCACCTGTGAAGTAAAAAAGGTTTTTGCTTGTTCTGATGGGGAAAACTACAATATAGATGAAAATGGAGATGCTTATGATAAGGATGGCAAGCTGATCTATAGCGGCGCCGACAACAACACCGCCACTACCACACCAGATGACACCGCCGAAAATGAGAGAAATGGCAGGGTGGCATCTCTATTCTTTAATGAAGCAGGCGGTTTATCGGGATTGGGCTTTCTGTTAGTGTGGTACTTCTTAATACTTTTAACGATTGGATTTGCTGTTACAATGTATCGGCTAGTCAAGGGTAAATCCAGGGTTAACTACTAGAAATCCCCCGACTTGGTCGGGGGTTACAATGCGCAGTATATATTTAGGAACAAGCGCAGTGGCTCATGCATTTCCTGCATTTCGGACAGCGATGTACATAACAGAAGAAGTATTCCTTTCTGCCGGCCGCTTTGCATGCAAAACACGGCTCGGAGTTGCCGGTGCATTTTTCCAAACGCACTATGCACGCAGTGGAAGTGATTATCTTTTTTATTATTCCGGCCATTCTAACGCCTCCCTTTTATGAAAACTTGAGCCGTCTGGCTTATTTATACACCTTTTTATTGCTATTGTCAAGTACAGAATAGCGTGGTATACTTTCATCAGATTGGTTGTTTAGATAGCTACTGGCCGTCCTACAGACGGCAACAAATGTTATTTGTTAAATGTTGATTGTTGCCGCCCGCAGGGCGGCTAGAGGAAAGTCCGAGCACTTAGCCTTGTGTTTCGCTCAAGGGAATTCGAAACTCTAATTTCTAAATTCTAAACAATATTTAAAATTCAAATTTCTAAAACTCTAAGCGAGAGCATTCTTTTATAGATTCTCCCGTTTGGAATTTTGAGTTTGTGCTTTGGAATTTGTTTAGGATTTCGAATTTAGGATTTAGGATTTTCTCGCGCGGAGCGCGAGGCATGAGTAGCGGGTAACGCCCGTCTGGAGTAATCCTAGAGGTGCGAACAGTGACGTCTCGCCCGAAAGGCGCGGGAAGGCCCAATCCTAAGCTAGTTGGCCTAATTCCGCATAAGGATAAAAAGGCGGAAGTGAAACGGCTAAATCCTTACTTGAGTGCAAGACCGTACTCTGGATTCTGGGGGCTGGATGCTGGATGTCGGAGTTGATCCGATTTCTAGCTTCCAGTTTCTGGACTCCGGTTTGTGTCGCTTGAGCCCGAGAGTAATCGAGGGCCCAGATAAATTGCTATTGCCCCTAAACCCGCGAGGGTCGGGGAACAGAACTCGGCTTATTAACAACCAATCTATCCGCCAGAGCTTGACGCAAAGGTGGACACAAAATCGCCCCCCAAAAAAAGGGCGATTTTGTTTTTTAGTTCCTACCGCGCATACCCTCCACCTTCGCCAAGGCTTCGGAGGGCAAGCAAACCCTAAACCACATGCCCTATTTATTATCCAGCGCCTTATTTACCATTCCGTCAGCTTCTTTATTTTGTTCTCTTCTTACATGAATAAACTTAACGCTTTTGAAATCAAGCCGCAGGTTCCAAATATCAATAAATAACTCCCGCAGGGCCGGCTCCTCGATTTTGTAGATTCCGTTCATTTGTTTTACCAAAAGTTCGCTATCGGCGCGAATTTCTATCTCCATTTCTTTAGCTTTCTCTTTGCCGAAAAGCTGCTTGATTTTTTTTAAGGCAAAAATAACCGCAGAGTATTCAGCGACATTATTAGTTGTATCATGAATACGCTCTCCATATTTCCTCTTTGAACCGCCGAGATTTATTACAACTCCAATAGCGGCAGGCCCGGGATTCCCGCGAGCACCACCATCAGTATGCACCACTATTTTAGTGTTTGGTGTGCCAAATAGCGCTTCTGGTTGTTTTTTATTTTTTGTCAATTTTTATAGAGGGTTTAGGGCATAGTGTTTAGCTTGCGCACTATACCCTATCAGCTATACCCTACACCCTAATTTAGGCGTTTCCAAGGCAATTTTGCGCCCGCTTTAATTTTAAACGCCGATGCCCGCCTATGCCCTCCACCGCCAAAATGCTCGGCAAGTTTTGAGACATCGACGGAACCATCTGATCGCAGCGATATTTTTTTAGAATTCTTTTTTTGGTGCCAGATAATCGCCACGGGCTCCTTGGCGTATATAATGCTCGCAAGCTCATCTGTAAAAACTGGTGAGTTTACCGCGAGCGCCCGCTTGCCGCGAAAAATAACCAATTCCTTGTTCCGAAGTATTTCATAAATCAGGGCTTTCTGGTACTTTAAGAGAAGCTTGCCATCGGCAAAAAACTTTTTCCTGAAATTTGCTTTTTCAAATCTTTTTATGAAGGAATCTAAAATCTTTAGGTTATTGGGTAAAAGCGGCCTCGAGACCACAAATGCTTTTGCGTGCGGCATTTTTAGTTTCCACAAATCGATATCTTCCACATAGCGCAAATAGTGCGGCATGGTTTTACCGGGGTGAAAATATTCCCAGGCCAGCACAGAACCAGAGTGGTGGAGTGCGTATAGCGGCTTATGCGTTAGGGAAACCGCTTCTTTGTTTGAAATATGGTGGTCAATAGCCGTTACCCGCTTATTCATCGCTATCAACTTTTTAGTGATGGCTTTGGGGAAGCAGTAGTCAACCAGGTAAATTTCTTTATTTTTAAGACCCGGGGGTGAGGGCGCTTGATTCACAACTGGAATATAGGTCGCGCTTGCTCCGAATTTTTTCCATGCCGCCCAAGCCGCGCCCGCTCCATCGCTACAGTCTGCGTGGTACAAAATTACAATGTTTTTCATGGGGTTTGGGCAAAAGTAAAAAGTAAATATCAAAAATTAAAATTCTGGTTGTTTTAAAAATTAAATAATTTTTCAAACTTCATCAATTTTGCTTTTTACATTTTGATTTTTAATATTATGCTACAATCCTATCGACTATACCCTACTTCATAAGCGCTTCAATGCCGGGTAATTTTTTTCCGGCCAAAAATTCCAGCATTGCTCCCCCGCCAGTTGAAACAAAGCTGATTTTTTCGTACCCCCCTGTTTGTTTTAGCGCAGTTACGGTTTCTCCTCCGCCCACAAGACTGAAAGCATTTTTGTTGGCTGCTATAGCTCTTGCTATCGCGTAAGTCCCTTTGGCGAACTCTTCTTTTTCAAATAATCCCATAGGCCCGTTCCAAACTATTGTTTTGGCGGTTTTTATGCGCTCCGCAAAAATATTTTCTGTTTTATTCCCAATATCCAAAATTTTGTTATCACCCCACCTATAGTCTGCGGGCATCACCAGATTTTTATATTGCAGGAGTTTATCTGTCCCAGGCGGAGGATTTTTTTCAAAAACAGAATCTTTGACGTCCAGACCCTGAATTGCCGCTAAAGTATTCGCCAACGCGCCGCCAATTAAAAATTTATCGGCCCTCTTTTTAAAAAACGCGGCGATGGGAAGTTTGTCAGCCATTTTTGCGCCCCCAAGTATCATGATGAGCGGCCTTGCGGCGCTCTTCATGATTTTTGAAAGATTTTTAATTTCCGCTTCAAGTTCCAGGCCAGCGTATGATGGCAGGAATTTAGTAATAGCCGAAACCGAAGCATCAGCCCTGTGGCAAACAGCGAAAGCATCGTTCACATAATAATCACCCAAAGAAGCCAAGTTTTTAGCGAAGGAAATGTTATTTTCTTTTTCCATTGACACAAATCTCAAGTTTTCCATCACGAATATTGACTTCGTATGCGCGTCTTGTATGGCTCTTTTAGCTTCAGAAAAGTTAAAATCTTGAATAAAGTTAACAGGCTTTCCCAATAAATCGCCCAAATTGTCCGAGTCTTTTTTTAGACTGAACTGCTTCTGAAATCCCAATGGGCGTCCCTTGTGGCTTAGAACAACAAGCTTGCTCGCGTGTTTTAATAAGAATTGAAGAGTGGGCAGGGCCGCCTTTATTCTCCAGTCGTCCTCGGTATTAAAATCAAGCCGGACTACAGCTGTGCCGCTTAATTTTTTTGGACTTACCTTGCTTAAATAGGCAATCATGGAGATAATTATAGCATATAAAATTATTGTTATAAACGTTGTATTCGTTAACCGTTCTATGCGTATGCGATTAGAACGTTAGAACGACTAAAGCGATAGAACTGCTTTGAAAAACATAGTTATCCTTGGCGCCGGCTTCGGCGGCTTAAGAGTTGCGCGAGTACTCGCGAAGAAACTCACGAAGGCCGGGCTAAATGATAAATACCGGCTAATTTTGGTTGACAGAAACCATTACCATACCTTTACGCCGCTTTTGTATGAAGCCGCAACCACCTCAAAAGAAATAGCGGATATGGTGGAGCTGCGCACTATAACAACTTTTCAGATAAAACAAATTTTAAGCGGTCTCAAAGTTGATTTTATTAACGCCGAAGTAGAGAAAATTGATATTATTACGGGAAAAATAAATTTAAAATCCAATAAAGGACAAGAGGTATTGGCTTTTGACCATCTAGTTATAGCTCTTGGCGCCGAAGTCAATACATTTAACATTAAAGGCGTGACAGAGCATGCTTTTTATTTAAAAACCTTCTGGGATGCGATGCGGCTAAGAGATAAGATTATTGAAAACGTTGACGATGGCAAAAAGAATTTAAAAATAATTATCGGGGGGGGCGGTTCAACCGGAGTTGAATTAGCTGCCGAAATTCAGGGCTGGATTTGCGAGCTTAAAGAGGAGTACCCCAAAGTCAGGGAGTGTGAGGCACAAGTTTCTATTGTTGAGGGCGCGGGAAGTATTTTGAGTTCGCTCCATCAAAAAATCATAAAAAGGGTTGGGGAGCGGCTCGCGCACCTTGGGGTCAACACTATAACTAACGAATTCATCTCCGAGGTAGATGCAGACAAAATTTATCTGAAAAGCGAGCGAATTTTGCCTTGCGATATCTTTATCTGGGCTGGCGGAATTAAAGCCCCAGCAATTTTAAATCAAGCCGAGCTGCAAAAATCAAAGAATAATGCCCTGCTGGTACAGAACAAAATGCAATGCCTGTCTGCCGCGCCAGATTTAAAGTTAGGCTCTGCAATTTATGGCCTGGGCGACAGTGTCTGCTTTATAAATCCCAAAAACGGAAAACCTATCCCCTGTGTCGCGCGACCAGCCATAATTCAGGGGGGAATTATAGCGCACAATATTTTTGAAGATATCATGGTACGGGAGGGTTTAAGCGTGAAAGCTTATCACAAAACTTTTGTGCCAAGGGAGTACCCGTATATAGTCCCTGCGGGCGGCAAATGGGCGGCGGCAAAAATAGGCCCATTTATTTTTTCCGGAATCTTAGGTTGGGTATTAAAGGGATTAGTGGAACTTAACTATTTCTTATCAATATTGCCGGTTTGGTACGCGTTTAAAATATGGTTCAAGGGATTTTATATATTCATAAAAAACGACCGGCTTGGCTAAAGTACAATGCGAAAACCTTTCAAAAACCCTTATTTTGCAAGGGGGAGGTTTTTGTGAGCTTGCTTTTTTTATGATTCCGTGTTATAATTAAGAAAGTAAATTAAATGTGAATCTCGGCAGCCATTTGGCCAGATAAAATTTAATCGCCCGAACCTTTTGTCTTACAAAAAGTTTTAGGATGAATTTTATATCCGGCTAAACTGCTGCTGAGACGGCGGCCAGTTTGAGTTTTCAAACTGCATTCCCGAGACGGGAAGGAGAGAAAGATGAGAATTGCGATCAGCAGATCAGTAAGTTCCGCAGAAGAGATGGTGCGCGCAGCTCTTCAACATACCCCACCAGATATGAATCTGGACGGGACGTGGATGGAGAGGAACTATTGGTCCAAACCTCTGGATTTAGACGGTGACAATGACCGTGGTGTGCGCCTCACCATCTTCGTTTACCCCGGCATTCTGATCAAGGCCGAATGCGCCGTGTATTCGGAGGGTGGAAAGTATCAGACTGGAGACATAGAGATCGAGCATCGCGCAAGCGGAAAGAGATGGAAGTTCCATTGCTGGCTGAAGAATCGGAACGACAAAAAATTCACCGTTTGCGAAATCGAGTAAAGCGGCTTCTCTAAGCCATCCGGGAACGACACCACCGTTCCCGGATCTTTTTATCCCCTCAATCTCTCATTATTAAAAAATCTTTATCTTGCAAGGCAAGAAGGTTTTTGAGCTTGTAATTTTATTAAAATCGTATTTTTAAATAAATACCTCTATTATTTTTTGTACACATTAACTGCTATCGCTTTTATTATGTACAAAAATAAAATGCGTCATTACACAAGATAATGCGGTAATTATACAAACACAACACTAAACAAGATTAAAATACCGCTTAAGCTCTTGGTCGTTGTTTATATTTTTGGCAGTGATTAGATGCACATATGGCTCAATATTATAAAATCCGCAAAGAAAGTCTACTTCTTTCTTACAGTTAGTTGGAACAACAAAAACGCTTTTTTGAAGTTTATACGCGCCCATAAGGCATAATTTTTCTCTAAATGACTCTCTAACCTGCTTATGCTCTTCTGGAATATCAAAAATTATTAGACGCCAAAAACCGTCCTTCATCCCCGGCGAAAAGCGCATTTTTCCAAAATGCTCTTGAAGTATCTTTGAAAGGCCTCGCTCGGTTATTTTCACTTCATATGTTTTTGGAGCTTTCTTCTTTACATCAATATACCCAAGACGCTTGTAATGGCGCCGCGTGACATTAAAATCGTTTTTATTATAAAACTGCCTGTGCCGCGTCAGCTTCCCGTAAGCGCCGAGTACATTTGGCGCTACCACCGCAACAGTAACCATCCCGCCGATGGCCAAGAGACCAAGTAGGGCGCTCCCGATAAAAATTCCACCTTCTTTAGCATAACGCACAACCATTTCTTTTTTGGCTGCCTTTTGAGTCGCTTCCCAGTCAGATTTCATATCTTCAAGTAAAACATTTTTATATTTTAATAGCGACTTTTCAAGTCGTCTCTTTCGTTTCTTTTCATTATTATTTTTAGATTCATTTTGGATAGTTTTCATTGTGGTTTTTGTTTAAAGCCTGGAGACATTAGATAAATGTTGGATATTACATTGTGACAACAATAAAAGTAAAAACTGTACATATTAACTGCTATAGCAGTTAATATGTACAAAATATTTTTTGCTTCTTGCATAACAAGAACTCAAAGGTTCTGAAAAATTGTGCCGATAATTGTTTCAATATAGTTAGCTCTTATCATGCGCTGATTATTACCTCGCTAATTAGTCTCTCAATCTATCATAAACCCTTTGCTCTACCTCCTCTCTTGGGCGACCATATTTTAAGGAGTTCATTTCTTTGAGCTTAGCGGCATACTCCGGATTATGGATATACGTCAAAGGAATTTTTATGTTAAACGGCCTTGAAGTCCCACCGCTTATTAAAAGCCGCGTGTAGGCGTTTAAGTTATCAATGTTTATCAAATCATTCTGGTTAAAAGTGGGCTCAAAAAGCTTGAGCAATGTTTCGGCGTCAGGCGGACCAACGCGGAAAGCAATAGATGTCCCAACGTTGCCGAAAACGGCATCACGAATTTTCTCCGTAAGCTGGGCGACATATTGATGCGCCACAATTAAGTTTAGGCGGTATTTTCGCGCCTCGGCTAAGATAGTCGCGATTGAATCCGTCGTAAAATTCTGAAATTCGTCTATATACATGTAAAAATCGCGGCGCGCGTTCTCACCAGTCGTGTCGGCGCGTGAAAAAGCCGCCATCTGCAATTTGCCGGTTATTATCATGCCCAAAAGATTTGAGCCCAACTCCCCAATTTTCCCTTTAGAAAGATTCACTAGCAATATCTTCCCTTCATCCATCACGTCCCTAAACTTAAACACTGATTTCGGTTGGGCTATAATGGGCCGCATATAATCATTGGCGATAAAACTGTTGAACTTTGAAGTAAAGTATGGCGCCGTGTTTTCTAATGAGTACTCCCCTTTTACTTTAGACGCTTCTTTTTCCCAAAAATCTTTCACTAATGGATTTTTGCATTTCGCGACTAGGCGATTTCTAAAATCGCTATCGGTAAACACTCGCGGCACATCAACTAAGGTTGCGCCTTCCTCCGGGTCGTCCATTAAAAGAAAGAGGGCGTTTGAAGCGTAGCGCAAAAACATCGGACCACCGACTAATTTCATGTCAAAAAGCCGATCAAAAATAAGCATGAGTTCGTCCACTATAAAAGATCTTTGCTCCGGTTTTGCGGGATCATATTCCAGCATATTCAGCCCCAATGGCCTTGCTAAATCTCCGGGATCAAAAATAATCAGGTCGTCCACGCGCTTTTCCGGAATTGCCTGGAGAAGATTTTCTATTAAATCGCCATTGGGGTCCAAGACCGCCACGCCTTTTCCGTCCTTAATATCCTTCATCGCCATATTGTAAATTATTGTGGATTTTCCGGTGCCAGTCTGGCCAACAATATAAACATGGCGGCGGCGATCCTCGTCTAATATAAAAACCGGCTTTGATTCCCCGCGAAAACTCGTCTCGCCTATAAATATGCCGCTGGTTGGAAGGTTAGTGGGCGGCGCCGCTTCTTTGGCCTTGAGCCATTTAATGCGGGGTATATTGGTGCTTCCGGTCGGCAGATGGAAAAAGCTCGCCATCTCTTCGCTATTCACGATGATTGCCTGACTGTCGTGAAATTCCCTAAAGGCAAATTGATAGGCAAGCTTGTCCACATTTCTTGGTTTAACAATTTTAAAATTATTCCTGAAAGGCGCGCTAAATTGCGAAAATCCGGTCATGAGTCCGTCAACAATCGCATCAGCGTGCATTTTATTAGGACTTGAAGCTATAAGCCGCACATTAACCAGGAAAAGCGGCTTGGCAATCTTCGCCTCAAAAGCTTTTACAGCGGATTCGTCTATGATTTTGGATTTTGGTTCTTTTTCATTCTTTTTCTGCGCGAATGATTTGGCTATGTCTCCAAAAGTTGGCACAGTTTTTAAAATATCTTTTAGCGGAGTTCCCTCCTTTAATCTGTTTAGGGCGTTTTGAATAGATTTTTTAGCGCTCTTCGGAGCCGGCTTAACCAATACTTGAATAGCGGCACCCTCGCCAATTTCATCCAACCTGGAAAGTCCGCCGACTATTTGGCTAAAAGAGTCCGCCTCCAGTTCCGCGTAAGTTCTAATGGGAAGAGCGTAGTTTTCCTTTTGGGCTACGTAAAGCGCGGCAACCGTGCCATGAGAATTAAAAATATTGTAATCGGAAGCTTTTTTAACTTGCGCGTCCGGCCAAATGCTCTGAATTTGCTTTGCCACCGACTCCGCTATATCTCTGTGAACTCCTATATAAAAGTGAATATCTTCGCCAATGTGATGCACCGCCGCCTCTAAAATAAATGGGGTTTTAAGGGAAGAGAGCGCGGAGTAAAGTTGTTCCGAGGCATTTATTTCTTCCTTGATATTTTTTGGTTCGCCTTCTTTTTTAGAGCTTCGCGCAAGCTGTACTGAAAAAAGTTCCAGTTCCAAAGAGTGTATCAGCCGCTTATGGCGAGATTTTTTATATAGAAAATAGGCGCCCCATCCCAAAAGAGCCAAGCCAGCTATTATCAATACCAAGCGAATGTTGCCCATATTCTGCCATGCGTTCTTCTGAATACAATGAAGAATCTTTAGAGAAATTCTTCCCGTTATTCAGGATGACAACGCTATCGCCAATTTTTTATTTTTGAAATTTAATTTTAATTTCAACCTGAAGCGCCTTGCATCTCAAGTTGTGGCATTACCTTATCAGTAAGCGCGTCATGCAAAGCATCCACAACAAACGAACCATGCCGCCAAGCTTCGTGAACACTTTCATCTATACTTTTGGTAAGCGCCAGATGAATCAATTTTTCCACTTCTTCTTTAATCTCCTCCGGCTCCGTTTTCATGTATTCGGGGAGCATTTTATCTTCGTCATGGTCGTTAATTGGACCCGCCTGAATCGTTGAAGCTGATTGCGAAGGCAGCCCAAACACCTGTTTTATTGACTCTTTTACAACATCACGTGGCGCGGCATTCTCAAATTCAGCGGACTTTTTGAGTTGTTCGGCTTTTTCGCGAATGCGCTCTATATCTTCTTGGGGAAAACTTTCTGAATTTTGTGTATTGATTTCTGGCATGATGATATAATTATATCATACATGAAGCTGAATTTTAAATTATCAATTTCAAATCAAATTTTAATTTAAACATTAAATTGAAACTGGAAATTTACAAAAATGACTAGGTACATTTTCATTGTTGGCGGCGTAATGTCGGGCATAGGCAAGGGCGTCGCTACCGCTTCTATCGCGCGTATTTTGGAAGACCGCGGTTTCAAGTGCACCGCGGTTAAGATTGACCCCTACATCAACGTTGACGCAGGAACAATGAATCCGGTAGAGCACGGCGAGGTATATGTTACTGAAGACGGCGTGGAGACCGACCAAGATATCGGAAATTACGAACGTTTCTTGAATAAAAACATCTACCGTGATAACTACATGACAACCGGCCTAGTTTACCAAACGGTCATTAACCGCGAGCGCAATCTGGAGTATGGCGGCAAGTGCGTGGAGGTGGTGCCGCACATTCCAGAAGAGGTGATTTCAAGAATTGAAAATGCGGGACAAAAAGCGAAAGCGGATTTTGTAATGATTGAAATCGGAGGCACCGTCGGAGAATATCAAAATCTTTTATTTTTGGAAGCCGGCAGAATGATGAAGCTTCGCCATCCGGAAGCGGTCATGTTTGTTTTAGTAAGCTATTTGCCGGTTCCAGACATGATTGGCGAAATGAAAACCAAGCCGACGCAATACGCCGTCCGCACTTTAAATGGAGCGGGCATCCAGCCGGATATCGTGCTCGCAAGAGCGGTGGTGCCGCTTGATAAGCCGCGCAAAGAGAAAATTTCAACTTTCTGCAATGTAATGCCGGAAGATATTATCTCCGCGCCGGATGTAAAAAATATTTATGAAATTCCAATTAATTTTGAAAAAGAGAATTTATCATGGCGTATTCTTAAAAAATTTGGCCTTAAACCTGGGCGAAATAATGGCAAAAAGTGGCGCTCATTTTATAATAAAACCATTTCCGCGAAAAAAATAGTCAAAATCGGAATTACCGGAAAATATTTTTCAAGCGGCAATTTTACTCTGGCAGATTCATATCTTTCGGTAATTGAGGCCATAAAGCACGCGTCAGCTCACATTGGAGTGAAGCCCGAAATTCACTGGCTCGACGCCGAGAGTTTTGAAAAAATGCCGTCACGATTAAAGAGTTTGGGCGAACATCACGGCATTATAGTTCCGGGCGGTTTTGGCTCGCGCGGAGTAGAGGGAAAAATCAAAGCCATAAAATACGCGCGCGAAAATAAAATACCTTTTCTGGGGCTCTGCTATGGCCTGCAACTTGCTATCGTTGAATTTGCAAGAAATATGTGCGGCCTCACGGGAGCGCACACGACAGAAGTGAACCAAAGCACCAAACACCCCGTAATCCACGTCCTGCCGGAACAGGCGCAAAACGTAAAGTCACAAAAGAATTTGGGTGGGTCAATGCGCTTGGGTGCTTATCCATGTAAACTAGCCAAAGGAACTCTTGCCCATGCCGCCTATAAGCAAAATTTGATTACCGAAAGACACCGTCATAGATATGAGGTGAATAACGATTATAGGGACTCCCTAGAAGAGATGGGGCTCACAATATCAGGATTAAATCCAGAGAAAAATCTGGTAGAAATCATAGAGCTTCCGACCTCCTCCGCTAAGGGCTATGGCGGTCAAGCAAAAACACATCCGTTTTTCCTGGCGACGCAATTTCACCCGGAGTTTAAATCAAGACCACTTGATCCTCACCCATTGTTTGTACAATTTATCAAAGCGGCTATAAAATAATCTACCTCATAGCGAGCTACGAGGCATTACGGACTAAAATAAATATTATGATTGAGAAATTATCAAAGGAAAAGCGGGGAAAGTATAAATATACCTATATAGATTATAAAACCAAGGAGATAGTTTTTGAGTGCGTAACTGATAATATTCTTGAAGCCGACAAACAATATGAAGACGCGATTGGTAAAAACCCCGCAAAGCAATCTGGTGTCGGCTGTGCCATTGAACTAGCGACAGAAAAATAAAAAATCGCTCCGGAGAAGTCGGAGCATTTAAGGTTTCTTTTTTTCGCCAACTTTTTCTAAAAATTCTCTAATGGCTTTAGCGCGATCTTGGTCGCTCGGAGCAAGCCTCGTTCTTACCAGTGCATCGTAAATCAACCTGTCATTAACGCTAAAATTATTTTCCAGCAATTTTTTCATATCTTCGTTTGAGAAAAATCTATCGACTACCATCATCACAAAAAACTCCTTTGTCTTTTCACTGGGGAATCCGCAGTTTTATGCTATTTCAAGTATAACACAGATTCCAAAATTTAATCCAGCAAGCCCTTTTCAATAATGATGGGTGGACTATTAAATTCTCCGGCCACCAAAAACCCTAGCGCAAAACTAGTAGTACTGACAATAAATATAATCGCAAACCAGACAATCTCTTTTTTCAATTTTCTCTTTTTTTCTATTGTATCTTCGAAAAACATCTAACAATCCAAAATTCAAAAGGCAAAAGTCAAAATTTAAAGTAAAAAGTCTTTAAGTTTTAAAACTTTTGGATTTTGAATTATAATTTTGAATTTTGATTTTTGACTTAAAATGACAAATATTTCTCCCACTTCTCATAAAGCTCCGCGGTGGCTTTGATATCTCGGATATTATATTCAACAATTTCCTTGATTTTGCCTTCGGAATAAAGTCTCTTTACGTCATCACCCGAAACCCCCTCTTCCTTTGGACTTGTAATCCCAAACGCCCTGGTCCAAAAATGGAGCGAGAACGGTTTTCTCATCGCTCCGTAAAATGTAAGCTGATCCTGCAAGTCAACATGCATCGCGTCATAATCCTGATAAGAATTGTACCGGTTTTTTAAAAGATTCTTACTGGGGCGGATGCCGTGGATTGCCGAACGTATCATAAGGAAAGGCGCGTCCATCCCCCTCCCGTTAAATGTGATGAAGGTATTGTATTTTTTAGCAACTTCCCAGAATTTTCCTAAAATTTCTTTTTCGCCTCCCAACTCAATCTGGATTTCATCTCCCAACGCTTCCTGCATTTTTTGCTTGTTTTTGTTATCGTTGCTCCCGCTATTATTAGCAAACACCACGCCCTTTTTTGTGTCGGGATTGAAACATCCAATCACAATAACCTCTCCGGTTAGTGGCCAAAAGCCGAGCTTATCTTTCCTTTCCTCTGCCTCCGCATCATCCTTACTTACACGCGCGAAATACGTCTCGAGCTGCTTTCTGGAAGTCTCGTCCAGTAAGTCAAAATCCACGCCTACGGTTTCAATGTCTAAGACTAGTTTACTCATACCCAGTATCAACTTCCAGCATGATTTATTTTTTATAAAAATAAATCATTATACCAGAAATTAATTTAATGTTTATTGATAGTTAATCACTATCCCATGAACTATTTTTTGCCCACAACACTGGAAGTTGTATTACTGGGCATGAGCAAAGTATAGGCCACAAACATGATATTGCGCAAATTGCGGTTATATATTATACTTTTTAGCGTTAAGTACTGGGGTGAAGGATGCGCTCGTTGGTCATTAATGCCCCTCGGACATGGCATCCCATCACTAAATTTCGAAAACTATAGAAATGACTCCCAGCACTATTTGTTGGCAACACTATTGCTAAAATATTGTTTTACCATAGAAGCGCCTGCGGCTTCGATATTGGTGAAATAATGTTCTACAACAAATAGGGCTGGATGCTCATTTTTGTAGTTAAATTTTACAAGTAAAATTTAAACAAAAATGGCACATACTAAAGCCGGCGGATCTACAAAGTTAGGCAGGGACTCCGCTTCAAAAAGACTGGGGGTAAAAATCAATCATGGCCAAAATGTAAAAGTTGGCCAAGTTATAGTCCGCCAAAGAGGCACCCATTACGTTCCTGGCGTGAATGTTAAACGCGCCGGAGATGATACGCTAGTAGCCCTAAAAAGTGGCGTTGTACAGTTTTATAAGAAAGTCAAAATCCACTTTGATGGCAATAAGAAAAAAATGACTTTCGTGAAAGTACTCACCAAATAACTTGAAAACTTGAAATAAAATCGCCGCCCATGGCGATTTTTAATTATATTAATAACAGAAATTTAACAAATAAGCACAAGTATCCTGCGAGTTAATTCTCAAATTCTTAAGAATTTGAGAATAGATAAGACAGAAAAACAGCGCCCGCGTGGGCGCTTTTGAATTTAGTCGCATTCTTCTTCTTTGAAACCAGCCGGAACGGTTTTTTCTTGCATCACTAGACGAACGCTTCGGGTTTTCTTTAATACAATTTCCGCTCCGCAAAATGGGCAAAAGCGCATCTCTGCTTCCGCCGTGGATAATCCACTTGCTTGCGATGGCGAGAGAATGACCTTCAGCTCTCCGCGCACAATCAGATTTATTCCTGGCTTTGAGTTGTAAGCATCGCTCTCACAATTAAAGTCACTTACCTTGTGATTGCCTGTATACCGAAAAGTTTCTTCGAAACTCTCACAGCATGGCTCCAAATTATCAAATCTTTCCCCGTAACCATAGCCACCCTGAATAGTTGCCGATTTATAACCAACAACACACTGCCGCTCGCCAGACATTTGATCTCTCTACCACCCTTCAAAAATTCTGAAGTAATAGTAGCATATTACAAGTTGATTTGCAATACTTCTGCATATACCCTACACATATTCAAAATATCTCCAAAAATCCTTATCAATAACATTGTGACATTCGCCATAATGTCATAATGTTATTTTGCGTCATTTATTCTCCTCGGCGATAACGCACACCCAGATTTTTGTCTTTATGCCAAATCCTAGATCTATTTCAACCTGGTGTTCGCCTAATGCTTTGAGCGGCTTCTCCATATCAACTTTGGAGTCTATGCCCTTTTTCTTTAGCTCTGCTTCAATTTCTTTGGCGCCAATCGCAGCAAATAACTCCCCCTTCTTGCCGGTTTTTACTTTGAATTCTAACGGCTTCTCCCCTAATTCTTTCGCAAGCGCCGCTAATTTTTCTTTTTGCTCCTTTCTTTCTTCTTCTACTTTCTGTTTTCTATTTTCTAAATTCTTAATTTCCTCCGTCGTCGCCGGTTTTGCAAGCCCGCGCGCAATCAAAAAATTCTTCGCGTAGCCGTCCGACACGTCTTTTATCTCGTTTTTCTTCCCTACTTTACGAACATCTTGCAGAAGGATTATTTTCATTGCGTATTTTTTTGAAAATATGATTTAGTGTCTACCCCCTCCGTGTACTCTACCTTAAAGGAAAGCTTGTTGTCGGCTGATTTTTTTACCCATATGTTGCCTATGTTGGATGGCATGTCAGGAGCTATGACATTAAAGCCGAATACTTTTGATAATTTTTCCGCAATACCTGTCGGTTGTCCCGTATTACACGACACTAAAATAAGCGTTGCGTCATCCTCAAAAAACTTTTTACTTCTTTTGACTCCCCTGCCCCGTAGATCATCACTGAATAAATATGAGCGTTTAGAACCATCGCCGAATTTGATACTGTTAATCGTGCCGTGACCGCCAATAATTGCAAAGGAGATCTTGTGTCTTTTGCCATATCTTCTGTCAAGCTCAATAAGCCGGCGCCCAATTTCTATCTTGCTCCCCGCCTCAACAGTCCTTAGGGAGTGCGTGTCTTTTAGCGCGGAATATAAATTAGCGAAAACACGCCGACCTCCATAGAAAGCACCGGTGTTATCGTCCTGCGGATATAGAATAATGCCGTATGGCTTTTCAATGTCGTCTCGTTCTTCGTATTGCGACAGCAACATTTCTTCGGGATAGCGGCCAAAGTCTTTTATTCCGAATTCTTTCTGTAAAGCCCGCGCTGCGCCAGGACTACTTTTTTCAATTGATCTGATTGCCCAAAGATTGGCAAGGAGATAGTTGTGCAGAAATAGCCGACTATCTTCCTCCGAATAAGCCGTTTGTAGCCAGATTTTTAACAGAGAATCGGGATCGTCCAACCCGTAAAACTCCACGATCTTTTTGATCACCTTTTGAGTTGACCCTATCGGAACGCCGTCCGCTTGCCGCTTATTTATAAGCATCCGCAATGCATAACTTGCTGAGGGCAATTCCTTTGAAAAAGCTCGCACCAATAACTCCAGGGCCCCGCGTACCACCTCCTTCCCATACGAATAATCTATAAAGCGTGCAAGCAGGGATACACTGCGATCTGACAGCAAATCAACGACATTTTCGTGGTAATCCAATGCCTGCGTGGCGCGCTCAATTTTAGCGATTTGCCCCTCCATCAACGATTTAATCAATGATTCAATTGCGGGGAAATTTTCAATAATAAAATTATCCCCAAAATCAATCCACCTTAAAATATCATCTATATCGCTCCCGTTTTCATGAGCTACCTCCTCGCGGGAAATAGCTATCATTTCCTGAATTGCTTCAAGCGCGGCTATTTTATTATGCTCCCTGCCATCAGAGTTTATTAGCTTCTCAAAAGTTGGCATGCTATCCGCAATGATGCCGCAAAAAAATTTCCGCGCCTCATGCCGAGCCACACTGGGTATCCATGCAAGAAAGCTAAGGTTCCAGAGCATCTTCTCGAACGACTCTTCTGATTGAAGACCTTCGCGAATGATCGCTTTCTCGCGCGTGATTTTTAAAAGATACTTTTCTGCTTCTTGCCGCAATGTCTGGCTACCAGCTTTTGATACTTTATTTTCAGGCGAAAGATTCTCGATACTAAAAAAATCAAAAATATCTTTATATATGTGTTCATATTTCTCCGGATCTGATTTCTGCTCTTTACGCTCTGCTGGGGTGATATTTTTTTCTAATTTCTCTCCCTCCATATCTTTTTATGGTTAGCTTTGGCTACATGGCACCTACAGTCGCGAGCGCCTTTTCTAACTGCGGATCTTTTCCCGCTTCTATATCTTTATCGGTTATTTTAATCTCAATGTCCGGCGCAAGACCATTCCCCTCAATTACAACGCCGCTCGGCAACACCCAGCTTGCCACCGTGATTTTTATATTTGAGCCGTCGGTTAATTCTCTTAACGTCTGCACGGTGCCCTTGCCAAACGATTTCTCGCCAATAAGTTTTAACCCGAGTTGATCGCGCAGGGCGCCCGCCAAAATCTCCGAAGCCGAAGCCGAACCGCCATTTATTAAGACCACGGTGGGCCATTTTTTAATAACGGCGTTCCCTGGAGATTTAAAATCTTCGCCATTCTCGCCATCCCTAAACTTCTCACTAACCACAAGCGTTCCTTTATCTAACCACCAGCCGGCGATATTAACGGCCACCTCCAAGTAGCCGCCGGGGTTATTTCTCAAGTCAAGGATGATGCCGCTCGCCCCCTTTTCTTCCGCCTCAACCAGAGCTCCGTAGAATAACTCTGGCGCTTTTTCATTAAAATTATAGAGAGAGATGTGAGCAATACCGCCACTTTCTTGAGACGCACCCGTAAGACCAAGCATCTCTAATTCAATAGTTGGAATCACTATGTCGCCCCTCACAATTTTAAACTCCTTCGCCTCTCGTAAGCCTTCGCGAGCTATTAAAAGCTTAACCTCCGTACCCTTCGGCCCCCTTATTAAATTAACAGCTTCATCAACATCCAAGACGTCGGTAAAAGTATCGCCAATTTTCATAATGTAATCGTTTGGCTGAAGACCGGCCTTCTCCGCAGGAGTATTTTTAAGCGGAGCTATGACCACCAGCTCGCCATTTCTTTTGCCTATTTCCATGCCGACACCGCCAAAACTGCCACTGATGTCTTCGCTAAATTTTTTGGCTTCCTGCGGCGGCAAATAAACAGAATGCGGATCCTTTAATGAGTTTACAAGCCCGCGTATCGCGCCATATAGAAGATCTTGGTCGGTAAGTTTCTCGCCGTGAAGGGCGTCTTTCTTCACAATCTGCCACGCCTGCCAAAAAGTGTTAAAGTCGCCCGATGTGGAAGTCGCGTTAACATTTTTAAGGTCAAGGACAACTTCCCTTGGCTCCCTTGCTCCATATCTGAATCCGTAATAAAATCCCCCGCCCGCTACCGCGGTTATTATAACCATACCCAAAATTACACCACCAATTACTCGCCAATTGATATTTAAACTTAACTTCATATCAAATATTAAATATTAAAAATAAAATACACATATCAAAAATTAAAATAGAAAATGGTCGCGGAGCGACACCATATTTTTTATTTTTGCCTATAGCCTGTCGGCTCGGCCGTTTAAGGATATTTGATTTTTTATTTAATTCTAACAAAATTTACCGCAAAAATACAGATACAATTTTATTGTGTCGTCTCTAAAGCGCCACGTGTATAGATGTTGGAGGGCGCCCAGATCATCCAGCCATCATAGAGAAGAGTATTTTTTACCATTTCATCGACAGCTTTGATCTGGGCTTTGACTTCTTCAATATCATAGTTAGCTCCTAAATCAAAGTCCTGCAGCCAAGGCCTTAATTTTGTATTGGCATATGAAACCTTTGTCTCGCACTGAAGCGTTGTGGAAACTGTGGCGCTACTTGTGATTTCCGCGCAAACTTTTTCCTTGGTGGTAAGTTTATCCACTGCCTTTTCCATTGAATATCTGACAACTTCATAGGGATGCGCCCCTGGATTTTCATATCCAATAAACCCTTTGGCATAATGGGACGGATACACCATAGGCGCGATGGCGTCAAAATAGGGAGCTGCGCTTTCTAAATTTTGCCCAATGCCAAGATCGTCGTTATTCACTGTTACAAGGCCGAATAAATCGGCAGAAATTTTTATGCCCGCGGTGCGCTCTCTTAAATATGCAAAAAATCTCGTAATCTGCGTCTGTTTAAGAACAGTTTGGCTATCGTAGTAGTTAAACTTCATGGCATTTATTATTCCATCGGAAGGAAATCTGATGTAATCAAAATTCACTTCATCAAAACCACGCTCCGCGGCGTCTTTGGCAATCTCAATATTATAATCCCACGCCTCCTTGGCCCCGGGATCAATCCAGCTTAGGCCCTTATTATCAAGCCATAAAACCCGTTTGGTAGTTGTGGCCGTTATAACCGATGTAGACGTTCCGTTTGTTTCTACAACAGCCGGAGCGGTCATGACATCTCTTTGGATCGCGAGATCCGGACGCGCTGTTGCAAGCACCGGGTCTTGGAAAACTGTTTGTCTTGCTATAACATAAATTCCCTCATCATGAAGGCGCTTGATGACGGAATTTATGGCCGGGATTCTAACTTCCTTCGCGCCATATTTTATTACATCCGGATTTTGAATATCGTAAAGAACAGCCCCTGAAAAATCCTTGATATCTATTACTATGGCGTTTAGTTCGGTTTCCTTTATGAGCTTGATAAAATACTCCAGTTTTTTTGAAGAGCCGGCCGACCAACTGGTAGAGTAAATCGCTTTGATAACTTCCGGCGGATTTGGCAATGGCTTTTGCCGCTCAATGTCTTTATAGGCCGAGGTTCGTCCGGTTGCGCCTGCATTAGTTGTTCCAGCCGCAACAAAATCAGCCGTAGAACTCGCAAGCTGATTTTGTGTACTGAAAGCGTTTCCGGCGACAATTCCCATGGGACTCGCACGCAAATCAATCTCCTCGCCGGGAGTCAAATATAAGAACGAAACAATCCCAAAAATAGTGAGGACAGCGGCCAAGATTACCAATTTCATTATTATAATTATTACCCACTAATTGATTAAAGGAAAGAGATTGGTTAACATTAGTTTATAAGTTACGCTATCACTTTAGTTTATAGGTTGATAAGTTTCTAACTTACAAACTTAAAGCTTTTTGCGTGGCAAAAGCGTAACTTACAAACTTAGAAACTATGACCTTAGCTCTCTACCGCAAATATCGCCCTAAAATTTTAGCCGACCTCCTTGGCCAGGAGATGACCGTCCAAATTCTGCGGAACGCGGCGCGAGAAAACAGTCTGGCGCATGCTTATCTTTTTTACGGTCCACGCGGCACGGGTAAAACAACCGCCGCCCGTCTGGTTTCTAAGATAGTAAATTGCGAAACCAGAATCTTAAATAAAGAATTCCAAAAGGGCGGTGAACCGTGCAACCAGTGCCGAGTCTGCTCGGAAATAGACAGTGGCAACGGCCTGGATGTGATAGAAATTGATGCCGCCTCAAACCGCGGCATAGACGAGATTAGAAACCTGAAGGAAGTCGCGCGCACCGCTCCCATCTCTTATCCGCGCAAAGTTTTTATAGTGGACGAGGCGCATATGCTAACCGGTCCCGCCTTTAATGCGCTCTTAAAAACCTTGGAAGAGCCGCCGCCGCATGTAATGTTTATTTTGGCAACAACGGAATATGAAAAACTGCCGGCCACCATTACTTCGCGCGCGCAGCGCTTTGCCTTCAAAAAACTTGATAAAGAGACGATCATGAAGAAGATCGCGGCAATCTGCAAAGCCGAGGGATTAAAATATGAGGCGGATGCGCTGGAGTTAATCGCCGTTGCCGCCGATGGCGGCCTGCGCGATGCCGAGTCTTTATTGGATCAAGTACACTCATCCGCCCCGACAATCACCATAAAAACGGTTGAGGAGGTCATTGGCAGAATCGGTTTCAAAAAATTGCATGAATTCGCTGAACTTCTGGTAACCAAAAATCTGCCGCTGGCAATAAAATATTTAGGTGAGCTAAACGAATCCGGAATTAATATCGTGCAGTTTGCAAAAGATCTGATTCACTATCTGCGGCGCATACTTTCCCTTAAAATGAATCCCGAACTGGAAGAGATGTTTAATAAAGAGCTGACCCGAGAAGATATCACGGACCTTAGAGAATTGGGGGCAATGGCGGAAGCGGAATTTTTTATAAAGCTTATTAAAGCGCTAATTAGTGCCTATTCCGATATGCGCTATTCACCATTTGCGATTGTGCCATTGGAGGTTACCATTATAGAATGTCTGCAATCGCGATCATAAAATAAAGTATGTCCACACTTTCAATAATTTTTGGTTGGGTCGGCGTAGTGGCTATTTTGGGCGCTTATTACCTTGTTTCAACCGATAAAATTTCCAGCCAGTCCACCAGGTACCAAGCTATTAATTTTTTTGGCGCCATAGGAATAGCATGGAATAGCTTTAATCAGGGGGCGTGGCCCTCTGTGGCTGTTAACATTATTTGGTCAGTTATAGCTATTGTAGCTTTGTATACAATAATAAAAGGCAACAAATCATCTCCTTCGCAAAAATAAATTTATGAGCATAAATAATCGCACTTCTACTACCCGGCAGGCGGTGATACTCGCGGCTGGCAAGGGCACAAGAATGCTTCCCTTTACGCAAAGTGTTCCTAAGCCGCTTATGGAACTGAAGGGCAGGCCGCTTCTGGAATACACCATGCTCGCGTTGCCGAGAGAAGTAAGCGAAATAATTTTGGTTGTGGGATACATGGGAGACCAGATTAAGAATCGCTTCGGCCGTCGTTTTCAAAATTACAATATTTTTTACGCCGAACAGAAAGAGCCGAAGGGAACTTTTAACGCTCTCGTGGCCGCATCATCAATGCTTCGCGACAACTTCTTGCTTTTGATGGCCGACGATATCTATTATCGTGACGATATAGAGAATATGGCAAGATACGAAAACGCGATTCTCGTCAAAAAATTAACCGGCAACTCCGAAAAGTTCGGGCACTGTATAGAAAAAAGCGGCCTTTTACGCGATTTGCTTGAGAAACCAAAAGGCATCCCCAATCCACTGGCCTGTTGCGGCGCCTATAAGTTATCAAGAGAAATTTTAAATGAACCGATAATTTACGGCCCAAACGGCGAAGAAGTGCTCTCTCCAATGATTGGTACTTTCGCTAAAAAAATGCCCATACATGTAGTAGAGGCAAAATTCTGGCATCCAATCGCGACCCCCGAAGACCTAAAAACCGCAGAACAACATTCTAACATTCGCAATAATGTTTGAATGTTGTAGTTAAGAATTCTAACTTTGGGCTTGTGCTCACACCGACTCATTCCGTCCAAATGAGACGGTTAAACTTGGAATTTGGCTTTTTTGTGGTTATAATGAGGTGAATTATTCCGGGATCGTCTAGCGGCAGGACGTCAGGTTTTGGACCTGAAGACCGGGGTTCGAATCCCTGTCCCGGAACTGGTCTAAAATAACTACTGTGTTTAAAGAAAAATTGTCGCAATAAAAAATGATATGAGAATAATAGTTATTGCGGTGATTTTTATGATTACTCCGGCTTCTTTAACATTCGCGCAAACGGATGATGGTATTGCTACGCCCACATTATCCGGCACGGCAAGAAATGACGCCTCATCTTTTGCGACGAGTTCCGATAACACCATAGAAAATGGCGGCACGGCTACAACTCCACGCGCGACAACATCTGAAGCGCCCATCAAGCCAATTGAAACAATTGAAAAACCAACCTCTTCGTCGCCGCCTACGCCCCCGGTTATTGTAAATCAGACGCCCACAGAAATCATTAGCCTGGCACAAAATACTAATCCAGTTGAAAGCGAAAGTATAAATCCCTTGCTTTGGGCGATGCTCGCGTCCCTCACCATACTCCCCTTCGGATATCTGGTAACACAATCATTAAAAAATAAAAAACTAAAAAAGACAAAAAAGGTGAGCGGGGGTGCTTGAATATCAAAAAATTAATGGATGAAAAACTAAATGAATTAACTGACTTAAAAGGAAAACTTCAAGAAATGGTGAAGGGAATGGTCAGAGAAAAAATAAGAGAATCGGCGCGAGAAACATCCGCAGGAAAAATTCTTGCCTTGATTGAAACCGCGGAAAAAGAATATGGGCGGCTAAAAAAACTCTTTGAAAAGTGCGTGCTGGAGCCAAAGACAAGCAAACAAGTAATAATAGTTCATGGATGCACCGGAGCCGACGAAAAATCAATGAACCCGCGAACAAGAACCTACAACAGGCATTGGATGCCATGGCTCAAGAAGGAACTCACGACAAAAGGCATAGATGCGGAAACTCCCCTAATGCCAAATCCCTGGGCGCCGGTTTATGAAAAATATAAAGAAGAACTTGAGAAGTATGCGGTTGGAGAAAACACTATTTTAGTCGGGCATAGTTGCGGCTGCGCCTTTTTAGTTCGCTGGCTCGGAGAATCAAAAACAAAAATTAATAAGCTTATATTGGTAGCTCCCTGGAAAATTCCGTACGGAAGCAATCCTGTTATAAGCAGATTTTATGAATACCCGATAGATGAGAAAATCAAGTTTAGAGTAAAGGAAGTAGTGATGTTTACGTCAGACGACGAGGAAGAAGACGGCAAAAAAAGTTTAAAAATTTTTCACGATGCGCTTGGGGGCAAGATTTTAGACCTCAAAGGACATGGACATTATACATTTGGCGATATGGGGACCGAAGAATTTCCGGAATTACTGGAAGTGATAATGAGATAAGACAACCGCCAAAAATTGTGTGGCTCCTAATTACTTATCTCCGCGACCGAAAATCTAAAAAGGTGTAATTTTAAGGCAAAAAGTATTTCCTTCCCTCGGCAAGAGTTCGGGGATATAATTTTTTTCGCTTGTTTGTGAGCGCCGTATTGAATCCTTCGTTTTCAAACGTGATGACCTCATCCATCAACTCTTTCCAAATCTCTTCCCCTTGCTTGCCCATGTCGGAGAGCGCGTCCAACACGATTTTCCGATATACATATATTTCTTTCCCCAACGAAAGTAAAAATAGCGGCGTGAGCATTTCCACATATCCGGTTTCTGCCCACATTTGTACATCTTCTTTCCTTAAAAAGCGCATAGCGATATTGCAGAGTTGGTCCGGCTTAAGGCCTTGCTCCACAATAAGCGGCACTCTAATGAGCGAACGGTAATAAATAGTTGCCAGTTTTTTTAAAGTTTCTCCAAAATTAGGATCATTTATGGCCGGTACCGGGGTGTCCGAATAATCAAAAATTTCGTAGACTCGTCCGTTATTTATAATCTTATCAATATCAATAACAAGATACGCGTCAATATCAGATTCTCTTGCCGCGTAGCCTTTGGTAAGCGAACCAAAAATATTCAGTGAGATTATTTCGGGGTGTTTCTCCTGCGCGCGATAAAAAATTTCCTGCAAGGCGCGCAAACGCTCTTTTATTTCGGGATTGGAGGAGAGCAAAAACCGCTTAATTTCAAGCGAACCCCCTTGCTCCGCGGTGATCTTTCTTTCTTCTTTTGATTTGCCGATATAATTCTCGTAATTAGATTTCATTATTTTATCATTCTATATCACTCTATAATTTTGATCAAAGCCAAATATGATCGCCAAGGTGCCCAGCTTAAAAGGTAATTTGTTATACTTAAATAAAATGTTGATGGGTATGAAAAAGGCTTCTAGAAAAAATCGGGGTTTTACTCTTTTAGAATTGCTGCTTGCGTTTGCTGTTATAAGCGCATTATTTGTTATTATTGCGATTAGTTTGACATTTGCTAATGCAAAAGCAAGAAACGCGCGCCGGCTAAGCGACGCCAATCAAATTACAAGCGCCATTCAACTTTATCGCCATGAACATTCCGGGGATCCTCCCGGAGAAGATGGCGTAGAATATACAAACGGCGATCCAAATTGGATCCCCAATCTCGTCCCACAGTATATGAGAGTCGTGCCTTCCGACCCCATAGATAAAGATCAATATAAATATCACTATATTCGCAACGGCGTCAATTATGAAGTCTCGGCATTCATGGAGGCGCGCGGCAATGATGCTTCTTGCGGTGATGGCGGTCCTGGCGGTTGCGATTATTATGAAAATACTTCCGGAGAATTTTTAACTATTTATAATCCCGGCGCTTCGGGCTGGAATTTTACCTCCGGTTCAACAACCCCGCCGTTAGCAAGTAATACCTGCGCTACATTCACAGAATCGCAAAAATATTACTTTGATTTATGCGCAACAGAGGGTTATGACAATGTTTGCCTCGATAAAGCCACAGGCGAGCATCAGGGGTGCACAAGAAATACCTACAACGACTGTACGCTATATAACACTAATAAAGACAATAACTTGCTTTGTGCAGTTTCCGGTATTTCAACTACCACTTCGGCCTTGAGCGTTCTTGCTCCATCAAACAACATAATCTGGGTTCGGGGCATGAAAGGACAAGTATTCTGGAACGAGAATACCACGCATCCCGTCACGATCAATCTGTTAAAAGCTGGCTCGTTTTACCGCACGCTCGCCTCCAATGCGCCGGCAGTTAAATTTTCCGGATACAACTTCCAAAATCTTTATCCAGATGCGTATTATGCGGCAGTTTCTCTCCCTGTTGATGTTTCTTTGGGCGGTGATTATCAGATAGAAGTTCTTGATTCATCCGATTCATCCATAAAAGGCATCAGTAACGGAATGTTTGCTGTTGTTCCGTTCTATGATCCGGTGACCGTACAGGGCAAATTTATTGACGCTTTTACTTTACAGCCGATAGCAGACACTCAAATTGTTAGCGGTTCATCGTCAGTTTATACAAATTCAGATGGCGCATTTTCTCTGTCCGCTACAACTAATGATATTTCAGAGAATGCATCGAAGTCATTGTTCTCAAGTTGGCCAGCATGCCATATTTCTCAAGGGGCGGGGTTCTTCAATTATTACACTGCGATTTACGCCTCGTTTAATCCATTTGATTTAATGCGCAACGGAACCAATGTGCCAATCTACAGCTCAAGTATAGATTTGGGGGACATTAGGTTATGGCCAGCCGCCAATCTCATCATACATTCTGATATTCCCGTGCAATATAAGATAGGATTCCCTGATGAGCAGACATCGTTTGGCAACACAAGCTTCAATACTACGCAGAGCGGATCTAATGTATTGCCCTTAGATTATGATATCCAAGTAAAACTTACGGATCAGTTAGGAAATGTTTATGCCGCACCAACAATCAGATTGCCGGATAATTGGGGCTGTAATTCAAAAACCTTGAATTTTTCCGTAGGAAATTTTGTGTGGCGGTAATTTGTACACAATATGCCAAAATTTAAATATATTGTAATTGTTTTAGCCATTTTGCTCGCAACTGCTTTGATCGCGGTTGTTTTGCCAAAACTATCTTTGCGCAATCAATATGGGTCAATGAATCAAGCCGATGAAGCCGTGAGAAATTTAAAAGTAATGCTTAACCGGGGCGTCACGCAAGTTCAGTATTTGATTAACGAAACCAATTTTTTATTGGCCAATCTTGCTCGTTCAAAAATTATAGCTGGCAAAGACGCTAAGGCCTGCGGTAGTCTTTTGGCGTCATATCTAAAGCGAGACGAAAAAAAATTCACAAATTTTGTGGTTGCGGATTTATGGGGTGACATTTGGTGTTCCAGTTCTCCCATAAATCCGCTTGAAGACCGAATCAATGTCGCGGACAGGGCATATTTTCAAAGAGTAATGAGAGAAGGGGGGGGGGGGGCGATTTTCTGCCGGCGATTCTCAAGTTGGAAGAATTAGCGGCAAAGTTATTATTGTCTTCGCCCATCCCCTCATGAATCCAGAAAATAATAAAATAGATGGTTTGGTTGCCGTAGGCCTTGATTTAAGCTGGCTTGGAAAGTGGGTTCAGAATCTTAACATGTCAAGAGATTACACGTTTACTTTGTTGGATTCGGAGGGTTTTGTTTTGGCTCGCTATCCAAACGACGGATTCGCTGCTGAAAAAATAAACGAGTCTGAAATTTATGAAAACATCATGATGGCAAAAAGCGCGAATAAAAACGAGGCGATTTTTGAAGCCAGTGGGCTTAATGGCCAAAAGCGCCTATTTGCATTCGCCGACATTCCCAATCCCCAAGCCCCACGAACACTTTTAGATTTATATTTAGTGGTTGGCCAAGCAATAGAGGAGTAAGAAAAGTATCTAGCCTAACCAAGACCTTAATCGCTGATATCTCGCGCATATTGACAGATTGGAACACCAACTAGAAGAGAACTGCCGATAAGCGCAAGCCCCTATTATTTAGTGCTGTATCTGACTTTATGATAAGCCCGATGCAAAAAGTAAAATCCAAAAACCAAAAATAATATACTCATTGTTTGTGTGACAAAAAAGAACTTTGAGCCGGCAATAACCGTGTACCAAGCTTGCGGCGGATACTTTAAAACATTTACAATAATGAAAACATTGCGCGCGAGCCCTAAAACAGATTCTCCGATAATCCCCAAAGATCCAAAAAACAGAAGGGTCTTTTTAATGTCTTTTTGAAAGAACAAACGAAAAACTGTTAAGACAATCAAAATGCGCATGGGAATATAAAATACGATATTACCGCCAAGCGGGAGTATATAGGTCTGGATGATACCCTTATGCCATATAAACTGATACGCAAAAAATGCCGTCGCGGCCACAAACCAAATAGCAAGAACAGTTTTTTTGCTCTTGCTTATTTTAAATCCGGACATTCTAACAACGCCCAGATAAATAAACATTAGCGCAAGAAATGTTATCGGGAATGTAAGAGCAAAAAACAAATTAAAATCAGTAACGATAATAGCTCTGCCAAGACCGATTAAAATGGCCGGCACCTGAAACCAATAGAACAGAAAGAGCGACAGCGACCAATGTATATAAGCTCGGGCATGGCGCTCGTGTCTATGTCGCCACCACCAAACCAAAAAATAAATACTGCTAATAACCCCTAAAGCAAGCGCGAGAAACGGCAGTAGAATGAAAACAATTTCCATGTAATGAAAAAAGGCGTCGCCCATCAACCAAGCACCCCATATGTTAATTATAACACTTTAACCGGGTCCCATCCCTTTTTCTTTAGCAAAAGAGAATTCAACACAACCGAAACGGAACTTGTCGCCATGGCGACGGACGCGTAAATTGGATTTAAAAGCAGACCAAAAAACGGATAGAGCGCCCCCATCGCTACCGGAATTAAAATCACATTATAGGCAAATGCCCAGAAAAGATTCTGCCTGATTGTCCTCATGGTTTTTTTAGAGAGAATTATGGCGGAAACTACCGACCGCAAGTCTTTATTTATAAGAGTAATGTCCGCCGCCTCTATTGCCACGTCAGTGCCAGTGCCCATAGCAATACCCACGTCAGCGGCAGCCAAGGCCGGCGCGTCATTTATGCCGTCGCCAACCATAGCCACGACCTTACCATCTAATTGAATTTTTCTCACCTCCGCCTCTTTTTGGTCAGGAAGGACTTCGGCGAGGACTCTTTGTATGCCGGCTTTTTTTGCGATTGCTTTGGCTGTGCGCTCATTGTCGCCAGTAATCATTACCGTTTCTACTCCAAGATTCGTGAGCGCTTGAACAGCCAAACCAGCGGTATCTTTAATTGTGTCCGCGACAGCAATAGCGCCGATCACTTCTTTGCTCAGCGCCAAAAGCATTGCCGTTTTCCCCTCGCCCTGTAGTTCGTGAATTTTGTCGCGCGCTTCATTAGTTACCGCCACTTCGTGAGACTCCATAAGCCGAAAATTTCCCAAAAGCACAAGGTGCTCGGTTACTTTCCCGCTCAAACCGAACCCTGGTTCAGCTTTAAATTCTTTAATTTCCGGCTTTTCCGCATTCAACTCTCCCGCTTCTTTCTGAATTGCCGCATCAATTGGATGCGAGGACTGCCTACCCAAGAGAGCCGCGAGCCCCACCATAAATCCCTTGACGCCATGTCCTGCGATAGCTTCAAATTTTGAAACATTAAGAAGCGGGACTTTGTCTTGGGATGCCTTCTCCACAATGGTTTTGGCAAGCGGATGCTCGGAGAGATTTTCAATTGAGGCGGCAATTTGCAAGATATCCGCCTGCACCTCCGGCTCTTTGCTCTCAATAAAAGAGATTACATCGGTAACTTCCGGCTCACCGCGGGTCAAGGTCCCGGTCTTATCAAAAATCACCACGTTCACTTTATGGGCTGTTTCCAAACTTTCGGCATCCTTGATTAAAATGCCGTGCTCCGCGCCTTTGCCGGTGCCAACCATTATTGCCGTTGGAGTCGCAAGCCCCATGGCGCAAGGACAGGCAATTATAAGCACGGCGACAGTATTCAACATCGCGAAAAGAAATGCCGGCTCCGGACCAAAATCATACCAAACGGCAAATGTGATAAAGCCAAGCATTATTACAACCGGCACAAAATATGAAGACACCAAATCCGCGAGCCGTTGAATCGGCGCCTTGCTCCCCTGCGCTTCCTGAACTAATTTTATAATTTGAGCGAGCATGGTGTCCGAGCCAACTTTCTCTGCCCTAAAAATAAAGGTTCCGGTTTTATTAATAGTCGCCCCGATTACCGTATCCCCGCTTGCCTTAAGAACCGGAATGCTTTCTCCGGTAACCATGGATTCGTCAACCGCGGAACTGCCGTCAATAATTACTCCGTCAACGGGAATTTTCTCTCCGGGGCGGACGCGGACAATGTCGCCAATTTCTACCTCGCTTATGGAAATATCAATTTCTTTCCCGTCACGCACAACTCGCGCTGTTTTTGCCTGCAAGCCAATAAGCTTTTTAATTGCTTCCGAGGTTCCGGCTTTGGCTTTCGCCTCAAAATACCGCCCCAAAAGGATAAGACCTATGATAATAGTCGCGACATCAAAATAAGGGGCCGCCTCCACTCCAATTCGCTCTATTATACCCGGAAACACTGTCACAAAAGCCGAGTAACCGAAAGCAACCGTGGTGCCAATAGCAACTAACGTATCCATATTGGCGGTCCTATGCTTTAGCGCGGAGATTGACGCCTTATAAAAACCGAGGCCAGCCCAAAATTGGACGGGCGCGGCCAAGATAAGTTCCGTCCAAAAGTTTTTAAGTAATTCCGGAGCAGAATTCATTAGCCCAGGGAAACTGCCCCACAAAATAAGACCGCCTAAAAATAAACTGGCCACAACCTTGACTCTAAGAGCTTTGAGCTCTCTGTGTTTTTCTTTTTGCTCCTCATCTTCGGTTTGAATTTCTTCGCTTATCAGGGCCGCATAACCGACATTAGCGACCGCGGAAAGCAAGTGCTCGTCCTTAACTTGCTCCGGATCATAAGTTATCGTCGCCGTTTCATTGGCCAAATTCACGCCGGCGCCCTCTATCCCCTGAACTTTTTTAAGCGCTTGCTCGATAGTCAAAACACACGAGGCGCAATGCATGCCTTTAATTCTGAATTGTTTAGTTGTGGTAGCCATTATAAAAAAATAAAAATTAAAAAAATTATGGCATTACTGCGCAGTAATTTATAAATTGTGAGCGAAGCGAACTCCTAAATTTTGATTTTTGCATTTTTATTTTTGATTTACTTCACTACTATTTTCCCGTGAAACATATTCATGCCACAGGAAAATTTAAACTCGCCGGCTTTTTCGGGTTTTAACTCAATCGCAACTTTCTGGTTCAGGGGCAGATACTTCCTAACTCTAAAATCAGGAATTATTACCTCTTCCAGGCAGCTATTCTCGTCTCGCCGCGTAAAATTCAATGTGGTTGTTTTGCCTTTTTGAATTGAAACTGCCTGCGGAGAATATCCGCCGCTCACGACGATATCTATGCTTGAACCGCTGAAATCAGATTTAGCAACGGCCACCGCCGCCTCCTTCTTCATCAAAAAAAACCAGTAAGTTAAGGCCATCCCCAATAGAGCCGATGCGGTAACTATGATTTTGTCCATGTTTGTATTAACTATTTTTAATCAACGACCCCACAAACAACGCTTGCGGTGAATCCGTAAAAAATAACCTTTAAAACACGGCGGAACATTCTATTTTATTATTGCCCGGTTGTGTAGCCAAGCAAATACGTAGGCGCTTATATAAGTGAGGATTATAACCTCAAAGAATCCGTAAATAGCTTCTGGGAAACTTATTCCGGCTTCCAGATTAACCAAATGTACCATCCAGCTAAAAAGTTGAAGCGCTAACCCGGGCACTAACGCCACCAAAAGAGCGCAGACCACATACCAAGCTCCCATAACTTCAGCGGCCGCTAAGGAAAATTTGCTTTTGTTTAATTCCATAAATTTAAACTATCTATTTGATAAGTTAAACACCTTAATGAGTTCCTTAATAGCCCTCTCATTTTCTTTCCTATTTTGCATCTGCTCTATAACATGAGTCCGCAGGTGATTTTCTAAAAGAAACGCGTCAAGGCTTTTAATCGACCTTTGGATTGATAGGGATTGCTCCAAAATGTCAGGGCAGTACGTCTCTTTCTCAATAGCTCTAATAAGGCCATCTAATTGACCGCGAATGATTTTTGCTCGATGAATCGCTCTTTTCTTAAGTTTTCGATCTACCATACCAATATCCTATACCCCTATATCCTATTTGTCAAATGTGTGGATAAATTTTCACTGCGGCATTTTGGCCGCATTTATAGCAAGGTTTATGCCTTCAAACTTTCAACCTCTTTTTTGGCAAGCATCCTATATTTGCCAACGCCGATCCCCTTTAAGTTTATACTGCCGATTCTGACACGCCTAAGATTTTCAATGGTTAGGCGCAAGGCATCTGCCATCCGCCTTATTTGATGTTTCCTCCCCTCCTTTAATACCAGAGAAAATTTGTTTTTGCCTATTAGTTTCGCTTTAGCCGGTAAAGTGACGCCATCTTCTAATTTAATGCCCTCTTCCAGCTTTTTTGTATGCCACGGGCGAATATTTTCTCTGACTTGAACTTCGTATTCTTTTTCGATTTTGTGGTCATACCCAGTTACGGCGCGCGTAACGACGCCATCATTCGAAAGCAAAATTAATCCCTCGCTTTCCTTATCCAAACGTCCCACTGTATTTAGATTTTTAAATTCCGGTAAAAGTTCAAAAATTGTCTTGCTATCGTCATGATTTTTATCACAAACAATTCCGCGCGGCTTATTCACGGCAATGGTAATTTTTTTATTGATTTCGTTTTTTAGAGCTTCGGCAATTTCAATCTTGTCCTTCTCCGGATCAATCTGGCGCCCTAAATCGCGCACAACCTCGCCATTCAGCTTAACAAGCCCAGCTTTCATATATTTTTCTGCCTCCCTCCGCGACAGAACTCCCTTTTGTGATAAGTATTTTTGAATCCGCATTGAGCTTATTATGCAGTTTAAACATTCTAACATTCTTGAGAATGTTAGAATGTTTATTGATGAAATCAAAAAGTTTTGGCGAACTTAACCATCATTTTGCCAAAAGGTGACAATGAATGCTCAACTTCCCTGCCATGATATTTCTTATAAAGAAGGCCAGCGCCAACCAAACGTCTCGTATGCTCTGATGCTGTTTTTATGTTGCAATCAAGTTCTTTAGAAATTGCCTCTAGGGTCATGCCTTCGTTGCTGGAAATTAAAAATAAAATATCAAGCCGCCTGTGATTTGCCATACCCTTGAAATATCTCTCTAACTGTTTTGATGTTTTCATAACCTAAGAACTGTATCATAGTTTTCCAAAACATTCTAACATTCTCAAGAATGTTAGAATGTTTTGGAATGGGTAATGAGTGGATAAGAAACCTTTTGCATTAAACTATGTCAGTAAATGGTTAATACAAGAATGTCGTAATGTTGTGGGCAAGATTTTAAGGTAAAAATCGCTCCGATGTCTATCCGTGTCTAATGACTACGACATCTCCATCCTGAAATACATAATCTTTGCCTTCTAGGCGCAAAAGGCCTTTTTGTTTTGCCGCCTGCCATCCGCCGCTCGCGTGAAGCGCCTCATAGGACACCACCTCCGCGCGAATAAATTTATTTTCAAAATCGGTGTGGATTACTCCCGCGGCTTGCGGCGCGAGCGTGCCGCGTTTTATAGTCCAGGCGCGCGTTTCATCTTCGCCGGTCGTAAAGAAACTTATCAAATCTAGAATTTCATATGCCTTCTTTATAAGCGGGTTGAGATTAAAGTTGTGATCGCTTAAATCAGCGACTAAATATGAATAGCCCAATGCTTTTATCATATTTTTTAACTCGTCCGGCACATCATCCTCCTTGCCATTCAGTAAAAATAGAATTTCTTTAGCAGTTAATAGCTGAAGTTCTTTAATTTCCGGCTCATCCCTTAGATCGCGCAACATCTCACCTTTTTCAAGTTTCACCTTAGCTTTTTTCAAAATTTCTACCGTTGCGATTGCATCCTTTTTACCGGTTTTTGCCTCTCCTTCAGCGCTTTTTAATCTTTTTTCTACCACTTCTAAGTCTTTGAGCATCAATTCTGTATTTATGGTTTCAATGTCGCGCAAAGGGTTCACATTAGATTCAACATGAATAATCTCCCCTCCGCCAAAACATCGCACTACCTGCACTATTGCCTGCGTTTCGCGAATATGAGATAAGAATTGATTACCAAGACCTTCGCCCTTGTTCGCCCCCTTAACCAACCCGGCAATATCATAAAATTCCACAATAGCCGGAATTTTCTTTTTGGATTTTGAAAGTTCGACAAGTTTATCCACTCTCTCGTCCGGAACAGTCACTATGCCAACATTCGGATCAATAGTTGCAAACGGATAATTGGCGATAGTGATATCAATTTTCGTAAGCGCCTTAAAAAGCGTGGATTTACCGACATTTGGGAGACCGACAATGCCAAGAGAGAGTTTCATAATGGATAAATAATAGCACAACTAAAAGAAAATTCGCCAGTGAAGGCGAATTTTCTTTTTATAGACTTTTCCAACTAATCAGCTTGAGGTCGCCGTAGAAGTGCCAGTGCCGCCATCTCCCCTAGCCGCCTTGAAGTCAGCTTTGGCTTTTTCAAAGGCCGCCTTGAAATCGGCTTGCGCTTTTTCAAAGGCCGCTTTCTTAGCTTCAATAAGCGGCTTTACTCCGTCTCTAATTTTATCTGCCGCTTTGCGATCAGCTTGGAACTTTTCCCGCGCGGCCTTAAGCGCCGCTTGCAAATTAGTCCTCACAGTAGCAGGCTTTACGCCGCCTGCGCAATCGGCCCTTGCCTTATCAAGCGCCGCTTTTACAGAGGCCTTAAAAGCACCAACAGCGCTCTTTACAGCGTCGCGTCGCGCCACTACCGCATTATCTATCCCATCTCTAAACGCATCGAGCGCCGTATTGATTGCCGCTCGGCGGGCTTCTATCGCCACCTTAAGGGCGGAGTGATAGGCATTTAGCGCCGCGCGCTCGGCTTCGCTTAAGGCTTTTTCCTGAAGCTTCACAAAGTGTTGAGCTAATCGCTCATCATGATTTTTTAGGCGTTCATCGTGACGGGCATCGCGCTCATCACGCCTTGTGTCTAACTTAGTTTCTCGCTCATTTTTCCTTTCCGAAATAAGCGCATCTTGGCGAGAGAGATCTTCCTCTATTTTTTGGAGGCGCGCCTCCAGCGTCTCGCAAAAATTCGCGCCATCTCTTCCGCGATCAGAGGTGGTCGCATTTCTAGTTTGCGCGAAGGAAACAGCAGGTGTTACTAAACTCAACACGAGAATTGAGTTAATAACTGCCTCCGTTGATTTTTTAAAGATTTTTTTCATCGTATGTTTTTCCCATGCCATCCAGAGCATCACTGTCAGATTGAATAAGATCGGCATCACCATCTTCGCTTGCATACCCTTCCGCCTCAAGAACCGCGTTTTCCAAAACAACCGCGTCTAAATCATCAGCCGAATCTACTAATAATTGAGAGGGCTGTCCGGGCGCCTGGCCCTCTTCGGGGGCGATAACCGGAGATTGCTTGAAGTAGAAAAACACCGCGAGAAGAAGCGCTATAAGCGCGATTGATAACAAAATTTTCCAGCCAGAATTTGATTCCATGGGTTTGTAATTTTTTGCGACCTTTGGGTGTTTATTTATGATAGCATACTGTGTCAGGCAGTACAGTTATTAAAAAACGGCATATTGCCGCTTGTTAAAATTCTTTAACTAATTTAAACCTTGGGCCCTGGTAATCGCCTCTATTAACCCACTCGGTAAATTCCGATTCTCTTTGCCAAAATACCGCAAAGTCATCATAAAGCTTCCTATAAACAACTATTTTAGTGCCGTTATCTTTGTGCCTTGCGACACAAATAACTTCATATAATTTCCCCTTAAAATGCTCATAAATGCCGGGGCTAGCTTTTATTTCTTCAACCCAATAGGTTTGCTTATGGTCCCGCATTTCCAATTTTGTCTGTAAAGCGGCAAGCGGTCCGGCGCTTTCCGCTGTTTTTACCAAAAACTGATTTCCGTTATCATCCTGCCGCATCAAGCGATATTTCATTGTTGCCTCGTTTGGCCACGAACTGAACTAATGATAATATAATTGCAGTATTTTGAAAATAGGACGCGCATTGAGACAGGTAAAGATAGTTTTAACCGGAGGACCTGCGGGCGGAAAAAGCAAGGGGCTAAAACGCATAAAAGAGTGCCAGGAAATTTTAGAATTGGGGTGGGATGTGGTAACAACCCCAGAATCAGCGACCATCATTATTCCATGCGGATTTTCTCCGCCAAAATTTCTAAAACTTCCTGATAGAAAAAAGTATTTGGAAATGCAAAAATTGATCTTTAACACTCATTTATTTTTAGAAGACTCAATAAAAGACACAGCCAAAGAAGTATTTGGAGAACTTGTTTTAATGACACACGACAGAGGAATTCCTGATATAAAATGCTACAACACGGAAGAAGAGTATCAAAATTTTTTGCATAGCCGTAAAATGTTTGAAATTGAAGCGCGAGACGGGAGATATGACGCGGTTTTTCATCTTGCGACTATCGCGGATACCGACCCGGAATTATACATGAAAATATATGGGGAGAATGAGGCGCGTTATGAGGACACCCCAGAAAAAGCAATCGCGGCTGATCTAAAAACACGAGCCGCCTGGCTCGGACACCCGCACTTCAGAGTAATCCCAAACAGAACCTTAGACGGAAAAATTTTGAGCTTTGAGGAAAAAATGCGATTGCTTACACTGTATGTGAAGCAAATCCTGGCAGAAAATCCTTTAGAAGTTGAGAAGAAGTTTTTTCTTCACAACCCCGTGGAACTTGCGACATTCCCCGTGCCTTTTGTAAAAATTGAAATTGAGCAGATTTATCTAAGTGGAGCGGCTCATAAAGACAGAATCAGGCGTCGCACGCAAAACGGACATTCCCTTTACTATAGAACGCGGAAAAAATCTACAAAAACAGCAGGCGTCAAAACGGAGAAAGAACGTAAGATTGGCCATGAAGAATACGAGGGCTTAAAAGAACTGGCTGATAGACATCGCCGTCCGATTTTGAAAGACAGGATTCACTTCTTGTGGAAAAACCAATCTTTTGAACTGGATATATATAGAAGCCCCGAGCAAATTGCCGGAATGGCAATCCTGGAAAATGAACTGCTAAGTGAAGAGGGGTTGGCGTCGCAAAATGCGGTAGAAGTCCCCGAATGGCTTGGGAAATATGATGATGTTACCGGTAAAAAAGAATATTCAAACAGAAGTTTGGCGAGAAAATGATTTGCTTTTTGAGTAATAATTTAGTACATTAGTTCCAGCGAGCCAGAGCTTAAGGGAGAAGAGAATGGCCGTAATAGAGCGAAAAGTTACTTACATTGTGCAATACAGTTACCCCGCATGCCGTGATGACGGCGATCCCGACGGTTTTCACGATATATTCTGGCTCAAAAGTTCTATAAAAGTAGATGCTCTTAACGATCAAGAGGCGCAACTGGCCTCTATGGGAAATGAATCTCATAGAGAGGAGGTTTGCTATCATGGAAGACGCGCAAATCCATCGGCAATAATAAAAATAGTAGAGGAATTGACGAAGGATGGATGGGAGCGACGCACTGAATCAGAAGTTCCGCTTCCTCGTCTTGAGCAATGTCCTTGTGGCAAGAAATATTGGCCAATAAAAGGCGAGAGAAAATGCCATGAGTTGGTTCCTGTGTGCTAAATCCGTTTAATATAAACCCGCAATGCTTCCTACTCCAAATAGGCCCCGCGTAGTCTGCCACGATTCGCGGGCTTTTTTATATCTAAATAAAACCTGTAATGTTTTTTACTCCAAACCGGCCCCGCGTAATCAACGCCGATTCGCGGGGATTTTTGAATTTTAAACTTTGCCCGAAGTACATCCTGCGTAGTTCGACTGCGCTCACCATAAACTTTGCCGAAGGATTTCCTTTCTTCCACCCACAGCTCGCTTTTTTTATCTGCCTTTTTTCCATTAAACCTTTTGTCAATTTTAAAAAATTTGGTAAGTTTCCCCGGGCCCGACATCCGAAGTCCCAAATATTGAGGTTCCCTGCTTTTTGACTTCGGATGTCGCCAAGTTGAGCTTTGCTGGCCAATTTTAGGAGATCCGACCTCTGAAACACACCCATTGGGGAAGACTGGGGGCGGGTGGTTTCGGGTTTCCGAGGTCGGATCTCGTGGGCGATCAGATATCAAGACGCCACGGATTAAAACCGCCGCCGGATAATCTTTGGGGCCCGTCACCACATTTAGCATCCAGTGCATGCCATAGGTTAAATAAACATACCACACTCCCGCCTCGCCAAACATCACCGCGTTCCGCGCCGTTTTCCCGCGATGCGCGTGAGACGCCTTGTCCTTAAACCCGTCGTATGCTTCAACTTCAGTTATCATCGCCGCAATTTCCTTACCCTTTATCCTGCGCACCAAAAACTTGCCTAAAAGATTTCTGGCAACAACAACGGTGGACTTTTGAAAATATGGCTTTTTAAGAATTTTTTTCATTTGACAGTTTTGGTTACTTATTTTAGCATAACACCAGATATCAGCAAAAAATGGCGGGTGGATGGATTTCGAAAAAGAGGCTGAAAAGATTTTTGCAATTTATGACGAAATCGCAAACGCAAGAAAAGCGCTCCATTTTCTTACAAATCCCATTATGAATTCTGCCCGCGCAGAGCTGGGGATAGTTATAACAGCCCTTCGGACTGTTTTGCTGATACTTATCAGAGATTTTCTACTCGCCTATGGTGAACCGAACACGGTATTTTTTTAAGAACCATCAAGTGCCGCAGTGTGCACGCCGAAAATTGCTACAAGGAAATAGTGGAACTTCTCACCATGGAGAATGGCGTTGAATATTGTAAACGACTGGGGCTTGTGTAATCACAAGCTCTTTTTTATTTTATATGGCCTCCGCAATTTCTTCCATAATCGCTTGCGGCAAAGGACTCCCCGGCTTGGTCACTCCGGGATACCGCCACGCGGAAATAATTTTCATTTTCCTTATTACTTGTTTCTTGTTACTTGTTACCTTTTCTGTCATTACCCATATCTCATGAGGCCTTGTCTTGCTCCCCGCCTGCTTCATATATGCAATCGTATCAGGCGCTATCCCCTCCTCAATACGCTTGGGCCGTGAAATCACACCACGCACCATCTGCTCGGATAATCTGTAAAAACGCATTTTATATTTGGCGTGATTGGTCCAGAAGTATTGTTGCATATAAATCAAAAATTAAATATCCTTATACGGCCGAGCCGTCAGGCTTTAGGCAAAAATAAAAATTACGGTAGTCCTTCGACAAGCTCAGGAACTATATTCACAACCACCCAGGATTTGCACTATACCCTATACCCCATTGGCTATACCCTCTGTTGCAATCTTAATTATTTTTCCAAATTCCTCCGCACTTAAACTCGCGCCACCAACAAGGGCTCCATCAATATCCTTCTCGCTTAAAAACAATTCGGCATTGGAAGCTGTCACGGAGCCACCATATAGAATAAGAGGGTTTAGGCTAAAGTCCGATGGGCTCGCCCGTTTAGGGGTATGGGGTTTAGCCATTAGCAGTTCTTTGATGAAGCGAGCCATATTCGCGGAGTCCTGCGGTTTGTCGGGGACGCCGGTGCCAATTGCCCAGATGGGCTCATAAGCAACTATAATAGGGTCTGGGGTTTGGGGTATGGGGTATAGGGTTTGAATATTTTTTAGATCCGCTTCGAGTTGGGATTTAACATAATCTTTCGCGGCATTAAGACCTTTATCGCGAACCTCCCTGGGCTCACCAACACACAATATCACTTTTAATCCCGCAGCTTCGCAGGCGATAATTTTCTTATTTATCATCTCATCTGTCTCATGAAGTATCATCCTCCGTTCCGAATGTCCGATTATAGCGTAAGATACGCCAAGATTTCTTAGCATCTTTGGCGATATTTCCCCCGTAAAGGCGCCAGCATCTTCCCAAAAAGCATCCTGCGCTCCAAAATGAATGCCCTCATATTCTTTTTTCAGAGCCCGGTTAATTAATTCTTCCAGGTGCGTAAAGGGCGGGGCTACCACCACGCGAGCTCCGTATTTTTCAGCAAATTTTTCCGTTGCGTCAAAAAGATCGCGGGCTTCGTCCAAAGTAACGGGGTTCATCTTCCAATTGGCAATTAGCAGTTTCTTCATATTATTTGTAAGGAGTGTGAAATATGAACAAAACTTGATTTATGTTCGCGTTTCACACTCCAATCATAACAAAAAGCCGCCTCTCTTGCGAGGCGGCGCATTGCAACCTAAATCTTGCTCAAACCATACTCAACGGCCCCGATAATATCTCTGTAACTTTCGCGCCCGGGCGACACTCTAATCAACTCTTCCGGAATGCCCATTTCAGACCTCTCCTCGGGAGTAAGCGCTCCATGAGTAGTTTTTGCCGGTCGGCACATGATAGTCTGCGGAGACCCAAGGCTGACTGCTAATTTTATAAACGTTTCCTTGGCTATAATATTCATAAAATCTTTAGTTTTAGAGCTTTCATGAAGCTCAAAAGACAGCATGCCGCCAAAACCAAAATCACCATTTGGCGTTCGCATTTGATTCCTAACAACTTCCCGATCAGGGCCACTGGCAAGACCAGGAAAGTAAACCATTCTTATCTTGGAATGTTTATATAGAAAATTCGCCAAAATAAACGCATTGGCATTATGCACCTCCATGCGAGCCGCGAAATCGGTTACCCTGCCAGAAACCAAGCTTGAATCATGAGCCGAAGGAATGGGGCCAAAATTTTTATAAATACGAAGAAGATTTTGGAAATGCTTTGTTTTGGTAAAATCCTCCGAACAAGTTGCGCACCCCATTAAAACATCGCCCATCCCATTGATATACTTAGTAAGACTATGTACCACAATATCAACTCCGAATTCAAGGGGGCGGAGATTATAAGGCGTAGCAAAAGTATTATCAACAATCACAATGGAATTATTTAAATTTTCTTTTCTGAAATCGCGGAGATCAATAACGTCGAGGGTTGGATTTGCAACCGGTTCAATATAAACCGTGGAAGTGTTATTGCTTAGATTTTCCATCGCATCGGCCACCGACTTAATTTTCACGCATCTTGCGCTTCGTCCATACAAAGGCCACATATCACGGTTTAAAAGTTCATATGTACAGCCGTATAAAGTTTTGGAAGAAAGAATTTCTCTAAGAGGCGGCGTCGTCGCCAATAAACAAGAAGCAATTGCCGCCATCCCAGAAGAAAAAACCAAAGTTTCCTTGCCGCCCTCCATAACCGTTAACTGCTTTTCAAGAGTATCGTGATTGGGATTGTGATGCGGCAAGCGAGCATAAACTCCGCTTGTGCCATTATGCATTGCATCTTCAAACTCTTCGACGTCATCAAATTCGCTTGTGACAGCGCGAAAATCTGGAAGCTGGTGAGCATTGGGCCTGTAGTTCATATCTCGCGCCGCATGATTGGCGCGCGTTGCAAAATCCTTCATTTCGTACATAAAACCACGCCTTTTCTGTGAAGTTTCTGAAGCTATTATATAAACAATTGAGCGAAATATCAAATCAGGCGCGCTATGTGATAAAATTAAAACAATTATGAATACAGCCGACAGAATTAAACTTAAAAAACGAGCGTTAAATATTGTAAGGAGACTAAAAAGTCTTTTCCCGCATGCCAAAATGACGCTAAAGTACGGCAATAATTGGGAACTTTTGGTCGCGGTTATTTTATCGGCTCAATGCACCGATAAAAAAGTGAACGAGGTAACTGCGAAACTTTTCAGCAAATATAGGTCACTGAATGATTATGCAAAAGCCAACCCACAAGAATTTGAGCGCGACATTTACTCAACCGGATTTTACCGCGTAAAGGCAAAAAACATACTGGCTGCGGCAAAAATCGTAAAAAATAAATTCGGCGGCAAATTACCTAGCACAATGGAAGAAATGCTAACGATTCCCGGAGTCGCGCGGAAAACCGCGAATGTCGTATTGGGTAATGCCTATGGTGTAGTTCAAGGAATTGCCGTTGATACGCACGTCCGACGCCTCACCCGCCTTTGGGGCTTAACGAAACATAGTGATCCTATTAAAATTGAAAGCGATTTAATGAAAATTATTTCTAAAAAAGATTGGTTTAAATTTACTTATTTGGTTATTGATTATGGGAGAAAATACTGTACGGCGAGAGTGAAGGATCATGGCAATTGTCCACTCGCAAAGTTTGAGACTAAATAAAACAAAACCCCAAGGCGTACTGGCTTTGGGGTTCACTGGGCTCACTAATTACAAATTCCGCAATCTCTGTGCACTTCCAGACCGATAGCTTCATAATCAATCGGAGCAAATCCTCGCAATTTACGGTGCCAATCATTCAAAACCACATATGTGGCAACCAGAAAGAGCAGTGGATTTACGATAAAGCTAACCCAAATAAAGGTGACGCAGAAAAGTATTTCTGAATTTACAACATCGCTCCAGAACACAGCCAAAAGGCCATAAGTTAGTAAGGAAAGAACAATGAAGCCCTCGAAGAACCGATCCCGATGTATCATTTTTCTTATTCCATTCTCTGGTTGCAAACTACGGTAAGTGTAGCACTTAGAAATTATTGCTGTCAATATAGAAAGGGCCCGAGGAAAATTCCCCGGGCCTCGAGTTCTGACGGCCTGCTGATTTCAGACAGCAGGCAGGTTCACGAGCTTCGCGCGGAGAGCGCGCAGACGTCTCCGGCCAAGCCAGAGAGCGTCCGAAACGCTCTTCAGCAGATCCCGCAGTCCGTCCGGAGTCTCGGGACACACTGCCCCAGCATCGTACCCGGCCTCCGCGGCCAGGCGATCGAAGAGCTCGCGCGCCTTGATGTTGCCAACCACCAAGGGATTGAACCGTGGATCCCGCTCGGCCTGCACCAGAAACCCGTACAGAGCCGCCGCCGGATCGCGCATCTGGCTCCCGATCTCCGTCTGGATGTCCAGACGCCTCTTCTCGTTATACTTCATGCCTTTCCTCCTCGCCCGTCCTAAACCAGTTTTACTGGTTGGATTAGGGCTGTTTTTTGGCTAAGTAGCACCATGCTACCTAGCATCCCAACCAGCATCCTAATTGTCATTATATTATAAAATTTTCATTTTGTCAAGCGCAAAAAAACCAGGCTATTTCCTGGTTTTATCGTAGTCTTTTTGCAAATTAAGCCAAAATTCGGGACTCATATTGAAGAAGTGCCCAAGACAAAGAGAGGTTTCGGAATTAACGCTCGCGTCCCCAGCGATCAAGCCATTAAGATAGGCCTCGTTTAGCCCCGTACCTTTTGCCACCGCTTCTACATCCAGATTATTCGGCTTCATAAATTCTTCCAATAATACCTCTCCTGGATGAACCTCCAGCTTTGCGAGCTTCTTCTTGTGCCTAATTTCCTGCCGAATCCTTGGCGTCATTATTGCCCCCATGCGCAAACGATCTGGAGAGATTATAACAAAGGGACGCCTTCTTTGTCAACCAGGTAGTAGAAATGCGAGTGAAGTTTTTGAAAAATATGGTAACACCATCGATCAAATCCACAGAGATATTATCGGTCAGTATTTATACCCGATCGATAACAATCGATAACCTCGTCAATTGAACGATCGTTTGTTATACGAGGTCTTGGAGTTGGTAGAAAGAAATGCTCGTATTTTCACTACCTGGTCAAGCACACACCCAACTGCAAGCACTAAACTTTCAAATACTTTCTCATCGCCATATAGCTGGAAACTACTCCCAGTACTACTCCAAAGGCAATTTGATACAAAAGAAGCAGGAGGAGATTAGTTATAAAATATCCCCGTAAGTCAATTTCGGGTATAAAAACGTTTATATAAGGCGACCCAAAGAAAATCGCCGGAGCGGCTATCACCAAACTTAAAACCGCGGCCAAAGCTCCATACAAAATCCCCGTGACCACATAGGGACCTCTTATAAAAGAGTTGGACGCGCCAACAAGCCGCATAATACCTATTTCTTCGCGGTCGGAAAAAATGGCAAGGCGAACAGTATTAAAAATAACAAGGCCGGCTATTAGAGAAAGGAACAGTGTAAGGAGCGTTCCGGCTTTTTCCACGGTATCAATTACCTGCGCCAGCCGCTCTATTACGGTTTGGTTTTGGAAAAAGCTTACCTTCTCAACTATCGGCTCCAGAGTTTTGGTATTTAAATACTCGGATATAGTGGCATATTGGCTCGGATCGTGCGCTTTTATATTTAAGGCGGCGGAAAGCGGGTTTTCGCCCAATTCGGCAATGGCCTGGGTAATCGTTTCGTCTTCGGCATGATTCCCCTTAAATATTTCCAACGCCTTATCGCGCGATATGTATTCAACGCTTTTTACCTCCGACAATCCCTCTAAAGAGCGTTTTATGCGGAGAATTTCGTCCTCCGGAGCCGATGTCTTAAAGTAAACACTAATGTCAATCTTATCTTTCAAAACGGTAAGCGCGCTTGTTGTGAGATAACTAAAAACATTAACGCCTAAAAATACGATAAGTGCGATTATCATAACCGCAACAGTCGCAACCGAAAGCAAACTGTTCCTCTTAAACTGCTGAAGGCCGTGCTTGATGATCCTGAAAATTATAGTAATCATATGAATTTACACTAACACAAACTTGCCCCTCTCCTCATCCCTTATAATTCTGCCGCCGTCTAATGTGATCACGCGGCGCCCTAAGTTATTCACAATTTCCTTGTCATGAGTCGCGAGAATTACCGTTGTCCCCAGTTCATTGATTTTGTGAAGCAATTTGATAATTTCCCACTTGTTGAATGGATCAAGATTGCCGGTCGGCTCATCAGCCATTATCACCTCCGGATGGTGTATCATGGCGCGGGCTATGGCTACTCGCTGTTTTTCGCCGCCAGAAAGCTCTCTTGGGAAATTCGTCATCTTATCTTTTAATCCTACCATCTCCAGGGCTTGCGGCGTAAGTTCTTCAATATCGGCCTGCGGATAACCTGATGCCTCAAGAGCGAAAGCGACATTTTCAAAAGCGTTGCGATTTTGGAGCAGTCTAAAGTCCTGAAAAATTACGCCGATATGCCTTCGGAGCCCAGGCAGGGAAGACGGGGGCAGTTTATTAACTTCATAAGAACCGAAAATAACCCTGCCTTTTGAGGGAGTTTCCTCGCCTATCAAGAGCTTCAGAACCGTAGATTTGCCGGCTCCGGACCGCCCCACTAAAGAAACAAACTCGTTTGGTTCAATCTTGAAAGTTACGTCCTGTAGGGCGTGAGACTCGCTATTTACACTGCCATTGCCGTTGTAATATTTTGAAACGTTTTGAAATGCTATCATGCCGTTTTTGCCCAAGAGCTGGAGCGATTGGCTGCAAAACCGAGCACCCCGCCCTCTATGCTTAAAATTAAGTAACTATTTTATATTACACCATCGGACGCAGTTTAGCAATACACAAAATTAACACCCGCAGAGGGCGGGATACAGCTTTTATAGAAGCTTATAAAATTCGCTTATAAAAGCTGTAACTCGCTTTCAATAAAGATGTCCAATGTCCGATTTCCACACAAAAAAACCAACCCGGAAAAGGTTGGCTGATGCCGTGTTAATTCAGTTTTCCGATTTTTCAGCTATAAGAAATCCTATAGTGACGCTCAAATGCGCTGGCAAACACAACCACCAAGAAAGCAACACAACCCGTAATAAGAAATCCCAGGATCCAAAAGAGAATCCAAAATACAGACGAAATGGCAGGAACAACTGGAACCCAGAAAAGTGCGCCTACATCATGAAAGGTTATATAACAACGCTCGCAAGTGTCAAAAACATACCAAACCAAAACAGCAGTAAGCGCAAAAAACATCAATACACACAACGCCATAAAGCTCCAATGGAAGATATGAGCCAACTACCCAAAAGATACTCACGGTATTATTTCTTGTCAAATCTTAATTCCGCTTCTATAAATTGGTCTATATCTCCGCTTAAAACCTTCTCCGCCTGCGAGGTTTCCGCCTCCGTCCGATGATCTTTTACCATTTTATAGGGATGCAGGACATATGAGCGAATCTGACTCCCCCACTCCGGCTTTACTTTGACGCGGAGGTCGCTTAATTCTTTCGCTTCGCGCTCTTGCATTAGGGTGAATAATTTTGCCCGCAAAAGTTTCATGGCATTCTCTCTGTTTTGCGCTTGTGAGCGCTCCACTTGGCTTGCGACAGAAATGCCGGTTGGAATATGCGTAATGCGCACCGCCGTTTCCACTTTATTTACATTCTGCCCGCCAGGTCCGCCCGCGCGAAAAAGATCAATTTTTAAGTCCTCCTGCGGAATTTGAATAGCCGCTTCCTCAACTTCCGGGAGTTCGGGTAACACCTCAACGAGCGCGAAAGAAGTATGACGTAGTTTTTTTGGCGAAAAAGGAGAAATACGCACCAGCCGATGCACCCCTGCCTCTTTTTTTAGATAGCCGTAGGCGTGGTCGCCCTTAATTTCGAGCGTCGCGTTCCGCAGAGGGTGGCGCCCTGTTTTTGATTGAAAATCGTGGATAGCCTCGTGCACCAGGCGCGTCTTCCACCCGCGAAGAGCGCAGTATTTTTGATACATTTCGAGTAGCATCGCGGTCCAGTCCGCGGCGTCTTCCCCACCCGCGCCAGAATAGACCGAGAGCACTGCCGATTGCGCGTCATACTTCGCTCTAAAAAGCCGCTCTATTTCCAACGCCTGAAACAGCTTTTTTGCGGCAGAATAATCCTCCTCGTTCGGGTTTTCTTTAAGTCCAGCCGCGCGCCCTTGAACATCATAAAACCTGTCCAGCAAGTTTTTTAACTGGCCATATTCTTTTGTTTTATTTTCCGCTCGCCCGCGATCTTTCCAGAGATCCGGGTCGGAAATCGCGAACTCAAGCTCTTTAAGTTTTGTGCGTTTAGTTTCTACGTCAAAGCCACCCACCTACGCGGTGGGTATTTTCAATTAGTTCTTCTATCGCCTTTTTTAGTTCATCGTGGGTCATAAGAATAGGTTATAGTGGATAGTTTGTAGTTTATAGAAAAAGCTTAATACAAAAAATAAAATAAATCAAAATCTGCCTTGAGGCAGATTTTGATTTATAAATTTGCGCAAAGTTGTAAGTTACTCGTCGTCTGGGTCAGAAATTTTACGATCGCCCACAAACAAACTGCTACCCGTTGAACCGCCACCCCTCAATCCCTCCATGCCATCATTTAGATTCCCACCGCCACCCTTTGGCCAATAATACAATGATTTTCCTTTCATAATTATTGATAAAAGTTGTTATAAAACTAACGACCTTTATGTATTAATAATACTGCAAAAGCTGGACAAGCGCAACAACAACATATTGAAATTATGTGCAGGTATGATAAACTCTCACAAGTACTGCGAATAGGGAAATGGTAAGATGGATCCGGTCAGTGGACTTGAGAACAAATCGGTAGTTGCCTCTAAAGATTATCCTGATTATTTCTGGTCCGGAGAAGATTTTGAAACCACCGATGGTGAAAATCTCGAAAAGTCGCTCGTTCCTGAAGTCGCGCGGCAGACAGCAGATTCTCCAAACGGAGCCACGCCAACCACAGAAAAAAAGGACCGCCCAAGACGAAACAAACGCGCGGAAATGTTAGAAAAATTTAGGATATTAAAGGCAAGAAAAAAGAAAAGGCAAAATACGCCCGCCCAATAAGCGGGATTTTGTATTAGATTAAGCTATTTTTTTGCTTTCTCCTTTTTCTCTTCCTTAAACAGCACGAGGAGTCTTTCTAAATATTCATTGGCCGTTCTTCTTCCCCGCTCATCAGCCATGCTCTGAATAGCTGACTTTAATTTTTCTTCTTCAAAGCCAAGAAAGGCAACCTCGTCCGAATAAACTGTCCAGGGGCGAAACGTCTCAAGATAATAAACATTGCCATCCTTTCCTCTAGAAAAGTTAGCCACAAAAGAATCTATACAGTCGCCCAAACCAAAACCTTCAAGGCGTTTTTCCAAATCACGTGCTCCTTCTTTAAGCTCCTTGTTCAGCATGCGGTATCCCCTATCCCAGTATTCGTCGCCTTTTTTTTGTTCTCTTCTATCAGAAGCATTAGAAAATTCCACTCCTTCCTGCAAAACACTTTGTCCCTCTGTGTGCGCGATTCGATCTGTATCTGCGGTTTGAATCTTGTCCGCAGATTCTGTTACTTGATGTATATCGGGAATATTATCGGGAAATAGCAAGTGAGCAATTTTCGTTAAATAAAACCTGCCTTTCATCTGGCGTAAAGTTTCATTTAGTCCCGGGCGCATTTCCGCGATAATTCTGCCTTCATTTTTGGGGTCCACAAAAACTCTTTTTTCACCTCCTTGCCCAAGCGGCACCAATCCTTCTGATTCAAATTTCCTGGTTCGCATATTTGAATTTAATTCTAAAAAAAATTATGGAGCCGAAGGCGAGAATCGAACTCGCGTCTTTCGCTTACGAAGCGATTGCTCTGCCACTGAGCTACATCGGCAAACGGCAATTTTACTTATAACCCCGGCTGACCTGTCTGCCGGCAGGCAGAGCTAAGGTGGTAATGAAATGCAATTTTTTAGTCTCCGGCCAAAATCCGCATTTTTTCATAAATTTCTTTTACAATTTCCGACGGATGAACTTTTTCTGGATTATACCAAATCTCCCAGGCTGTAAATCCCGTTGGGTCTTTTTCGTCCGGCCAGGGGCCGACCTGGTGGAATCCCTGATATTGTTTCATTACAATACCAGCCACCCTGTTAAATAATCGAAACAGTTTCGGATCTTTGGTGTCTAAACCTACCATGTCGCGCTTATCCCCTTGGGCTGGCCAAACAAAAATTTTTTCCTTTGGCCGATCGTTTGGATTCTTTTCGGCATTATATGCGTTATTTTTTTCATTTTCTACAAGATGTTCAGCAATTTGATAATCTTCTGACGTAGCCACCTCTCCCGCAACTGCTCTTAGTTTTTCAGCTTCAATTTCAGCTTCTTCTTTTGTATATCTATTTTTCTCAAAAAAGTCGTGGAATCTCCACATAAGTAATATTGGGGCTAGTTTTGAATATTCTCGCGTGGTTTGGTGAGCGTTCTAAAAAACAAAGCAAGCGCTCCAAAAGACAGACCAATATCCCTAAATGTCACATCATCAACTCCGGAGAGTACTAATATAGAGGTTAAATTGAAAAACGTCAAAATGCTGACAACAGGCAGAAACCAGCCCAAAAGAAGCCCGGCGCCCAAAAATAAATCAAAAAATGCGTGGAGTATTAGAGCGCTCTCGCGCGGATAAAAATTCTCCACAAATTGCGGCACAAAGCCGATCCAGGCGACAGGATTTGCAATAATACTAAAACCTGCGTAAAGCAAAACCACGCCCAAGCCTAAGCGCAAAGCCAGCATATCCCACTTGTCCAACCCCCACGTATTTAATTTATTGACGACTGGACTTAAAAGCCGAGTTAGGTGGTGCATGTTATTACAATATTAAAAATTAAATATCGAAAATAAAAATACTGGCTGTTTGAAATTTCGGAAGTGAAATTTCAAACTTCATAAATTTTGATTTTTAGTTTTTGATTTTTTATTTTGCTTTAAGCAATAATACCACTTATTAAACTCCCGATAAAGTACGCGATAACTGCCGCGAGGCCACCCACAAAGAGCATTTCCAGTCCCGACCAAAACCAGTTTCTTCTTGTAATTATAGTCCTCATGGCCCCAACAGAGAAAAGCGCGATCCCGGTCGCAATCGTGGAAATCATAAGCAAGTCGCTTAACACGAAATTCAAGACAATAAATGGCATAATAGGAAGACTGCCGGCCGCGATAAAGGAAATAAGGGTGAGCAATGACGCCTTGATGTCACTACCATTGCCGCGAGAAAGGCGAAGTTCATACTTCATCATAAAATCAACCCAGAATTTCTCATTTTTGCTTATGAGCCGAGTCATGGCCTCCGCGTCTTCCCTGGCATATCCCCTTTCCACAAGGATACTTTTCACCTCCTCTGTTTCATATTTAGGTTTGCGCAGAATCTCGTCCTCCTCTCGTCTTTCTTCCGTTTTTATCAATGCCCGCTCCGATCGTGACCCCAAATAATTGGAAACGGCCATGGAAAACCCGTCGGCCAAGAGATTGGCGAACCCCAAAATAATAATCGTGGCTATGGGCAGTGACGCGCCTACGACTCCGGCCACAACAGCAAAGGTCGTGATAATACCGTCATTCGCCGCGTAAATAATGTCTTTGATATAGCCAGCTATGCCCTCCGAATGATATTCGTAATGTTTGGATTTATTTATATGCATCTCTAGGTTATAATTATTATAATAATTCTCCATGGATAAATCCAGCAATAAAAAAGTTTTGGAAGTAAAAAATCTCTTTGTGCGGTTTGGCGATGATTTGATTATTGATAATTTGAGTTTTGACGTCGCCAAAGGAGAACACCTTACCATAATCGGACCCAATGGATCGGGTAAGACCACTTTATTTAGGGCTTTAATAGACACCATTCCGCATCAAGGAGAAGTGATTTGGGCGCTGGATACCATAATCGGTTATATACCACAGAAATTGGACATAGAAAGAAATGTGCCGCTCTCTCTTTACGATTTTCTGCAGTCAAAAAATAGTGGCCTTAAAGGGATAGGAGATGGTGAAATAAAAGATTGCTTGAAACTCGTTAATCTTCCAGAGGATATTTTGGGAAAGCCATTGGGGGCTCTGTCGGGCGGGCAATTTCAAAGAGCGCTCGTCACATTCGCCCTTATCGGAAGCCCAACAGTGCTTCTTTTTGACGAACCAACGGCAGGCATAGACCAACCAAGTGAAGAGCAGATTTATGACACATTGCACCGCCTGCAGGATGAAAGGGGCGTAACCATCATAACCATTTCACATGATTTAAGTTTGGTGCACCGCCACGCGCACAAAGTACTATGCCTGAACCGCCGGAAAATTTGCTACGGCCTGCCGGAGGAAGTTCTTGATAAACAAACCCTGTCGCGGCTTTATGGGACCGAGCATCATAAATTCTTCCACCATATACATGACAAATAACGAGTTGCTAAGCATAATATTGGCTGCCATAACCGCTCTAGTCTCCGGCGTAGTCGGCTCATTCGCTCTAATGCGTAAAATGGCGCTTGCCGGAGATGCCTTGTCGCACGTAGCGCTCCCCGGAATCGGCGTGGCCCTTATTTATTCCTTGAACCCCGCGATAGGAGGAGGGTTGGCGCTTTTAGTGGGAGCTATTTTAATATGGAAAATTGAGAGGGTCACAAACTTAAATACCGAAGCAATAATAGGAGTGCTTTTTGCTGTAAGCTTGGCCGCGGGAGGACTTCTTATAGAAAGCGAGCATGAGTTGGAAGAAGCACTGTTTGGTGGAGTGGCCACCGTTACGGTAAACGAATTTATCGCGGGAGTAGCCGTGGCCGTTTTATCGCTTTGGTTTTTGCTTAGAAACCGCCACGCTTTGGTCTTGAGTCTGATATCCAAGGATTTAGCCAAAACGGCTGGAGTAAAAACAGAAACACAGCAACTTTATTTTCTTTTGATTTTTTCCATAACAGTAATTTTAGGATTGAAATTCTTGGGCGTTCTTTTAATGGGATCGCTCATCATTATCCCCGCCGCGACAGCGAGAAATGTCACTCAAACCCTAAGCGGGATGCTCGCGACCGCATCATGCACGGCTCTTATCGCAGTTCTTGGCGGATTTGCGGCTCGCGCGCTCGTGGAAACGGCTCTGGGGCCATCCATCATCAGCATTGCCGGATTAATGTTTTTCATATCGCTTTTGGCAAGGCGAGCTTAATAAAGGTGGGGTAAAAGAAGTTTTGAGCATACATAAATAAAAACCGCCCGAAGGCGGTTTTTATTTATGCCTTATTTTTCAAATATTTTATCATTGTATTTACATCGCTGACCTCAAACGGGTCATCCGGACAATTATCCGAAAACCCGGGTTCAATAAAAACTTTTTCAATATTGCCGTCCACAACATACATGCTGTAACGCCACGATCTCTCACCAAAACCAAGATTATCTTTCTTAACCATCATGCCCATCGCCCTCGTAAAATCGCCGGAGCCATCCGGTACGAGCTTTACCTTGCTGACACTTTGGTTTTTCCCCCACTGAAACATCACAAAGGCGTCATTCACCGAAAAGCAGTAAACCTCATCCACGCCCAAAGCTTTTAGCTCACCATATCCTTTTTCATAGCCGGGCAAATGGGTTGACGAGCAGGTTGGCGTAAAAGCTCCGGGAAGTGAAAACACCACCACCTTTTTACCCTTAAATAAAGCGGCGCTTTGAACATCCTGCCATCTGAAAGGATTTTCTCCTTGAACACTTTCGTCTCTGACGCGGGTTTTTAAAGTAACATTCGGCACTTTAGCCGGCACATTTGGCATATAATCCATAAGATTGGCTATTTTTATTAATTCTAATAGATAGATTATAAAAAAATATTCACAAAAAATCAACCAGGTAGTGAAAATGCGAGCATTTCTTTCTACCAACTCCAAGACCTCGTATAACAAACGATCGTTCAATTGACGAGGTTGACGAGGTTATTGATTGTTATTGATCGGGTATAAATACTGAACGAGAAGCAGAAATCGAACCCGCGTCTCAACCTTGCCGGGTAGTAGAAGTGCGATTACATTTTTGGAGCAGGATACCGGAATCGAACCGGCACTCCAACCTTGGGAAGGTTGTGTACTGCCACTATACTAATCCTGCATGAAATCACACCTTCACTAACCGGCCTGGAAAGATCGTATTCTGCCATTCCTACCACGTGAGCTTAACAAATATTTTTTGAGCCGCAATCCGCGATAACCTTGCCGTTTTGCCAAGAAAAATCGGACACTAAAATAATAACCCTTGCGTTACTTCTCGCAAGATGAAGCCAGTCGTCAAAGATAACTTTTTCGGCCCGCAGATTATCGGCAAGCATTGCCCTCACTCTGCCGGGCTCTTCTATTTTTCTTATATTTTCCCCAAGCCGACCCACGGCCTCACTATAAATTAACTCATCCTCAATCATCTGCTGAAGCGATAATTTTTTGATTTCGTTGTGGCCCACTTCTGCGTCGCCACTCAAACTGCGCAGGTTCGCCTCCAGCACTCTATTGTATCGATTTTCAGAGAGGAATTTGGAGTTCACAATAACCACAGGAAAATACCCAAACCGTATAAAGGCGAAGCCTGCGAGACCAAGAAAGATAAGCAATATAAAAGTTATAATATAGAATCGTTTGGACAAGGGTTTAATTCGTTATTATTCCTTTGGGACAACAATTATAAGTTTTTCTCCGGGATCTTTATAGTTCAATTGCGACCTGGCTTCTTTCTCTAAATTATCTTCGTTCTCATAATATCTTACGTCTTCCTCAATTTTTGAATTTGACAACTTTAGATCATCAAACTGGGACTTTAGTTCAGAAAATTCTTTCTTGACAGTTCGATAATCGCGAAAAAAATTAAAGTTTTGGTATGACATTAAAACTATAAGCAGAACAAGTACCATGATAATAGCGAGACGAGCCATATTGATATGTTAGCATAAAAATCAAAAATCTAGGATTACCTTTTCAGCAGTTCCTTAAATACACTCGGCTCTATTTCAACTCTGCCGGTTACCTTAAGACGTTTTTTGCCTCTTTGTTGTTTCTTCCAAAGCTTCATTTTTCTGGTTCTATCCCCGCCATAAAGATAACCGGTAACATCTTTTTTCATAGCTGGTATATCTTCTCTCGCAAGTATTCTCCCGAAAGACTGCGCCTGCAAACTTTGCGCAAATTGTTGTTTGGGAAGCAAGTCTTTTAGTCTTGTAAGCATTTGCCTTCCTTCGCGCTCGGCCTCATCTCGCCTTACTATTCTCGTTAATCCCGGCACAACTTCTCCGGCAACCAAAATTTCAAGCTTTGTCAGATCCGCCCTTTCTTCTCCGGAGAGCTCATAACTAAAAGAGGCGTATCCGGAAGAAACCGATTTTAACTTGTCGTCAAAATCACTTATTAGGTCGCTAAGCGGCAGCTTGGCAGTTACAATATTGTAATCCTGAAATGACTCGGTGCTGAAATTCTTAAGATGAAAAGTGTTTTGAAGCTGCATAATGCTCCCTAAATAAGCTACCGGTGTTACAATCTCTATTTTTACAATTGGCTCCATCGCATCATCATAATCACTGGGGAAATCTTTTGGAGTTTTTACTTCTTGCCAATTCCCCCCAATCTTAACTCTGTAAGAGACGGACGGGAAGCTACTTATGGTCTGAAGGTTAAATTCGCGCTTTAGCCTTTCGGCAATTATTTCAAAATGCAGGCGCCCCAAAAATCCGCAACGGAATCCCCTCCCCAAGACTTCGCTCATGTCCGGCTCAAAATTAAACGAGGCATCATTAAGCTTCAGCCTATGAAGAGCGCTCTTAAAGTCTTCATAATCAGACTCTTCGTTGGGATAAAGCGCCACAAAGACAACCGGTTTTGGCTCTTTATAGCCGGATAGAAGAACTTCTCCTATTGTATCGCCAATCTTCAATTTATTCGGATCTTTAATGCCAGTCGCAATATAACCAATCTCCCCCTCTCTAAGGACATCGCAAGTCCTTAGTTTTGGGGAAAAATATCCGACTTCTTTTATTTTTAGCAATTCGTTTACGGCCGCAAGTTTTACCGTATCATCTCTTTTGAAAGTTCCGCCAAAAACGCGCACATGAGTCACAATTCCCTTATGATCATCATAAAAAGAATCAAAAATCAGGGCGGCTTTTTTATCGCCGACTTCAGGCGGTTTTTGCGGTGGGGGCAGTTTATTTATAACCGCGTCCAAAAGTTCCGGCACTCCCTCTCCTGTTTTGCCGGAAACGCGATAAATTTCACCAGGTTCGCATCCGATTAATTTCGCCATATCGGCAATAATTGTTTCGACACTAACGGGGTTCATATCAATCTTGCTTACGGCGCCAATAATTTTAAGATTGACGCGCTTCGCGGCATGAAAATTAGCCAAAGTCTGCGCCTGTATCCCCTGCGTTGAATCTACCAAAAGAATCGCCCCCTCTACGGCAAACAGCGCCCGCGAAACCTCATAAGCAAAATCGCTGTGGCCTGGGGTATCTATTAGATTCAGGGTATAGGGTATAGCGTTTATGGTGTAGAGCATGCGCACCGGGGCCATTTTAATGGTTATTCCGCGTTCACGTTCAATATCCATCTGATCTAAAAATTGCGCCTGCATTTCACGCTTGTGAACTGTGCCGGTAATTTCGAGCATGCGATCGGCTAAGGTAGATTTCCCATGATCAATGTGGGCCGTAATTAAAAAGTTGCGAATATTACTCATGCGTATCGCTAATATACACTAATTTGGCCGCTAATTCCACTAATTTAAAAGAAAGTGGCCCTGTGCCACAACTCCGATATCACATCGGAGCGCAACACAGGGCCATCCGTTGGCAAGGAGCGGTCAGCGGCTGAATCGGAAAGTGATGAGGTCTCCGCCAGGTCTTCGCATGAGTTTCCCCATGCAATTTCCGCAAACCGGCTTGCCGATCAGCCGCCGGGCAGTTCGAAGATTCTTCTCGGCAGCCACAGACGCGCCACTTGGTGTTTCGCCAACTGCCATGATAACGTCTCTCTCGTAGTCCCAAACGTCTCAGCAGCGCCCACAGGGACCCCCGCACCAATCTGTCTCAAAGGCCATGACCCTTCTCCTTTCTTGACCGCTTAACTATTTAGGCCATTATATACTATATCTCCTCTAATGTCAAGTTTATCTCTGCCCTCCAGGGTATATTTTCCAAGTCATATTCAAAAGTAGCGCTATTTGGTTCTTTCCACACAAATCCAGGGGGGGCTTCAAGCGCATATTTCAATCCCCCATTTACCCCAGATTGCTTATCAAGCACGAACTTATAAACCAGTCCGGCTTTTGGTTTTGAGGGAAGATTGTTCTCATAATTCAAGATCAGAGTTTTCAAGGCGCCTGGGTTCGTATAAATCCACGCTTCAAAAACATTTTTGCCGCTTTCTTTTTTCTGCTTTTCCAAAAGTTCCAGATCGGGGTCCATAGAGTAATTTTCTTTTTCATAATTTATGGACGGCTTTACGGTCCTCTCGGTAGCCCCCATAACATCATCCGCAAGACGAGCCCCATCAGGAGTGAGTACGCGAGTAAAAACTTTATTAGTAACATTGTACCAGGAATATTTTGTCTTGCCGCCACTGTGAGTACGGGTAATTTTCAGTTCGTTTTTTACAGTGCCGGCAGAATCAATTTTTGAACTCAAAATTATATCCTGATTAATATAAGCATCGGTTTTACCGCCGGCGACATTCGCGTTTATAACCGCGAGATAATCTCCAAAAAATCCCTGCGGCAAATCATAAACATCACCGCCCAAGTTGTATTTATCCATGAACGCCTGCATCTTATCATCCTTGAAATAAATCTGTATGTCCTTATTCTCCGAATGCGCCGTGAGCGTTTCAAAAAGCGCGACTTTACTTTCATCGTTCAAATTTTGAAGCTGGCCCAAAAGCTTTGGCGTCATATCGGCCAAGATTTTTTTGGGTTTGTTTTGCGCCTTATTTCTGCCGGTTTCCACTTCATTTTGAATCTCTTCCAAGAAATTGTTTTCGTCCAGAACCAAGTCGTATTCGGGAAGCTCTATCGGCCCCGCGATTTTGATTAGACTTTCCAGTACTCCGGTATTTACAGCTATCACTCCGGCAAATTTCACGCCTCGCTCTTCATAAAATTTGGATGCCTCCAAGAGTTTTACAACTTTCTCGGCCGACAAGCTAAAATCCAAAAACCAATTGCTGTCCCGCGCTTCCCAGTCTATGGTTTGCGCTTGAAGGGCTTTTGGTGGGATAAGCTTAAGATTGAGCCAACCATCGGGGTCGTAGATGTCGCGGACATCCATCTCTGCGAGGGCGCCGTTTCTAATTGCAAGGTCAGCGTAGCTTCCCAAAAATCCTCCTCCCGGCCTGATCTCCGAGGAATTTTGAAAAAGCAGGAGCAGATGAGATTCGGATTCGCTTTTTAAGATAGCAAGCAATGATTCAATAAAATCGCTCGCCGCGTATGCCTCGGCAAACATTGTAAGATCGCTCGTAATATCGGGAATGTCAAATCTTTGGGCTAAAGCAGAATTTTTTATTTCGGAAGATATATTCGCTATCCCCTCCCCGGTTTTAACGGCAGTTTTAAACTCGCTATTAATAGCGCTCAAAAGATCGGTGAACTTTATGCCATCTCCGCCCATAAAATATTGGAGTCCATGAGTCTTAAGCTCTTCCAGTTGCAGACTTAAATTAAGCGCGCTTCCAAAAAAACTTTCCATATCCCGCAGGGCAGTATTCACATTTTTAATGGTCGGGAAAACAAAACCGAACCACTCTCCGGCGCTCGCAAGCCCATAGCGACTAAATTCCTTTTTGATATTCTTAAGTTCATTGTCAGCTTCTTGCAGGGACCGATAGGCGTCATTGGTTTTAAGGTTTTTAAAAGAACCCGCGGAACTTAAAACATTGGTTTGAATTTTATAAAAAGAGCTTACTACAGTTTCCTTGCTTCCATAAAGCCCGGAGCCATATAAGACAATTAGAAAGGTGGCCGCAATGAAAAAGGCGAGGGCCGGTTTCATTTTGCGGCGGATAGGAATTGTAATCCTTGATTTTGTGGCGGCGCCGATATTCAAAAAATCGGCAGTTTTATCTTTTTTTATTTTTATTGCTCTCGCGGCTTCGGAATCCACATCAGCAACCCTTAATGCCGTATTTTTCTTTTCAGAAATAAATGTCCTCGTTAAACCGGCTTTTTTAATAAAAGTGGACGGTTTTTTGGCAACAAAATCCTGTGGCGGCTTCAGGTCGCAAAGAGTATCGGAAATGTTTTTTTTGGGAACTTCCATGCTAAATTTATTGAAATTTATATAAATTTTACCATAAATTTAAGCACCCCGCCCTCTGGGCATAAGAATTAATTCAGCTTAGAGGGCGGGGCAATCAATCTCTTTAAACTAAGAGCTTGATTGTCTCTCTGGCGGTCTTATCCCAGCTGAACTTTTTAGCATTTTCGTATCCCCTAATAGTCAAGTCCTCTTTTGCCTGCGAGCTTAATAAAATTTTCCGAACCGCATCCGCGAGCTCCAAAACTCTCCAGGGGTCAATAAGCGCGGCGGAGTCGCCCAAAATTTCCGGCAAAGACGTCCTGTTGGAAGCCACAACCGGCACTCCGCAGGCCTGCGCTTCAAGCGGAGGGAAGCCAAATCCTTCAAAAAAAGAAGGGTAGGCAAAAACACTTGCTAAATTGTAGACATGGACTCTTTCGCCAGTCGGAATCACTCCGATAAATTTTATATCGTTGCAATATTTAGAACTCCGGGCTTCGCGCATTGTTTCTTCCGAAAGCCAACCAATTCCCCCGGCAATTACCAATTCCAACTCTTTGAAATGCGCGGCATCTTTTAGTAAATTAAAGGCGTGAATTAAAGCTATTACGTTTTTCCTTGGCTCTATAGTCCCAAGATACAAAATAAACGGTCTTTTTAAATTATATTTTTCTTTTGCGGCAAGAAGACCGGCGTCGTCAGGTAAAAGCTTTCTAAAACTTGGATTAACCCCGGAATAAATAATCTTGATTTTTTCTTCCGGAATTTTTAAAAAATCTACGAGATCGCTTTTGGTGAATTCCGAAACTGCAATGATTTTTTGAGCTTTCCGGGCTTGGTTTTTATAATCTTGCATCCAATGCCAAAATTTTTTTCTTATTGGGAAAAATTCGGGATAGTGCAAAAAGGAAAGATCGTGAAAAGTCATGACGTGCGGCAGTTTGGTGCGAATAATGTTGAAATGGGGGCTAAAGATTAAAGAGTCCTGGTGATTTGCGCTAGTCAAATTTTCAATTTTTGGCCACTGCAAAAATTTAAGAGAAAAGTCTAATAATTTATTGGGAATCCTTCTGTTGGTAATCGTAGAACCAGGCCGCGCTTCGGACAATGGTACCTTATTAAAGCCATTATAAAAAAATGTGTAGCGGTTTTCGCCATCTAATTCAAGCAATTTATCCACCAAAGAGCACGTATACTCCTCAATGCCAGAAGAGCCGCCCTTGGATAGCAACCGAATATCAACGATAATATTTGCCATAACTGTTTACACCGCTGTGGGATCTGTAAAAATAATCTTCAGAGTTTTCCCGATTATTTTTATGTCTGCGAAAAGCGACTGATTTTTTATGTAGTGACTGTCAAGTTCCAGCTCTTTCAAAAATGAAAGGCTTGAGGCTCCGCTTATCTGGCTTAGTCCCGTTACTCCGGCTTTTGCAAGAATTAAATGCTTAAATTCTCCGGGATAATGGATAACTTCTTCTGGTTCATGCGGGCGCGGACCGACAAGCGATAATTCTCCCTTCAAGACATTCAAAAGCTGTGGGAACTCATCCAATCGGAATTTCCTTAAAATTCTTCCAACTCTGGTAATCCTGGGGTCATTTTTCATTTTAAAAAATGGGCCGTCAGAACGCTCGTTATAAGATACAAGTTGAACTTTTAGGAGATGGGCATCGCGAACCATAGAGCGGAATTTTAAAACTTTAACGATTTTCCCGCCGCTTACTCTGTTTAATTTTACAAATGCCGGCCCGGGAGATTCAATTTTAATTGCCAGGATGATAAATGGAGCAAATGGCGCTACAGCCAAAAACCCCAAAAAAGCTCCAAATAGATCAAGCGCTCTTTTAAGAAGAGAGGGTAAAAACATATTTTAATAATAAAGCAAAAAGAGGTAAAATGGAAAAGATTATGAAAATAGCTTTAGCTCATGACTATTTAAACCAATGGGGTGGGGCGGAAAAGGTGCTTGAAACACTCGCGGAAATTTTTCCGGAAGCGCCGATTTATACGCTGATGTACGATAAAGAAAAAACTTATGCTAGATTTGAAGGCTCTATGCCGGAACTTCGGACATCGCGAGTCCTTAAGACTTCCAATGCCCGGAAGGTTAAAACGAGCTTTCTGGATTTCAAATACGCGCGCGAAAATCACAGGAGATTTATTCCCCTAATGCCGCTTGCCGCAAAATTTTTAAAAATCCCAAGAGATTATGATCTCATAATCTCAAGTTCTGCGGGGTTTGCCAAGGGCTTCAACATAGGCAAGAACACAATGCACATAAGCTACTGCCATACTCCGCTTCGCTATGCGTGGGAATCTGACTCCTACTTACGACCAATAACCAACAACTTGCAACTAAAACTGTATAAACCACTGCTTAATTATCTAAAAAACTGGGATTATGAGGCGGGGCAAAGCCCGGACGTGCTGATGGCGAATTCGGAATTCATTGCCAGAAAAATTAAGAAATGCTACGGGAGAGATTCAACGGTTGTTTATCCCCCAGTAGATCTTTCTATGTTTTTCCCCAATCCTATACCCCATACCCCATACCCCAAACCCTACTTTCTCGCCATTGGCAGATTTCTGCACTATAAAAAATTTGACCTGGTAATAGATGCTTTTAATGAGTTGGGGCTGCCGCTTAAGATTGTGGGAAGCGGACCCGAAGAGCAAAAACTCAAGTCGCTGGTCAAATCGGACAAAATTGAATTTTTGCCGTTCCAAAATGACACAAGCTTGGTGAGAGAACTTTATTGGGGAGCCAGAGCGATTATTTTTCCGCAAGTGGAAGATTTTGGCCTGGTAGCGGCAGAGGGTGTCGCGTCCGGAACTCCGGTAATCGCGTTAAACGCCGGAGGGGCAAGAGAAATAGTAAATGCTTATTCGGGGATTCTATTCCCCAAACAAGAGCGCGCGGACTTAATAAGGGCAGTAAATAATTTTATAAGCAGGGAAGGCGATTATATTCCGGAAATCGTGTCCGCCCAGGCAAATAAATTTTCCAAAGAAAATTTTGTTGAAAAAATTAAAGAAGCCGCGAGCATGGTCACGGCTTCCGGTAAAACTAGATCACCTTAAAGGCGATCTCCAAGTCATTCCTTAGCATTTCGTATACATGAGTACTCGTGGGATTTAGCGCCGCTCCGCGGTTTTTAAGCGCTGTGGCGTTAGCAAGCCAATCATTCAAAACTTTCGCAAGATTTTCTTGAATTTTAGCAATGTGTGATTTCGCTTCTTCGTTTGGACTCCAGGCGGTCTGCAGAGTTACAGAAACGCTCTTTTTCAGACCGCGGAGCACCTCATCAAATGACATGGCGTTAGCTTGGAATTTACCAACCTCGTAAAAAGCAGCGCGTTTATGCGTTTCAAAGGCCTCCATAACTACATTATAGATAGTATCCAAGGCGTTTTTGGTATTGCTCACGGCAACCTTCCTTCATAAAATTAGCTAATCCATTTATAACAGAGTAAAAGCTGTTGTCAACTAGGAGCGTGAGATACGAACAAAATCAAATTTAGAAGCCAAAAAATGAGATGATTTCAAGGCATAACGACGAAATTGTATTCGCAGAATTCATTGAGAAGGAGCCCTTCGGCAAGCTCAGGATGAAGCATAACGAAGAAAATCAGCCATTTTTTGGCTTCCCCTCTGGGGGCGGGTGCATTTCCTAAATCTGCCGCGTTGACTCGTCGGAGCTGTGCTCTACGAGCACTAATCTCCTCCTCGCGCCTCGCATATTTAGTAAATTCGCTCCGCTAAATTGATTTTGTTTGTATCTCACACTCCTAAACAAATATAAATACCCGCGCGCGGGTATTATTTTGATTCAAAAAATCCTGAATTTGTAGCAATCTGAAGCAACAGAGGAACTTCAATCCCCCAGGGAAACAATACCATCTTCCAATAGAGCATCGGTTCACGCTCTACACCTTTTTGAAAATAATATTTCCATTCAGAACCATCAAAGAACTGGTTAATGGCATAGGCGCAATCAATGGCCGCTACCCTCTCTTTATATGCGCCAAATTCCTGATATTCTGCCCAGCCAGCAAAAATCATAGCTTGCGTCCAGGGTTGCCGGAAATACGCGATATAATAAGCCAGTGTATTAATAAAAGTTTCACGGAAATAGCGGGGCATCTTTCCTTCCGTTTTACATGTTTAATATTCTGGATTCATTAAAACAATATTTTCTGAAACTGTCAAATTCTTTTACACAACGACCGTTTATTGAATGATGTGCTACAATAGATTCAGAACATTTTTTGATCAAAGGATTCGCCCCGATGCATTATTCTTATTCTGTAGTTAATGCCAATCCTAAAGTAATCTTGGTAGTGTCCAAAAATCTTTCATTACAAGATATTTTATCCATCGCAGCAAATGAATTTCCTTCTCTATCGTTTGACCAAATACTTATTACTCCCAGCGATAATCCATCCACCGTCTTTATGCAAGAAAACCGTCCCTGACAGCGTCGAGCTGTCTTTTTTTATCCCCTACGCCCCCTAAAATATTTTGCCATGCAAAATATTCGGGCGATCATTTCGCTAATAGCGAAATGATTTAGCCATGACACCTTTTATACTTCTTCCCTGATCCGCATGGGCAGGGATCATTTCTCCCGACATTTTTAAATTCTTTTGATTTTTCCGGAATTTTGATGACTAAATTCTGATTTTGCATTGCGCCCTGAAAAGAAACCCTAAAAAGATTTGAAAAAATCCACGCCCCAAATTGGGCGAAAAAATCCTTGTATAGATTGTAACTTTCGCGGCGAAACTCCACCAGCGGGTCATGCTGGGCATAAGCACGAAGTCGAACCGACTCTTGGAGCGCTTCCATGTTTTCCAAATGAGTCATCCAGAGCATATCCAAAACAGAAATCAGGCGGCTCGTTATATTTGGATCATTCGCGATAATTTCGCGAAGACGGGTCTCCATTGCCTCGCGCGCAAAGTTTTTGATAGCTTCTTTCTCGGCTTCTTCTCCCATATTTTTTGCTTCGCTAATAACGGCATCGTATTGAACATGATCTTTTATTATTCCTGACTCCAGCAAGATATGCCCCAACTTGGGAACTTCAGGTGTCTCGGAGACATCTGAAGTTAAAAAAGATAAGTCAATAATCCGATCTGCCGCGTTAAAAACAAAACTTTCAATATACTTTTTAAGCTCTTCCTTCTCAAATCCAACCAAAAATTTCTGGCGCTTCAGATAAAAATCAGTCCGCTGTTTGTTTAAAATATCGTCGTATTCCAGCATGTGCTTCCTGGAGTCAAAGTTAAAACCCTCAACTTTGGCCTGGGCTTGTGAAACGGCGCGGGATAAAAATTTTGACTCAATCGGCATATCTTCCGGAACATTAAGTGTCTGCATAAGATTTTGGATCCGTTCGCCGCCAAATATGCGCAAGAGATCGTCTTCCATTGAAAGAAAAAATTGGCTCTCCCCAGGATCGCCCTGCCTCGCGGCGCGACCGCGGAGCTGATTATCAACGCGTCTTGCGTCATGGCGCTCGGTACCGATTACTATTAAGCCGCCGAGTTTCTTAACATGCTCCGCCTCGTCGGAGTTCGGCGGATTGCCGCCTAAGATTATATCCACGCCGCGGCCAGCCATGTTGGTAGCCACGGTTACTGATTTTAATTTTCCGGCTTGAGCGATAATCGCGCCTTCACGTTCGTGATTTTTAGCGTTCAAAACTTCGTGGCCTATTCCGGCCCGAGAAAGAAAGGATGAAATTACTTCATTGTTTTCTATGGAAGAAGTCCCTATCAATATCGGCTGTCCCAAAGCGTTTCTCTTCTTAACTTCTTCGGTTACCGCCTCATATTTCCCATGTTTCGTCTTATAAATAACGTCCGGGTGCTCATTTCTTTTTACCGGTTTATTCGGCGGAATGTTTTGAACCTCCAGATTATAAACCTTGTGAAATTCTTCTGCAGACGTTGACGCGGTTCCGGTCATGCCGGCTATCTTTTTATACATCCGAAAATAATTCTGGATAGAAATTTTGGCATAGGTGCGAGACTCCTCTTTAACCAAAACTCCTTCCTTGGCTTCAATTGCCTGATGCAAACCGCCTGAATAACGCCTCCCCAACATCAGCCGCCCCGTAAACTGGTCAACAATAATAATTTCATTATTCTTTACAACATAATCCTTGTCTTTTTTGAAAAGTGCCGCGGCTTTTAAACTTTCTTCCAAATAATGCACAAGTCTTATATTTTCGGGGGCATAAAAATCTTTAAGTCCCAGCATTTTTTCAACCTTATCTATGCCCTTATCTAGGATGCTCACCGTTCGCATTTTTTCATCCATTTCATAATCTTCGGGAACACGCAATTTATCCGCTACTCGCGCGAAAACTTTATAAAATTCGCTGGATTGTGTATCCGGCGCGGAAATAATAAGCGGGGTTCGCGCCTCGTCAATTAAAATGCTATCTATTTCGTCAATTATGGCGAAATTCAATTCGCCGGAGCCGCCCCGAGGAGAGGTTTGTACCTGGCCCTCTAAGCCATATGCCAAGTTATCCCGCAAATAATCAAAGCCAAATTCATGATTAGTGCCATAGGTAATGTCAACTTCGTAAGCTTCGCGCCTTTTTATAGGACGCAAAAACTCTTCCTGGACTATAAAGCTTCCGGTTAAATCACGCTCCTTATCTAACAACAAAGATTCTTCATGCTCGTGGTTTGAATTTTGTGTATTAAGATTTATTTGGGATTTGGGATTTGGGATTTGGGATTTTGATCCGACAAAGTCAGGATCATAAAGCAGGGCACCCTCATGAACAAGGCACGCAACCCTAAGTCCCAGCGCGTGATAAATCTGCCCCATCCAGACAGTGTCGCGCTTCGCAAGATATTCATTCACCGTAACCACATGGACACCACAGCCCGACAAGGCATTCAAATAAACCGGCGCGGTTGACGCCAGCGTCTTACCCTCTCCGGTCATCATTTCGGCGATAGCTCCACGATGAAGCACAATCCCGCCAATAAGCTGAACATCGTAATGCCTTTGCCCAAGGGTCCTTTTCGCGGTTTCTCTGGTAAGAGCAAAGGCCTCGGGTAAAATATCATCCAAAGTTTCTCCATTTTTGAGCCGTTCTTTGAATTCAAGAGTTTTCTCTTTTAGGGCTTCTGATGACAGTTTTTCGGTTTCTGGCTCCAAAGCACTGATTTTTGCGACAATTGCGTCAAAATTAAGCCCTCCGCCAATAATTTTTTTGAGAAAAGACAACATTTGTTAATAGTACGCCAAATAACGCTTATTTTCAATAAAAAACTTGACGTTATCTTCTTATATTTATAATATCAGTGATAGCACTTTATTTACTAGAAAAGAGAGAAGATAATGCATCATTGTAAAGGACCCGAATATAAAGATTGCATACCGCCAAACTTTGTGGGGACGCAATATGCCGTCATACACATTAATGATGTCTTTTTGATCCAGTTTCGAGCATGTAATTTTGGATTATGCCGCCTTACCGGAGTGCGTGGTTGCTTTGGCTTTGCGATGGAGTATATCCTCATAACCGAGGGCAATCTTCGTAATTTCCACCCTGTTATTTTTAGCGGGGCTCCACACATAGCAGACATGCACGATTTTGAAAGTAATATCTCCTATTGCGAAATTCTCCGACCAATGGATAGTGACGCTTGGAAAAATTTCGTAACCCAATTCGCCAATACTCTCTTAATAGAAAAAGTGAGGGGGAGAATAAGTCGCATCAAAGAAGTCGGCGCCCTTAGAGCAGAGGAAGAGAGGAGGAAGAGAGGCTGATGTCTTCCATGCCGAAATTGTAAAATCTAAATGGCAAAAAGCCCCGCGGGGCTTTTTTATTATCTTTTTTTTGATTCCAGCTTTCCTTTTATCTTTTTTACTTCGCCTTCCAGTTTTTTATATGCTTCGTTTACGGCAATACGAATGTCGTTGTTTTCGGCTTCAGCCCGTAAAACTTTGCTGGGCATGTCCAGATTAACTTCAGCCCTGAAAACATCTCCCTTTTTATGGTGCCTGGTTGTGCGAGCTACCTCCACTCTTAAAAGTACAGAGCCCCTATCATCCCAGGACTTAAGAAGTTTGCTCAAGCGCGCGAGCCTTTTTTCAATAAATACATTGAGCGCCGGAGTTAAAACTAATTTCGTTGCCTTAACAGTGATCCGCATTGATAAATTATATCATAACGCAACCGACAAATAAAAAGCGGCACTCAAATTATCATCACCTCTTCTTCTAGTTTTATTTTGAACTTTTTAAAGACTCTGTCCTTGGCCAAAGCAATTAAACTTTTTACGTCATAAGCGGAAGCGCTTTGCGCGTTTACGATAAAATTGGGGTGCTTGGGAGAAATCATGGCACCGCCATGTGAAACCCCCCTCAACCCGGCTTCGGAGATTAGATGAACGACCGGCACAATAGGAAATGGATCTGTTTTGATTTTGTTATTAAAAGATTTTATCACTCGCCGACTGACAAATTCTGCGGGAATATTTTTGAAAATACTGCCAATATTAGGATATTCCATTGGGTGCCGTATTTTGCGATAACCAATCTTCTCTTGGATTAAGCGCGCAATTTCTTTTTTGTCGCCAGGTTGAAGTTTGAGTGTTGCTTCCAAGATAATCCAATCGAGGTTTTCCTTAAAAATACTGTGCCGGTAACTAAATTTGCATTCTTCGTTTGAAAAAGTTTTTAATTGGGGAGTCCAATGTTTTGACTTCGTAAGCCCACTGGACTTGCGAAGTCCCGGAGTTGGGATTTTCAAGGCAGAAACACTTTGAATAACATCTTTAATTTCTCCCTTAAAGCAACCAGCGTTGCCGCGTATCGCGCCGCCCAAAGTTCCCGGCAAGCCGCCGGCCCACTCAAGGCCAGAAAGGCCGTGAGCGATTGAATAATCAAGTAATTTAGAAATAGCAACTCCGGCCCCCACTACAACATTCCAACATTCTGCAGAATGTTGGAATGTTGTAGTGGGGGGGTTTTCTTTTTTTATATAACTTAAATTTGGCTTCAATACCAAACCATCAAATCCCATGTCATCAAATAATATATTGGTCCCGCCGCCTAAAATAAAAATCCTGCCTCGCGAATCCCACTTTTCTATTGCCTTAACTAACTCCGCTTCGGTTTTGGCTTCGTAAAAATATTTGGCATTGCCGCCAATTTTATAGTTGCTAAAACGCGAAAGAGAGATGTTTTCCTGAAACATAGTATTGGCTTAGAACGATCCTGGATCTTGCGTGAAGCTCCACGGCCTTACGGCCGTGGCTTTCTGCGACGGTGGGTAAAAAGACGCTGGGAATACATTCCGTTCTTTTTGATGGCCGCATTAGGCCTCCTCTGATCTAAATGGCTACAATCGGTGACCTCCAATTCATGGTGATAAATGAGTGCTCGATCGTAGCCATTTAGACTAACGAGGCACTTATACTCATGTAGTCATTTAGATGATAAGCAGTGAGTGCTTACTCGCGGCCATTTAGACCGCGGAGGCGCCTGTCACCGCAAGCCATCTGGGCTTATGTTGCGACCATCAAAAAGAACAGTTTTTATAATTATAGCCATTGCCATTATAAAACACAAAAACCCCCAAAGGGGCTTTTGTATGAATTGGAAGCATTCCTCGGTCGACGTCGTCGCTAAGGAATCACCATCTATCATTAGCATTATATACCCAAGAGGGCTTGTTTGTCAAATAAAATTATGCTATAAATATCCACAGCATACACAGTACCTGGAAAAAGGAAAAAATGACTTATCTTGAGACGCTCACCATGGAAGCACTTGATGTTAAGTCCTTAGAAGTTCTACAGAAATTAGTTAGAAATGATAAGGAGGCCACCCAGGCCAAACTCGACGCCGCAACCCCAAGAATAATGGAAATGCTATCCCCTGAAGAAATAAATGGTCATGTGCTCCAAGTTTATGATGAAACATGCGGCGCTTATGTGAAAACCCCACATAATCAGGGAATCATCGGCGAGCTAATTGAATTTATGGACAAGTTGCCGGACGGCGCGGAGGTGCTGGATATCGGTTGCGGACCGGGGAGAGATGCGCTATTTATGGCTTTAAATGATGTGGATTTCCGGTTTTCACAGATGAAAAGGGTGCAAAATGGCAAGATGATTATTAATGTTCATCCAATTCCGACTAAAACGTTAAAGGCATACGCCATGGATAATTCTATAGAGATGATCGGAGAAGCTATGGGATGGCGCGCAGAGCTGAATAACATAGCAGGAAAGAATTACATATCAAAAAGCCGATATCCGTTCTTTTTTCTTGGCGACATCTATAACGACTTATCAACATATTTGCCTTATGGATGCAAGATGGGTAAATTTGATGGCGCTTGGTCATGTGCGGCACTATTTACTCATACACCCAAGGGCATGATTGATGCGGCATTGAAGAATGTTTCCGCGGCTCTAAAAAATGGTGGTGTATTTTTCACAAGCTACACTACAAGGCCACCGGAAACCGGCGGATATGACAAGCTTCTCATATCTTCCACCGGAAGAATTAAGTATTTTTCGCATCCGACACCAGATGAAATTGCGAGGCCAGCCAGAAAGCTGGGGCTCAAGTTAACTTCTGAATCACAGAATGATATCTTCGTCTCACAGTTTTATGTGAAAGAGTAGTTCGACCCGCTTTCGCCCTAAATAATTTATTTATTGCACAATATATAAAACATACTGACAAACTTAAGAATGTAAGGATGATGTGGAAAAATCTTAAAGACTTCAGCGAGGCGAGCAGGCTCATTATCAATAGTTGTGGCCTTCGGCTAAGACCAGACAATGATAAAAAAGCGCCTGAAATTCAGGTGCTTGTTTTGTTAAGCTTTCTTAAAATATGGGGTAAGGCGACGCACAGTTTCTGAACATAGCCTTTGATCCAGTTCGTGATCCATATTTCTCCAATTGGCACGCTCGGGTCGTCCCAGAGCTTCGGCAACTACAATGCGCAAGTATTGCGGCGGAGCGGGAGGATTCCAACACATTTGCCATACTATATGATTATCTGAATCTCTGTCAGTCCATAAAAGATACGGTTCTTTTCTTTTGCGGTAGAGTAGCTGAAGTTGATAATCAAATACCAGTTCTTGAAATTCAACCTTGGGAAAATCAGTGCGGATTCTTGGAGTAAGAGAAAAGCGCGCAGGAATAAAATGAATGTGGGCATGCTCAATTGTTTGACCCACTATCCCATGCTCAAATGCGGTCATGTGCGGCCAGTTATAAGACGAGTGTTCTATCTTAGGATAAAGCTCAAACATTCTCCGTGCTTCGTCATTAGTTAACTCACCCATGCATTTAACGTGCTTCTTGGGAACTAAAAGTAAATACCCTCCGTCAGTAATCTGGCCAAGTGTCGCCATAACCCAAAAATCAGCCGTTTCCCCAACTAACCGCTCTTCAAATTTGGTCCGATCACAAAAAACACAGTCAGCCATTGCCCACCATTTTCAAACAATAATTCTGCAATTAGCTTAACAAAAAAGTAAAATTCCCGCAAATTGCGGGAATCATATTCTTATCTCCAGGGCAGCTTGCAGATTTCATCAATCCAAGAACAAAGCTCCAATACCATCTTAGTGGTAACGCGCTTAGCAAAGACCAGTTTTTGATCTTCGGGGTGGATTCTGTTGATATAACGCAATCTGCTATAAATGATTTGGCCATCTTGACTGAAGTAAACTTCAGCTTTCACTGGACCAATATCAACCACCTTATCTTTATGGTTTTCAAATTGGGTGTCTTTCAGGTATGCTCCAACCATAACCCCCAAAATAGTACGACCGTATTTTGAAATGTTCACCGCGGCAGCTTCATGGAAGTTCGCGACATAAACAAGAGGCACATCTGGATGTTTCTCTCCCACCTTTCGAACAAAGGCGTAGAAAGAGCCGTAGATAAAATCAACTACATCTTGGATTCGATGGCTTTTGTTCTGCGTCCTGGCCTTGTGCGGATGTTTAACTCCAAACCGTATACCATTAACTTCGGCGATGTTATCTTCGCCAATCCGAATAATTTTTTCGTTAATCCATTTTGCTACCATATCGGCGCGTATTTCCCTAAACCCAGAAACATAGCACTCTTCAAGAATTTCAACTAAGACAAGGTATTTGAGCAGGTCCTCGAAATAACCAAGGGTAATGGAATTCCTTGTCCTCGTGGTCCAAAGCGGATGGTTTCCTAGGTCAAAGCGAAAATCAATAAGGCACTTTTTAACGAATCCTTCAACGCCAAGCTTTTCCTTTTCTTCTTTAGGAAGCGCCGCCGCACGAGCCCGGAAAGTATCCATAAGATTTTTCTTGTGCAAATGAGCCGATATGATTTGTTGTTTATCAAACCCATTGGCAATTGGAAGATTTTCTCCATTATATTCATAGTCATGAGCAATGCCTTGAATTGAGTCGCCAGCGTCAATATAAACTTCGGAATCAAAAAGCAGTTTGGGGATATCTTCGTCAGCGGTATGATAGAGCGTTTTCAAACAACCAATGTGCCTACAACCCACTAAAGTATGCTTAACAAGACGTCCGCCCTTCATAAGGTCGGCAAGAGTAACGTCGGCATATCCTAAAATATTTTCGTTTATCTCATAAGAATTGGATTTCTTATCAAATAAGATAAATTTCTTTTTCTTTAATGAGTCAAGCGTTTCTTCAAGCCGCTTGTCGGAAATTTGCTTCTTAAGGTTCCGACTTTCATTAACCCTAAAACGAACCACTTGAAAGCTAGCGCGGCTTGGCGTCAGCGCCTCAAGCACCAACTGCTCAACGGCAGAAGGATTGTCTTGAATCAAATATTGCCTCTCGTTAAAGACGGCCGATCTAAAATCATATATAGTCGGCTCTACTTTCAAATTGCCGTTTTCGCGTGAAACTTTCACGGTCGCGCAACCAACCATATTTTCAGTGGACAGCTGTTCGTCAATTTTGTGCAATGCCGGTATGGAAACGCACGGGACTCCTTCATAAAATGGTATGTATGCTCCGACGCCAGTGCCGCCAGTCAAAATCAGCGACGGCTTAGGAGAGTTGGTACGAGAAACAAAGCTGTTAATTAGCCGCTGCATGAGACCAGTGACAATACGATAGTACCACGGTGTTTTTCTTGGAACTACAACTCGGAAATCGGCAACCCCCGACATCCGAGAAGGAATTTTGGCTTCGCAATCATTAATGAGGCGAATGTCTCCCTTGCTGCCACCGCGCAGCATCTGTAAGCGCTCAAGAATTTGAACGCCGATTGGCTTATCAAGCACTTTTTCCGCAATAACAATATGATAGTTAACGCCCTCTATTCTTGGGAGAAAATCATCCAGGCCATGAGCCATCTCTAACACAAATTCTTCGGTGGCCGCTTCTTTTACTTCTTCAAAACTGATTCTTTGATCCGATGGAAGCCCACGATTTTTGCCCCGCTCTTTGTCCCAGCGCAGTTTAATGATAGTCTTGAGCTGCTTTTCGGCTTCGCGACCAGCAATAGTATTACCAGCAATCACCACAAATTTACAATCATCAAATTCAGTTACATCTTTTATAAGACGCATTAAATATTTTCTGCTTCCAAATGGATAATTAATCCCGGATATGGCAGTAAAAGAAAAACCCTCGTCTTTCAGATTGGCTTTCATTCCTGTCCTTATTCAAGTAACAATTTTCTGATTTCAGTATCACAAATATAAAAAAATCGCGCAAGATCTTGTCAGAAAAATTTTTTATGGTAAAAAAACCTCCCACGCGGGGAGGATGGTTATCTATAGTAATTTTACCTTTTTAATCCTTCAAAACTGCCAGCCGGGGTCTGCCAGCGCATAACCGCTATCTCTCGCATTTCTTCCCAATTTCTCGCGCCAACGTATGACATGCCGGACTTAAACGCCTCCAGCAAATCATAGATTTTATCCTTCAGCGATCCGGTAACAATAACCTTTCTGGTGCGTCCTTCTGGTCTGCGCGGGTGATCCAAGCTGCCATCTTGGATCCTCTCCATCTGCGCGTCAAAAGACGCCGATCCTTTATAAAGCTTAAAGGGCAATCCGTCGTCATCCGGCGGCTCAAGCGGCGCCGCGGCTTCATAGGTGCTCATAAAAAATTTCCCAGCCATGCAAGCGGTTGCTCCCGCGATTATAGCTTTCATAAAGTCACCAGGCGTATCCATGCCTCCGTCAGCAACCACGAGCTTGTCGTAGAGATTCGCAATCGCGGAACACTCCGCTACTGCCGTTAATTGCGGGATGCCTATGCCAATTTCTCTCGTGCGACAAACATAGCCGGGCCCCTGACCAACTTTTATAGTATCCACTCCCCATTCAATCAATAATTTAGTTTCTTCAGGAGTGCAAACATTGCCAGCCATTATAGGAAGGTTCGGCAATTCTTTTTTAACCCATAAAACGACTTCCTTTAGATTATCGGACCCGCCCTTTGCGGCATCAATCAATAGAAATTGAATGCCTTTCTTTGCCAACCTATTAACTTGCTCCATGAGCTCTGTATTCAGCCTTTCGCCAACCCCCACTGTTCCCATTACAGGAAAGCGCCCATGTTCATCGCGAAGCGCTCGGGTGTGGTGCATTTTATAGAAAAGCCCGTGCGCGGTATAAAGCCCCACTAATTTCCCCGCCTCATCCACAATAGGAATCTTTTCAATCTTATTGCGACGCATTATGACTTTAACCGCCTCCACGCTATCAGTATCACGGCACTTAATAATGTTTGTTGTCATAAGGGCCGAAACTTTTTGAGTTAAGTCTGTTTCGTATCTCCAATCACGGCTTGATAAAATACCAATTGGCCGCTTATCCGCGTCTACAACAATTAAGCTCCAGACTTGCTTTGTTTCCATTAATTTTTTGGCTTCGGCAATAGTAGCATAGGGCGTGATCTTTAGCGGATCATCTATGCGAGCGGCGTTATTTCTCCTCGTGTCATCAATCATCTGATCTTGCACGCACGACAAAACGGCTTGCGGAAAACACCCAAACCCTCCTTCGCGCTCAAGAGCGGCGGCAAACTTAGCATCGGTAACCGAAGTCATGTTGGCGCTTATAAGCGGAATATTGATCGCCACATCACCTATAAGAGTGGTGCTGAAATCCCATATTTCGGAGCGAATGCGGATTTCATTATAGCGCGGCTTAATCGCCGCGTCTTTAAAAGTCAGCGCCGGTTCTCGTGGCAAGCCGATTTTATGGAAGTGTTCGTCGATTGCTTGCTTATCTCTCGCGGCGAGCTCATCAGTCATGCCCATAAATCACCTCAAAGTATTTCAAAAAACCTTATCTACTATACATGAAAACACAAAAACATGAAAGCTAATAAACAATGATCACCATTAGGGTGACCATTGTTCTATTGTTCTAGTGATTCACGCTTCCGTCTGCGTTTTCGCCGGCTCCTCTGATTCACTTTTTACAGGTACCGCTATCGGAGGGAGCTCTATTTCACAAACTCCAGAGACACAAGCTAGCTCCTTCGATCCTTGGGTTTCATCGTCTTTTTCATAAGCCACGATATGCGAAAAATCAACCTGCGGCAAGCGTGACATGAGCTCGTTATAGCGCTCTTCTGTTATCTCTTCATAAGGAGCCAGCTGATAAACATGGTCCTCTCTTGGCAAAAACGAGAGCCCACCCAACATTTCCCAATTGTCATAAAGCCAATTCGCAGTCTTCACCCACTCACCCTGCCCAACAGAAACCGTAACCGAAGGATTATGCTCGGTAAAATTCTCTTTAACTTTCTTCCAATATTCCAACTGTTCAATGGCAGTGAGGTCATCCTTAAATACGGAACCAGCCGGAGCTTTAACCGGAAATTCCAATACATAGGTCGAAGCCATATCCATTCCTTGCCCAACTTCCGGGAGATAAGGAAATTTTTGTTCTTTGAGCATTTGGAAAAGCGTATCAGTTGCGGCAATCCGAACTCGTCGCAAGTAGTACTTGGCGTATCGCGGATGCATACCGGAAGAAGCATCAACAAGCTGGGAAACAGTACCGGATGGCTTCACGCAAGTAATGCAAGTTGAACGATTGAATTCCATTTTTCTCGCGTATTCTTTATTAACTTCTATCGCCTCATTTTTCATTTTGAGAAGTGTTTTGGGATTTCTCGCGGCCTTAGAATCCCACTGTCCAGTAATAGAAACTCCCAAAAGCCGCTCCTCTTCACAATTCTTTTTCCATTCTTTTGAAAGATAGGGGAAATTAGTAAGAGATGATTGATAAGTGCCTAAAATAGTCGCGAGGCGAATTTTTTTGAGCAATGTTTTTTCCGTATCTTCGGCGCGCGCCACAACTTCAGTTAAATTGCAAAATTGTTTGGAGCGCAAAACTATTTCGCCGCACGGATTAGTGCCGGCTGTGTTTAAATGTTTTTTGAATAATTTCCAGCGACGCTCCGGCAGTTGCTTCTCTAATCCTCCGCGGTTAAAGATACCCCTTTCTCCGCTTCCAGATTCCGCAAGAGCCAGCCACTCCCGCATAAATTCGGTTGTCGTGGGTTTTTGGTTATAAGCCGCGGAGTTGTTGGCCATGGACCGCTGCGGTTCCGTAAGATAAAACTTGCCGGTTTTGGCATTTCTCATTTTTTCGTCGTCCAAGTCAGATAGAGAGATTAGGGCTGTTCTTCTTACTCCTCCCATAACCACGACCTCGCCTATTTTGCAGATTATATCATGCGCATCAAGCGTTGTGAGCCGCTTTCCTTGACGCGCTAAAATTTTCTCGCGAGCAAAGTCCAATAACGCCCTAAGCGGGTCGGAGCCGGAACTTTTCCCGCCCATAGTCATAAGGCGCGCCCCCGCCGGCCGCAACTTGGAATAATCAAACTTAACATCCTTTCCGGAGTACCAGGTTTTTAATCCGTGTGTCAGAGCATTGCCCCACCCTTCTTTAGTGTCTTCTATAACATGAGTCGTGAGAGTTTTGCCATTCTGGCGACTTATGATGGGCAATAGCTCAATAGTTTGAGATTCTACGGAAAAGCCAACGCCCGCGCCGCACATGGAAAGATACATGATTTCCGCGAAGTCGGTAAGTTTGGACGGGGCAATGTATGAGCAATTATAGGCCGTAACATTTGTTTTTCTGGCAGCCTTGCCCGCAGACCACATAAGCCGCATGGAAGGCATAACTTCTTGGCGTAAAATTGCCTCACGCAACTCAGCATACTCTTTGTCGTGCAATTTACTCCCCAAATTCTCTTTCATAAAATCCACATACCGATTCACGGTTTCTATCCAGGTTTCTCTCCTCCCCTCTTCTTCAATCCAGCGGGAATAGGAACGATAGTAAATAAATTCCGAAAGCGGATTTCTAAAATACTTTTTGCTCTCCTCCGCGAGTTTCTTGACGCGCTC
>JACOXY010000020.1 GCA_016182095.1 Candidatus Liptonbacteria bacterium
GCCGGCATTTTCATAGCTATTTAAAAACTCCTGAAGCTTAGCTACCTGTTCCGGATCATTCTTCTTTCCTAATTTTATATAATCACGGAGATATTCGGTACTGCATGCTGTTGACTCACCCAAAACCTGCCCACTTGTTGCCCCAAGGATTGCTCCATAAGCAGGCTGTGGCGATCCAACTCCGGGGTTAATACTGCCGCCCTGGCCGCCAGAACTACCACTGTCGCCCGATGTGGACGGAGGGGGCGTTGGTGGTGGGGTTGGAGGAGGCGGTGGAGGTGTTGGGGCTGTATAGGTATAAGCAATTGGTCCGGCTGTCGCTGTATTTTCTGTGTTACCGGCATTATCGGTCGCATGCACTTCCGCGCAGAAAATACCATTGGTAAGATTGTAATCATGTCCCCAAGTTACGGTAAGCGGGTTAACACTCGTGAGATTTAAGGCGACTATTTCAATTGGCACGAACTGTTGATTATCGTCACAGCTCATTTTGGCGAAGGCCGATTCATTAAAATCCGCAGTCTCCCCTATCTTAAATATGCTCATTGTTGCCGTAGCCACGCCGGACATGTCGTCGCTTGAGGAGCCGGTTAAGGAAAGCGAAACCATTTCAGTATCAATAATGCGGCGATCCATTGAGTCATCAAATGCTGAAACGCGTCAGAATTAAAGTTTGTTGCCGCGGAATCGGTACAGCCGAGTATGTCTTCTGGGGGTAATTCACATGAACCGTCATCTTCGGTTGCTTCGGGGTCGTAGTTCGTCGCTTCCGGATTTGTACAACCGGGAACAGCATCTACCGGATCATTTGATTCGGGATATAATTCGGGGTCATATGAATCACTGTTGTCTGCGTCTCCGTCATCATGGCAGGCCGGATCTTCGCTGTCAGTTAACCCATCATCATCGTCGTCGTATCCATTGCCGCATTCCGCGCCTGTATTTGATTCATTTTCATCATCGGGATCATAAGTGCCATTTATAATATCGCCATTGCTATAACAACCTGGATCGCTTTCGTCGGTAAGGCCATCGTTGTCATTATTATCAATGCCATCAGCCGCTCTCTTCTCCTTCGTCGATTACGACTTCATAGCAACCGTCTTCGCTGTCAGGCTCCATCTGTGTCCACCCCTCTTGCTGTTCTTCGCAGACGGTATAAGTTCCAGGGTCAAGGTTTGTAAACCGGTATTCGCCCTCCGCATTTGTTTCGGCAAAGTCATCTATCTCATTGCCGATTATCGTGATAATCCAGCCAAAAAGCCCCTCTTCGGAATCCCAGTCATACTTAAAGCCGAATATGGAAGCTGACAATGATTCTTCTTCTCCCGTCCAGTTGCCGAAATTTATTTCTTCAACGCTGTTTCCGCCTTCAATCGTCACCCGTTGTCCGGTAGGTTGTCCGGCAAAGCACCAATCCTCCCGGTTTTCGTCGGGATAGGTCTGTATCCATCCGTCAGGCAGTGGTGATTCTTCACAAACAAAATATTCCCCATCGGGTAACGAAGAAAAAGAGTAATACCCGTTCTCATCCGTTTCCGTGGAAAAATCCCAGCTGTTCATATAAATATTCCAACCATCAAGCCCCGGCTCGCCGTCGTCCCACTCGCCATTGCCATCGAGATCGTGCCACTTATAGCCAGAAATGAATCCGGCATAGCCAAAAGTGTTGGTAATCGTGCAAGTTGCATTTTCGCCCTCAGCAATGGTAACAGTATCGCCATCATCTTGGGTTCCGCCAACGCATAACCAATCAGAAGGATTGTAACCGGTAGGACCACCAGACTCCGAAAGGTTATAGGTTCCCGGATCTACAACTGCCCCCGTAATTGAAAGGTCACCAGTTACTCCAGAAATTGGCGTAGGACCGCCAGCCGAAAGTGTCCAATCGGTTTCAAGCGCATCGCCGCCATCGCCATTATCTACTTCTTTAACTAGAGTAAGAGTGGAAGTTGCTACTGGCGGAGGCGGCGGAGGTGTTATGCATACCTGAATAGTTTCTGAATCATCGCCTTGGCCATCTTCGCCAGGCGGCTGCACATGATAAATTTTAATAGTAATAGCGCTTACCGAAGTGGCATAGGGATGGGGCCCGGCAGTAAATTCATAACTATAAGGTGAGGTGTTATTTAAAAGTGTTATTGGAATATTATCTTCTATGTCGCCATTCGCCCAAACAACTTCCACTTTGTATTGGCTTATTAGCCCCGCTGGGTCAATTGTTCCACTTCCGATAACAGTGATGGGGCTTGTGAGGCATGAGGTAAATGGAGACGTTTGCCCGTTAATTGTATTTAAATTTATTGTTGCAAACGGTTGTCCGGCATATACAACATTCGGCTGTAATAGAACGGTCGCAACTGGTGAAATAATATAGGCGAGGAGGGCCATGCTCGTTATTAGAGCAAGAGGAAAATTCATTTTTTTGGTCATCAAAGTATGTTTAATAATTATTTTAATATCAATTAGTATAAGCAATAAACAAAATACACGCAACGCACCCAAGACAATAAATTTTTATGCTTTCATTATAACAGATTAGTGTAGTAATGTCAAACTAATGCAAATGGGCCATACCGAGGTCGTCTCTTAATATCTTAATCTGCAAACTCTAGTACCCCTTCTTGGGTGATGGCAACTCCTCAAAGAACGTATAAATAAATAACTAAATAATTGACATTTTATTAGAAATGTGTAATAATTTACCATCGGGAATGTTCAATGATCTTAATTTGAATAATAAATAGCAATGGCTTCAATTTTGGCCAATATAGTATAATATATCCTAATGCTTGCTACTGAATCAAAAGTTAAAAAAGAGCTTGAAAACGGCGAGGCGCTTTCTATAGTGAGCCTGATTGATCACTTAATTGAGCACGCGCATAAAGTTGCCGCTTCCGATATCCATCTTGATTTTAATGAAAAACTTGTAAGAGTCCGTTTAAGAATAGACGGCATCTTGCAGGACACCTTCGTTTTTCCAAAATCTATTTCATATGAGGTAATATCCAGAATTAAAGTTTTATCGGGTCTGCGCACTGACGAACATCAAACGCCGCAGGATGGCCGTTTTAGAATAATAATTCCGGACGCGGGGCCGGTTGATGTCCGCGTCTCAATAGTGCCCGCGTATCACGGAGAAAACGCGGTGCTCCGCCTTTTGTCTGATAAGGTCGAGCAATTTGATCTTGGGGCGCTTGGTTTTAGCAAAAATGATCAGAGTAAAATAATGAAGGCGATAAAGAAGCCGTCGGGTATGATACTCGCGACAGGCCCTACGGGTTCTGGAAAAACAACCACGCTTTATACGCTCATTAAAACTTTAAGCACCAAAGAAGTTTCAATAATTACTATAGAAGATCCGGTTGAATACGCCATAGAAGATATTAAGCAAATTCCAGTGAATCCCCGAATCGGGTTTACTTTTGCGAACGGCCTGCGCTCCATTTTACGCCAGGATCCAAATGTTATTATGGTTGGCGAAATAAGAGATTCCGAAACCGCCGGGATTGCGGTAAATACTGCCCTTACCGGCCATCTTCTTTTATCCACCCTGCATACCAATGATGCCGCGACAACACTCCCCCGCCTTTTGGATATGAGGATAGAGCCGTACTTGGTCGCCTCAACGGTGAATATTGCTATCGGTCAAAGATTGGTGCGAAAGATATGCGCTGCCTGTAAAACCGCTAAAAAATTAACAAAAAGCGAAGAGGCGAGTCTTTCTGAAAACCTGCCGAAAGAATCTCTGGATAAAATTTCACAATTGTATTACGGGAAGGGCTGCGATCTTTGCAATTCAAGCGGATATAAGGGCAGAATAGGCATAAATGAAGTTTTGGAAATTGACGGTGAGATCAGGGATGCAATCTTGCGCAAGGCGTCAGCCGCGGAGATTAAGGCGATTGCCGTTAAAAACGGGATGACCACCATGCTTAATGAAGGTTTAGAAAAAGTCAGAAGCGGGCTAACTACGATCGCGGAGGTGATGAGAGTTGTGCACGAATAGTGAGCTTGCCGAACTAGAATAAAATGAAAAATAAATTCTTAAACCGGCTCTCAATAAAAGACCAGGTTCATTTTGCGAAGCGCCTGGCATTTTTAGTTAGGGCTGGAGTGCCAATAGTAGAGAGTCTGAAGATAATAAGGAAGCAAACCAAATCAAAGATCAAGGGCAGAATTATGCAGAAAGTGGTGGACGACGTTTCGAGCGGCCAATTTTTAGCAAGCAGTCTTGCGAAATTTAAACACACCTTTGGTGACTTTGCCATAAATATTATCCGAGTGGGAGAATCAAGCGGGATTCTGGAACAAAATTTAGTGTATCTATCTGACGAGCTTAAAAAAAAGCAAGCGCTCCGGCAGAAGGTCGTTGCCGCCTTTATCTATCCTATTTTCATAACTATCGCCACTGTTGGCCTGACCGTGCTTCTCACCATTTTTATTTTTCCCAAGATCCGCCCCATTTTTGACAGCATGCATGTCGTGCTTCCCTTGTCTACCAAGATCCTTATTTTTGTAAGCGACTTTCTTCTGGCTTACTGGGCGTATTTTTTTGGTTCAATTTTTTTATGTATCGCGCTGTTTTTCGTCGCCTATCAAAAGTTTGAACCCCTGCGTTTTTTTCTTGACCGCCAATCTTTGCGCGTTCCTTTGGTCGGGAAAATTATCCAAAATTATGGAATGGCAAATATCTCGCGCACTCTTGGGTTGCTTTTAAAGAGCGGCATAAGAGTTATTGAGGCAATAGATATCACCGCGGAAACTACCGGCAACCTGGTCTATAAAAAAGAACTGCATCATATCGCCAAAGAAGTTTTTAAAGGTGAAAAAATTTCAAAATACTTTGAAAAGCGGCCTGATTTATTTCCAGACATATTCTCCCAAATGGTCGCGATTGGAGAAAGGACCGGAAATTTGCCTGAAACACTTATATACCTCTCGGAACTTCATGAAAGCGACGTTGAAGATTTAACCAAAAATCTATCAAGTTCCATAGAGCCGGTGCTTATGCTATTTATGGGGTTCATGGTGGGATTTGTAGCCGTTTCCGTGATTACCCCGATTTATGAAATTACCCAAAACCTCAAACGGTAAATACGAAAAAAATGTCGGATTTACTCTCATAGAGATTCTCGTAACTTTGGGCATAAGTTCTGTTCTCATCGCGGTGGGGCTTTTTGTAACTCTCGATGCCTATCGGGTTAATTCAATAAATAGCGAGCGGGATTTAATGGTGAGCATTTTGGAAAAGGCGCGCGCGAAAGCTCTCGCCAATCTATATGAATCTCCGCACGGTGTCCGCGTTGATGCGGACTCATATGTAATTTTCAGAGGTCCAACTTATTCTGCTTACGATCCCACAAACGAAACCATTCCCAGAGGTTCCGGAATTATTGTAACTGCTCCGGCTGATTTTGTTTTTGAGCAACTTACGGGAAATTCCAGCGTCTCGGATGTCATTTCCTTGTCGGATGGCGCAAGAATAGAAATAATTTCCGTAAATAGCGAGGGCAGGATTAATTGGTAATCCCTCACCCTTCGAGCACTATTTTTTCAACAATGCTTAAAAATGATCACAATTTCTAAATCATGAATAATTTTACAAATCTCATTTCTTTTATCCTAAAGAGGGCAACAAAAACTTTGCGGTGCGCGAAGGGTGAGGGAGGCATGAGTACTCTGGAGATTATGATTGCGTTTGCCATAATCTCCCTTACTATGACAGCGGTTATTTTAATATCTTTCGGCAACCAAAAAGTGGCGGCTGATACGGAAACCAATAATGAGGCCCTGTACAAAGCCAAGGAATTATTTGAAGACGCGAGAGCTCTTTCCCGCCGTGATTTTAACGCGGTTACATCTTTGGTCCAGTTAGACGATATTTATACCAAAACCCTTTTAGTTTCGGACCTCACACCCTGCAGGAAAGAGGCTCTAAGCGAGCTTGTTTGGAACACGGAAGCCCTGCGCCCGCAAAAAATAGAATTGCGGACCAATTTTACCGATATTTATGGCGCGCTTGCCTTGGGCGGCGATTGTGACGCGAATCCCCCTAATGGCGGCTGGACCGTGCCGAATAGCTTGAGCTCGGCGGATTTTATTCCATCGGGGGCAAAGGCAACAGACATCGATGTTTTAAATAGAATCGTTTTTCTGTCAGCAAGAGACCCCTCTGCCGCAAAGGATGATTTATTTGTATTTGATGCTACCAGTGCTGGTGCAGCTCCGGTGCAAAAGGGCAAAATCAATACCGGACCCAGCATCAATGCCATTGACGCATTCTCTAAATCTGACGGTTTTTATTATATTTTCACGGCTAATGACAAAGACTCGGACCAGCTTCAGGTCATAAAAGTACCGCAAGACTTTTCCGGCGCGCCTCAAATTATAGCGGAACAGTCGCTCTTCGGCGTGGACCCGGGCGGATCTTATCCAGAGGGCTGGCGAGTTTATTATTTTGGAGATCGTCTGTACATATTGACCAGAGAAACGGCCGGCCCGGAATTGCATATTTTTGATGTCGTCGATCCCTCCTCGCCTATTGAAATTGATTCGTTTTGGCTTAATCGGACGGTGAATGCCATCATTGTCCGCGAACAAACAGTAAATGGCGCAAGCCGAAGAATCGCCTATCTTGCGACTGCGGATAATAATGACGACATAGTGGCGCTTGATGTTACCGATCCTATTGATAGCGACACGTTCCGCCTTGCCTCCTTGAATCTTAGCGGCTCCAATGACGCGAGAAGTATTTACCTTCTTGGCAGTACACTTTATCTCGGCAAAGATTCGAGCGGCAGCGCCCCCGAGCTTTTTCTTGTGAGTGTCGCCGATCTTGATTTTACGTCGCCTGGCGGCGGCTTGCGGCTTATGGTGGAAAGGGATATGGGCATGGATATAAATGATATTCAGGTAAGCGGAGGATATGGATTTTTGGCCACATCGGAATCAAATAAGGAGTTCCAGGTTTGGAATATGGCCAATATTTTTCTACCAGCCGACATCTATAATATTTCCAAATTCAATTTTTCGCAAAAAATTGTCGCCATAGAATATGAAGATGGATTTATTTATACGGCGAACGAAAGCAACGACGCGCTGCGCATTATCCGTCCCGCGGAATGTTCGGACAATCTTGATGATGATGGTGACACAAAAATTGACGAAGCCGATCCAGAGTGCCACGTGGACGGCAATGCAAATAATGATTCATCCTATGACCCGGAAGATGATGACGAAAACTAATAACCAAAACGGGTTTACCCTAATTGAGGCCATTCTCTATATAGGTCTGCTTTCTATTTTAATCAGCGGTACGCTCTTAACTGCTTATCGTGTAATGGAAGGAAGCACCGACATAAGCGGAAAATTTATAGCGCAGGAAGAAGCGAATTTCCTTTTAAGAAAAATAGACTGGGCGCTCACTGGGATTTCAAGCATCAATGTTCCCTCTCCGCAAACTCTCATAGTAAATAAAGTCAATTTCAGTGAAAATCCGATTACTTTTGACCTGGACTCCGGGAATTTACGGATAACCAGGGATGGAGGAACTGCCACTATCTTAAACAGCGAAAATATTTTGGTTTCCGATCTTGTCTTTACGCACATAAACATCGGGACAAGCGAGGCGGTAAAAATTGTTTTTAATGTTAATGGAATTCCGTTTGAAACCATTAAATATATAAGGAAATGAAACGTAACAGAGGATATATAGCGCTAATATCGTCAATTGTGATCGCCCTTCTGCTTTTAATGGTGACGCTTACCTTGAACTACACTGGGTTTTTCGCGCGGTATAACATTTTATTCAGCGAATATAAAGAGAGAAGCGTGACTTTGGCAGAAGCGTGCGCGAACCTGGCGCTTTTGGAGCTCGCGAATAACGCCGGGTACTCCGGCGGCGAAACCATTTCTCTGGGGACGGATAGTTGCTTGATACGGCCCATAATATCCGGGGATCCAGTAATCATTGAAACTCAAGCCATATTCCAAAATTCATACACAAATTTAAGAATTAACGCGGACCAGGCGAATTTGGACATAGTCTCCTGGGAGGAGGTGCCGAATTTTTAGCGCTTGCAAAAAAAATGATATTATGCTATAATTTTCAACAATAATTTTAAAGGTCGATAGGGAAAAGATTTTGCAGATTATTAACTCTTAAAAATCAAAACAATCAAAAAATATGAAAACCTTAGCAAAGAAGAAAAATTCAGGATTTACTTTAATAGAAATCTTGGTAGTTATTGGAATTATAGCGGTCTTGGCGGGAATTGTGCTCGTTGCCATTAACCCGGCCAGACAATTTAAGCAGGCCAGAGATACACAGAGAACCAGCAATGTCTCTGCTATCTTGGACGCTATCGGCCAAAATATTGCTGACAATAAGGGAATCTTTACGTGTAGCTCCGGAGCCATCCCGGCTACTTCAACTGTTATGGCGAAGTCTGGATTTAATATTCGACCGTGTTTAGTTCCTGACTACATGACGGAACTTCCGTATGATCCGGGAACTAGCGCAGGAGTAACCGGCAGCAATGACTGTGATGCGACTTGTTCTGGTACCACTACCTATAACACCAAATATAATGTTGTCCAGGATAGCGTAACCGGCAGAATTACGGTAAACGCTCCCTTTGGAGAGTTGGTAACTTCGTCAACTCCAATTTCCATAACCAGATAACGATTTAGAAATTTGGAAATAAAAATCGCCCAAAGCTGACAGTAAAGGGCGATTTTTATTTTAAGGTTTGTTATGGTTGGAAAATATCCCCCATTCTTCCTTCAACCGAAAGCTTCACACTCTTTACTGTTGGGAATTGCATCAGTGTTTCAGTGATTTGTTTTTTTCTTAATCCCATACTGCAGGAGCCGCCGCCGGACTCTGCAGTAGCGTTAAAATCAACTCTTGCCTCACCGTTCACGATAGATATGGAATTTAATTTACTGCCTGTCGGAATTGCGCTGCCAAATCCCGAAGTTTTCTCTTGTGCGCTTGGGCCTTTAATCAATTCTTCCAGAGTCGCTTTTGCCACTGCCTGTGTTTTGGGGATTACCCTTGTAACAGAGAAAACTTTATCGCAGCTCTCCCCGCTTTCATCTCTTGTAAAATATGCCTTTACGGTTGTTGCATCCTCGTTTTTGGCAGGCGCTTCCCAGGTCTTAAATTTTACCGGAATTCTTATTTCATCATCATATTCGGGTAATCCTGACGGGTTATCTTTTTTTAGAACCAACTCTCCGGTCTCTGTGGTGGGCGTGTCAAACTGAATAGTTGTTTCAAATGGCACAAAATCTTGGGTCATCCAATCGCTCTTGGCCTGTATTGGAGCTTGTACTAAAACTTTGCCGTTCCCGTCAACGATTATTACCGGGAACGACGCCTCAAAATACCAAGTGCCTCTTGCTTCACCCTTTATTGTAATAGGACTTTCAGTTGTGTCGTTTGGTTGCGGATTCGTTAACCTGATAAGGTTTGATTTGTCATTATCCGAAAGGATTTCTGTATATGTCCTGCCGTCGGGAGTCCGGCACTGCCGTGGGTAACTTTCCATTACCGGATAACCGGCGCTCGCGCAACCCGCAAAAGAATTGATAGTTGCAAGCGGTGCTTCGGAGTTATCCAAGTAAATAAAAAGTATGCCGAGAGTCACAACAATTACTATTCCAATACCTAAAATAATTTTGGTGTACATATTATTATTAAAACACGCTCATAATTTAATGATTAATATAATTCAATCATTATCAATATATTTTGTAAAGAAAAAAGCCATTAAGGCTTTTTTGTGTCGCCATCGTCTAACACTACCAATTTTGAAATTCTTACTGTTTTGAAATCATTACTGCCGTTACCGCGTCTTGCTAACCTGGCTCCGGCACTTTCGGTAAGTACCGTGTCGGGCAAAAATATGGACGCGTCCGCAAAAATTCCCAGAGTTCTTATTTCCATGGCATTGCCGGAGCAAACAGAGTCATGGATTGTAAGACATAGCGCCTCGAATAATTTTACAAGATTTTCCGTGTAGTAGAACTTCCCCTCTTTGGAGATTGCAAATGACCGTTTGAGCTTCCTGTCGGTTCGGAGGAGTGCTTCTAAAATCAGTCGCGCTACAATGGCCAAAAGATCATCACCCATGAACCCGCGCTTTTCTACAAGAGACTTTTCCAACTCATTCCAAAGCCGCGTTGATTCTTTGGTGTGCTTCAAAAAATCACAGTTCATGACAAATTCCTTGAGTTTCAGTTTCTTTTGAAGAGTGTCGTCTAACAATTCCTGTTCCGGCGTAAAAATAACCCCCTTTTTATAATTATCATAAAAAATCCTTCCTATATGCGGCAACTTTACTTCTTGAATTTTTGGGTCGGCTATGCGGGCACGGCACTCCACAACAAAACTCTGCCAAACCTCGTGTGCCAACTCCTTTGATGATGGAAAGGGCGCGGCTAGCGGAAGAAATTTGGAGAATGCGATATGCTGCTCCAAACATCTGCCGAAAGAGTGAAGAAAGGGATTTTGGGGGTCTACCAAGGGAGTGGGAATAATTTCGCCTGCTATGAGCGCGTTTTTCATTGAAACCCTTCGTTTGAGAATCAAACAACTAAAATCAGTATACTCTTGAAAATTGCCTTTTTCAACTACTTACTCATTTGCAATATTGATGACCGCTAGGCCGTCAAAAAGGCCGTAGTTTAAGATCTCGTTGCTATCTTTAATTTCATAAATATGAAATCCTTCGTCGGCTGCCACGCCATCTGTAATTTCAATGAATTTTTTATCCCTGGTGGAATAAATTTTATGCAGTGTTACGGTATGACCCCCCACAATTTCGTTTGTTGCCGGATCAATGAGATAAATTTCAAGCGGAACGTTTGTTTTGGCGTGAAGCGAGCTATTTAAGTTATCTAACGTTGTTGAAGACCACATAAAAGTTTTACCTATAGATAAGTTTATAAAATCTTTTACGTCTTGTGTTTTAAGCGCCAATTCAGCCTCAACAAATTGCCGTCCAGTGGGTAAAGTCGGCCCTTCCCATAAATCTTGGGTTAAGGGAAAATCGCTTAAAATAACCCTTAACTTCTTTTGGCCTTCAAGCGGCAGCCCGGAAGTGAAATGATAACTATTTTTAGTATTTTTTTCAGGGATGGTTGGTATATTTTTGATTACCCACTCCCCGCTTTCATAATTGCCGCTCCCGTTTATATCAAGCGCCGCGTTTATAAAAGAGAGCTCATCCTCGGTTTTTAGAAACGGCACCGTGATAAATGCTCTCCCGTTTTGTTTGCCGCTCATTGTAAAAACTCTAAGTTCAATATCGCGAGCCATAACTCTGTCGGGATTATTTCCGTATTGATTCCAAAGAAACGCGGAGAGAAGCGCGAGAGCGATTATTATTAGCGCGTATTTTAGCGCTTGTTTTTTTGATGGATTAAAAATCACTCGTCATAATGGAGTTCAATTTTATCGCCGTCGTGCATAACATAATTTTCGTATTCGGCGTTTTCCGTTCCATTGACCGCCATTTTCAAATTTGCGCCGAATGATCTTATGTCTTTGCCCCAGTTTAAGAAGAACCGTCCAAGCGTCGTATCTTGTTTTCTTACGCGGCCCGCAAATTCCATATGGATAATTCCGCGGTCATTATCGTCGTTGTGAGTGTGGATCGGCTGATGCACCGTTCCCAGCCCGATATTCGCAGGTATCATAAGTTTTTCGCCCTTAACGTAAATTTGAAGCTCCGGATGCCAGTGAAATCCGCTTCGCGAAAGAATATCAGACTCGGAAGTCTCTGGCAGTGATTTAACATACCAAATCAAACTTCCCATCAACACTAAAGTTAGGCCGCTCCAAAGCGACCAGGAAGCAAGTTTTTTTAGCCTCCCCGACTTCTCCTTGCGTTCTCTCGTTTCAAGTTTTTCTTGGCGCTTGAATGCTTTGCGCTCTTTTTTTGATAATTGTATTTGTGGTTCCATTTGTATTTAGAGAATTCTCACGAGGTTCAACCTCATAAGAATGTCATACCCCGCAACCGCCACCGCCGCCGTAAGTAGCCGGCTCAATCTCCTTAAGTATGCGCGAATAGCCCTGCGCGCTGGAGTAAGAGGCCCCCAAAATTTCTTTTGGATCAACATTATCCCAAGAGATATTTTTAGCCGCCATATACTTGCCTATCGTGAGGTAGGTTTCCGGAAACCAATATGAGTTTACCTGAAGCGCGACTCTGTACATTTCGTCTTCGTTGACTCCTTGCGATGCCATAAGTTCCAGGAGCCCAAACATCGCCATTCCGTGATTGCAATCAGGAAAGTGAGTTGAGTTGCCGCAACAGGGGCGATAAATCCCCCTGCTAACTTTATCTAAGAGCGACTGCTCACTATTTGAAAGAGTAATAAAGTTATGGCGCGAATAATGGTCCATTGGACCGCCCTTTGAGAGTGACCAGCCGCCGGTTGAAGCGAAGTTTCCGATTTTATCTTTTCCATAAGAAGCCATCTCCCCGTTTTCAAGGATGTCATTCTTGTTGCCAAGCCCCAGTGCCCACAGCAAATTCAAAATCTCTCCGGCATTTTGCGGGGTCATTTTTATGCTGCTATTTTTGGCTTCATATAACAATTGACGCGCATCTTCCGAAAGGCCGCCTCGGCCAGAGTAAATTGACTCAAATTTTTCAGGGTCAATTACGCCTGCATCAATCATTTGAATGCCTAAATTGCCCCAAGTTACAGGCAGAAGAACGCCTTTGGCCGGGAGTATTTCTGCCTCAAGATTTGAAATATCACCGTTGATTTGCCCGGGCGAGACTGTCCCAGTTTTTGAATTATAATTCCAAGCCACCGTGAGGACGACCGCCGCGATTATAATGCTGGCCGGAAGCCAGCCGTTACCACTTTTTAATTTTTCCTCTTTTTCCATACCCAGTATATCAACCCAGTAGTAGAACAGTCCGCTCACTACCGAGCCCTGCTTCCAGATTTAGGAAGCGTAGCTACGATAAGAGCGAAGTCCAGTACAATGCGCAAGCATTTGTACTGGGTTGTATTACTGGGCATATTTTATTAATTTAATTTTAATACTTCGAAATTTTCCAAGCACGGGTCAGCAACAACCTTTCATTTTGCTCTCCAGCTCTTCAACCGTTTTATTGTCTGATTTCTTGTGTGATATTCCCCTGATAGCGAGAAGCGACGCGATCCCAAGAAATCCCGCGATTATCGCGAAGGTTATCCACCAGAAGTTGATTAGACTATAGGCCGCTACAAATCCCGCAGGGATGAAAAATATTTTAAATGCTAATGCCGGAACGCCGCGCAAATATTTTTCCAATCTGTAAGCGATTCCCACCACAGATCCGCCCATCAATATCGCGGTTATTAGCTGATAGTGGATAGTGGATAGTTGGTTAGCATAAAGACCGATAAGCATCCAGAGCCAAGTAAGCGAAACTCCGGCGCATATGGGACAGACTTTTAATGGAAGTATCTTGTTTGTGAACCACATTAGAATTGTAATGACCAAAATAGATGCTGTCGCCACAAGAATGTTCATAATCGGGTTTTAAATTAATAGTATAACAACTCCTAATGCGATCATTGCTATCCCGCCAGCGAGGCGCATCGTTTTTTTCTCTTGATTTTGCCAATACTGCACCTTACCCAAAAGCGCGCTGTCGCTTGCAATAAATAAAATTATAACAAGCGGCAGAATAAACACCAGATTATAAATTACCAGATAAGCCAATCCTTTTGTGTAGGTTGCAGTGTCATGCAGGAGGCCCAAGATCATGAGGTATGGCCCTCCGGTACAGGGAAATTCGCACAAACCAACCAGGCCGCCCAAGATAAACGCAGTGGGGAGCGACCCCTTTTCCATGAGCTCTGCCATTTTGTGATGGGTAGCTTGCGGAATTTTGAGCTTTATCGGGAATCTTGGGAAAAACTCGTTAATTAAGTTGATAAGCCCCAAAATAATCAAAAGAGCCGCGCCTAATTTGCCCATAAAATGCGGCGTATTAAATAGGTGCAGTGCCTGAAATAATCCCAAACCAATCAAGAGATACACGAGAAAAAGCCCAAAAATATAAGCTGCCCCGATTCGCAAGATTCCCGATCGCAATTTGCCGATACTCATAAGAAACGCGATTGTTAAGAGCAAGAGCGAAAAGGCGCAAGGATTTATGCTGTCAATTAAGGCGGAAACCAGAACCAGGGGCAGGAGCCACTTGCCGCCGTTGGAAATCCCCCAGACCAATTCAGTTCCAAAACCGCTAAAGCGCAGAAGAAGTACGGCTGAAAACAAAACTAAGCCGGCGCCAACAAGCGTTAAAAGTTTTTTCATGGTTTTACGTAAGCGGAAATGCCAATCTCAAGTGGTTTGCCGATATTGTTTTCCGCGTACACTATTCTGCTAATCGGACCAACTCCGGCAGGACCGTGCGCCGCCGGATCAAAAACGACCTCAATTTCAAATTCTTCCCCCGCGTTTATTGGTTCATTTATGCTGGGCACAAATCCGTGGCCCGGCATTCCGTAAGGACCCAACACTTTCCCATCTTTCTTTAAAGAAGCAGATGTGCACATGCATGAAGTATAAAGTTTTGTAAGGGTAGCGGCGCCTTGGGTTGCGTTTTTAATCTTGAAGATACGGCTTACTTTGCCGTTAGCCATTGATATATCGCCAAAGTCATATGAAGGTTCGCCCACGACAAATGGGCTCTCTGCGGAAGAATTAGTAACGGCGCCGCGAGTGCTCTTCCCCGTATTTGCCCCTATACTCCAAATTACCAAAACCAGGAATGCTACCGAAAGCAGCCCAAGCGCCACCGTCTTAAAATTTTTGTTCATATTGTTTTTATATTTAATAGTAGATGTTTTTATCCATACAAAAAATTCATCTGTTGAGGATGAAAAGTGGCGCATGTCAAAACTGCCAAGGTAAGGCAAGTTTTAAATGGCGCGCTTCTAATTGTAGGCAGGACTATTTTCGTGTAAGGCGAGCCAATGCCTTAATGCCGCCATTTGTATTTATTAAAATTATCGCGGCTATTGCGGTAAAAATCTGCGCTAAGAATATCGCCAGGCCGAAGCTTCGGAGAGCGTTAAAATGCAAAGAAATAATCTCAAAAACGTTCCGTCCGGCGCAAGCAGCCCCTTGAGTTCGGGCCACAAAGCAATTATTGTGGGCCAGGCCCGCCTTATGGCTCATGGATATAAAACCCAACATCGCTATGCCGATAAAGCTAAAAACTAAAATTGTCGCGATTAAAACTCTCATGATTTTAATATCTAATTTTTTAATTATACCATATAAAGTTTAAAATTGCCAATCGACGCCGAAGCAGTTTTGCGCAGCTTCATTTTTTATGTTAAATTGGACACATGCCCCGCCTTGAATCACTCGGAGAACCAGACCCCGAAAAAGGTAAGCAAATAAGAGAGTCTTTAAAAAACGCGGATGTTAAACCGCGCCTTGCTTTTGTTTGGCCTCTTAGTAAGTTGCATAGCGAAGCCTTTCTCGCCCTAAAAGAGGGGGCAATTAGCGATGATTTGCGATCTCGCCTTGGTTCAAGTCAAGATAAGGTTGATAAAATTATTTTGGATAAGATTGTTAAAGTTATTTGGAGGATCCAACTAGCAGAAAATGGCGAAAAAGACCATAAGGAGACTCCCCCACTGATTTCAACAAAAAAACTTCCTCACAACGAGCAACAAGGAGAAAATGGCGAGAAACATAGAGAAGCGCCCCCACTGCTTTCAACCAAAAAATCTCTCTTTGCGGCTCTAAAACCGGAAGAACTTGCCGAAAACTTAAAGTGCGTTGAAACGATAGTTGATGAACTAAAATCAAAATATGGCGATGGTTTTGTCGGAATCACTGTTTTTGGAAGTACCGCTAAGGGATATTGGGAAAAAAGGAGCGATATTGATTTTATGGTTATTGCCGACAAAAGAGAAATATTTAAAGATTTTGAAAGTCGGCTTGAACAGGCGGAAATTTTTCCATGTCCAAGCTGTGTCTATAGTTTAGATTTAGAAGAAAAACAAGAAAAAAAATCAGCGGTCGTCAAGGCAATGGAAATGATAAAAAAAGCTTTAAAAGTATCAATGTTTGGTTTTATGTCTCACAGAAAAGATAGGCCGCACCGAGCTTCATTTGACAGCCTGCACGGCCAAATGCGCCTTGGAGAGTTGCAAGCCTTTGCTAATCTTTTCCATGGCATTTTTATGGGCGACAGCAAAGCTTTATTAGAAATTCAGAAACTGGTCCTTGATCGCGTCGGTAAAGATGCCTGGGATAGGATAAGAGCTGTTATTTTGGACATGGAGACTAGTCTGGGTAAAGCCGAATTTCGCCTTGGCCTTTCAGTATTAGACTTAAACAGGGTTGAAGCGGCCGCAGCCATTTTGCGCACGCCGCCCCCATATCAGGAAACCCTTAATATTTTAAACAGAAGAGTGGAGCGGTTAGAAAAAAAGAGGCAAGCGAAAGGAGTACAAAAAAACGCCGCGTAGCATCTTATTTTTTAATTCTGGCTTCCAGATACGGCTCGGTTGGCGCTATTTCACGCTCAAAATCGGAGAAATGTTTTTTTATATCACGAAGATCAAATGACTTTAAAATTGATTCCTTTGGCTCCCGTTTTAACAAAAATTCAAAAGATTTTTTTATTAAGTCAGCCGGGGCGCCCACTCCTTTGGTAAGTTTTTGCCAGTAGTCTCTGTCCATTAGAACGGTGTGCTCCTGCTTTCCCTCCTCTTCCCCTACTTCAACTATAAATTGCCAGCCGTCATCAGCGGGAGATTGCTTCCTAACCTTGATATTTTCAAGTTTACTTTTCTTGGCCATTTATAAAAGCATATTACTAGTTATTACACAGTTGTCAAACAACATAAAACGATATAGCTTTGGCGAAGATCACGAAAACTACAAGTGGTTATAGTAGCTATAAATGATAAATCACGTCTTTTCTCTCCACTACTATTTTCCAGTTACTTTTCTTGGCGTATTTATGAAGCTCCGCGTTGGGGTTAAAGCAGATTGGATTTTCCACCATTTTCAGGAACCCGATGTCGCTTTCGGTATCCCCAACACCTACAGAATTTTTTAGAGTTATATCTTCCACCGCGAGCGCTCTTTCTAAAACCTTGGCCTTATCGGAAATAAAATCGGTATATAATACTCTCCCGGTAAGTTTATCGCGCTTGTCGAGCTCATAGATGCGGCCATAGATTTTATCAAATCCCAACTCCTTGCCGAACCTATCCAGAATTTCTTTCGGTGAATGTGAAATTGCGAGCAGGTAATAGTTTTTCTTTTTTAGCTCTGCTAAAAGATCTCTGGTAAAGCGGTAAATTCTGTTTTGATGAAACTTGACCACATCTTCGGCTACCGCGAGGAAGTCCGCGCTCCTCACTCCTTTTATATGGGCCTCAAATGCTTCTACGACCTTGGCTATGTATTGTTCATAAGGTCCCTTTCTGTTCAGCCAATTTTTGTACGCCCTTCCGTAAATTTTTCTTACTGATGGGGTAAAAATACCGGACTGTATCAGGGCTTCAGTTAGCTCAACTAAGAGACTGGATCTGAAAATGGTGCCGTCAATGTCAAAAATCGCTACGCTGCGCTTTGGCGATGAGGTTAAAGCCCTTTTTGCTATATTTGGCATAACATTTTGTAATAGACCTTTTGCACAATTCCTTTTCTACTTAAATTTCCACATTTTGCCCGCCTGCGCAGGCAGGGCTACGGCTTTCCTAAAAATTTCTTGAAATATACCGGTGTATATTCCTTCAAAATTTTTACTTTGCCTCGCTCAAAATCTGACAGTTGGCAGTGAAGAGAAAGTAAATGTTAGATATTTATTTTCTCTGAACGAACCAACTGATAAAACAAAGTTTTATCAAATTTCGTGACGAAAAGAATTGTGCAAAAGGTCTAGTATTCATTACTGGCGCTGAAATTTCGCAGGCACTCGTTAAATTCCGCGACTTTACTATTGTAATCCGTTATTATTGCCCTTGTTTCTTCTAAGAGCTTATTATAAGTTTCAACTCTTTCATTATGCTCCTGTACTTTTTTATTGTATTCAGGACCAGATTTTGGTTCAGCGCTTTCAAGCTCTCCACGCCTTCTTTCAAGTTCGGCGGCAAGATCGCTTAACCTATCTTGACTTTGGACAATCTGATTTTTAAGATTTGCGTCTGGGTTTGGACACGCGGTAAGCGGCAATCCGAACTCCTGCACCGCGATCCAAACATCCCTCCCCTCATAAGATCCGCTGCCGACTGCAACGCCGATCTCTGTAAATTTAGTATTTAGAATATTGGCGCGGTGTCCCGGGCTATCCATCCAGGCTTGCACCAACTCCCTGTCGTCCTTAAAGTTCCCTAAGGCCAAATTTTCTCCGATCATAATGTATTCATAGGCGGTTTTTTTGGCCAAATCACCCGGCCCCTCCCCGGTTGGCGCAATGTGGTCAAAGTATTGTTTTGTAAACATGTCTTTAACCTTGAGGTCGGCGGCTATATTTAAACCGGAATTCACTTTCAAACTCTGGAGGCCGTTATCCATCCTTTGTCTATTTGTCCAGCTTACCACCCCGGATTCTGTGAGTATTACGTTAATTACCGGTACTTCGTTTTTGGCGGGGGCGCGCAGAGGAGAAGAAGTTATGACCTGTTTTGCGGCATCCACCGCATCTTTTGCTACCTCGGCGGTTTTAGGAAGGTTGTGAAGAGTATTTTTAATATTGTCTGCTGTCTCGGGAACGTCTTTTTTTAAGCCAGGGATGCGGGCGGTAATTTCCTGAAACGCGTCGTAAACACGCGCCTTAAATTCGGCGCTTTTTTCCGGCAGAGCAAAATTCAGTCCCATCGCAAGAAAGGCTATAACCAATAAAAGTTTAAGTGATGTCATTTTTTAATTTTAACAAAAAAATCTTTGACATGCGAGTTTCCTTTATGTTATGTAATAAGAAGTGACGGCTTAAAAGGAATCATAAGTGATAAAGGAAGACCTCAAGTTAGCCCTTTCTTTGATCAAAAAAGTATGCGACCTGCCATTTACTGAACCCAGCTTGCTCTTGGGAACAAAACACATCTTTGATCATTTTCCAGTTTTTTCTCTGAAAGATTTGGCGGCGATAGAAAGGGTGGATATGATGTATCTGCAAAAGCCGAATAGTATCGCGGTATCGGATCAATTTCTTGATCATGCCTTGTCGGAAGAGTATGAAAATGAGACCGAGAAGCGCGCCAGACGGCTTTTTGTGCTCTGTCATGAATGTTGCCACGCTCTTACCGCCCAGAATAATACAATATTTTTAGAAGGAAACTGGAATAAGCTTTTAAACAGCAAGTATAGAGCAACGCGGGAGAAGGGATGCGCGCTTGCGGCTTTTAGCGAGGGATTAGCCACTTATGTCGCGGTTAGAGCTTTTATGAGCACAGGGAACATCGACTACCAAGCGGTTGCCGGCAATGTCGCAGAGCGGTTGATGGAAATGTTGGGGCAGATGTGCTCCGATAGACTATTTGAATTTATGTCAGAGTTTTATGGAATTGACCCCGCGAATTGGACTGAGACCTTAACCCTTCATTATCAAAAGCACCCGGAGTTGCTTGAGTGCGGCCTTGAGAGATATAGCATTGGCTACAGATTTTTCGCTATTATTAATCCTGACAAAGACATGATCGCGCGCCTCGTGAAGCGCCCGCCACCCAAAGTCCGCGATTTGCTCTATCCTTTAGAATATATTAAAAAATTTCAGTGAATTTAAGAGCCCATTAAGCGGGCTCTTTTGTGTGTTGGGTTATGGGATAATAATTACGAACTCTCCCCTGCCTGCGTACGCAGGCTTGCCTTCATTGCCGGTAAAATAGGATGTCGCTTCGGCAAAATTTCCCTTAAAATTAGTCTCATATATTTTAGTGAGTTCCTTAGAGATAAAAATTTGATTATTTTCGCCGAAAACCCCCTTCAACTCTTCCAGTGTTTTTTGAAGGCGGTGCGGTGATTCGTAAATAACTATCGGGTGCACCGCGATATTTTTTAACTCCGCAAAAAATTTTCGGCGCTTATTTTTTATGGGCGGGTATCCCAAAAAAGTGAATTTATTGGCGGCCAATCCGGAAACGGACAATGCCGTTATTACCGCTGACGCGCCCGGTATCGCGATAATTTGCGCTCCTGGTATGGTTTCACGAACCAAAGAAACCAAAACCGATCCCGGATCGGAAATTCCGGGAGTTCCGGCATCCGATACGACGGCGACATTTTCTACATTTCGTAATCTCCTTATAACTTCTTCGACGGCAGGTTTTGGCAGATGTTCATTATAGCGCCTAACAGGAACTCTAATCTCATAATGAGTCAAAAGTTTTTGGGTAACACGCGTATCTTCGGCGAATATAACATCGGCTACTTTCAAAATTTCAAGAGCGCGGAGCGTAATGTCCTTGAGATTGCCTATGGGGGTTGCAATGACGTAGAGAGTGCCGAGCATATTGTTGCAGTATCGCATATATAAAAAAGACCCGCCAGCTGGCTTGCGCATGGCGGGTTAGTGTGGGCTACGCCTTCAGTTATTCGTGCAGGATGCTCGCCCTGTCTTATAGAGCGTGCAGGGCGCTACCTTTTTTCCATTTGCAAATGCTATCAATGTTTTGGGATCTTCTATCCAAAACTCTTTGCCATTGCAGTCAAGGGTCAGATACATGTCAGAAGATGACTTTATTTCGAATTGCTTTGGCACACAGGTGACGCCGTCCGCCACCTTTGAAATATCGCGAGATGCGTACGATATGCCAAGCTCCACGCCAACCACAACTAACACTACCACCATCAAGAACGCAAACGCGGGCATTGGGATGATCGCATCTTTTACCCGTATTTTCACGATACCTCCTTTTTATCGGCAAAGGTGATAAGCGGGCAGATCGTTTGCTGTTTGAGCGTTACGAGCCCACGCCATACGAGTGCCAGAAAGCTTGGCTCTTTTGGTGAATACGGCATTCTGTTCCCCAGGCCTTCTCCCAAACTGTTGTCACGCTGCCTTCGGCGGTATCGTTTTGCCGCATAGATGAGGGCCGCCACCACTACAAGGGCGCCGACTGTAGAGATATATCCGCTGAATCCCATGAGATGGACGGGTATTACGGTAATGGCCGCAACTGCGCTACCGAAGAGAACTGCATGCAGCAGAAGTATCACGGGCGTGTAGATTAACATCACCCTCGTGAGATGACAGAGGTTTGTGCCGTGGTACTCGGCGTATCCTTCGGTATTGTTCTCGGTAAATGCGTCGTTAATGGACAGACACCAGAAAAATAGGCGAACATACCATGTTTTGCGGTCCAATTCCATCGGTTTTCCCCCTTATCTTGCGTATTGCAACCGGAAGCGGAGCACACCCCACTTCCCAGCTACGGGGAGTATAACAGTTATGTTCCCATATGTCAAATGTATCGCCTGCGTATGCGCCGATATATAAGAGTCACATAGTAGTTGAAAAAACACATCATATCCTCTATGGTACTCCCATGTCTTCGTACACAAATCTCAAATTAGGAAAACCAAAAAACAGCGAAATTGAAATTGAGGGGGAGATTTCGGTTGAAGTTATGGATGGGTGGATAAAATCAGTTCGCGCGAAATTACTGGAAAATTTTGAGGCGCCGGGGTTCAGGAAGGGCCATGTGCCGGAAGAGATATTTTTGAAGCACATGGACGAGATGCAGATGCTAGAAAAAGCGGCGGAAGATGCCTTAGGTGAAGCATATCCCGAAATTATCCGGGATAATGGCATAAAAACGCTCGGTATGCCGATTATAAGCATTACCAAAATCGCCCCCAAGAATCCGCTGGGATTTAAGATGCGCGTTGGGCTTGCGCCGGAAGTTTCACTTCCCAATTATAAAAAGATTGCGAAAAATATAATGGCTGAAAAATCGGAAGAGGTTATTGTTTCGGATCACGAAGTTGAGGGGGCCGTGAAACAGCTTCGGCAGATGGTTCACGGCACTACCCCGGGCGCGGACGCAAAAAAGGAACCGGAAGCATTAACGGACGAAACCGTCAAAAAATTCGGGGATTTTAAGAGCGCGGATGATTTCATGGCCAAATTGAGGGAAAGTATAAAAAAAGAAAAAGAGATGGAGCAAAAAAGACAGAAGCGCGAAAAACTCGCGGAGGAGCTTGTGAAAAATACCAAGATTATTTTGCCTGAAATTGTTTTAAACCAAGAAGTAAATGCCGCCCGCGAAAATCTTTATGAAGACGCGAAGCGTGCCGGGATTACTCCGGAGGACTACCTGAAGCAGATCAATAAAACCGAGAAAGAACTTTTAGCGGAACAAAAGGGATACATTGAGAGGCAGATGAAGACCAGATTTATTTTAGAAAAGATTGCCGAAGAGGAAAAAATTAAGGTGCCGGCAGAAGAGGTGGAGCGCGAGGCGGCTTTGCTAAAAACTCGTTATAAAAACACCGATATTGAAAACCTGAAAGATTACGCAGAACTTGTTATGAAAAATGAGAAAGTTTTGCGGTTTTTGGAGGAGGGCGAGAAATAAAAAAATTGCCTGCTTCACGAGCAGGCCTTGTTAGTCCCTCAACCTGGTTTCGCCAGTTCTTTTTGGATTTCTGGATCTTTTGCCATTTCATTGACGAACCGCATTACCTCATCCGCTTTTTTAAAAAGATCATTTAATTTCTTGCTGGTAATTCCGTATTTTTTGATAGCATCAATGAATTCATGAGCCCCCACCTTTTCCCAAATAATTTCTGCCCTAACACCTTTCTTGGCATTGGCTTTTTGTTTCCTTTCATAAAGCTTCCCACGCAGTACAAATAAACTTTCCAAGGTTTCTTTATTTACTGCCACAAAAAAGGTTGCAAGCTTGGGTTTCACATATTTTACCAGCTTCTTTAGAAGTTCAACCACTTCTTGCGAATCTTTCATTATTTACCCCAACCCCCGCAAACTACTATAGAAGAGCATAGCACTTTTATTATTAAGCACAAGTGCTTTTTTGGATGAACAAGTCTTAATAGGACCAATAGGACTCATTATCTCAAAAACTGAAAAGGATGATCTAAAACCGAAGAATCTTTGGGGAGCGGAGTCTTAAGGGTTGGTTTAAGATATTTTTCAACCAACTCATCAAATTTTTTTATTAGATAATCAGGGATTTTGAAAGGAGTAAATTCCGATAACGGTTCTGATATTATACTTTCCCCATTCTTGCTTAGAAATGGATTCACGCTATACCTGAAATACGGTTCTCTTGAACAGTTTACAAAAACAACCATCGCCTCTTCCCAGTTTTGTTTCAGTTTTTTTAATCTTTCGATGTCGGTTTCGTGGCCATCTGGGTGCCAGCGGAATTTAACCTCAACCAAATATGGATTGCCATTGTAATCTATTACAAATAAATCAGGAATACTTTTTAGCTTGTTCCCCACTTTTTTATTTTTGATTAACGCATTTTGCACCCGGTCGTTTATCGGCATAAATTTCTCATAGCCGATTTTATAAACTTCGTTCCCAGATTCGCGCAAAAGATCATGGACCAGCGATTCCGCCATTTTGCCCTTGAGATTAGTTTCGCGAAGCGCCTGCTTGCCTTGGGCTGACTTAAAGTCGAAGGGCTTGCCAGCATCGGACAGATGTTTATTTATCATATGTATCCTTCTCTAATGTTAAACAGACCGAGTTTATGCAATATCTTTTCCCGCTCGCGCTTTTCCCATCGGGCGTTTTCTTTGGCCCATCATTGAATACGTGGCCAAGATGAGCGCCGCAATTTTTGCAAACCACCTCGGTTCTTACCATTCCCAATTCTCTATCCTCGCGAAGTTCAACGCTTTCCAGATTAATTGGATTGGTAAAACTTGGCCATCCGGTTCCGGAATCAAATTTAGTGTCAGATAAAAAAAGTTCCTGTCCGCAAGCGCGGCATTTATAAATCCCTTTATCATGCGTGTTCCAGTATTTTCCGGTAAAAGGCCTCTCGGTCCCCTTTTTACGAATGACGCCATACTCCTCCGCAGTTAATTCTCTTTTCCAATCCTCATCTGTTTTGTTAACATTCATCATAGTATATAATTTATATATTAACATTAAAACACTTCCTCAAAAAAGCTTCCCTCTTAGATGAGCAAGTCCAGGGGGCGGGCCCGCCTGCGCAGGCAGGCCTGCCTTTCTCGCTCTGGAATGTGACGCGTGTTTGCGCGTGAAACGCTGGCTTTCACACAATCTCTACCACTTTTTTACGCGATGCAAGGCCGGAAATAAGTTTCACGCTTGTTTTCGGCACATCAAAATATAGAGCCAAGAGCTTTGTAAGAGCTTCATTGGCTCTGCCGCCCACGGGTGGCTCTTTTACGGAAATTGCAAAATTATTTTTATTGATTCTTCGAACTCTATTTTCTCTTGCGCTGGGCTTTAGTTTTATAAAAATACGCATTGATTTTTTAATTTTGATGAAAATACAAAATAATGGCGGATTTTGCCGCCATCTTATTTTAATTTAAGTTCTAATACCACCATATCTTCTGCCGGGTTTTCATAGAATTCTGATATAATCTCTTTTTCTTTAAATCCGAATCTTTTATTTAAAGTTATGATTCTTTCGTTGCTTACTCTTGCCGTGGCTTCAATTTTATGGAATCCATTGAGACGAGTGTAGGCAATTTGAAATTCTTTTAGTACTCTTCCGAGCTTCATCCCCTGGTAAGCCGGCAGAATGCCCGTGGTGACTATGAAGATGGATTTCGGGGTATAAATTCTCTTATCTATTTTCCATCTGTGGTCTCGGTTTAAGGCGAGTGCGAATGAGGCGATCGGTTGCTTGCCGTACCAGAGCAGAAAACATTGAAGTCCCAGCCAAATGGAAGGATCAGAAAAGGCATCTGCCTTTGGAAAGGTTTTTTGGTCTAAATCAAGCAGCGCAGTGGCATCCATAATGGAATCCGCTTTTCTTATTTCCAGATCCATCCGCGTTCCGTTTTAACCGACTCTTATATAAAGATGCGCTTTAAAATTTTATTGTGCAACATTGACTTTTAATTTTTAATATTGTATAATGGTATCAAAAATACGGGGCGCTAGCTCAGCGGTAGAGCACCGGCCTTTTTCCGCCATAGGCGGATCAGCCTTTGGCTGAAAGGCAGAGTGGGGTCCTCGGGTTCGATCCCCAGGCGCCTCATGTAGCCCATCGCTCGCGCGATGGGCTTTTTCATCCCTACTTATTTATTTGTTTCCAAAGCCAAGCCACAAGAAGCACTCCAACCGCGAGCCATACAGTCCAAGTAAGAAGCGCGAGAAGCCCAAAGCCGCCGCCCATCATTGAGTTAAAACCATAGCCCATCATAATAGTTTAATTTATTGCGATTAATAGCGACCTTTGTGCTACATATTTATTATACACTAACCAACAAGACAAAAGCCCCAAGCGGGGCTTAGTGACTGATATTTGTCTCAAACCGCTCAAGCAACCTGGTTCTGTAAGCATCTAATCCTTTTTTGGTGTTAAGATTAAAGACCGGGATTTCAACTGGCTTTCCCTCGTTGCATTCGGCTTTTTTTTCGGAGTTGTCTGCCATATGCGCCCATTTTCTATTTTGCTATTCCTAGTATATCATAAAAATTTATTGGATACCACTTTAAACCTTCTCAATTTTTTCCCACGGCAAATCTGGTTTACCAAAGTGTCCATAGGCCGCTGTTTTTAAATAAATCGGCTGCTTAAGTCCAAGGCGCCGAATAATCTCTCCGGGCTGGAAATTAAAATTTTTATTTACCACATCTCCTAAATCCCCCCCGTTCTCATTCTTGGCCGATACCATTAGTGGTTCGGCTTTGCCAATGGCATAAGCCACCGAAACCATACACTCTTTCGCGAGGCCATTCGCGACTAAATTTTTTGCGGCAAAACGCGCCATGTAAGCCGCCGATCTATCAACTTTGGTGGCGTCCTTGCCCGAGAAACAGCCGCCGCCGTGCGCTATAAGTCCGCCATAAGTATCAACCATAATTTTCCTGCCGGTAAGACCAGTATCGGCTTCAAACCCGCCTTTCACAAAAATCCCGGTAGGATTTACTAAAATTTCCACGCCCTCATTCACCTCGCCGCGCGCGCTAAGCAGAGGCAAGACCAACTCATTTTTAAGAGCTTCCTTTATTTCATCCTGTGAAATTTTTGCGTCATGCTGGGTGCTTATTAAAACAGTTTTCACATGGCCATCCTTCATTGTGATTTGTGCTTTCCCGTCTGGTTTAAGCCACTTGATTTTTCCGGTAACGCGCAAATTTTGTAAACCTTTTGTTAGCTCGTGAACAAGTACTATGCCCTTTGGCAAAAACTCCGGAGTTTCGTTGGTGGCAAATCCATACATTATTCCCTGGTCTCCAGCGCCTCCGACATCAACTCCTTGCGCTATGTCCGGTGATTGCTCTACCACGTTAGTAATTACTCTCAAATTTTCTTCATAGCCTAGC
>JACOXY010000016.1:0-33469 GCA_016182095.1 Candidatus Liptonbacteria bacterium
GCGGTGAGCATATTGTTTACAAGTTCTCCGGTCTCGGTCGGATGGAATCGCCCGGCAATTTTTTCAACATAATTTCTGCCCAAAATAGTGGCGATAGTCGGCGCGTAAGTTGAGGGCCTGCCTATGCCGTTTTTTTCCAAAGTTTTTATAAGACTTGCTTCATTGAATCGCGGCGGCGGTTCAGTTTCATGTCTCTCGCTTTTAATATCGGCCGTGCTTAAGCTTTCGCCCTCTTTTAAATCAGGCAATTCTTTCTCCACAAATTGTGTCGGCCAAATCTTCAAGAAACCGTCAAATTTCAATGTATTGCCATTTGCCGTAAAAATATACGCGTCGCCGCTTTTGCCAAGAGCATTAAATTCAACGTGTTTGGCATAAAAGCTGGCTCTGGGCATTTGAGACGCTATAAATCTTCTCCAGATAAGTTCGTAGAGCTTATTTTCATCTTTACTCTCAAAACTTGCTTGCCCCCCAAGAATTTGCGGGACAAAAGCCGGGCTAGTTGGCCTCACCGCTTCGTGGGCTTCTTGAGCCAGACGCGATTTTTTCTTAAATACCCTGCCGGCTTCCGTCGCGTACTTTTCACCAAAAGTTTGGTAGAGCCACTCCTTGGCGGCCGCTAAAGCCTCGGATGAAATATTCACCGAGTCTGTCCTCATGTACGTTATAAACCCGTTTTCATACAATCTTTGAGCAAGCATCATCGTCTTTTTTGACGAAAAGCCGAGACGATTGGCCGCCGCTTGCTGTAGGGTACTGGTGATAAATGGCGGCAGAGGATTTTTGAAAACTTCTTTTTCCTGTAAAAGAGAAATCTGCATGCTCCCGCCGCGCAAGTCGTGAACTATTTTATTAGCGCCTTCTTCGGTCTTTATCCCAAGCTTCGGGATCACCTCGCCGTTTATTTTATATAATTCAGCATCTACAACATTTAAGATTTCAGATTTAAGATTTGAGCTTTTATGCAGGGTTGCAGAAATTGAATAGTATGTTTCCGGCTTAAAAGCCCTTATTTCACCTTCTCTGTCCGCGATAAGCCGCAAAGCCACAGACTGCACCCGACCAGCCGATAGGCCGCCCATAATTTTTTTCCATAGGAATGGCGACAGCTTGTAGCCAACTAGCCGGTCTAAAACGCGCCTCGCCTGCTGGGCGTGAACCAAATTCATGTCTATCGCCCTCGGATTCGCAAGCGCCTCTTTGATGGCTTTTTCGGTTATCTCATGAAAAACGATACGCTTGAAATTAACGGCTGGCGTGATTGGCTGTTCGGCGTATTTCTTTTTGGTTTTTTGTTTTTTATTTTTGGTTTCACTCAATACTTGAGCGAGATGCCACGCGATCGCCTCTCCTTCACGATCTTCGTCGGTAGCCAGTATTATTTCGCTGGCTTTACTCGCCTCTTTTTTTAGTTCTTTAACACGCGGGCTTGCCTTCCTGGGAATTAAATACTGGACCTCAAAGTCTTTCTCCGGTTCCACGCCCAATTTGCTTCTCGGCAAATCCCGCACGTGTCCATATGAAGACGTGACTAAATAATCCTTACCTAAGAATTTGGAGATGGTTTTTGATTTAGTGGGGCTTTCAACTACAACAAGTTTCATATATAAAATTATTCATTAACGAATTAGCGGATTAACGGATTACTTTTTAAAAAATTGTTTATTAGCTCGTTTATTTTCCAGATAAACAATAAATCCTCCAATTTGCCTAGACAAATCTTCTAACTCCGAATTAACAGCGCGAAATTCATCTTCGGTAATATAACAAACAATTAACGCGAGGAGTTGGTTCCTGACCTCTCCAACAGATCCTTTAGAAATTTTAAGAAATCTAATAAATTCATTATTATTATTTTTTTCAAAACCCTCAACTATATTTGAACTCACAGATATAATTGCTCCCCTGACTTGGTCTCGCAACCCAAAATCTACGGAAAAGTCCTTTTTAGAAGTTAAGTTGTAAACTTTTTTAGTAATGCTTAGTGACAGATTCCAAATTGGTAAATCCTCAAATTTTGTTATTTTCATCAATCCGTTAATGCGCTAATCCGTTAATTCTTTAATTCTTTAATCGGTACCCTAATGATGTTTCCTCCACTATACCACAAATGGTTAAATCTGTAAGAATTTGGTTTACCTCTTGAGGCGTAAGTTTAGTTATTTCTAATATTTTGTCAATGGAAAGAGGGGTTTTGGAATCTGCAAGCGCATCAAGCACGAACCCTGCCTTTGTTTCACGAAAAGACGGGGTCTTGCTCTCCCAGCCGTTCGCTCGCCCACTTGGCTCTTGGCCTCGCTCTTTTGGCTTCGCCAAAAACCATGCTCGCTCGGCCTCCGAGACACTTTTCTTAGAAACAAAGGCGGGGCTCTCCGCAAGCTCGGCACCAGAACATCCGTCCATAAGATCCTCCAAAATATCCTGCGTAGAGCTTACGAGGCGGGCGCCGTCACGAATTAAGGCGTGCGACCCCTTATAGTTCGGATGCCCGGCTGGACCAGAAAAGATAAAAACTTCTCTGCCAAATTCCGCGGCCAAACGCGCGGTCACAAGCGCCCCTGACCTTTCCGGCGCTTCAATTACAACTGTAGCAACACATAAACCGGCCACAATGCGATTCCGCTCTAAAAACTGCCACTTAAAACCTGGGGCATTTGTTTCATATTCAGATATGATGGCTCCGCCAGCTAAAAGAATTCTACCAGCTAAATTTTCATTTTGTGCCGGATAAATTTTGTCAATTCCAGTCCCCAGAACAGCCACGGTTCGGCCGCCGCCTTTTAAAGCTCCTTCGTGCGCGGCAGTATCCATTCCCATGGCCAAGCCGCTCACAATAACAAAACCTTTTTCGGCAAGCTCTTTGGCGATTTTTTTAGCGAGTAATCTTCCGCCCTCCGTCGCTTTCCTGGTACCCACAATCGCGATAAAAGGCAAATTGTAATTCGGCAACTCTCCTCTTACAAAAATTTGCTCCGGAGGATTCGTAATTTCCCTTAAAAGCGGCGGATAGCTATTATCCTCTAGCTCTATTGCTGTTGCATTTGATTGCATTACACCTTTATAGTATTTCCCCTGCATTATTGTCAAACCAATAAATATCTGCTAATATAGGAAAATTAAGCTGATATCAATGAAACACAAAATACATCCACAATATTATAAAAGCGCCAAAGTCCGCTGCGCCTGCGGGGCAGAGCATGAATTCGGCGCGCCTTACGAAAAAATGAGCGTGGAAATCTGCTCCAAGTGCCACCCCTTTTATACCGGCGAGGAAAAATTGCTTGACATTGCGGGACGCGTAGAAAAGTTTAAAGCAAGACGCGTTAAGGCCGCGACTGCGACTACAAGGAAAAAGAGTGAAAAGAAGGCGGCAAAAAAGGCGAGAAAGGCGAAGTAAAACAAGTATCACGTGTCAGGTATCAAGTATCAAATTAAAAGTGAGCCTCGCCCCAATCAATTTTTATGAATAACAAAGTTATTATAGAAATAAGAGCGGGGGCGGGCGGCGATGAAGCCGCCCTTTTTGCCGGTGATTTAGTAAGGATGTATCAGAAATACGCCGCAAAGCAGGGATGGAAATTTTCCACAATTGATGCCAATCAACATGATCTTGGAGGTTATAAAACTTTTGTCGGGAAAATTGAGGGCGCGGGAAGTTACGAAGAATTGAAGCAGGAATCGGGAGTGCATCGCGTGCAACGGGTTCCGAAAACCGAAAAATCGGGACGCGTACACACCTCAACCGCGACCGTTGCCATTCTACCCGAAGTAGAACCGAAAGAGGTTACCATCAATCCCAATGACTTGGAGGTAACTTTTTCGCGCGCCGGAGGCCCCGGAGGACAAAATGTAAATAAGGTGGAAACGGCTGTGCGCGTCTTGCACAAGCCATCAGGCATTGTAATAAGTTCCCGCGTTGAACGCTCGCAACACGCGAACCGTGAATTAGCGATGAGTATTTTGCGCGCCAAACTTTACGAAATCCAAAAATCAAAGGAGTTCGGAAATATAGATGAGGCGCGTCGGGAACAAGTTGGTTCCGCTGACCGAAGCGAAAAAATAAGAACCTATAATTTCCCCGACGATCGAATTACCGATCATCGCATTGGAAAGAAATTTCATAATATTGAAGGTATCCTTGAAGGAAATCTGGAGCCCATTGTGAGGGCATTTTCCAACAAGGCAAGTCACTGATAAAAAGCCCTAAAAACGGGCTTTCTGCGAAGAAAGAAACAAGAGAAAGAAAAGCGTGGTTATGAGAGTAAAAATTAAATAGAAAGTGATGCTTTGGAAATACAGTGCGGAGATAAACGATAGTATTAAAACCGGCAAGGAAACAAACCAGAATTTTTTCACCAAAAAACAGAAAAGGACAATAAACCCCGTCCATCGGGGAATAAAATGCTTTATCATGATGCTTTCCCCTTAAATAACTTGCTTAATTATACAATAAAAAAACAAAACGTGGTAATTTAAAAACCTTTAGCCATTTAGCACTTCTATGTCCTCCTCAAAGCTTGCCGAGCGCTCGGCCACCCTATAGCCATACCGCCCCAGAGCAGTATAAGCACGCCAGTTGCCGCCAGCATAGTATTTCGCCGCGGCACAGTTTTCCTGCGAAAAAATAGTTGAATAAATAGTTTTGCATCCCTTCAGGCCATCGCTCAAATAAACAGCCGTCGCCGTAAAAGCATCAAGATTATTAAAGGGTGATGGCGGATTGCCGCCGGTTATATCACCCACTTTTTCTTGGTAGAGCTCCCATGTCAAAGGCATAAATTGCGCCGGGCCCATAGCGCCGCCATAAGCTCCATCTGAAGCAATGGGGCAAGAAACCGGGGTTGTATCCGGATTTAAACCAAGCTCCGCGATAAGCGCAATAAATGCCGGCTTTTGGGCATTGCTCATTACCGTGCCGCTGGGATTATCTCGCGGAGTATTATAATAGCACTTGCCTAAATTCCGGCCGATAACTCCATCAAGAGAAGATTCCTGGGTTAAGACCGAGAGGATTAAGGACGCCCGAACGCCAGTTGCCCGTTCCGCGACCTGCGCCAATTTTACCGCCTCGCCAAAAGGCAGTTCTCCTCCGCCAAGAAGCCTGAAGATCCTGTTTCTAATTTCAGCGGCTGTCGCCCTGGTCTGCTTAACAAGTTCCTGATATTTCATCTCCTGCCCTTTGGTAACCGCCAAAAGTTCGTCTTTCTGCGTTTTAGTGGACTGAATAGCTGTTTTTTGCGAATTTTGATATTTCTTGATCGCCTCCGCGTCGTTCCTTTGCAGAGCTAATTTTTCTTTCTGGCCCAAAAGATCGGTCCGCAGGGAGGTTACTTTGGCAAGTTCTATCCTTAAATTATCCTCAATCAAAAGAATGTTGTTGATGTTGCCAAAGAAATCGGAAAGCTTTGGGTTTGCAAGAAGTATTTCAATAATAGAGGCGGTCTCGTTTTCATTGATATTCCTAATAAGCTTAGTTATAGCGCTTTTATGTAAATCTATCTCGTCTTCGGTAACGGATATTTCTTTGGAGGTTTTAGAGATATTTTTATCAAGCTGGGTGATGCTTAAGTTAACAGCCTTTATTTGTAAATTAAGCTTGGAGATGTTGGCGCTTAGCCGATCAATTTCGGATTTTAAGGTTTTGCCTTGGCTTTTGTAACTAACAAGTGTCGCTTCATACTTCGCAATTTGCTCCTCCAAGTCCCTTAATTCCGCCTCAAGTTCTGCTCGCTCTTCATTATTTTGAGCGGCCAATATGGAATTATTGGTTGGCGCAAAAAGAGAAAAAGAGTTAAAAAACACCGAACTTAGCGTAAAGTATAAAACAGCCGTAATAGTTATCGCGGGTTTAAATATCTTCTTTAGGTTTATGTGGCGGGGCCTTAATTTATACAGATTAACTATTTTGGGCCTGTGCTCAAAGGCCTGCCCCCTTGCCGCCATTATGTCAACAAGATTCTTTGGCTTATTCAGCATCTCCTTTATTATAACGGAAAAGACGGAAAATTGTAACTCTTGACCGCCGGCTTTCCAAAAAGTTAACAAAAAAAGAAGTCCCTTTGGAATTCTTTTTTGTTTAGCATCAAATCAGACCTGTTATGAAAGATGCTTTGACACCAACTTTGTCATTTCAAACATGTTGACAGTGCTTTTGCCTCCGAAAACTTTTTTAAGATTTTCGTCGGCATTAATATTGCGCTTATTATTTGGGTCTTGCAGGTTATTTTTCTTAATATACACCCAAAGACCTTTAACAACTTCCGACCTTGGCATTGGACCCTTGCCGACTATGACCGCCAACTCGGAGCTGACGTTCATCGGCTTCATAAAAGCCGAATTGGATTTTTTATCCATATTTTTTAATTTTAATAATTATACTTATATTATACACGCATCGGTGTTTTAATGCCAGTAGGGGCAAGTACCGCTGGATTTTGGTGAAATTTTGGACAAAAAAGCCAGTTGTGGGTGATAGTTGGCAACCTCCTGTTTTAACCATCGCGACAATACTACATTTTTGCGGTACTTGCAAGTTGGCGGGGGCACTAGGATTTGAACCTAGAAGTCGGGATTTGGAGTCCCGCAGTTTGCCGTTGAGCTTATACCCCCTTATTAAAAAACGCTTTCCCAACAGCCAAAAGCTGTCGAGCTAAATCATTGGAATGATACCTGATATTGATACATCCGGGATAATTTTCGCGAATTCGTTTGCCAGTATTTTGCTTTATATAAGGTCTGATAAATTGACTCTTATTAATATGAGTCACTTTTGACCAAAAATCAATCTGCTTTTGTATGTGGTGATATTGGTGAAGATGTAAACAGGGGCGAAATTTTTTCTCGTCTAAAATAAAAGTTGATCTCAATAATTCTAAAAATTTACGAATCACATCAGGATCAGAATTGATAAATGATATGCCGCCTCTGGGATTTTTAATACCCTCGCACCAATACATAATTCCACACAATAGCGCATGGGCACCCAATATATCAATATTTTTTAAATTCATGAGAGCGTTTTGCAAATACCTCTTTTCTAATAAATCTGTTTTGCGCTTTTTATTTTCAGAAGATACCAGTTGCCCCTTCGTAATTTTTTTAAGAAGTCGCTCTCTCGCAACATCTGAAAGTTCAACATCTCTTAACCAGCCCGACAAATTACCCTTGGATACGCCAAATTTCGCGCTCAATTCATTTAATGAATGGCCCTTCTTTCGATAAAGAACAACTTTTTCCTTGAATTCAACAGTATATGCCATAATGTGTTATATAACAACAATAATCTGTTCAAATATATTCTGCAAGTCAGTCAGAATTTTCACAATTAAAAATCCACCTTTTTAAAGAGCGGATTTTGTTCCTGTTTTTCCTGATTCCTATTTATCAATTACTGGTTACTAATTATTCACTGCCTTTCATCCACTCAAAAAATTCCTGTCTTCTTTTGCTTGCCTGACGAACAGTTAGTTCATAACCTTTTTCTGCACAAAACTTTTTAAACTGTTCCATGGACAAAACCTCAGCGTTAGTCATGTCCTCAAAACCTATTGGCGGCCTATTCGCGTATTCTTTGCGCTGTCGATCCAAAATTTCCCGTTGTTTTTCCGGAGAAAAACTATTCCACGTTTCAAGATTTTTTCGGAGTTTCTCTTCTTCTTTTTGAAATCCTTTTTCCATATATTAGGTAATTTATCATATAAAAAAGACCCTGCCAAGCGGAGTCTTTTTTATGATTTAGCGCTTTGCTTCTTTGTGCGTGGTGTGTTTCCTGAACCGATTACCCTTCAGCAAAGTTTACACTGAACGTAGTTAAGGTGTTCAGGATAGTTGGTGTCTACTTTTTAGCTTCCTTGTGCTTGGTATGCTTCCTGCACCAATTGCAAAATTTACTGTATTCAAGCTTCCGCTCAACAAGCTTTTTATTCTTTCTAGTCCAATAATTATTGCGCTTGCAGGATCCGCAGCGCAACTTAATCAGATTTTTTGAAAACTTGGATTCTGCCATATTTTATTTAAACTTAATTAAACTTATAATAATTCAAGGAGACAAAAAAAGCAAATTTTGCCGGTCAATATAGAAATTTGCTACAATATTCAAACCCACTAAAATCATCTTGGCCCCAACTTCCCCGCAGCGAAAAGAGGAAAGATGTAAAAATCTTCCCATGTAAAACCTGGCGAGATGTGTATGAAAAAGTGAAGCGCTCCACAGCCTAAAAGCCGCGGCTTCTATACTTAGGAGCGCGGAACCCCGCACCAAGCCCCGGCCAAACATGGTGAATATTGCCCGATACAAATATTATATCTTGATTCTGCTTCATCCCTCGTACTGAAGCGCGGAGCTTGGGTGCGTGGGTTAAGAAATATAAATTTTAAGACCGACTACTCTTTTTTTGCCCAAGCACGTTTCTTATTTACTTTCTCTTTTTTTCTAATTGCTTTTTCCAGATCAATTTCAAATTTGTTGGCAAGACTTACCAAATAAATAAGGACATCATTAAACTCCTCTTCTAATTCAAATTTAGCGTGCTCCTTACCGCTCTTTCCAACTTCTTTGTATAGTTTTGTTTCATTTCTAATGGCTTTCGCCAGTTCTCCCACTTCTTCAGAAAACAATAAAAATTCTTCCAGATGAGAATTTTTATCAAAACCTCTTTCTTTGCAAATTTCTGCTACAAACTTTTGCAAATCTTTTAGCGTTGGGTTTTCTTTGAGATTAGCCATGAAATGGAGCCACCTCCCAGATTTGAACTGGGGACCTTCTCTTTATCCCATACAAAATATGCCTTCTCGGAGCCGATGGAGGGATTTGAACCCACAACCTACGCATTACAAATGCGTTGCTCTGCCATTGAGCTACATCGGCGGAACATCAATGTGTTAACTTTATCCTATATTCTTCTATCCACGCAAGTATTTGCTTCAATAGCAATTTGTCACAATAACTAATAGCTAATGTCCCATAAATTGATTTATTCTTGTAAGTTCCTCCTTTGCCACCGTGTACGAACGATTTATAAAAATTTGTTTTGGGTATTTTTGTAACCTTAGACCAAAATTCTAAAAGTTTCTCTTCATTAAGATCTGGATACATATGAATAAGCGCTTTCATCCTTCTTTCAGAAATACCACAAATAGTTCTTAAAAATTTTAGGAAAACTTTTATCATTGCCGGATCGCTGTTCGCGAATTTTACGCTGTTATTGGTTTTGGAGCCCTCTCCCCAATACAACATTATACCCGCCACTTTAAGCCTTTCGTCGTTCCTGCTCAAGTGATTTTTTAATATAAATTGTTTCTTCCCAAATTTATTGGTATATAAAATATTAATTGCCTCACTAATGGATCTGCTTTTTATGCCAGCCTTATCCAACCAATATCTAACTCCTGATGGTCCCATACCCAAACGTTTGGCAATTTGATCCATTGAGAGATGTTCCCCAGTATACATCCCCACAATTAAGTCCTGTTTTATTTTATGTGACATTGTACTAATTATAACAAACCAGTTGTTAGATAACAACTGGTTTGAGTTGTGGGATGAGCCAATGGCCGGAAATTGAACAATATTCGCCTATCTAGCGAATATTTTGAAACCCATCGGTTTCAATGCTTCCGCCACGGGGAAACTACCGTTTCCCCGACCCCCTTCCCGGTTCAAATCCGGCGCATGAGCCAATGGCCGGATTTGAACCGGCGACCTACTCCTTCATTTGCACCTCCTTTTTATTAAACCTATTGAGAAGGATTAGACTGTATCTTTGTCCCTACAGGACACCCTTGTCAGTCGTTCGGGCTAAAACAGCTTGTGCTGATTCGCCACGGTCTCTGCCTAGTCTGGGCCTTTAACCGTTATTCGGGATTCACCAAAGCGTTGCCACTTTGGTGGGCATGAGTTTTTCGCTCTACCATGGAGTTGCTCTACCAGCTGAGCTACATTGGCAATTATTCTTATTTTAAATAACCGCTGCTCTTCCGGTGCGCCTCAAATTATTAGACATTTTGGTAGGCGCCCGTTAAGAATGCCATCGGGCATTCTTAACCCAACTGAGCTACATTGGATTATATTTTATTTTCAAATACTTATAGATAGTAACTAAAAAAACAAAATAATTCAAATTTGTGTGTATCGGCATATACGTACAAACAAATGGGGACTGCTTGTACAGTCTATTGCGTTATGGTATGCTGATTAAATGTATGTTATCAAAGATCATCAATTAAAGTTAGTAAAAGAATTGTATTATGATAAATTACTGCCGGCTTATGAAATTGCGAAAATACTTAGGGTGTCCGTTGATGCGGTTTATGGTTTTATGAATCGCCATAATCTAAAAAGACGCACATTGGCAGAGAACAATAAAATACAATTTGCAAATAAAAAACCGTCTTTTAAACTTAAGGGCAATCTAAATGAGTACGAGAAAGAGTTGAAAGCTTCGGGAACGATGTTATATTGGGGTGAGGGCTTTCAATCAGAAAAGGCTATTGGTGTGGATTTTGCCAATTGTAAACCTGAGATGATAAAATTATTTCTTGAATTTTTAAGAAAAATTTGTGGAATAGATGAATCTAGATTGCGAGTCTATTTATACTGCTATGCCAATCAGAACATAAATAATATTATTAACTTCTGGAGCGCTCTAACCAAAATTCCCAAAAGTCAGTTTACTAAGCCATACATAAGAACTGATTTTGATATCAAAAAAATAGATAAGATGAGATATGGCTTGATTCATATTAGATATCATGATAAAAAGTTGTTAAACTTAATACGAGGATGGATAAGTGAATACAGTGAAAAGTTTAGTTAAAAACGCGCAGGTGGCGGAGCGGCCAATCGCACGAGACTGTGTTAACGCAGCTCTTATAGGAAACTGTAAGATAAACTTTCCGGGATAACGGTGAACCCTTCGACAAACTCACAGCAAATGCTCTGGTTAGTAAAGGTAATACCGTGGGAACCCTGCAAAAGCGGGGGCTCCGTAGAGACTAGATACCGGAATACCTAAAGCCATTATGGCTATGGTAAAGATATAGTCCACACCTTAAGGAAACTTGGGGGTAAGTGAAATCTCGCGCCCAATGGGCTACGCAGGTTCGAATCCTGCCCTGCGCACCATTTAGGAAATTGCAAGTTTGAGACAGCCGCCTCGCTTCCTAGAGCGTCCGTGCGGACGCAAGGAGTAGCTCGCTCGGCGACTAATTCGTATTCAATTTTGGGGGTAAAAACGAATTCACGATTCCGCATTTTGGGGGAAGAAAATTTTTTAATCCAATACTGAAACCCAGAAAAAGCCTCTATTTTAAGGCTTTTTCTGTTGGGCTTGACTTCCAAGCCCATATATGCTATATTAGTAATGTTATCGGAATCGCAAGAAACTGATAATCTCTGCGGTAGTAGTGCCATAGAGAACTGTACCTAAAAGGAGAAAAGGCGGTGGGAGAGCACGACAACATCATCAATATTGATGTGATCAAGCTGGTTGCTATGTTGCTGACGCTGGTGGGCTGCGCGCTCATCCTCGTCGGCCTGACGGACCTCGCACAGTGCAAGATGTTCCGCTTCGTCCTCGGCGAGATGGCAATGGTTACAGCCATTGCTTACAGCTTCCAGATGGCGCGCGAGGCAAGCAAGTTCGCCGCTTTTGGAATTGCCATCTTCTTCATTGTCGCCTCGATGAACTTCGCGCAGGCCACTTGGCTTGTTGCGTGGTAACTCGGACGACCCGGACCATCCCACGAGCCCCCGGTAGAATACAAATCTGCTTGGGGCTCTCACTTTTTCTAAAATTGAAATTTTCATAAAAATGTCTTATTCTTTAGGTATTCGCTTTGCGAATTCTGAATTGAATGCCGCCAACCTTCGACAGGCTCAGGTCAAGAAGAAAAACTTGCTTGTCCGCCGTAGCTCAAAGAGCGTAGGCGGAAAATTGTCCGGTTCGCAACGAAGCCGCCATCTCATGGGGCGAAATGCGTTCGGCTTGTATTGGGCTTGCCGAAGTGACTAATTCAAGAATACTGCACCAAATCTAAAATCCCGCGTACGCGGGATTTTAGATTTCTACTTCTTTGTTTTCTGCATTGCCACTACTGCCGTTTCCGTTAAACAAGCTTTTCTGCTTATCGTGGCCATTGCCATTTGATTTAACCCTTCCCAAATAACCCATTAAGCTATTATCAATTCTTAAGACCGCCACTCTTGCTTTGCGAAGTGTTTTCTCAAGAAAAGACGCGAGGGCCAGATCAAGTTTGTGGGTAGGAATATAGGCCATAAAACTTTTGACAAATTTGATGTCTTGGTTCTCGCCATCATCCAAGCGCGGTATGGCGCGCGCCACAATATAAGCGATAACGCCCAATGATCCAAAAAGAATAAGTTGAAGAATAAAATCCTGCACTTCGTGACATATGACATCCAACATCTGACACATGACCTGCAAAATCTTTTTGGTCAATTGTCAGTTGTCAATTGTCAATTGTTTTAACTATACTTCTATCCTATAAAACTGCCCGATCTCAATATTTTCACCGACCTTAGCTATTAGTTCATTAACCAAATCTTTTATGTTTTTCGTCTGATCTTTCTGGGCAAGCAATTCATGGGTATCCTTGGGGTCCATAGCCGCAACATGCATCGCAAGATCATGGATAAGCTCGCGGAACGGCTCGGACCTCGCGACAAAGTCCGTTTCGGCGCGCATCTCAATTATAACGCCCACTCTTTCGTTGTGCACATAAGTATGGACAAGTCCGGCGCCGGTTTTTCTCCCGGCTCTTTTCTGAACCTTGGTCAACCCTTTTTCGTGAATTATTTTAAGAGCCCTATCAAAATCACCCCCAGCCTCTTCCAGAGCTTTTTTGCAGTCCATTACTCCGGCACTCGTGGCTTCTCTTAATTTTTGGACATTGGAAGTCATGCAAAATTATTCTAATTTCTCTAATTAACCTGATTATTCTAAAAAAGTATTCGGGTAAGGGTTAAGATGCCTGTTTGGTAAAAAGTTTTGGGGTTAAGTGTTTTTAAGACTAATAACCAGAGTCCACTAAACCAAACTGGCTTCCTAACCTTAACCCATAGACACTGGCATTTATGTCAAATTGTCGGAATTGGCTGTGTTTGGTTTTGCCGGTATCGGCGCTACTCCCGGCTTGACATTCTTCAATGACTCATGAACTTTAGCCAATACCCACTTAATGCTCATCGGAGCGGAATCGTTTCCGGGAATCGGGTAGTCTATACCATCAGGATTTTGGTCGGTACTCATAAGCGCTACGACGGGTATTTTAACGCGCTTTGCTTCTCTAACCGCTGTATCCTGCAATTTGGAGTTAATAACGAGCAGGGCATCCGGCAGTTGATTCATTGATTCAAGCCCCGAAAAAAGCAGCGTGAGTTTTGATATTTCTCTGTTAAAATCGACTCGCTCTTTCTTGGTATATTTATCCAGGGCGCCAGACTTTTGATCTTCCTTAAGCTTCTTAAAATAGGCGATCCTCTTGCTAATAGTGCCAAAATTGGTAAGCGTTCCTCCAAGCCAGCGGGTTGAAACATAAAGCTGGTTTAAATTTTTAGCGGTTTCTACGATACTTGCTTTAGCGGCAGGTTGAGTTCCCACAAAAAGAATCTGTCCGCCCTTTGCGGCAACGCCATTCAGAAAATCCAGGGCTTTCCGCAAGTATTCCACGGTTTTCACCAAATCTATAATCTCAATATAATTTCTGGTAGTAAAAACAAACTGCTTCGCGCGCGGATGTGTTTTGCTCTTGGCCTTGCCATAAAGCAAACCAGCCCTGATCATTTCCTGAATTAGAGCTTCGTCTTCCTGGTTTATGGCCGGGAAAGACACGGGAGTAGTACCAGCGCTATTTTCGCTATCTTCGACTAACTGTGCTGAATTTGTTTTTTCTATTATTGGATCATTAGGCATTAGATTATTCTGGAAAATATCACTTAAAATACCAAGCAATCTGCTTAGCGTTTGAAGAGAATCTTAATATATACAGAGAAGAGAGTCAAGCACAAGGACTATATTCCAATGTCCGCTTCGCCGGAAACATCCACCCCCTTGTCACTAGAATTTACACGTAGAGTGCCGCTGGCATTTGGCTCTTTAGAATTGTTATCCGGCCTGTCTTTATCCTCCAGCCCAATTTTAGCGCTCAATAAAGCTTGTGCCTCCGAGGCAACGCGAATTGATTTTTGGAAATATTGGAATGCCTCTCCATATTGAGCCGCGTTTAGCTTAACCTTCCCGGCCTCCAGGGTATTTTTAGCAACTTGCAGGCGGGCTTCGGCATCAAGTGTTGTTTCCGGTTTTGACTTGGCCTTGCTTTTTGCTATAAAGCTTTCCACTTCCTTAATTTTACTCTCGGTAGCTTTAAGTTTCCCTTTGGCGGCAGATTCAATTTCCGGTCCGCCCGCGGCAACAAGCTTCGCCTCCACTCCAATACTCGCGGAGTTAGCGGTACTGATATTATTTCTGACCAGTTCTAAAAGAGCGCTCACCTCTCCTTGAAGCTCGGGGTCTGTGACCCTAAACTCCGCCAAAACTCTTTCATGGGCTCTCAATCTGGCTTCAAACTCGGAGTTCACTTCGCCGACCGACTCCAATTTGTTTTTCGCTTCAAGATCGCTGCTAATTTTGACAATTTTATCGGCATGTTTTTTGAAATTGGTTTTAATTTTAAGGGCAAGTTCGGCGTTTAGGCGAGACTCCGCTATTAATTGCTCCGCCTCGGCAAGGCGCCTATCTGCCAATTTCCCGCTAAGTGTGCCCCGAGACTCTTCGCTTATAGCAAGCGCAAGCCGCACATTTTCATTTACTCCTACCTTGACACCATAAAGCGCGTCCCCAGGCAGAGAATTATCGGCCACAATCGAAACCCCCGTCCCGCCAGCAAACAGAATCAGAACAATAAGTATAATGGGCATATTTAAAAAATAATTTTAATATATATTAGACCTTTTTCATAATTCATTTTCTACTGCAATTTCCATATTTTGCCTGCCTGCGCAGGCAGGGCTACGGCTTTCCTAAAAATTTCTTGAAATATACCGGTGTTTATTACTTCAAAATTTTTATTTCGCCTCGCCTAAAATCTGGGAATTTCGTTACGAAAACAATTATGCAAAAGGTCTATTTATTATACATCAATATTGTTTTTGGCGCAAAATCAGCGAGGGGCCCTAACCGTGCCCATGCCCCTTAAACTCCAGCTCAACATCCGCAATTTCTTTGCCTATATGCTCTTTGATAATTTTAAGATCTTCCAGAATTTTCTCTTCTTCCTCTACTCTTTCTTTGCTAGATTTTGTTTTTCTCAAATGTTCCAACTCCTTTAAAACATCACGGTATAGAACCTCAAACCCCTCTTGCAATGAACGCTCCGCTCCTTCAATCTCCCTCGCAAGCGCGCCTTTCTTTCTCCGGCCGTGAGCATAATGATAAACGATAAACACCGCGAGCCCGAACGCGACAGAACCCATTAAAAGCGCGAGGATGAGATAGATTGATTCAAAACTTAATCTTCGGGCCCCAAGCGAAACAGCGGTTCGCGTAACCGTAATTTCATTCTGGGGACTGGGTGGGCTTAAACTATCTCCGATTTTGGTTTGCGCCCAAACAAGATAGCGGCCACTGGGCAAAGCTTTATTGTGTGAATAGAACCAATCTCCGCGCTTTGATGTATATATGACCTCCGAAAAAGTTTCGCTAGTTTGCGTATTTTGGAAATAAATCACTATCGCGCTATCCTCCACGTCACTTTTGCCGCCAACATAAAACATTTCTTCATTGGAAATTCTTTCCGAAATAACGGTAATGATTGGTGGCGTAAGCCGTACCTCCTCGGCTTTCACGGAACCAAACATGGCCGTAAGCGCGATCCCGATCGCAAACAAAATAACCAAGCTTTTCGGCAAACCTGTCGGATACTCCATCCTTTTCCCCTTTAGCTGTTCCAGCCGTTTCGAGATAACCGGATCGTTTAAGGCGCCCTCCAATAATTTGCTGTGGACCCTACTGTGCCAGCTCCATGTCCGCCACGCGGCGTATGCTAAAACTGCTATTAAAATTGAGGACAAAATAAAAAGCCATAATAGCGGTATTACAAAAAATTCTCCCACACGAAGCTTGATGCCGGAAACAATTTCAAAAAATTGCCTGACGATCTCCAGCTTTGTTTTGGCTTCTGTAAAATTACCGGCATTATCATATGCTCTCACCGTTACTTCATAATTCCCTAGTTCCAGAGTGGTGACGAATGGGCTGGATGCCTCTATAAAAAATGACTCTTCATCTTCGGCCTCGTGAGTGTCGTTTAATTTCACAATTTTAATTTCATAGTGCTCTATGCCAGAATCTCTATCTGTCGTGGAAAATGATATAACCACATTTTTTCTGGAAGATCTCGTCCCGGGCACAACCTCAATGGGAAAACCGGCCGGAGGCGCGGCATCAATGTTCAGCGCAAAATGAGTAACCCCGCCCCACGAACTCTCGCGCAAAGCCTTAATGTGAAAATAGTGAATGCCGCTCGGCAAGTTCCTATAAATAACCTCATTCTTAGTTCCCTCTGAAATATCGTCCGGCAAATCAATCGGAGAGGTATTAAGCACGTAACTGTACCCTTCAAGATTCTGATCGGCCGTCCAGTTCAAAATGGCCGACGCGGAATTATACCAGCTCGACTGATTTGGATGAGACGGGGAGGCAACTATCGGACCTGCCGGCGGCGGCAGAACCAAATCATATATGGCTTGTTTTGCCTCGCCCAGAACATTAGTGCCAAGCCCATCATTTAAGAAAACTTTGGTTTCGTCGCCAAATCTTATAACTGCCTTGCCGGTAGATTTAACACGAAAAGTTATAGTAGAAATAACAGCATTTTCTGTCTTTATGCCGGGGCTAGGTATCCCTCCCTGAAAATGAATCCTCCCGTTCTGGTTATCATAACTTGGTTGAGCGGTCCAGATTTCAATAATGGATTTCCCAGCGGACGGAGAAACTACCTGAAGCTTATCAGGCGGAAATAAAATATAGGTATCTACGGCATTTATTGACTCTCCGGCAGTCTCCAGAAAAACAGAAACATTAAAAGTGCCGCCGACCGTAAAAGCGCCTGATGACGGACCAATTCTCAAAGATGAGAGGTTCGCGCCATGCGCTCCGTTTACGAAAATAAAAAATGCGGCAGCCGCAAAAAAACTTGCCGCGAAGTAAAAAGCGAAATTCTTAAACTTTGAAATCACTATTTTATTATACCAGGTAGTGAAAATGCGAGTAATGTTTATAAATCACAAGGTCATATAGCGAACAAAGCAGGATAAATTGGGATGAAATAATATTCGGAATAAAGCCCGCTCGCATTTCTACTACCTGGCTATACCAGGTAAAAAAATATTTAAAAAATTAATCCATTCGGCAAGCTCAGGATTAATGCTGAGCCAAGCCGAAGCATTAAAAATCAAAATGCAAAATTTTTGATTGTCCCGCTTGGCGGGACTCCATAATTTTAATCTTTGATATTTACATTTTACATTTGGCGAAGCTACAGTCTTTTTCTTAAAATTAACCCGATAAGACCAGAAACAGCAAGGGCAAGCAGAATATAAATATACTTTTTACCGCTTGTTTTTGGACTTAACTCAATTATCTTGGCGGTTTCGTTGCCAGCCCTGTCAATCGCTTTTAAGACTGCAATTTCCGCGTCTTCATCAACTAAAACGTGCGGGGATTCCACCGGCTTAAATCCAGAACTATCAACTGAAATCTCGTAGCGATTTACTCCCGAGATATTATCATTGGCGATAAAGCTCACAAATTTCTGCGATTCGGTTTCTGGAATTCCCTCGCTTACGTGAGCGGAGATCCAGACCGGTGCCGTCAAATCTATCATCGCCCTAAACCTGGATACGGTGCCACAGGCGCTCTCTCCAGTTTCATTTTTATGAAGTTCGCAAATAGTAAAATAATATATCCCATCTTCCAGGCCTTCAAACTTAATATCTCCAGCCGGAAGATCGGGGGTCGCGTCCGGCGCGTCAGCGGGAGACTTGGATAATCGGTATGAGTACTCCTTCTCTTGCTTCGCATCCCATGCAATATAGAGAGTTTGGTGCGTATCCCACTTATCCTCACTGTGCGATTTTGAAGAAAGAGCGATATAATCGGCGGCTTTTGGAGCCATTAAAAGTTTTGCCGATCCAAACTTGGGAATAATTTCTTCCGGATTTTCTGAATTCAAGAACAGGCGCGCTCCGGCAAAACTCAATTCGGAGGCGCCCTCTCCCCTTGCCCTCACAATCAATCTCCCTATTATGCCATCCCCGACAAAACCATTGGGAACGCCTCCGACAAAGCGGAAATTGCCATCTTTAAATTCCGGTTTTTCCACAACTACCGGCAAAAACGACCCGGAGAACTCCGCTTCTAAAAATTCCAGAGGATCCATAGCCACCCCGGAAACTTCAACCGCATTTATTGATTTACCCTCGGTATTTAGCCGAACTTCCACTATCGCAGTCTCTCCGGTAACCAAAGTTTGCTCCGCCGGGTAGAAATAAAGCTCGGCGGCGCCGACAAAAGTGGGTGACGCGAATAACTCAAACAACGCCAGAGCAAAAACAAGAAGTTTAATTTTAATATTGAAATATTTGATTTGCATTTTGATTTTTAATGCTTCGGCTTGGCTCAGCATTAATCCTGAGCTTGCCGAATGGATTAATTTTTTATTTTTGATATAAATTACTATCCGGTCCACCGGGTAGTAGAAATGCGAGTATTTCTTTCCCGCCAATAATCACTTGATAATATTCCTATGTATTTTATTGATAGCGTTGCCATATTTTTTAAAAAACCCCACTCACATTTTCACTACCCGGTCCATAAATACATTAGGATTGATATATCCGCAATATCAACCGTCGCGTCAAAATTTAAGTCAGAACACGAATTTTCCGGATTCTGCCGATGCCAATAGAAAAGAATAATAGAGAGATCCGTGACACTGACCTTTCCGTCAGCATTGCAATCGCCCCTCTTTGGCATCTTTTGTAAATTTATTGAAATTTCTTCGGAAAGCGGCGATAATAAACCGCGATCTGGCAGGCGCCCCCGCACTTTAATTTTATATAATCCCTCGTTTAAGGATTTTGTCAGTAAAACATGTTCCCAGTTGCCGTTGCTGTCGGTTTTAATTAGACCATTTTGTTCGTCATCAACTATAAAGTAAATATCTGCTCCTGGGAAAGAAGAGCCTGCAAAGCGTTGCGGGATTCCCCTATAAGACGCCGTATTTAAAAGCTTAATGGTGGGACTTATAAAAATATCTTTAACCGTTGTAGTGGCTCTGCCGGGTAAGGTTAGAGAAAAATTAGAGGTTTGGGAAATAAGAAATGAAGAATCGCGCGCCCATACGGCAAAAACAGCATTCCCAGACTCCGTTTTGATTGTTTTCACAAATTTTCCGCCATTATCCGAAAGTCCGGTCCCCATAATTGATCCGTTCCTTAAAAAAGACAAGAAAGAGTTTGGCGAGGTAAATCCTTCCATCACTATAGTCGCCTCATCCCTTAGCGGAATAATGACCTCATCTCCGCTCCCCTGGCCGGGAGATGGAGTCGGGCTTGGCGCTGGAGAAACATCTCCAATTTGAACCGATATACCGACGGTTGTGGTAACAGTTTCGGCAACAGCAAGCACTTTTAAAGCCGCGCCCAAAAAAAGAGCCGATGAAACCAAACAGGCCAAAACAGCAAATTTGCGCCATGCTATCATGCATTTAATTATACCAGGTAGTGAAAATGCGAGTAATGTTTATAAATCACGAAGCCGCATACCACACAAAACAGGATATATTTGGATAAAATAATATTTGGGATGAAACCGGCTCGCATTTCTACTACCTGGCATACCAAATGGGAGGATACAGAAAGCGCCCCATTATCTGGAGCGCTATTAATCGCAACTTGTTTTTATTACTATTCCCCCCTAAACAATACTTTAAACGCCATCCCTACCCTGCCCTTAGCTTTAAATAAGAAACCAAATAACAGAAGCAAAACCAGTGACGCTAATCCGACAATCTTCCAGGGAATAACCCAGAAGCTAACGCTCGCAGAGAGCGGCTCATTGGCGCTGCCGTATATTCCCAGGGCCAATTTTTCAACTTCATTGCCGCGCCAATCCTGAAAAAACACATATCCCGCAGGTTTTAAATGAACGGTCCCCCTATTCTCCAAGCGCAGGACGAAGCTAACCGGCCCATTTTCCAAAAATTCCGGGGATTCGAAAGACCTAACAGCCAGGGATTCCTGAACAACTCCGGTTACCTTAATCAGTAGCAAGCTGGCTATCTTTTGAGCTATGGCTGGGCCGCCCCCACCAACACCAGGGGTTGAAGAAAACACTACCGAAGTGTACTTACCGCCCGGATCGGCATCTAATGGAACCTGTAGAGTAAACTGGATAGTCGCGGATTTCCCGGGCTCAACAACAAAACTGTTTGGAGAGAAAGTAAGCCAGTTTTTAGCCGACAGCTCTGGCGATACGCTGTCAGAGAGCGCAACTCCGCCACTTTCGCCCACGGCCGTAAAATCTTCAGCTTCCACATTAAAGCCAATAGGAGTTCCTTCGGTGTTAAAAATTGTTATGTAATTGGAGACAACCTGCCCTGGATCAACCGTAACATCAAAAGTTAGCGGAGAAACTGTCGCAGCGCTAACGGCGCGAAACATGAACATTGAAAACAAAGCCATAAATACCAGGGCAATAAAACCAATTGCTGTTATATTCGTAATTTTCAATCTGAAATCTGAAATCATAAATCTTAAATTTATTAAAATGACGGGCTCGCAACCCAAGTAACTACGGTATTGTAAGATCCCGCTTGTTGAGCCGAATCCACCGCTACCCTATACAAAATTCTTTGTGTATCACCAGCCACCGCCGTAGCGCTTGTGGTTGACGCAACCGACACTGCCGTTGAAGAAGAGAACGGCCTAAAAACAGTGCTGGTAGAAAACGTAGAGTTACAAGCGTCAGTGGTGCCACCGGGATCACACGAATAACCAAAACCTGAATCAGTAGCGGTAGTCCATGTTGTCGCAACAGCAGTAGTACAATCCTCGCTGTCACAGTCCGTGTCCGGAATTGAATTATTGTTGGCGTTAATTAAGGAAGAGCTAGTGCGCGTTGTTAAATTAAAGCCGCTTGGCGCGTTGGTTTTTACCAATATGTCTTGGCACCCCTGTGTAAACGTATCTGCGGTCAGTTGGCCGAATGGCACGGTTGATGACGTAGTGGATGTCGCGGTATATCCGTTCCCACCCTTGCCCTGAACACAATTTCCCGAAGTAACTCCGGTAATGGTAAAGGTCAATGACTCTGCGACTGTTGCCGATACTGTTACACCTTCAATAATAGCAACCAACGTATTGCCAGAGTCTCCAGAGGTGCCGGCAATTGCCATTGTATAAACATCAGACGTGCCGACTCCGGCTGATTTCGCTGGATTAGTAATGTTATTGGCGCCGGTTGTTCTAAATGTCGCATTGCCGCCAATTTCAATCTTCACACACCTATTGGCAGTAATAGTAGTTGTGGAGTTCGAGGGGTAAATAAATGTTATTACATCAGTTGTCAAATTAATGCCAATGCCCCAAGCACCCGAACTGGTAGCGACTGCAACATCATAGTCAGTATATGAAGCAGTGTCACAGTTAGAACTGTCGCCAACCGCAAAATCAATGTCAGTGGATGTGACATTAGAAAGATCGAAGGCCGTTCCTGAAGTATCAAACTCAATTGTTATAGTTTTATCCCCGTTGGCTTGAGCAATGCCAGTAGTGTGAACGAAAGTAATTTGATGAGTAGAGGTGGCGCTGGGCTGTGAAGAAGACAAAATATCCCTAACACTTGTTAGGGCCGCTGCCTTGGTATCACTCAAGGAAAAATAAACGCCAGCCGACATCGCCAAAAGCGCGATAATTAAAACCGAACTAATCTGCAATTTACCGATCTTATAAAAGTTTCTAATCATGCCGTTTTAGTTTTATTCATTTATTATATTGCGAATGTTGGCAGACGTAAAATTCCAACCTGTGGATAACTCCCATCGCTCTATGCGTCTATGCGAGTGTGGCCGAGCATCTAGAGCGATGAGGACCCCGCACTAATTCAATCGGTAACTGCTGTTTAGAAACAAATAAAGCCATAGGCGATAATGCAGTATAGATTTAATTTGAGCGCAAACTACAAGAGGAATTAGTGCGGGGTGCGGAGTACAGGGAAATATGCTTTGCTATAACCCGTGACACTCATCGGGAACCGTCATAAAAAAACCGGAATATTTTGGGTATATCATGCCGACTTTCCTGTTAAAACTTTAAATACAGTTCTTAATCTGTTTCGTTTTCGCCAAACAAAATGCAAAAGTAGAAAGACGATTAAAATAGGAATAAGCCAAAATTTCCAGGGAATAATCCAGAAAGAAACCGTCTGTTCAATAAGAACGGCTTTATTATCGGGCGCCGATCCAATATACAGCGTATCGTTATCCGAAGATACGCTAATGGGATTCTGCAAAACCAAAGTAGCCGTGTAAGGACCAAAATAAGAGTTGGCGTACAGCAAATCGCGAATCACAAATGGCGCGCGTCTAAAAAGAGAAGTTGATTCCGGCAGCGAGGATTCCGGAATAATTTCAATCTCTATTTTTCGATCGTGCTTTGGTAAAATATATCTTGACGGCAAGTCTTTTCTCGCAACCAATCCGCCATACCAGTTTCTAATTTCAATGTATCCACTCGCGGCAAAATGATAGAGCCCCTTATTAGATATGGAGGCAACTATCTTCCGCACTGCGTCATCAAATACTCCGGCATTTGCCGTCGGCAAAATAAAATCTCTAATTAAAGAGCGCTTGTCGCCGAACGAAATCAATTCCAGTTCCAAAAGATCGGCTTTATATAGCGATACCGTTTCATTAAGCGACAAATCATTGACGCGCAAAAAGAAAAGCGACGCTATTTCGGGAATAACCCTGGAACTGCCCTGCTCAAAGTAAGATGGCGGCAAAACCGGCTGAAACCTCATGGTAACGAGATATGTTCCGGGGGAAACATCGCGCGGCGGAGTAATTGAAAATTGAATTTTTTTCTCTTCACCGGGAGCAAGAATGTAGTTATTAGAATTCAAGGTAAACCAACGAGTGGCATTCAGCGTGGGCTCCACGAGCACGAATTCAATATCTTCGGAGCCTTCCTTTAAATCCCAAAGGTTTAGGACAATATTTACGGGCAGTGGCAATTCCCGGCTGCGATTCACAATAATAACGTTATCGGAATGCCTACTGCCGGGCAAGAGCGTAATGTCAAAAATAGACTTAGAAATTCCGAGTCCAATCTCCTCGGCATTAACCGGGATTAAACTGAAAGCCAGAAACAAAAAACAAGGTATTAAAACTCGCAAAAAAAGACGCTTCTTATTCATTTAATTAGTATAACAGTTACATGTTCTGCGTTCTACATAATCATCTGCCACTTGTCGCTTATATTATCTTCCGTGTCCCCGCCACTCTTTTATGTATTTATGATGGCCGCGAAGCAAGACCTTGGGAACATCCCAAGATTTTTGTTTTTTGTTTTTAAGAGAGCTCGACCGTCTAAATTTTTCGTAAAAAAATTTAGACGGTCGAGTATAGACAGGATATGAACCCTTTATATCCTCTAAAGAAGCGAGTTTGCCTAAAAATCCAGGAATGTAACGGCTCACTGCTTCAATTAATATGGCAGCCGGCAGTTCTCCCCCGGATAAGACATAATCACCTATTGATATTTCCTCGTCCGCGACGTATTTTGCCACGCGCTCGTCAACGCCCTCGTATCTCCCGCAAATCAAAATCAGCTCATCATATTTAGACAAGCGCTTAGCTGTTTTTTGGTCAAACTTTTTTCCTCGAGTGCTGAAAAGAATAACCCTAGTTTTAAGTTTATAAGTTTTTAAGTTTTTAAGTTTTCTATCCGAACTTACCAACTTAGAACTTAACAACTTATTAACTGCTTTAAAAATTGGCTCAATTTTAAACACCATTCCCGGTCCTCCGCCAAACGGCCTGTCGTCAACTTTGTGGTGCTTGTCGGCCGTGTAGTCACGCAAGTTATGAACATGAATTTCCAAAATTTTATTTTTCCTGGCGCGATTAAAAAGCGATTCGGCAAAATAAGAATCAAGAATTTTCGGAAATATAGTAATGACGTGAAAACGCAAGTTAGGGTTTAGAGTTTAGAGTTTAGGGTTTAGGGTTTAGAGTTTAGGGTTTAGGCTAAAGCCCGATGGGCTCGCCCATTTAGGGGTTTTAACTATACCCAATACCCAAGACCCTATACCCCTTTAGTTTTTTCATCGTCATCTGAAAATGGCGGCCTTGGAATCTTCGGCAAAGGGGGTTCTCGTTTTGCGGTTCGTTCGCTCAAAAATTTCCGCAGATCCGGTAAGTTTGTTTTTGAGTTCTCTCCTCCCTGGTTCGGACGTGGGGGCCGATTATTTCTCTCCGGCCATATTTCTTCGCGCCTTCGGGGCAATAGCCTATTGGTTTGGTCCCCGCCGACCTGGTTGTAATCTCGTATAAATGGTGATCGTTTAATGGGTTCGCTCTGCCCCCCTAACACGCTTCGCAAAGGCCTTTCGTTTCTTCGCACAACTTTATCCATAAGTTTTATATAAACGCTCCACTTCGGTAAATTCACCAAGTCGCTTGCGGTAAATTCCGGCATAAATTCCTTTTCCAAAAACTCCGCGTCAAACGCTCCAACCCTGAAAACAGCAAGGGTCCCGACGTTCCCGAATACAGCCGGCCTTACCTTCTCATCAAGCTGTTCAATATATTGATGCCCCAAAGTAAGACTTAAGCGATATTTTCTTGCCTCTGATAAAATGCTCGCGAAGGAATCGGTCGCGAAGTTTTGGAACTCATCGACATAAAGATAAAAATCGTTGCGCTCGCCCTCGGGTATATCAACCCTGGACATAGCCGCGAGTTGCAGACGGGTAATAAGCATGGCGCCCAAAAGCCGCGAATTGTCCTCGCCGATCTTCCCCTTTGATAGATTGGCTATGAAAATCTTTTTCTCGTCCATTATCTTCCGCATATTTATGGACGAATGATGCTGGCCAACGATGTTCCTGATTAGCGGGTTTGAAATAAACTGGCCGATTTTATTTTGGATCGCGCCCAAAGCTTCGGTTTCATAACGCTCCGAGTAGCGCCCGAACTCATTAACCCAAAAGGCCTTGATAACAGGATCCTTTAGGCTATCCACAATTTTTTTACGGTAATCTTTTTCCGCCATCATACGCATAACGCCCAAAATAGTCGCGCCCGGATATTCAAGAAGCGCCAAAAGCGTGTTATTCAAAATGTATTCCATCCTCGCCGACCAGGCATCAACCCAGATTTTTTTGAAAACTCCCATAAGCCCGGAGGCAATAAGATGCCTGAAGTCGGAGGAAACCTGCTCCATGGGATTAAAAGCAACCGGGTATTCGGTATCGGACGGATTAAAATAAATCGTGTCCTGTACTCTCTCTTCCGGCACAAACTTCAGCATTTTTTCCGCGAATTCTCCGTGAGGGTCAACAACGGCAACTCCATGACCCGCGCGGATATCGTTTATAGCCATAACCTCCATGAGATTGGTTTTGCCGGAGCCGGTTTTCCCGATAACATAAACATGCCGGCGCCTGTCGTCGGTTTTAATGCCAAACTTAACATTCTCTCCGCGAAAATTAGAAGTGGCAAATATATTATCAGCAGTGTTATTCATCCCTCACTCAAGAAGGAGCATTTTCCGCTTCTTCTCAAAATTAATTATATCTTAATAATTTATTGTTGGTAATTAATGTTACGATTTCCAGAACCAACCCAAACTCCTTCTTGAGTGAGGGATTTTTTATTTTTGGTTTTTGGTTTTTTATTTATTTTGGGGTTTAGAGTTTAGAATTTAGAGTTTGCTAATTTACCCAAGAGGTAAATTAGCTGGCGGTGTTCCTTTTTTGGCCTCAATCCGCTCCAGGCGCGGAGCCGCGACTACTGATGCCGGAAAGTGGTAGAGAGTCGCTAATTCTTCCGTGTTAACAAGAAATCCCCGCGACCAAGCGTTAACACGAGCCCTATCATCCGCAAACCACCTTTTTTTATAAGCATTCCAAAGCCTCCTTTTTTTCAAAAATAATCTTTGTTGCTTGAAAAATGGCCACTTGGCAATTGTAAGCGTCTTCTTTAATGGCTTAAGCCCATTCATGTTTCTCGTGTTAAACTGCTGAAAAGCTCCGGCTATTGCCGACGCGTTAGACCGCGTAAAATTGGCGCGATGGTCAACATAGATAAACCGGAGATTGGCTTCCAGTAAAATTTTTGAAAGCTTTTCTTCAATGCCCTTTACCACATCCCGCTGTCCGGGGGTTACGGAAATTATGCTGGCCATTGCGCCCTCAACATCAGCGCCGATCTTTTTTTTGCCCATCATCTCCTCAATAATTTTTTTTGCTTCTTCTTTAAGATTGCGCACTGTGGGACGAACGAGAAGTTGTATCAAAACCACTTCCCCCTCGCGCAAACGAGACATGACTTCGGTAATCGCGGCAAGTGGATCAAGCCGCCGCTCCTCTTCAATGTCTTCAAAATAAGGATAGGTCCGTATCGGATATGGCTCCTCTTTGGATAGTTTTAAGTTAAGGCCAAAAAGGTCATATGTTTGGTTGGGAAGATTTTCCGGCAGGATATTTAGATAGTCGTCCGGAGATTCTTTTATTTCCGCTCCCGGATATTGCGCGTAAATCGCCGCCTCAATAAGGTTCCGATATTTAGTGGGAACGCGGATAAAAAAGTGGACACTGCGAGCGATACCCACCATCTCAAAACTTATCCAATCCACAATTAAACCCTTCCACCATTTTTCTGTAAGTGTGATCGTAGGATCTATGCCGTTTACCGCCGCAAAAACTTGCTCCATGGCTTTGGGCGTGCGGAGTATTTCGCGAGGAACACTAACCTCTAATAAGGTCCAAGTGAATTTTTGAAGATACTGAAGTTTTAAATAAAAGACCCACAAATCTCTAAAGATTAAAAACAAAACAATGGGCAGTAATAACCACCAAACCTGCAAGAGCATGTTCCAGGCAAAACCAAAAGTGGTGAATAAAGTTTCAATCGGCGACATGCTTATATTGTACAATTGACAATTGACAATTGACAATTGACCTTAAAAACAAAGGCCTCAAAAATTTTCGGGGCGTTACTTGTCAAAGGTCAAATGTTAAATGTTATTAAATGAAGCTATGCTTCATTTAATTTGTACCTGCCATCAGAAGCCCTGGTAAAGTGCTTTTTATTCTGCAAATTCAAAAGAATGGTGTTTTCTTTAAACTGCCTTTCGGAGCGGACTAGCTTTACGATTTCGCCGGAGTTAAGCGCGCCATTGTTTTTCAAAATACGCTCAATGACTTCTTTGGTTGTGCCGGGTTCAAAACCCTGATCAGTAAGGGCGTAAACTCCGCGGCCGACCAGCACAAACCTTGCGTCCTTAATAAGCTCGTTATGCACGGTTGAGGCGTGAACTTTTTTCTCGTCAAATTTTTTCTGCTGAATAAGAGTCGCTATCTCCTTGAAATGAACGGGTTTGCCGAATTTTTTAAGCACCAAATATGCCCTGTCGCGCACTGTTTTGGGATTCACCTCCGGCCAGTCATTTAATCCAAAATCCCCATACGCGTTAAAGCCGAATTTCTTGGAAATCACAAGGTGGTTTTTATCCTGCGAAGAAAGCTCATCGTAAGAATTTTTTTCTAAAACATTTTCCTTGGCCAAAGAGAAAGATTTATAAGTATTACTTATGGCCGCTTTGGCATTTTGTAGCGACATGTCGTCAACATACCAGAAACTGTGAAATTCCTTATCGTCGGGATAAAATGAAAGCTTGCGCTCCGCTTCCAATATGAAGTGAAGTTGATCGGCGTTTAGTGTGAACCCAAAGCTTTCTTTAAGCAGAGAGATTATGGAGGATTCAGCGGATAATCCGCCGTCCTTCTCAACCTTCTTATGGACTGCCGCTAAAATTGATTTGACCGGCTCGGAACCAATTCTTTTTCTCACGTCTTGAAGAGCCGCGGCTTCAATCTGCCGTATTCTTTCCCTTGTAACCCCATATTTCCCGCCCAACGCCGCGAGCGTTAAACTGCCTCCTTTGCCGTCCAGGCAAAAGCGCTTATTTAAAACCTCTTTTTGCCGATCACTTAAGCCATCCGTTAAAACCTTGATAATAGCGCTTAGATTGAGCATATTTATTGCTTAATTCTTATATTGATACAGTATAATATAACACGCTATACCTTGTCAAGTCAACGGGCGCTCCTGCCCCCCCCTTTGTCCCAGTCACGCTAAACTGTAAGAAGCGGGCTCGCCACCTTTCGGCGGGTTCTACAAACTCACTGCGGGCAGGATTCAGTGTCGCTTCGCTACATCATGCCACACTGTTAAAAGAGGCGAAGCGACAAAAATTGAGGAGTAGGTGCCGGCGACAACTCCCAAAAGAAGCGCCAGTATAAAATAAGTGAGCGTATCCGGACCAAGTATTAGGAGGGTCAGTAAAACGATGATAAGAGTGAGCGATGTATTGATTGACCGGAACATGGTGTCGTTTACACTCATATTCACGATTCTTGTGAGCTCATCTTTGTTTCTTTCATGCATCAAATTTTCCCTGATCCTGTCAAAAACAACAATGGTGTCGTGAACGGAAAATCCTAAAATAACTAAAATCGCCACCATAAAATTAGTGTCAATCTCCGCTCCATAAAATTTACCAAACACCGCCATCATGCCAGTGGGGAGAGCAATGTCATGAAATAAAGTGACAAGCGTAACAACTCCATATTTCCAGGAAGCAACCGGCTTTGATGCTTTCCGAAACGCGAAAGCGATATAAAGCGAGATGCCGACTAAAACCAAAAGCACGGCCGTTATGGCCCTCTCGCGCAATTCATGGCCAATCGTCGGACCAATAGACTGGAACGACAACTCGTGAAGATCTCCATATTTAGTTTTTAGTTTCACCAAATAATCTTGGTGTTCTGCTTCACTAATGCTGGGAGCGCGTATTATAAAATCTCCCGCGGAACCCAAAACCGCGAGCGTCTTAAGTCCCAATTCGCGATCCATAAAATTCTGAAGCCCAGAGACAGATGGGACATTATCTTCGGATGGATTCGAAGCGCTCACAACAGGCAAAAATTTAATCTGCCAAAAAGTCCCACCCTTAAAATCAATCCCTTGGTTGAAGCCGAAAATAGCGATGGCTAAAATGCTCGCCGCGACCAACAAGCCGGAAATAGTCAAAAAGATTTTGCGTTTAGCTATAATGTTCATTTGTTCTTTATAAATAATCTCAACATTGTGCGGGTCACAATAATCGCGCTAAACATGCTGGTTAAAACACCAATAAATAAAGTCAGGGCAAATCCACGCACAAAGCTTGAAGTATAGAAATATAAGATAATTGTTGAAATTATGGTTGTAATATTCGAGTCGCGTATGGAAGGCCACGCTCTCCTAAAACCCTCTTCTATCGCCGAAAGGCGCGATAAGCCCCGCCTAAGTTCTTCTTTGGTCCTCTCAAAAATCAGAATGTTTGCGTCAACAGCCATGCCAATAGATAGGATAAAACCAGCCACGCCGGCAAGCGTCATGGTTATAGGAACAAACTTAAAAACAGCAAGCGTCACAGTAAGATATATGAGTAGTGCCAATCCCGCGAAAGCTCCAAATTGACGATAATAAATAACCATGAAAAGCAAAATCAAGAGAGAGCCGATAAAGCCGGCATAAATCGCCCTACTTAAAGAGTTTATGCCCAGTGTGGCATTCACGGTTTGCTGGCTTATTAAGTTAATGGGGGCCGGGAGCGCGCCCGCGCTAAGAAGTCCGGCCAACGCCTTTGTTTCGGGGAGAGTAAATTGTCCGGTTATGACAGCGTTTCCTCCAACTATTTTTTGGTTTACCACCGGGGCGGATATCAACGCTTCGTCTAAAAAGATGGCTAGGGGGCGGCCGACATTTTTATCCGTTATCTCCTCAAACAGGGCCGCGCCTTCGCTATTAAATGAAATGGCAATTTGCGGTTTGCCGAGCTGATCAAAATCAACTCTCGCGGTTTTAAGAAATCTGCCGGTTAAACCGGTTTCTTTATATTCAAATTTGGGGGTTGGGACGCTTCCCACATCAAGCGAAGATGTTCCGGAGGTTTCCGTCTCGGGATGCGTTGAAGTTCCCACTTCAACCACTTCCCGAAAATCCAAAAAGGCGGTGCGGCCGATTTGCCGAATCGCCTCGGCTGAATCTTTAATACCGGCAATTTCGGCTATAATTCTGTACGAGTCCCCCTCTTTTGCCGTATAGACAAGCGGTTCAGAAACACCAAAGGTATTAACACGACGCTCGATCACATCGCGCAAGCCATCATGTACTGGAGATCTATCGCCACTCTCCACTTTTGACATATCAACCTCAAAAATAAGATGGCTGCCGCCTACCAAGTCCAAGCCCAATTTCCACGGCTTATAGGAAGCGCCGTATCCGGTAGGATAGACAAAAACACCGGCCGCGACAGCCAAAATTACTATTCCTATAAAGACCAATAAATATTTTTGACGCGCTTCGGACATGATGGCAAATCGCTTAGCGCTAATAAACTAATGAGTAAAATGGTAGCAGGATTTGCCAAGATCGGCAAATGCAGCAAAACTACTTCAAAAAATTTGCGCTTTGGGTTAAAATAAGATATATTAAGTAATCAAAAATCGCGCCCATAGCTCCCTCCTTCGCATTACCAAATCGTAATGCTTCGGAAGGGCAAGCAGTATCATTTACACGCTTGCTCATCCGAAGCTTTGTGATTAAAACAAAGCGCAGGAGAGCACCCATAGCTCAGTCCGGTAGAGCAGCTCCCTTTTAAGGAGATGGTCCCAGGTTCAAATCCTGGTGGGTGCACAGTTGGATAAAGTCGCCGTCCCAAGCCTTTTGCAGTCTCCTCCAAGGGCGTGTTATCATTTGATCATATGCTATTCGTTCGCCATCGTGTTCTGACACTCTCTGCGCTGCTTGCGGCGTCACTCGTCGTCCTGGCAATGGCCCTCGTTTGGCCGCCCCAGGCGGCGCCGGGAACGACCACGCCGCCGATCAGCTGGACGCCGAATCACCTTGTCGTCACCCTCACGCCGGGCGACTCGGAGAGCATCCAGGCAACAGCCTCCTTCCTAAGGCCGGTCCCCGCTATGACTGCAGGCGTGGTCCCAGCACTCACGCCCTACATCTCCGTTAGTCCTGCGGCCATCACTCCCATGAGCGCCGGGTCGTCGCAGGTCTTCGACCTCTCGTTTACAATACCCGAGGGGACTCCCTTTCAGACGATCGAGGGAACCCTTCACCTTCGGTCTGAAGCCGACACGGTCGCGCGACCGCTACCGATCACTCTGAACATCTGGCCTGAATTTTCCGATGCCACTACTGGAGTTTCCATCGGTTTTCCCCCCGATCTCCTTCCTGAAGAGATGGCCGTTCCTCCGGCACCTCTCGGGCCAGGCCAGGCTTACACCATTGCGGTATTCGGTCCCGCTCAAGCCACGGGCGCCTCTCCGGACGAAGCCCCCCAGACTGGCTGTCATTTGTCCCTCGGCCTCGAAGATAACTCGATGCAGATGGCGCTTGACCAATGGCTTCTGCTGCACAATCCTCCATCAACCAGTGAGATAGACGTTCTGTCTACACTAGCGAATCGACCAGCGATCCGCCGCCACGGTGTGGATGCTCTATTCGCCGCCCCTTACGAAATGGCCTTCGTGCCCGATACGGGCGTTGTGTACGTACTGTCAGCCGTAGCTTATGGCGATCCTATAGATCAGCAATCGTGCCTTACAGAGTTCCACGACAGCTTAGCAACCTTCGCAATACCTTAAGATGATGAGGTAAATTAGTGGCGCTTGGCTATACCCGGTAACCTTATCAGAGCTTGGCAAGACATACGAAGTAAGCGCAACGGTTGATTCAGATTCAGAAATTCGCGAATCAGACGAGTCCAACAACGTCCTAACAAAGCATTTCGAACTTTACCAGGATCTCGGCGGAGTTCTTAACGCTCGGGCCATTGATTAGGCAAAGAACATGGGCAGTGTTTTTGAGCTATTTTATCTCATCTCATCCAGCAATTTTTTCAATTTAGGATCCATCTTGGACGGCTTCAAAACATTAAATGACAAAAATAAATCCCCTCGCTTGCCTTCCGTAGAGCCGAAGGAGTCGTGGCCGCCGAAGCGAGGCATGCCTTCTCCGGCAATTTTTACGGATTCAGCGAAGTTAAATCCGGGGGTAAGACTGACCTTTATCTTATTGCCGCGAAGACCGGTTATCAAGATTTCATCCTTAAGCAGGGCTTGAACCAAGTCTATGTCATGCCTAAGTAGTAAATTTTGTCCCTCTCTCTTAAATAGGTGGTGCGGCTTAATCACAATTCTTACATAAAGATCTCCCTGGCTCGCGCCTCTCTCTCCAGACTCTCCGGCCCCCTGAACCTGGATCAATTGGCCGCTGCTTACCCCCGGCAAAATATTTATGGTAACTTCTTTCTCGCCCTTAACGCGCCCCACGCCTCCGCAAGATCTGCAAATTTTATTCGGAATTTTGCCGGTAGCATAACACTGGCCACAGGTTTTTACCTGCGAAAAACTGCCGAAAAATGTTTTGCGGCTTTCCTTGACTTCTCCCTGCCCGCCGCATTTTTCGCAAATTTTCGTGCCAGCCGAAAGTTCAGCGCCCTCTCCCCCGCAAGTCTCGCATTTAATAAAAGTTTTGAATTGAATTTTTTTGGTTACGCCATGGAGAGCGTCTTCAAGCGTGATCACCTCGCTAATTTCCAAATCTGCGCCGCGGCTGTAACTCTTACGTCGGGGTTTTACGCCCAGCCCTTCAAAAAAAGCGTCAAAAATATCGCCGATATCTCCCGCATCTCCGGGAAAACCGAACCCAAATGATTCACCTTGAGCGGAGCCAAAAGGTTCGTTCCCGTGAAAAGGAAAACCGCCCCAACCATAAGCCGGGCCGCCTCCGCCGGGAAAATCAGCCGTCCCAAAACGGTCATAATTAGCGCGCTTCTCCTTGTTTGATAAAACCTGATAGGCCTCGTTTACTTCCTTGAATCTTTTCTCGTCGCCGCCCTTCTTGTCTGGATGGTATTCGTGAGCCATTTTCCTGTAAGCTTTTTTTATCTCCTCTTCGGTAGCTCCCTTATGTAGCCCTAAAATTTTGTAGAAATCCTTCATACTGCGAACTTTTATTCAAATTCTACAAATCGCTACAAATAAAAGACTGGGTTATTCGTAGCCATTGGTAGAAAATTTGTAGTTATTTTAGTAGTACT
>JACOXY010000016.1:33511-48730 GCA_016182095.1 Candidatus Liptonbacteria bacterium
TACTGCGAACTTTTATTCAAATTCTACAAATCGCTACAAATAAAAGACTGGGTTATTCGTAGCCATTGGTAGAAAATTTGTAGTTATTTTAGTAGTACTATCTCCTTGCTTCTGGTTTCCAGAACTACCGCCGCGAATCCCAAAGCAAGCAGTATTTCATAGATAAATGCCGTTATCAAAGCCACAAGCCAATAAATCGGGGCGCCGACGCTTCTTACCGTGATAAAAAGGGCAAATCCCAAAGCCACAAGAATTAAAATCTTTTGGCCGGAGGGGATAGCCATGGCGTAATTTTTATAAGCGTCATAAATTATATTAACCAAACTTTCTTTCGCGTCAAAATCCAACTTGATTAACCGGCCGAACCTGTCGCGGCTTGCCTCAATCTGCTCCTTATTCAAATTCTCGCCGCCGCTTATCTCCGTAAGCGCGGACTCAAAACTGTCCTCCAAAGACAAGTTGGGATAGACAAATTTTGCCACAGCATCGACCGTAGGAACAATCTTCATAAAAGTTTCTCGAGATATTACCAGGTTCTGGTCTTGGAAAAAACTTATATAGCTCGCCGCTACAAAAATTGAAATGGCGGTAATGGCTTTTGGCAAAATAAACTTCCCAAGCCGGAAAATTTTTATCTTCATGGCTTGCTGCATCTCGCTTTTCCCGCTCACACCTCCCCAAAGCATCATAAGATACGTTATGGCAACTCCCACCAGGATAAAGCTGGAGACATAAAAAATAAACGGCAAAAACATGGCCACGGTTTCCAAAAAAAGCATTATGCCCATGCGACCGGTGTCTTTAATAAAAATCGCTTGCAAAAAAATTATGGCCAAAAACATGATAGCCGATATTAATGCTGTAATTGCTAAAGCCGCGCCACCGCCGCCAAAAACAGAATAGAGGCAGTACGAAAAGGCAAAAGCTAAAATGGCGCCCGCAATTGTGAGGCCATTGATTTTCATGGCAGAGACATCAACTTCTGCCTCATTTCGTGTTGAACTAAGTAAATCGCTCAAGGTGACACATGACATGTGACGCATGACACATGACTTATTTTAGTCAGGGGTCAGTTGTCAATTGTCAGCTATTAAGAATGATTCCCGCTTGTTCCGGGATCAGAAGCTTCTGGGGGTTTTTGAGAATCATTTTTATTATACATCATCTGCCCGATCTTTTGGATTTCCCCGGAGAGTTCATCGGTAGCCGCTTTAATTGCGGACACATCTTCGCCATTTTTGGCATTTTTAAGATTTTCTATTTTCGCATTTATGGCGTCCTTAAGTTCGGCGGGAACTTTACCCTCGGCATCCTTCAGGGATTTCTCGGAAATATAAATCAGAGATTCGGCGTGATTCCTCGCCTCAATCAACTCGCTCTTTTTTCTGTCTTCTTCGGCATGAGCCGCGGCGTCTTGTTTCAATTTTTCAATTTCTTCTTTTGATAAAGCAGTTGAAGCTTCAATTTTAACACTTTGGCTCTTGCCGGTCGCCTTATCTTTTGCGGACACATTCAAGATTCCGTTCGCGTCTATGTCAAAAGTTACCTCAACCTGCGGAATGCCTCTTGGCGCTGGCGGAATGCCGTCCAAAATAAATCGGGCTAAGGTCTTATTGTCGTGCGCCACAGGCCGCTCTCCCTGCAAGATGTGAATTTCGACCGACGGCTGATTATCAGAGGCGGTTGAAAAGGTTTGAGTTTTGGCGGTAGGTACAGTGGTGTTTTTGCTGATCATGGCCGTGGCAACTCCACCAAGCGTTTCAATACTTAAAGTTAGCGGTGTTACATCCAAGAGCAAGATATCTTTCACGTCACCCTGTAAAATTCCGGCTTGTATTGCGGCCCCCATTGCCACAACCTCATCGGGATTTATCCCTTTGTGGGGTTCTTTGCCGAATAATTTTTTAACTTCAGCCTGCATTAATGGCATCCTGGTCTGGCCGCCAACCAAGATAATCTCGTCTATATCTTTGAGCCCAAAACCGGCGCCTTTTGGAGTGGGGCTCGTCACCGTTTCTTCTACCAGTTTAATTGATTTTTGTATCAAGTCTTTGACCAGTTCCTCCAATTTAGCCCTTGTGAGCTTCATTAAAAAGTGCTTTGGGCCGGAAGCATCAGAGCTAATGTAGGGAAGATTTATTTCCGTTTCAAACGCGGCAGAAAGCTCATGCTTGGCTTTTTCGGCGGCTTCCTTAAGTCGTTGGAGCGCCAATGGATCCTTGCCAAGATCAATTCCTGCAGATTTTTTATATTCGGAGATCAAATACTCATTGATTCTCCTGTCAAAATCGTCGCCACCCAAAAATGTATCGCCGCCCGTCGCTTTAACTTCCACCGTATCGTCTCCAACTTCCAAAACCGAAATGTCAAAAGTGCCGCCGCCGAAATCATAAACCACGATTTTTTCGTTTTTCTTTTTATTCAAGCCGTAGGCCAAAGCAGCCGCGGTTGGCTCATTTAATATTCTCTTCACCTTTAATCCCGCGATCTCGCCGGCGTTTTTCGTGGCCTGCCTCTGCGAATCGTCAAAATAAGCGGGGACCGTAATGACCGCCTCTTCAATTTTCTCGCCGAGCTTCGCCTCGGCGTCCGCCTTGAGCTTCTGTAAGACCATCGCCGAAATTTCCTCCGGTGTAAGCCACGCCTCTCCAAGTTTGATTTCAACCCCGCCGCTCTTGGAATTCCTAACTTCATACGGCATTAGCTTCTTATCTTCCTGCACCTCTTTGTCATTATATTTCCTGCCAATTAATCTCTTAACGCTGAAAATTGTATTTTGGGGATTGGTAATCGCCTGCCTTTTAGCAAGCAATCCGGTAAGCCGCTCCTTGGCCCTGGAGACGCCGACAACAGAGGGAGTAGTTCTCGCCCCCTCCGCATTTTCAATCATCTCAGGGCTACCACCCTTCATCACTGCCATGGCGGAGTTGGTGGTTCCGAGATCTATACCTAAAATTTTGCTCATATACAAATTAATAGTGAGCGCAGCGAACAATTTAATTAAATTGAGCAACCCCGCCCTCTATGCATTTAATAAAATAAATTGCTTTTTATATTGTATTTGTATTACTCCGCCACCCAATATTATTTTGCGCTTAGAGGGCGGGGTGAAGGTGTTTCGTTTTACTTCACCACTTTCACCTTGCTTGGTTTAATAACTTTCCCGTGTAGGGTGTAGCCAGCGGATAATTCTTCTAAAATTGAATCCGGCGGCCTTTCTGACTCTTCCTGCGTGACTACTTCGTGATATGCCGGATCAAATAATTCTCCGGCCTTTACTTCAATTTTTTGCAAGCCGCGGCGGCGAAGAATCTCCGAGAGCTGGTCCTTCATCCGAGTTATTCCGTTTTGCGCCTCCTTTTCATTAAAATTTTGCAGTGCCAGATCAAAACTTTCCAAAACTGCGATTAACTCTTTTATTATGTCGGCGTTGCCGTATTTTACCACATCTTCCAGCCGCTTGATTTCTTCGTTTTTATAATTCGCATAGTCGGCCCTTGACCTCCGCCAACCGCTTAAGTATTCTTCCTTTTCTTTTTCGCACATTTCCAGCTTCTGGCGTAGCTCTGTTAGTTCGTTAACATTATCTTCATTATTGTTATTTGGCGGGTCATCCATACACCTTAAATCAAAAATTAAATATCCTTACACGGCCGAGCCGACAGGCTTTAGGCAAAAATAAAAATTCTGGTTGCTCAAAAAATTATTTTAATACTTTTTTGAGCTTCATCAATTTTGCACTTTGATTTTTTAATTTTTGTTTATCGTTCTATTGCCTTCCTTAAATTTACAAACGCTCCGATATTTTTCCTGTAATTCATCCTCTTGGGGCCAAAGGCCGCAAAAAATACTTTAGAACTTCCGTTGTCAAATACATCAAAGACGGTGGTGATTAAATCGCTCTTGATTAACGGGCTTTTCTTGCCGATAAAAACCTTGGGGCCGGCATCATCTGCGCCATAACCGCAAAGGAGATCAGAGATTCTTTGCTCCATAATCTCTAAATCTTTCACAATTTCATAAAAAGCCCTGGGTGTAGCCGCGTTGATTTCATGAAATAGATCGTCCAAGCCGCTTTTATACGACTCTTGCTCGTCCTCTGCAAAACCGACACTCAAAAGACGCACCTCATCCGCAAACCCGCTTACAAAATCCTTAAACTCCTTTTCAAGGAAAAGTTCGGCGAGGGCTAAAAAGTTTTTATCGGGCTTATGATTGACTTTGATATCGCGCATAGCTCTTTTGGCAAAAAATTCAAAAGCTTTGTCGGTAGGAATCCGCCCCCCTGAAGTATGCGGTTTAGAAAGCCACCCCTCGCGCTCCAAATCACTTAATTCCGAACGGATGCTTGCCGGCTTTATGCCAAATTCATAGTCTTCATACAGCGACCCGGAACTCACCGGCTCTCCAGACTTTATAAATTCATCGACGGCCGCAAGCAGTATATTGGTTGTTCTCTCATGCATACCCAGTATATCAACTTTCAGCATGATTTATTTAAAAATAAATCATTAAATCTGGCGGCTGATAATATTTATAATAGTTCAATTTAATTTGAGACTTCTTTGAATTTTGCCCAAAACACTGGAAGTTGTATTACTGGGCATGCCCTGCATCTTTATAAGTATATAACTTGGCACTCTGGTGTCAAGAGTGCCAAATGGACATGTCCATTTGGCACTAATAAATCAACTCTTATAAAGATGCTGAGCGAAGCGAACGCATCAAGAGTGCCAAAACTGCTAACGGCTATTCACTGATTTCTTTTATTTTTAAATTCAATAGTTTCTCAATCTCTCCATTCGTCCTATCCACTGATTTTTGGACTCTTTCCTTAAATTTAAATGCCTCGCTTTCTCCAAACTGATCTTCGTCTTCCGCTTTTTTGATTTTCTTGTTTATTTCATCGCGCATCTGCCGAACACGAATTCTGATTTCTTCGGCAGTTTTCTTAATTAACTTTATGAGGTCAGCTCTCCTTTCTTCGGTTAAGGCCGGGAGCGTAAGCCGCAATACATTACCTTCAATAGTTGGCGACATGCCTAAGCCAGAAGATTCAATTGCCTTGGAAACCGGTCCCACGGCACCCTTGTCCCAAACCGATATAATAATATCCCTCGGCAAACTGATACTTAATGAGGCAAGTGATTTTATAGGAATTTCCTCGCCATAATGCAGAACTTTAATATCCTCAACGAGTTTCGTGGTTGGCCTATTGGTGCGGATACTTAAAAATTCATCCAAAAGCTTTTTGGCTAAATCATGCAGTTGATTTTCAAAATTTTTTAATTCTGGCTCCATGGCAAAATTAGTAAACTTCATCGTGAGTACCCATAGCAACCAAATAAATGTTGTTTTTGTTTAAATAAAAAACCACCCTATATTCATAAGTTATGTAAATAGAGTAAAAGTTTTTCAGTTTTCCGGTAAGTTTATGCGTTTTAAGAGAAGAATTTTTAGGATTAGAACTCAGCGCTCGGAGTTTTTCTTTTACCACAGACTCTAATTCTGGATATTTGTTTAGAAAACGAGCCAAGTTTTTTTCAAATCTCTTGGAATAGAAAAGTTTGGGCATCTACTTCAAATTTTTCAAAAATCTATTAACATCTCTAATTTCATCAAATTTGCCATTTGCAATTTCAGCCATACTTAAAAGAATCTCCAGTTCAAGTAGTTTTCTTTTTGATTTTTTAATAACATCCTGCATTTCTCCGGCCGTTTTATTAAGTTTTTTAGTTATCACACTATTAGTCATAAGACCATAGTAGCATGTTCCTATTATTTTGTAACCCACTGTATAAGGCCACCCACCTCCAACCTTATTCTATTTTCTAGTTGCTAGTTCCCACCACTACCAAGTTCCCGCCATTCCCCACAAAAAGAGCGCCAAGCTTTCTTGTGGTAGGCAGGGGCTCCACAACACTCCAAGTAGCTCCCCCGTCGGAACTTTTATAAAGTTTAGAGTCAACGGTCGCAAATATTTTGCCATTTTGCACCGCAAGCGCAGAAATCTTCGCCTTTTCAGGCAAGATAGAGTTCAGCTCTCTCCAGTCACTGCCTTGATCGACAGACCTGAATATACCGGAGAGCGACGCAAGATAAAGCGTCCGCCCACTTTGAACGTCATTAACGATCCGCAATCCATCACGCGATGCCACAGCGGAACGCTTCGGCGGGGAAACTTCCGCAAAATTGGCCCTGGTACCGGAATCACTAAATACCCTGCCATTCTCCAAGCCGGCAAAAAGATGTCTTGGTCCGCCGGAATCGCTCTCCACAAAAACTAAACTTCTTATTCCGTACTTAAATGCGTAAATTTTTTTGAAAGTCCCGGCAAAAAAGCTATAGCGCAAAAGACGCCCGTCATCCAATCCCATATAAAGAAAATTTTGGTCGGAAGCAATAGCGCGCACCGGCATTTTGCCTTCCGTCCAAATTGGAGTGGCCGTAAAAAAATTATCGCGAGTTACGTAAATAACTCCATGATCGTTTTTGAAGGCAGAGACATAAATGGCGTTCTCTGGCCCCGCCGCAAAATCATAAATAGCGGTTCCGGAATCAATTTGATTTTCCAGGTCCGAAAACGGATACCAGTTCAGTCCTGAATCCTTACTGACCAAAAGTCCACGGTCAGTGCCGGCAAAATATAACGAGCTGATTTTTTTTATTGTGAAGACGTTGGGTATTGCTATCTCGTGTAATTTTGACTCCTCAAAAGAATTCCCGCCATTAAAGGAAATGGCGATCACGCCAACCTGCCCAGATTCGGGCTCGCTTAAAGTCCCAGACCCGCCCCCACTGAAACCCCGAGAAAAATCGCCGCCCGAAGCAAAGATTTGCGGCAACATAATAAAAATAGCCGCAATGAATACAATGGCGAGTATGGTTTTAGATGAATCCACGCTGTTAGAGGTCCCGCTTCGCCGGCCGGAGTCACTAGTCTTATTATTGACTTTCGTGCCTTTCGCGGGATCCATACCAAATTTATTTTCCGCCTTAGGCGGATCGGCCTTTGGCTGAAAATTGATTAGTTGATAAAAATTTAACTATAAATTTGAGTACCCACCTAAGTTTTTGCAAAGCAAAAATTTTGGTGGGTGGGTTCGCTCTTTTAAGTGATTAAGTGATTAATTTAAGCTCACCCATTATACCATAAAGTCGCTAAAAATGCAAGTTGAAGCCGCTTATTCAAAGAATACTGCCCTAAAAGCCGCCTCCTCCTTAACACCTCCCTTAATATAGAGTGGTTTTTAAACTCGTTCTTGCTCAATTCCACAATGATGCCATCCAAAAAAGAAACCGCCAAATTCGCTTCTCCGTCTCTTTCGTCTTCGGCTATTTTTTTCACAATCTCCTGCTTGCCGCGCGCGCCGGCTTTTAGAAACTCCGAAACAAGTTTTTTAACTTTCGCGGTTGGCTCAAATTTATTATTTTCTGAACCTAAATAAATTTTTTGGAATCTGGAAACTATGGTCGGCAATAAACTTTCAATATTCTTGACCGCGAGAATAATAAGCGCGGTTTTTGGCGGATCTTCGGTAATTTTTAAAATGGCATTTTGAGCTTCGCGAGTCATGGTCTCCGCGTTATAAATAACCGCGGTCCGCCTTTTCGATTGAGCCGGCTTCTGCCATAAAAAGTTTTTTAACTCGCGCGCTATTTCTATGCCAATAGATGAGCTAATGTTTTCTATAAAATAAGCGTCAACCAAAACTCCCGCCACCTCTCCCCATTTTCCGTTTTCCAAAAAATTGGCGAGGCTTTTGGAAAATTCTTTAAGATTATCTCGATCTTCTCCAAACAAAATATAGGCGTGGGAGAGTTTGTTCTCCTCGGCAAGAGTTTTGATCTGCTTCTGAATGTTCTGCATTTGAAATCACTATAGCAGAAAAAGAAAGAAAAAAAGAGCCTCCAAAAGTGGCTCTCTCAACCATCCTAATGCAATTACGGAAGCTCGCCTAATTTTTTTAAATAAAAAGTGGGGCTAGACAATAATTCTCATGCCACCTTTCTTCTCAAACAAAGAGGGTTCTTTATTAAATCCTGGATGATTGTCATCGCGAGTGCCTAGCTTGGCATAACACAACGTACACGTACAAGGACTTTTTCTTACTTCGGCAAAAAGCGGATAAAAAACTGCGGCATGGCATTGCAAACACTCAACAGTAGAATCGTTAACTCTGCGATAGTAAGTGCTCTCCAAAAGGCCATCAGCCCTCTTAGCCATTTTTTACCACCCTTTATTCAGATGAAAATCTGGGAGTAGTGTAGCACCCGGGTGATTATTTTGTCAACACACCCAAGAATTTATGTGTGGGATAAAAAAAGAGGCCGGAGAATTTTCTCGGCCTCTGCAAGAAAAATGGAGTTAATCATGCATAAAATAAAATGGCTTGCTCAAACTCTTCAAGTTCGTAGCTAAGCTGTTTGCGAGTCCAATCGGTCAGCTTATAAAGTCTTCGCGGGAGACCGATGGCTTTGGGGTGACGCTCTTCCAGTCTTGAAGTTACGTATTGTCGGTCTTCAAGACGGGCAAGATAAACGTACACCGTACCTCGCTTTAAGGACCCGTTAGAAACCCTTACCATCTCCGCCCCGTACATTTCATCCTTTGATTGCATTAGATCCACTATCAATCGCTCTTTATTGGTCAACTTAAGCGGCATTAAAGATTCCTCCTATTCACCACAAAGTGCTTTTAGAACTAAGAATAGTAAAGACGAATTTTTTAAAAAAGTCAAGGTTATCTCTTATTCAAAAGCGTCCTCTTATACACATCAATATGATTCAAAATAAGTCCGGTGCCTTTGGCAACGCAGAAAAGCGGATCTTCTGCGGAATAAGTTGTGACTCCCAGCATACGCTCAAAAAATTCTCCCAAATAGCGCAACTGCGAAGCGCCTCCGGAAAGCAAAATTCCTTTCTCCATTACGTCGGCCACCAGTTCCGGCGGAGTTTCGTTGAAAACTTTCTGCACCGCGCCCGCAATATCAACCAAATAGGGATTTAACGCTTCGGCAATTTCGTTGGAATTCACAATTAAATCTTTCGGCAATCCCGAAACCAAATCCCTGCCGCGAAGCCTGAACTCCAGTTTGGATTTTAAGGGCAGAGCCGACCCAATCTCAATTTTTACCGTTTCCGCGGTCTGCTCGCCTATCGCTATCGCGTATTTCTTTTTGATGTAGTCCATAATCGCCTGGTCAAATTTATTGCCGGCAATCCTCACCGACGCCCAAGAAACTATGCCACCCAGTGAAACTATGGCGACCTCTGAAGTGCCGCCTCCCATATTGATAATCATGTTCCCGGAGTGAGCATTAATTGGAACACCCGCGCCCAAGGCAGCCAAGATTGGTTCCTTGACCACAAATGCTTCTCTGGCTCCCGCTTCGCGCGCGGCGTTTACTACGGCGCGCCGCTCCGTTTGTGTTATGCCCGCCGGCACCGAAACCACAACCTCCGGCCTTACCAAGTTAAAAGCCCCAACCGCTTTGGATATAAAATACCTCATCATGGCTTTGGTAACATAATAATCGGCAATGACTCCGTCCTTGAGCGGCTTATACGCCACGATATCTTCTGGAGTTCTGCCTATCATGTCTTTGGCTTCTCGTCCCACGGCAAGCACGGTATTGTCCGGCAAACTTAAAGCCACGATTGTGGGTTCGTTTATAATAAATCCTTTTCCCGGAACGAAAACGATGGTATTCGCAGTCCCAAGATCTATGCCGATTTTAGTGGTGAACACTGTATATAATGCGAAACTCTAATTAATTATGCGAATATTGCGAAAATATTTAAACTACTTCTGAATTTAAAATGCGTTTTGGTTTGATGTAAAAAATAATCTTCCTTGGTTACGAAGGGTTTGGATTTAGTTTCGATAATTATTTTATTATCAATCAAGAAATCTACTATGTTGCGACGATTGGCCTCCCCGGTGAAAGATTGAGGCAATGCTTTTTCTCGTTCATATAGAACATTCTCTCTCTTCAAAAGTTCTTCAATAGCATCGCAATATTGTTTTTCGTTAGCAAAGCGACCAACCATTTTTCTGGCATTAAACAAAATTCCATTAATTTTATAAGAGAGTTCCGGATAAATGATTTTATTTTCTGAATTTCGCATAATTAGCATAACGCATTCGTTATTTCGCATTATACACTTTTTCTCTCTCAATTAAAGCACCTATATTTTTTAATCTTTCATCAATTTTATAATACCCCCTGTCAATTTCATCCACTCCGGAAATTTCTGTTTCGCCTTCGGCTGTAAGCCCCGCAATGATATTCACCATTCCAGAGCGCAAATCTCTCGTCACTAATTTTTTCCCTGTAAGAGGCGTGGGGCCTAAAATCACCGCGCTATGCATAAAACCTTTCCCAGTAAAACGGCAGGGCCTATCGCCCAAGCACTTTGAAAACACTGTAATACGAGCCCCCATTAAATTCAAGTCATTGGTATAGCCAAACCGATCTTCATAAATAGTTTCGTGTATGACTGATGTGCCATAGGCCTGCGTTAAGGCCACTACAAACGGCTGCTGCCAGTCGGTCATAAATCCAGGGTGAGTGTCGGTTTCAATCTCAATCGCCTTTGGTTCATGCTCGCATAAAATTCTGATTCCATCGGGGTGGACTTCATACTCACCGCCAACGCGCCTTACGGCATTTAAGAATGTTATAAGGTGCTCTTGCTCCGCCCCGCGCATAAAAATATCGCCGTGAGTCGCGAGAGCAAGCGAACCGAAGGAAGCGGCTTCATTCCTGTCGTTCATGATGTGGTGTGAGGCACCACGAAGCTTAGCCACGCCGTCAATAAAAAGAGTCCTGCCGGCTCCGAGCTCAATAATCGCCCCCATTTTTTGCAAAAATTTTATTAAATCAATAATTTCCGGCTCAATAGCGGCGTTTTGCAGAACAGTCCGGCCAATTGCCAATACAGAGGCATATAGGGCGCTCTCCGTAGCTCCGACGCTTGGATAGGGAAAAGAAATCTTAGCACCGCGCAGACCATTGGGCGCGCGCGCCCTGTAAACTCCGTTTCCCACTTCCACCTCGGCCCCAAGCGCCATAAGCACCATTACATGCAAGTCAACCGGGCGGGGCCCTATTTTATCTCCACCCAAAATCGGCACTTCGGCCTCACCGCCTCGCGAGAGAAGCGGCCCGATGGCCAATATAGGAATGCGATTCCTGCGGCTCAAGCTTTGGACTTTATGATTTTTAATTCGCGCGGTTTTTATTTTTAGAAGATTTTCGCCGTAAGTTAATTCACTGCCCAACGCCCCGCAAAGTTCCGCCGTTATATCCGTATCCCCTATTTTCGGAAAATTTTCTAAAATGCATTCTTCTTCGGTCAAAAGAGAGGCCACCATAAGTTTTGATGCCACGTTCTTCGCTCCCATTAGTTGAATTTCGCCTTTCAGCGGTTTTCCTCCGGAGATTATTAGTTTGGACATTTGCCTTTATTATCAGGGCGTGAGCCATAAGGCACAACATTGACAAAACTAAAAAATATGCTAATATACGGCCAGAACACAGTAGGGGTGCGCGATGTATAAGTATGGAATGCTGCGCACAGACGACTCGTGGGAAGCGCTAAATCATAACTCTGGGTTGCTTGGGGCAAAAACACTTGGCATTGAAGTAACGTTTCCCAACCTTGCCGCGCAATGTGGTTTGGGCAATATCGATCCCCAACATGGCACAATTCGCAAGCAGTCGTCGGCTGTAGAAGAAGCATTGGTGTATAATCCTCTTCCAAAAGATGGAACCGCCCTTGTTACAATTCGGCTTGACAAAGATTCGCTTGGAGCAATGGCGGTACTAACTTTGCGAGCAGAGGGGCAAGAGCGCTACATTGACAGAAATTTAGTGAGGTGTATTGGGCTCTTGGACAGCATGGGAATTGAGAACGCGCGGCGAGAATATCCGGAACTCTTTGAAAATTCTTTCTATAGAAAATACTCTGACGCGATTCAACAAATAGTGATTGAGGCCATGCGCGAACCAGCGCTTCTCGCGCAAAAAATTGGAGTAGTCGCGAGCATTTTGAAAGGAAGCTTGTCACCGGAAGAAATGGATAACATTATCGCGCGACGAGAGCAATTCAATGGATTCTCTGATGTAGAGATGCATGGAAAGGTCGCTTTCGTACATGCGTCCAAGAAGTACAAAGAGGCGCGCGACTGGGCAAATCGCCGATTTCCAATCGCAGTAATACATGATCCTGAATTTTCCGCCCCCGACTCTGGCTCGCTTGTCTATGAACGGTGGAGCATCGTGAGAAGGCCTGGCTATCTAGATAGAGATCGCTGTGAGCGAGCGATAAACCAAGCAGAAGCAGAAGAGCGCATGCTCACCACTTCTGAACTGAAGCAAGGGAGCCTCGCCTGGGGAGGGCCGACGAACATCATCTCTTCTCCTCCGGGAAAGAGCACTAAGCTCACCAAAGCTAACATCATTTCAATTGTAAGAGCCCACTCGTAGCACTCACACAGTGCTTGCGCCGCCTCGGCTAAACCGACGCGGCGTTTTTTGTTTTACTTGCGCATCTCTGACTATCGTTAAGGATGCGCAAGTAAAACAAAAAACCGCTCTGGGAAACCAGGCGGCATTGAAACAATTGTTATGGGTACACTAACATGGCATCTTCACCGCACTCAAGATAAATGCACTCTTCGCCAATGTCTTCGCAAATTTTCGCAAGGAATTCCTGCAGTTGAGGAACCTTTGTGCGGGCTTCGTCCTCTTTGAACGCTACCCTGAACTCTCGCAATTCGTCGTATTGATTTTCTTCAGCGGCGAAAAATCCAAAAATGTTTCCGGAAGCGCAGGTATATCCGCAAAATGTATCAGTGAGAAAGTTGTGGATGGTGCGGGCGACGTTTTGCCGCGTTTTTGAATATTTGCGGTTATAGACCTTAACCGATGGAATCAGGAATAGCGCTCTCTTGCCCAGGTCTTCAATTCTCATTATTTCTTCTCCTTTCCTTTGCTAATTACCTTCTACCATAAAAAAGCTTTTTCGTCAAACGGGGAATATTTGAAAAACTAAAAAGTATGTTAGTATATAGCCAGAACACGCGCTTATTAGAATTCAGGAGGTGGCAAAAAGTGGTAACAAAAATTCTCGCTGCGGATGAATTGCTGGAGCTACTACAGCAAGGCGGATGGTATAAGAGTTTTCCAGAGGACTGCCCAAAAAAGCCATCACGAACCCGTATTCTTTTGAATGTTGTAAAGAAATGTCTGGCAAATAATGTGTGGGTTATTCAATATGGCGAGTGGGAAATTGACGGGCCAGTGGGTCACATACCACTTACTTCGGCAATGGAATTTCGACACATATCGCCTTTTGAAATTGAGGTATGGAAAAAGGGCACTCTTCGTTATAATCTTAAGCGAAAATAATAACGGCACCACAGTTGGTGCCATTTTTGAATCCCCAGGAGTGTGAGATACGAACAAAATCAATTTAGCGTAGCGAATTTATTAAATATGCGAGGCGCGACCTGCCTGCGCAGGCAGGGGAGGAGGTTAGTGCTCGGAGAGCACAGCTCCGACAAGCAACGAGGCAGATTTAGCAAATACGCCAGGCCCCTTGGGGAAGCCAAAAAATGGGTGATTTTCTTCGTTACTCCTCCTCAATGTATTCTCCAAATACAATTTCGTCGCCTGCCTGCGCAGGCAGGTCATGCCTTGAAATCATCTCATTTTTTGGCTTCTAAATTTGATTTTGTTCGTATCTCACACTCCTAAATAGAAAAAAGCCCTGCGGTGCGTCTCATAAAGACGACACGCCGCAGAGCTCGGGGTCCGGCAGACTACCGGGTCACCCACATGTAGCGGGGACTTTCCATGCTTGGGGCAAGGACAAGCTTGGAAACCAGAAGCACCCTGTCCGGAACCAGCTCCCTCGTCACTCTGCAGAAAACTGGTCCCTCGCTTGGGTTGTAGTGACAGGCGCTGTCCAGAACATACTTCCTGCCCCCATCGCGGCACTCCCACTGATCGGTCTGGTGCTTGGGATTCCTCCCCCGCCAGAACGAGAGCAGTCGGTAGCTCTCTTGCTGCGACGCGATCCGCTGTTGCAGATCGACAACCGCCCTCTTCCACGCCTCCTCAATGACCGCCGACTTCACGTTCCGAGCGTTCTCGATCCACGATTTCATGGCCTCGCCGTTCAGGAAACAGCTTGTAGCTGAAGTCCCGGCAGGAAGCACTTTTCTGAACGCCTCCTTGAAGAACCCCTCTCCGACCTCCTCGCCACTTAAGCCGTCTGCGAAGCTGAAGTCCAGCGCCTCGTACTCCGCGAGACTCACCTCCTGCCACAAAGGGTTATCCGCTAGAAAATCACGGAAAAGCATACTTAGCATCCGTGCGCGGTGCGAGGTGTAGTCCAGAAGCTCGTCCAGCTTGAAGCGTCGCGTGGTCTTGTAGTACGCGACAAGCGCTTCGGCCGCCTCAAGAGTCGGCGCGTAGCCGAACTTCTCAATGAAGGCGAGCGTCGCCTTGAGTTCTGCCGGCGCTTCCTGCTCTCCGAACCACGCGAGAAACGACTCGGTGATATTCTGCTTGCAGTACTTCTTGATCGCGCTCACGTACTCCTTGCGCGAACCGAGAGACAAGGACTCGAGCTTCTTCGTTGCGAGAAAGCTCACGAGCTTGTCGTAGCAGTCGTGCCCGATGAAGAGCACCACGCCGTTCGCCGTGTTCCAGATCGCGATCCACAGCTTCATACGGCTGTGGCATAGATGGCAGTGTTTGAAATCACCATCCATTTCCACGCCGAAATGCGAGAATCGCCACAGCGGAGCCGCTTCTGTAAGTGGCAGGCCGCCAGAGGCCGTCGTGAGGTTTGCCTCAAAATCAACATTCTTGTAGTGCCGCTTCTTCTCTTTCTTTTCCACCAGATTCTCCTTTCTGATTTAGACGGCAAAAAGCCGTGTTTTTTCAAGCTTTACCTTTTAATTATAGCATATTTTTATATTTATGTCAACTTACGGGGCTCGAATTCAAATCTGAACTGCGCCACCTAGAGAAAATCGGCAAGGCAGCGTAAATATGGTCATAATGTGCGCACACATATGGCAAAAACAATAAAAAGGAGAGCGTCTTCAGTGTTGAATTTTAGGGTGAGTACTTGACAATTTGTTATACCCCTAATTCGTGCGAGGGATTAACGCATTAATTTGGTTGATTTTTCGGCCGA
>JACOXY010000013.1 GCA_016182095.1 Candidatus Liptonbacteria bacterium
CATCCAATCCCAATCTTTTTTTCGCTTCCTCATTAAACCTATTAAAGAACTGCGTGCCTGCCTTGGAAAAAAGCTCGCCTAGGTCGTGTTCGCTTATAGCGGCGCTCATGTTATTTTTTTCAAACTTAACGAAGCCGGCATAAGTGGCTGCCGAAGAACTATTGTGGAGAAAAATTATTTTTGAGTTTTTTGGCGGGTTGAGTTTTTTTAAAAACCCATGAAGATTGCCGTGTTTTTCATCCCAATATTTAAGAAAGTCTATCTCCTGGTCTCCAAAAATCAAGGTGGCTGCTCTTATGCGCCCATCGGAACAATCTACTATATATATTCTTTCTTTCACTTACATTTATTATAGCATTCCATTAGAAATAACAAAGCATTATCTAAACAAAAAAAGGGGCACAAAGCCTCCTTAGAAACAACCGCGGGGATTGGCAGTGACGGTGAGGGTAACAGTCATAACATTAGACACAACGTCCGGAGCGGCAAATATCATAGTAGAAAATTTTTGATAAGCAGACGAGAGATCTCGCAAGCGAATACAGGGATGTTTATTTATCAAACGCGCAACTTCCTTGCCAAATTTCCCGGTATGATCTCCGAAAAGCTCTGCAATAGTTGCCGTTTTTTGGGCTAAAATCAAACCATGGGGAAAATCGCTTGGGGATAGAAGCACTTTGACTGGGGCTTCCGTGGCGTGAGCAGAGACGCTTATCACCAAAAAAATACCCGCGAGCAAGCCAGCAATTTTCATCATGCAATCTCCTTTATCAAGAACCAAAAACATTATAGGTCTTGTGGCAAAAAAATCAAATTCTTGCGTACGGGACAAAACGCCGCCTCATGAGCCACGGCGGCGGGGTACGATGATTATGTCAGCATAAACAACCACCAAAGAAGCGACGGATGTCAGCTGGGCGGCTAAGCTATATTCATAAATAATTCCAAGGAAAAATCCGAAAGTGAAAACTATCGCGCCAGCGAGAACGGCATTTAAAAATTCAGCAAGGCCCGCAACAGTACCAGGGTAAGGTGAGGTATATCTCACCAGAAACGAGACTACGGCAATAAATATGACCAGAATTTCTACAGTCAAAAATTGACCGAATCGCGCGACGGGCCCCAAGAAATGGAAAAGCAGTGAGTTCGCCAGAAGATAAAAGAGTATGCATATGCCATTTGCAAGCATGTAAGCCTCGCTTTTGTTTTTAGAAGCTAAAGAAATTATAGCAGAAAATCGGAGTCACTCAACCATTCGCGCGGATAAAACAAAAACCCCCGTGCAAGAACGCACTAGGGGGTGGGTGGGGGGGGAACACAAATTCAAATATTATTTGATTTCGGGTAAGGTAAGAACTGCCAGGACGCAGAAACATCCTCGCGCCAAACATATCTTGAGTGACGGCAACCATATCTTAAACAAAGCACCAGTGCTTGCTGATAAGAAGATCTCATCACGCCCTTTCTCGCGGGATCTTTTTCCAAGTCATGCCAACCAAAAAAACAGAGAATTGCGCCGAATAAATTTCGAGGATTTTTCTTTTCCGTCCAAGGTTCTATAGATTCAATGGAATAATCTTCAGTGTGTCCGAAATAATCGTGGGCATGAACGCCAGACACTTCGCAGGCATTAAAGGCATCTCTATACGAATACCGCTCTACTACCGCCCAATGACCGTAATTTTTTACTCGCACAATTGAACCCAACGGAAAGCGGTCTTCAATAATTTTGTCCTGATTTCTGGCTTTAATGATCGAATCTACCGGGCGACCAATCCAAAGCCCCATTGCTACGCTCCTTGTCAATTTAGTATTAGGTTCTACGGCCTTTATACTACCAAATATAATTCTTGTCAACCGTTACGCAACAGTCGCGCGGATAAAATAGAAACCACGCGCGAGAATGTGCGTGGCTAAAAATCAATTATCCCTTCTTATTATACATAACCGAACACACTCAGCCCCTCGAATGCCTCGTTCATTTCTCTTATTCCAATAATTTCGAAGGTATTCCCCGCCGGCTGGAACATCTCCTCGGAATTTTCTCCATCGAAATGAAATAGTATGCGATACTGTCCCCTTTTCAGGCGATAAGTACTGATAGTGAGAATAAAAGTACCATCTTTAGAAAGTGTAAAATTTCTTGCCCAAAGCGTTGTGAAACCGCGCTTCAACGTATAGTGAACACACGGCTCAGAAGTCACCGGAAATATTGTTTCGTCATTCCGAAGAACAGTGCCGCGGAGAATGATCTTTTCTCCACGGATAATCAGAGGTACATCAATTTTAACTTTTACACGATATTGAGATTGATTTCCTCGGCTGAAAAGTTCAGTGATGCGTTGCGCCAAAGCTTCTTGAGTCCTCTCTGCATGCGACTTACTCATGTTAATCTCTCCCTAAATGCTTTGGGCTGTTGCTACCTATATTTATACTCAAAAATTACGCATTGTCAATTGTTGCCCTAATGCGCCTAGTTCCCGCCCCCACAGCTTCTTCTTTCAAAATACGAAAGTGTCCTATCTCCCCAGTGTGGGTCACGTGAGGGCCGCCGCAAAATTCTTTGCTATAAGCGTCTTCAATCGTTTTGCCGACATAATATACATTCACCATGTCGGGATATTTCTCCCTAAAGTAATACAGAGCGCCGGTTTTTTCGGCTTCGGCTTTAGGCATTACTGCTTTTTGCACCGGCAAATCTTTTGCAACTATAGAATTCACTTCGTCCTCAACTTTCTTAATTTCTTCGGGTGTGAGCTTGCGAGGAAATGTAAAATCAAAACGGGTACGCTCGGCCGTAATGTCCGATCCCGCCTGATGAACATCGTTCCCCAAAATATTCCGCATGGCCTGCTGAAGCAGATGGGTCGCGGTGTGAAGCCGTGACCGCACCTGCATTAGCAGACAAAAGCATTGTAGCAAAGGTTGGCATAAAAGAAAATGAGCCTCCGGCGCTGCGAAAAAATTCGCGCCGAAGGCTCAAGGGTTAAAGAGGGACAAGCCCTCAAGGTTACAAGGTTCAGAACTTCCGGGACGCCCCGAGGCCAACGCTGTAGTAACGGCGGCCGTCCCAGTTGAGGACGCGGAGGCCGCGCCCGTCGAAAGTGCCGACACACGAGACGAAGCCAGCAGAGACCTTGTCGGTATTGACTGTGCGTTCCGTGCAGGCTGCCCATCGCGATCCGTTGGGGCGCTCGCCGGTCTTCTTGAAGACGAGGATGTCCTTCGTCGTCTCGACGATGGTCGTCGGCACCTCGTACTCGGGCGGGAGCATCGCTACCTGTTCTTCAGGCGTCTTGTCCGTTGAGCCGGGAACGATTTCCTTGTGCACGAGGTACCAGTGACGCCGCATCGTTACCACATCGGTGTGGGGCTGACCAACATGCCACGGACTGGTGTTGAAGTAGAACTTCGGCTGACCCGTTGCCGGGTGCAATTCCATCCACTTCGCCACCGTGAGCGGATCGCCGTTTATGCAGTCGATTCCATAGAAACCGAAGTGGCAATCCTTCACCACTTTGCCGCAGAGCAAGCAGACAGAGGTGAGAACATCTTCACCCCACGGGAACTTCCCGGCTTCGCGGATCTGCTTCTTCACGAACTTGGCGTCGTAGTAGCTCATCCAGTCGGCATCGGTGAAGATGTTGCGACCGAGAACCACCCGAGCCAACCTCGACTCGATGGAACCAACGAGACCCGACTGCCTTCTCCAACGCGGAGACGCTTTCCTCGAACTCGCCCTTGGTCATTGTCCAGAGACCGCTTGTCTGTCTTGTGCTCATGGCACACCTCCAGTTTTTGATTTGCTCTCCACATCCTTTAGAGACTTTAGAGAGCGGATTACCCCTTGCCGCGGGGCTGCGGTCCCATCTCGGAATTTGAGACGAGCGTTTTGGGAACTATTTTGGTTTATAGCGCCGAAAACGCTCGTCTCAAGATATTCATAACCTTGTTTGTTCAATTTTCAAAGGTGCTATTTTAACTGTGTTAAGTATAGCAATATATTGCCTAAATGTCAAGGGCAACCGTCACTCAACCATCGCGCGAATAAAATAAAATCCCCCACGCAACAATGCATTGGGGGGAGAAAAAATTCCCAGGGACAAAAGGTTAAACAGATTACTTGCGAACGGCGAGGAAACGAACGCTCCCGACCCAGCTGTACTCAAACCAGTACAAGAACAAGTAACGCCCCAAGTCGTCCCTGTAAAGGTACGCCACATATCGATTGCCGTGCACCTCACACACCGAACCAATGGTAACAACCGGGAAGTGCAACTGGACATCCGGGTACTTCACGCCAAACGCAAGAAGCTCGTGCAATGTGGCTGGGCGATAACCCCGATCATCAAGTTCCATGAGAGCACCATCAGATGAAACCATACGATTGAAAGAAATAAGTTCTGTCTGAACTTCTGCTCTGCCATGTTTTTTGCTGTGAAAGTTGCTGGAATTAACACTCTTGCTTGCCCAACTGTAGTGACCAAGTTCTACCAATTTTTCTACTGATATATCGTAGTTAACGGTAACAGGGTAACTGACCGCTGATCGATCAGCGGCAAGGGAGATGCAAGATAAAACGGCGAAAAGAAAAGCAATGGTAGCAAATAGAGAAAAGAGCTTATTCCGCGACATTACTGCCTCCTCAAGTTTTGTGATTTGCTATCTGTATTTATACTCAAAAAATTGTGGCTAGTCAACTCCGAAGCTCTGGTCGGAGCTCCGATCTCGCTATGCGAGCATCGGAGCCGTTTAATCTACTGAAGCGCGGATGCGGCGAACTCCCGCTCCAACGGCTTCTTCTTTCAAAATGCGAAAGCGCCCTATCTCTCTAGTGTGGGTTACATGCGGGCCCCCGCAGAATTCTTTGCTATAAGCATCTTCAATCGTTTTGCCGACATAATATACGTTTACTGGATCAGGATATTTTTCTTTGAAAAAATACAGCGCGCCGGTTTTTTTTGCCTCCTCTATCGGCATTTCTTTGAAATGCACCGGCATATCCCGCGCTATCACTTCATTTACTTCTGTCTCAATTTTTTTAATTTCTTCTGGGGTTAATTTTCTATGGTATGTAAAATCAAAGCGGGTGCGCTCGGCGGTAATGTCAGACCCCGCCTGATGTACTTCGTTACCCAATATATTTCTCAAGGCTTGTTGCATCAAGTGCGTCGCAGTATGTAGCCGCGTTACTTTCTTTAACTCTTCCTCATCCCCTGCTTTCAATTCACCCGTATCTAAAATAAGCCCGTGTCCACCGAATTTTTTCTCCAGTCCCGCGCGTGATTTTTCCTGATGCTTTTGGTATGCTTCATCGAATTCTTTTTCTGTCCGCTCGCTAAAACTGAACCCCCATTTCTCCATCACCATTTTCATCACCTCGAAATCAACTCCGTGCGTCTCTCTTATCCTGAATAAAATAGACCCGTCAATATCAGCCACATTATTTTTTACAACAACATTTGGTAGCAGCCTTTCAGGATCAACGCCTCCAATAAATCGACTATAAAGTTTTTTCAAATCTGCTACGGTTCCAGTCAAAATTTTTGAGTATTTTTCTACCTCATCTTGCATAATACTCATCATTCGATCCCCGTTGTTAAGCAAATCAGGATAAAAATGCTTATATATATCAATAATTATGGAAACTGGATTCTGAAAAAAATTTTTGTCAGGTCCGGCGCCCACATCAAGATAGTGGGCCGTGAGAGCTCTCCTTAATAAGCGCCTGGGGATATAACCTCGTCCCTCTTTACCAGGCAAAACACCATCACTGATCAAAAAAACTGCCGCGCGAAGATGATCAACGATCAACCTAATTTGACCTATGGGTTTATCTCCTTGAATTTCAATTATCGAATGCATTATTGGCTGCAACAAATCCGTCTCAAAAATATTATTCTTCTCCTGCGAAACCATAACCAGACGTTCCAGTCCCATGCCCGTGTCAACACCCGGGGTCTTTAATTTTTCTAATTTTCCGTTTTTACAATAATATTCATTAAAGACAATGTTCCAAATTTCAACGCCGTTTATATAAATTTCTGTGGTCGGGCCGCACGGGCCTTCGTTCCCGGTCGGGCCCCAAAAATTGTCTGTTCTGCCAAATTTTTTTATGCTTTTTACTCCCAGCGATTTCCAAATCTCTTCGGATTCAGTATCAGCAGGAACTCCATCACCACCTTCAAAAACGCTTACATAATCTATCGCAAGCCCCATTTCTTTGGTAATAAAATCATGCGCATAGGTTATCGCCCCTTTTTTGAAATATCCGCCCTTGGGCGAAACTGGCTCGCCGGGCTTATAGCCAAACGAAAAATTCCCTAGCATTTCAAAAAAAGTAAGGTGTGACTCATCCCCCACCTCGTCAATGTCGGAAGTGCGGAATGACTTTTGAATAGAAGCGGTGTTTTTGCTTCCAAAATCCTTCATTGGGTCAGCTTCGCCCGTGTAATACTTCTTAAACTGCTGCATCCCAGCGGTCGTTAAAAGCACCGACGGGTCGTCAGGAATAAGTGATGACGAAGACACGATAGTATGTCCGCGTTCTTTGAAAAAGGCGAGAAACTTTTTACGGATTTCTTCTGAAGACATGAGAGTAACTTAACACAAAAAAAAGACAAAAAAAAGGCGGCCTATGCCGCTAATTTACTTATCTTTCATTTCCTCGGAATATTTCTGAAAACAAATTCCTATTCTAATTTTTTAAAAAGATACAGATTATAGAAATAGATACCAATGGCAATAAGAGCGGCAACAAGTCCAAGAGAACCAACGGCAAGATTATAAAAGCTATAGTTATAGGGAAAGTTGGCGTTGTCAAAAATAAAAACACTCGCTACCCACGCCAGCAAACAACAACCAGTAATTCTGTTATATAATCTTGGGCTCATGCTTACATCAGCTCTCAATCCATATGTTCTGCGGCTAGTCAATCACATCTATGGCGCGGAGGGATTAGTGTCTGCTTACCGGCAAGCGGGGAAGTGAACAAAATTTATCAATTGAACTCCCGTGTCGTCACAAGAGTGACTAAAGCTCCTGCGAACTCTCGAATCAGGTATCCTGCCCAAGTTTTTCTACAGAAAAATTTAGGCGGGTAGGGGCGGTCCAAAATTTAAAAAAATCACCTCACATGAGGTGATTAATTTACTATCCCGAGCAGGATTTCCACTCTCCGACAAGTATCTTTTCGCAATTTCTACAGAGCCAACCAGGAAATGTTTTTTCAGATCCGTCTTTACAGGTATAAGTTCTTTTTATGGGGAAGTTGTGCGCTATGTGATACGGCGCTGCGTTGTAGGCGTCATCGCCCCAGTGCCAATTCATGTCGAATTGATAATCGCAATTGATACATGGAATGTACCGATGTGTAAAATATTCAGACATCCCATTTTTTATTGCCCAATCGCGGTTTAGCGGTTCTTGCGGCCGCGCTCCCTTACAAACTTCTGCCGGAGTATATCTCTTCAGTTTTTTTACCGCCCAAGCGTATGCATTCTGATAAGCGATAATCTGCTCTGGCAGAATCTGCGCCACTACTTGGCAGCTTTGGTCTGATGGAGAATAGCCGACTTCCCGGACTTTAATACCCGCTCTCCGCATTTCATCTGCGATTTTTTCTGATACACGGGTAAATCGTCTTACGCGGAGGTCATATTTTGTATCATCCCACCAGCAGTATAGGGGAGCAATAAGGTTAAGAGGTTTTATGATTACATAAATAATAAAATAGGTTACGATGACAGAAAGCACCCTTTTGATCGATTTCATTCAACCCCCCAGTTTTACCAAGAACTAAAAATATAATGCCACATTATCGTTGATAGTTCAATCAGCAGGCGCTCCCCACTATTCGCTAGCCACTATTCACTAGTTACTTTCTTACTCTGCTACAGTAACTTTCCCAAAAACAGATGCAAGCAGGTGGTTATGATATCCCCACTCGCCAACTTCGTTGAAGGTGAAACTATAAGATTCCCCCGGCTTCACGGCTCGGCAAGCATCAAACATTTTACTCTCGTTACTCGTGCCGCACTTTTCAATATCGGAACCAGGATAGACAGTGTGCGTGGGATGCATCGCTGTCGCCGGCCAAGTATCTTGAGTTCCGTCATTCTCCCAAGTAACCGTGTCGCCTTTTTTAACGGTCAATTCTCGGGGAGTGAAAGCTGTCCCGTCAAAACTAACCACCCAAGTCTTATTCACGCTTACCGGAGAGAGCGGCGGCTCAACTGGAGGAGTAACATTCGGCGCATCCGCAGGAGCATTTGAATTTTGATAGAAAACGAACCCGCCGACTAAAACCACTACCATAACTACAAACCACGATAAAGATTTGTTATTCATGATATTAAATCAAAATTTAAAAATCAAAAATAAAAATTTTGGATTATCTGCCTTTGGCAGATCCCATAATAATTTTACATTTTGAATTGCAATTTTGACTTTTGCATTTTGAATTTTTAATTAATTTTAGTGTCCTTCCAGCGCTTTCGCGTGTTCATGCTGGCGGATTTTCTCCAGCGCTTTGGCTTCAATCTGCCTGATGCGTTCGCGCGTTACGCCAAAAACTTTGCCGACTTCTTCCAAGGTGTGCTGGACTCCATCCTCAAGCCCGAATCTCATGGCTAATATTTTCTGCTCCCGGTCGCTTAGGGTTCCTATAATTTCTCCTATTTTATCTTTTAGGAGAGCGTTGGAGGCCGCCTGTGGCGGCGTAAGATTTTTTTCGTCAGGTATAAATTCCGAAAGCGTTGACTCATCGTCTTCGTCGCCAATAGGAGACTCCAAAGACATTACATCCTGCGAAATTCTCTGTATATGCCGCACCTTGTCAACATCCGTGTCCATCTCCACGGCAATTTCCTCCGCCAATGGATCGCGGCCCAGCTCCTGCATTAGGCGGCGCTTGGCTTGAGTGTAGCGCGATATGGTCTCAACCATATGAACAGGAATTCTGATAGTTCTTGATTGGTCGGCAAGAGCCCTGGTAATCGCCTGCCTAATCCACCAAGTGGCATAGGTTGAAAATTTGAATCCTTTTCGATAATCAAATTTTTCCACGGCTTTTGAAAGGCCGATATTGCCTTCCTGTATAAGATCTAAGATGCTCAAGTTTGGGCTCCTGTTCACATAGCGTTTTGCAATTGACACCACCAAACGCAAATTGGCGCGGATTAATTTCTGCCGCGCCTCTTCGTCGCCAGCCTCCGATTTTTTGGCGAGTTCTTTTTCGTCGTCCTTGGTTAAAAGAGGCGTTTTGCCGATCTCTTTAAGATACATCTGTACGGAGTCGGGAAGATCTCCGACTTCGGTTGCCATCTGAAGTTCTTTTTCGGTTACCTCGTCCTTGGGCAGATCAATAAGCTGGGTTGTTTCAACAACTTTAATATTAGCGATTTCCAGTTTTTCATAAAGTGCTTCTAAAAAAGAGAGGTCTTTTTCTATGTTGGGAAAATAAGACAAAATCTCCGAGTCGGTAACAAACCCGCGGACACGGCTCCCTTGTATGAGCTCGCTTAAGGTTGCTTCGTTAAAAACCGGTTTTTTTTCGCGAACCGCCTTTTTAGCCGCTTTGGCTTTGGGCTTAGAGGCTCTTTTTTTGGTTTTTGGGGATTTTTTGGACATGCGTAGTTTTTTAAAATTCATTTATAAATTTTACCAAAAACAAGCACCCCGCCCTCTATGCCCAGCAAACAAGTTGCTATTAAGTACGGCAAGCCCAGAGGACGGGGTAAGATGTTTTCAACATCTTAAATTATGTATTTGTTTTGTCAAAAGATCAAGTTCTCGCATGGCCTTTTGGAGTTCTTTCAGATTGCCTTTTGCCTCAAATTCTTTGACGGCGCGGGCAAGTTTCTGTTTTTCCTCTTTCAAATATTCCAATTTCAACTGCATGCAAAGATCGTTTTCGCTGTGAGCTAAAGCGACGCCAGATCTTAAGTACAGCGAATTAATGAGCGCTCCGGTCTCGCCCTCATAATTTGCACCCGGCGCACCGCTTGCCCCGAGGCGCAAATTTTCGGGGTTCTTCAACAAAGAAATAATATCCTGATATTTTTGGGGCAAATATTCTTTTACTTTTTGAACGATGTCCAGATCTCCCTTAGCGATTCCCAGGCTTATCAGATTTTCAGATATCAGAGCCAAGCGGCTCACAGGTTTAATATTCTCTGAATCTATGGGTGAGGCGGGCGCACTTTCGTTTTCCGCCTTAATGCTCGCGGATTTTCCGCTCTGCTCCATTTCCTCTATTAGATTTTTTTCGGGGATACTCGATCTTTCGCTTAATTTTTTCACCCAGATATTTTTATCTATCGGACTCCTAAAATATGCGATTTTCGCAAGAACCGCCCTTACAGATCTTTTGTCGGAACCATTTGCGAGATATCTATCAAAATAAAATTCCATCGCCGGCTTTGCGCCTTTATCAATAAGTTCCGCGAGCTTCCCGGGGTACTTTTCCACAAATTCAGCCGGGTCTTTCACGCCCTGGGGCAGAGTAACAACCCCAACCTCAAAATCATTAGCGGAACCCAAATCTATCGCCCGCTCTGCCGCCTGAATACCAGCTTCATCAGAATCAAAGCCCAGAATCAGCTTGTCGGCTTGCCTTCTTAAAACAGTCAGATGATCTTGCGTCAGTGCCGTTCCGGAAGCAGCGAGAACATTTCTAACCCCGTCCTGATGCGCCATTAAAAAATCCATCTGCCCCTCAACCAAAAAAGCCATGCCTAAATCTCTGATAGCGTTTTTGTTTTTATGAAATCCGTAAAAAATCTTGGACTTCTTGAAAATCGCCGTTTCCGGACTGTTAACATATTTTCCCGATGTGCCATTGTCAAATTCCGGCAAAATCCTCCCGGTAAAAGCTACCGCCTTCCCAAAGTGATCGTCAATCGGAAACATAAGCCGGCCCCTAAAGCGATCCAAATAGCCACCCCTCTCGCTCTTAAAGGCCAGGCCCGATCTTTCAATATCCGCGACTGAAAACCCCTGATTAATTAAAACCAGGGTCAATGCGTCAAATTTATTGGGAGCAAATCCAATTTCAAATTCTTCTATAGTGCCATCCTTTAGTCCGCGCGAGTGGGCATAATTCAGGACGGCTTTATTTTCTTTTAGGGAGCTCGCGTAAAAATTCTTGGCGGTTTTGTTCATGTCATACAAAACTCCAAACTGCCTTTGCTCTGCCGGATTAGCTCTTTTTAATTCAATCCCCACCTTTTCTGCCAGAATCCGAAGCGCTTCAAAAAACTCAATGTTTTCATACTTCATGAGAAACGTAAAAACATCTCCGCCCATATTGCACGAACCAAAACAATGCCAGGTCTGCCGATCCGGAGAGACCATAAAAGAGGGGGTTTTCTCTTTATGAAACGGGCAAACTGCTTTGAAGTTTTTTCCGGCAGGCAGGAGCGTAATGTAGCTCTTCAAGAGATCTACAATATCAATTTTTTGTTTAATTTCTTCGGCAGTAGACGGCATTTGGTTTTACTATACACCCAAATTTAAGAAACACAAAAGATTTCGCGTATCTTATGCGGTTACAATAATAAAGTCCTTGTTTTCCCTTATTCTTTCTTCTTTCCTTATTCTTTCTTTGCCGCAGGGGCGGTAATGGCTGGCGTCTCGCCCTCTGTAGTCTTTGACGCTTCGCGTTTTGCTTTTTCTTCTTCAGTCTCAACTTTTACTTCGTCAATCGTTGCGGGCGCCGCCATTGCCGCTTCTTCTTCCTCGGTCACCTTAGCGTTAATGCTCGCGATAACCGTTTCCTGGTCGGCCAAAAATTCAACCCCTTTGATTGGAGCGAGGTCTCTTACATAAAAACTTGAGCCAATGTCCACGAGCCCCGCCATGTCAACTTCCAATTTGTGGGGCAGGTCGCCAGGAAGCGCCTCAACCTCAAGTTCGTGCATCGCTTTTACCAAGATACCATTTTTCTCTTTAACGCCAGGGGCAATACCAATAAATTCCAAAGGAACCCTAGTTTTAATTTTCTCGTCCATGCGAACCTGGTAAAAATCGACGTGCGTCACGGTATCCCGCACCGGATCGCGATCAATATCATATATCAAAACCGGCCTTTTATCGCCGTCAATATTTACAGTTAATACGGTGCTCTCTCCGGCCTCCTTAAGAGCTTTGGAAAATTCTTTAGCGGAAACAGCAAGGTGCGCGTTTTCTATGCCTCGTCCATAAAGCTCGGCCGGAATATAGCCCTCCGCCCTAAGACCTAAGAGCGCCTTCCCAAATTTTTCTCTTTTTTTAGCAGATAATTCCATCCCTCACGCAAGAAGGAGCATTATCCGCTTCCTTCCTGTAATTTATCTTTTTATTTACAAAGTTATTTTATAATATTTATGTTCTACTTATCCATCCCTCACCCAAGAAGGAGTATTGTCCGCCGCTTCTTGTATTATTGTTTAATTTAATATTTAACTGAATTATTACTTATTTTCTAAATTACACATCAGACCATCCTTCACTCCTTCTTGGGTGAGGGACCACTCCTTCTTGAGTGAGGGAATAAAGATCAAATATGATATGGTCCCGCCAAGCTAGACAATTTTAATTTTTGATTTTTTATTTCAGTAGAATAGCAGATAGCCCAAAAAAAGGCAACACTCTGTCTTATGTAGCCTACATGTATCTGAACCTAGACGCCCGAATTTATTACCCGCCGCAGGCTTGCCTGATTTTATCGATAGAAATGCTCAATTCGTCGGTTTTTCTAAAAAAATTGGCAGCTCCTATTTCTTCGGCAAATTTCTTGTCCACATCGGACATTTCGAGGAGCGGCTCGCCGTGATTTGTCATAAACACAACCTTAAGATTTGTAAGTTCCGGATTTTCCTTGATTTTTTGAAAAGTTTCAACGCCATTCAAAATCGGCATTTGAAAATCCATTACCACGCAACTTGGTTTTACTGTTTTCAGCTTCTCCAGGGCATCGGCTCCATTTTCAGCGGTAACCACTTCAAATCCGGCCTGTTTAAGCTTAATGCTAAAAATCTCCCTGAAGTCCGCCTCGTCTTCAACCAATAATATTAGTGTTTTTGCTTCTTGATTCCCCATTTGACCAGTTTAGTATAGCACAATTTATTGCAGGCCGCTAAAAAGTTTTAGCCGTGAAAGCGTCGCGGCCTTAACCGCCCCTTCCGCCGCAGCTAAAATTTTGTAGGGGGCAATTTCATCTTTATTATTGTTCAGCGCGGACTCAAGTGCCTCGCGCCAGGCAATTCTTATTTCGGTATTTATGTGAATAATGCTCGTGCCGTTTTGCGCGGCTTCCATAAAATCATTATCGGATATGCCAGAGCCGCCATGCAAAACAAGCGGGATTTTAACGGCTTCAGAGATTGCTTTAATGCGTGGAATATTTAATCGCGGATTAGGAGCATTTTTCAGCATCCCGTGCAAATTGCCTACCGCCGGCGCCAAGAGATGAACGCCCGTTTCCGCAACAAATCTTTTTGCTTCTTCCGGTTTAGTTAGTGCCTCGCCGCTCGTTACGGCGCCCTCCGGAATAACATCCAACAATTTGGACGAACTGCCAATGTAGCCCAGCTCACCCTCCACTAAAACTTCGGACTTTGAACCTCGAACTTTGGACTTGACATATTGAACAACTTTTTTGGTTTGCCTCACATTTTCTTCAAACGGAAGTTTCGCGCCGTCAAAAATAACACTGTCAAATCCAGCCGCGACCGCCTCTTTAATTTTTTCAAAAGAATAAGTATGGTCCGCGTTTATAAAAATCGGATAATCATACTCTTCGCGCAAATTCCTGACCAATGCCACGGCCCGCTTAACGCCGATAAAATCCCTTTCGCCCTCTGAAACCCCTATGATAACCGGAACGCCTAAGTCTTTCGCGGCGCCAAATATGGCTTTTAGGGCAGACAAATCAGAGATGTTAAAGTGGCCTATGGCTACGTGGTTATCTCGAGCTTCGGCAATATGTTGTTTTAAGGTCTTTAACATATATTATAAAAACGGCGCGCTTTTGTTGGAAATTTTGAATTATTTGGAAATTGCCGATAATTTAGAATTTAGAAATTCAAAGTTTTTTTGGCAGATAATATTTCGGCGCCATTTTTAGTAACCCTTCTAATTTCTCGCGTGTAAGTAATCCGGCCCTCGCGCCCACATCCTGCACGACCGACATGGAGTTAATCGGCGCCCAACGCATGGCATCGGTTATATTCAGGCCGGCTGCCAAAGCCGCGACAAAAGTTGAAGAAAAGGCGTCTCCGGCTCCGGTCCTTTCAAAGGGCGGCTTTGGATCCGGGTAAATAGGCATAACCCATGTGTTTTCTTCTTCATAAACATACGCGCCCCTCGGACCATCAGTAATAACAACTATTTTCGGGCCTAAGTCGTGAATGCCTTTTAATAAGAGTTTAATATCGCTGGGACCAAGACCCAAAATTCTTTCCGCCTCTTCTTTGTTGCAGAAGAAAATATCAGCTAATTCATAAATAGCTTTTAGGCGGTCAACACCCAATTTCATTTGAAAGGTCCCTGGTTGAAAAGCCAGTTTCGTGGCCCGATGACCCATGAGCCAGTCGGCAATCGTGTCGTGAAATTTTTCTCCGCTCTCCCCAAGCGATGTCAGATACACCCAGGCCGGATCGTCAATGTCCGGCATCGCGTAATTGTAGTCTTGGTGCTTTATTAAAATCGTGCGGTCATCTTCGTACCACAAAACATAATGATAGTTGGTCTTTTTGCCGGCATTTACATTAACAAATTCCGTGCCGACATTTTCTGCGGAGAACACCGCCAGGGATTCCTTGCCCTCCAGGTCGCTTCCTATGCTTGAAACCAGGGCGCTTTTTAACCCCAAACGCGCGGCGGCAACTGCGGCGTTGGCGCTATTCCCCACCGCAGGGACTACCCAGACGTTTTCATAGGGAACTTTATCGCCAAACCGCAAACATATTTCACATTTTTCGCGGTTAACGGTACAATGAATCTCCGCGTCCTTTAATCTAATAAACGCGTCAGTTGTAACGTCACCAATCGCTATAAAATCATACCGCATACAGAGTATTATACACTAAAATAACCCCCCACCCTTCAAGCATTAATAACTTTGCGACTAAAAAAGCGTTTGTAAAATTTTTGCTTATCATAAAACTTGTTGTATTGCTTGAAGGGTGGAGGGTTATTTTCTTCTGATAACTTTTTTAACCGCCCTTACAATATCCTTAACCCCCATGCCATATTTTTCTATAAGTTCGTTTGGACTGCCGGATTCGCCAAAAATATCCTTCATGCCGATAAATTCCATCGGCGCAGGCTCGTGTTTCGCGAGCAGCTCGGCTATCGCCCCGCCCAAACCCCCCAAAATTTGGTGCTCCTCCACCGAAACCACAGCTTTGGTTTTTTTGGCCCAATATACAATGGCCTTTTCATCCAACGGCTTAATGGTATGACAATTTAAGACCACCACGCCAATTTTTTCTTTTTCTAAAATTTGCGCCGCAAGAATCGCATTGTGCAGTAATGGCCCGCAGCCGACAATGACAGCTTTGGGAACTCTCCCAAGCCAGAATACTTCGGCCTTCCCTGGGATAAAGGGGGTTTTCTCGGTCGTAAAAATCGGGGTTTTTTCTCTTGCGAATCTTAAATAGACCGGCCCCCATATTTTCGCGGCCGCGACTGTGGCTTTTCTGGCCTCAATCGCGTCACAGGGCACAAAAACTTTCATATTAGCCATGACGCGCATTGTCGCGATATCCTCTATCGCCTGGTGAGTCGCTCCATCAGGCCCCACAGAAATTCCGGCGTGAGATCCGGCAATTTTAACATTGGAATCATTGTATGAAATAGTTGTTCTGATTTGCTCCCAATTTCTGCCTGGAGAAAAAGTAGCATAAGAAGAAATAAAGGGAATTTTTCCTGAAACACCCAAGCCTGCGGCAATAGTTGCTAAATTCTGCTCGGCTACTCCAACTTGGAAAAATCTTTGCGGATATTTTTTGGCGAATGCTTCCATGCGAGTTGATTCCGTTAAGTCGGCGCAAAGCGCGACCACATTTTGGTCGTGATCGGCCGCCTCCACCAAGCCCAAACCAAAGCCGTCGCGAGTGGGCTTCATTTCTAATCCACCTTCATGAGATGCGGATATCGCCTCTAATGCAAGTTTTGCGTTAAGATTTAATGACATAATACCTAGACTCCCGCAATTGAGTTACGGGTAGATTGCCCACGACCATCTAAGACCGCGGCACAAAAAATTGCTCTCGGATATCTAAAAAACAGTTTGTAAATAAAATTAATTGCCAAATCCCCGGCCGATACTCCCCAAAATATCAACCTTGTAAAACCCTTCCGGCAACACAAACTGAACCGCGATAAAAAGGCCGACCAGAACAATAATGGTAACAATTGTAAAAAATTTTGGATCTGATGCGTTCATGATTTTCCCTAACGAATTGCGCAATTTTTACCTGCGCTACGCCAAGACTGCGGCAAGGCGAGCGAGAGTGCGAATTCATAAGAGTTTTATCGACTTTTACCCTCCTAAATTTTATAATGCAAAACTTGGGGCGGGTTAATTTAATTATACACTTATTACTTGTTACTTATTACTTGCTTCATTGATGCTCGCCCCAGCACTAAATCCCGAACAAAGACCATCTTAGTTTATGTTCAGCTCGCAGAAGTCGCCTATCGGCTTATTTGTATGCCTAATATATAATTCTCTAGGATTAGTGCGGGGCTTCGCTTTTTTTAATAACAATCATTGATGCTCGCTTCTTATTTTCCCGCTTAAAGTTCTTAACTCTTTCAGAGCCGCCCTGCCCTGCTCTTCTTTGGAAACAATATCCGTTGGCCCCAGCCCCGGAGGATTACCGTGCCACCTGTAATCGTTTTCCATGAAACTTACGCCCTTCCCGGGAATGGTGTGGGCGATTATTACCGTTGGCCTTTCGTAAATGGCATGAGCCTCCCGCACCGCATCAACAAACTGTGAAATATTATGCCCATCAACCTCTAATACATGCCACTTAAATGCCTCGTATTTATCGCGCAAAGAATCAAGCGGCATTACATCCTCCGTAATTCCATCAATTTGGATGTTATTACGATCAATAATCGCCGTTAAATTATTTAAATGATTTTTTCCCGCGAACATCGCTGCCTCCCATAGATTTCCCTCATCATGCTCGCCATCGGAAAGCATCGCGTAAATGCGGTATCGCTTTTCGTCAAGCTTTGCCGCCAAGGCCATGCCGATCGCCTGTGAAAGCCCGGATCCTAATGGACCGGACGTAGTTTCAAGGCCGGGGAGCGATGATCTATGCGGGTGGCCCTGCAGACGAGAATTTATTTTTCTTAGAGTTTTTAGCTCACTAATCGGAAAATATCCGGAGTGAGCCATGGTCGCGTATTGAACGGGACAAATGTGGCCGTTTGAAAGAACTAAACGGTCGCGTTCGGGCCAATTTGGTTTCTTGGGATTATGATTTAAGACATGAAAATACATGGCCGTAAAAATATCAGCCATGCCAAGCGGTCCAGCAGAGTGACCGGACTTGGCCTCTAAGAGCATTTCAATAATCGACTCCCGGATTTTATTCGCCAGTTCTTCCAGATGTTTTAATTTTTTTTCATGCAACGACTCCATTAACATTATGATAACATTTTTTGAAGTTTATATCCTGGAACCCACCCTGGCTTTGTTAACTATTGATTCATATATTAACATATGTTAAAATAGCATCACCTATGGAAAAAGAATTTTATTCAACGGCGGAGGCCGCCAAACTGCTCCGCGTAAGCAGAGTTTCAATATTCCAAAAGATTAAATCAGGGAACATAAGGGCGCAAAAGGTTGGGCGCAATTTTATCATTAAAAAAAGTGATTTATTTGAGGCGTTGGGCAATGTCTTAAGCAAAGAAAAGAAACAAAATGTCGACAGGGCGGTAGCAAAGGCGCTGCGGGATTACGGCGAAGTATTTAAAAAGTTAGGCAAGGAGTAAAGATGAAAGTAAAAAATCTCGCATTAAAAGAAGTTGAATATAGCGCTTATAGGCTGGCAAAAAAGTTTATGTCTTGGAATGAGCCCATTCTCGATTTTGGAACACGTTTCCCAGAAGTGCTGGAAAGCTGTCTTTTGGTTCCGTTTCAAACATACGCGCGAAAAAATCTTTACCGGGGATTGATTAACAAAGCGGCCATTCTTTTTTATCTAATGATTAAGAATCATCCGTTTGAGAACGGCAATAAAAGAATCGCGGTAATGACGCTATTGCTGTTTCTCTATAAAAATAATGCATGGATTAAGGTTAGCGATAATGCATTATATAAAATCGCTGTCCGAGTCGCCGAAGGATCTCCGCAGGAAAAAGATTTTTATCTGAATGCCGTTCAAGGATTTCTAAAAGAAAATATGGTGCGGATAAAGAAGTAACCCCGACCACATCAGCACTTTAATAATAGTCTGGCGGATTTTATTCGCCAGTTCTTCTAAGTGTTTTAACTTTTTTTCATGCAACGACTCCATTAACATTATGATAACATTTTTTGAAGTTTATAAGTATTACCGTATTGCAAGAGCCCAAAAGAGAAAACTTATCCGCTTTTATTCTGATTTCTGAAATCTCGGAATTGGGTTGTGTAAAGCCGTAGCCGTGCGCATTATCTACTATCTGATATAAGTATAAATGTAAAAAGTTAAATAAAAAAATCGCCCTTAGAGAAATTCTCTAGGGGGGGGGGCCGATGTCCAAGGGACCAAGGGACAAGATTTTTGTCCCAGGGTCCCAAGGACTAAGTATGCTACTTGCTCGAGGCAACCCGATCGCCGGAGCGCACGTCGTCCCCGCCGGGCCGGGGCCAGTGCAGGCAGACACGCTCATCGTGCAATTCGAGACACGGGACGCTACGGTCGTCGCCACCATCCACCGCAAATATCCCCGGAAAGTCAATGTAGACCTTTCCGAGAACCTTCGCAAGCTTGGGGAACCTGTCTTGGTTCGCCACGAGCCACTCGGCGTGCTGGAAGCCCAGAAGCTTCCCAGCAAGCGGAGCGAGCCGACGCTCGTACTCTACCACGTCGCCGATCGAGTCCTCGCCAGAACGGAGAACCGTCCCGAGAACGAGGGTGGCTTCCTCCGTCGTAGAGGAGTCGTCGACCGAGCGCATCCAGCCGTACCTTGACTGGAGTTCTCCGAGAGTGGGCCGCGGGAGCGCAGGAATCGTGATTGAAAGCTTCCCGGTCACCCGGAAAAACGCCTCGACCTCCTTCACTTCGAGCTCTCCGCGGAGGAAGCTTTCGGCTGCTTCCTCACCACCCAGCCTGTTCACGATCGCCTCAAACCAGTTGTGTTCACGATGACCATACTTGGACATGACACTCTCCTTTAGGCTCGTAGCTGAGTTTTTCCTCGCCTGATAGGCAAGTAGCCGCATCCATTGCAGCCCAAAACCTTATTTTCAAAGACTTTGGGCCGCAATGGTTCAACACAGCTCACCACGAGCAGTTCGGCGTGCCTCACCGTGGACAGGTAAAAGATGGCTTATTTTGTCAGTTCTTAAAGTTCTTATTTTGCGTGGGAATTGTACCATATTTTATGCTATTTTGTCAATTAACTCCATATAGGCTGTTTTTGGATTTTCACTCCCAAAAATAAAGTTTCCGGCCACAAATAGGCTAGCTCCGGCTTCTTTCGCGAGTTTCGCTGTTTCTAAATTAACGCCACCGTCAATTTCTATAATCACGTCTGATTTTTTATTTTTTAAAATTTTTATTTTTTCTAAAATTTCCGGCTTAAACGACTGCCCCGAAGGTCCCGGGGAAACCGCAAGCATTAAAAAACCGTCAAAATCATCAATGTGAGCGAAAATCCGCTCTACGGGAGTTGCTGGATTTATCGCTAAAAAAATCTCTGCATTATATTTTTTGTATTTTTCAATTAAATAAACCAAGTCGCCCATAGATTCCAGGTGGACAATGAGCCGCTTTGCGCCGGCCCGAAGCCACCGGTCAGCCTGAACTTCCGGATCTTCTACCATTAAATGAACTTCGAATCGCGGCGGGTTCGCGCCAAAAAATTCAGCAAACTCCTCCGGATTATTCCAGCTCACATGCGGGGTGAACTTGCCGTCAGAAATATCAACATGCATCATGGGAGCAAATTCGCTCGCCAAAGCTATTCGTTTTTTTATACACTCAAAATTTTCGCAATTGATTGATGGGATTATTTGATTCATAGGAGTGTGAAATACGAACAAAATCAATTGAGCGGAGCGAATTTGGCAAATATTCAAGGCGCGAGGAGGAGATTAGTAGCTTAAGCTACAGCTCCGACGAGTCCCGTTAGAAAGTCATCTTTCTAACGGGACGAGCAACGCTGAATATTTATCAAATTCGCCCGCCCCTCCGGGGAAGCTAAAAAATGGGTGATTTTCTTCGTTACTCTTCCTTAATGTATTCTACGAATACAATTTCGTCGTCGTGCCTTGAAATCATCTCATTTTTTAGCTTCTCAAGCTGATTTATGTTCGTATTTCACACTCCTATTATTTTAACCCAAAACTTTTATTTAACCAGGCGAGAACATTCTCCATGTCTTTCCGGATATTCTGCGACCCCAAAAATATTATACCGATTGTACGAACTTCTCCGCTCGAAAGCTTTAACTTCCAAGTGGAAACCAAGCCCTCGCCGCCTCCGCTATAAGCAGTAATCCCGCCAAGCAATGAATCACCCTGAAACGCGGCACCGAGCTCATAAAGGCCTGACTGTTCTGTCTTGCTAATTTCTAAAATAACGCTCCTCTTTTCAATTATATATTTCAGCAATTTGGTGAGGTCGCTTGCGGTACTCACATTATCCTGCCCCAAACTCGCCGAATTGGACATTTTAGTACTGCCCATTTCCAGAGATTTTATTTTAGCCGCGACATTATCCATAAAAAGTTTTTCCCCCAGAAAAGAAGCGAGGGCGCGGGATGCTCCATTTGAAGAGCGGCTAATTATCGGCGACAAAAGTTCAAGTGCCTCATAGCGCTCGCTTGGCAATAACTCGTAGCTCTGCTCTTCGCCAGAGAGCATGTATTCCTGTATGGTTATAAGCCGTCCAAGATAAATAACTTCACTGCCGGTAAGCGCTGTTATAAGTTTCCCCAACGATCCCATTGGCAAAATATCGTTGGAATTAAAATCCAAAAGCGGTTCATCTCCGCTAAAATCATAAACAAGCGCTGACTTCGCGGTTATGGGCAGTGGCGCTATATCTGCGGTTATGGCCTGAAGCGGCGCTTTCAAAAAAAGCTGACTGCTCTGGTCGGTCACCAAAACGGGCATTCCTTTTTTGGCAAAATCATAAACAAGTTTTGCGTCTTCATCCGAAAGACTTACGCACCCCGAGGAATACGCGGAGTCTGCAGGCGCGCCGCTTGGAAAACGCGGCGGTCCGTGTATAAAATAATTGCCGTAAAACCAGACACTCCACGGCATCCACACCTTGGCAATTGACGATAAATGATTTCTTTCTTTAGAAATTACCTCATAATTTCCGGACGGGGTTTCGCGCGGGCCGCCCTCGCGCCCTTTGCGCAAAACCTTGAGCGTCGCGGAGGCGGTTCCCTCGCTAAAAATAGTAAGTTCCATCTTCACTAAATCTATTGCTATAAAATCCCTCTTTTCCTCAATATATCTGTCGCGCAGAAGTACAAATTTTTCATGCTCAATCGCCGGCATTTCACCGGAATTTGTAAAAGGGCCGCTTTTCGCGGCAAGCACTTGCCGCTCATACAAATTCTGCCAATTTCTCAAATCGCTTTTTACAATCTGAAACTCCTTATAAAAACCATAAAACAATCCGGCGGCGACCACGCCTAAAAAAAGAAGCGCAAAAAAGCTGAATTTGAAAAAAAGTTGGGATTTTCTCTTCATGCCATTATTTTAACACAAGAATAGCGTTGATAAGTAGCACATCTTATAACAAAATCGGGCTTCGGCCCGATTTTTATTTTTCCAACTCTTTTATTTTCTGAAGCCGTCTTAGATGCCTCTCTTCTCCTGAAAATTTAGTCTTGAGCCAAGAAACTGCTATTACAGAAGCCATTTCCTGGTCTACCCAATCGGAAGCAATTACAAGAACATTTGAATTCTCGTGTTCCCGAGATTGAACGGCAACTTTTTCATTAAACCCAAGCGCCGCGCGCACTCCTTTGTATTTATTCGCAACCATGTCCATGCCATGGCCCGATCCGCAAATTAAAATTCCATTATTGTTTTCGGGATCTGCGGAAACTTTTTCTGCCACCGCTTGCGCAAAATCAACATAGTCGTCTTCCTTATCAAACTGAAAAGCGCCGAGGTCCTGAAATTCGTATCCCGTTTTGACCAAGTGTTTTTTAAGTTCTTCTTTGAGTGCAAAGCCGCGATGATCGGCGCCAATGTATAACATATGTGTACATTAGAGAGCGGCCGCCACCCGCCTCACGTGTTCCACTAAAGTTGCCGTATACCCTGCCTCGTTATCATACCAAGAAAGAACTTGAACGAGATCTCCGTCCATTACCTTGGTCATTCCAAGGTCAATAATCGCTCCATAGGGTTCCCCCAAAATATCGGTTGAAACAAGCGGGTCGTCGGTCGCTTTAATTATTTTTGACCAACGCGGTTCCTCTGCTACCGCTCTAAAAATATCGTTTACTTCTTCTGCGGAGGTTTTTTTCTTTAAGAGCGCGGTAATGACGCTAATAGATCCGGAAATAATCGGCACGCGCAGAGAAACAGCGTCAAATTTGTGGGCAAGCTCTGGCAATGATTGGATAACCGCTTCAGCGGCGCCAGTCGTTGAAGGCACAATGTTTACAGCCGCCGCCCTCCCGCGGCGTAAATCTTTGGAATCGGGGCCGTCAACAAGTTTTTGGGTAGCGGTGTAGCCATGCGTAGTGCTCATGGACGCCTTTAATACTCCCAATTTTTCGCTTAATATCGCCATAACCGGCGCCACGGAATTAGTGGTGCAGGACGCATTGCAGGTTATGGGCCCGGCTTTTTTAAATCTGTCGTCATTTACTCCCACAAGCACGGTATCCGCGCCGCCCTTAGCCGGAGCCGATATGACAACTCTTTTCGCTCCGGAATCCAAATGGACCTTGGCTTTTTCGCCATCAGTGAAAAATCCGGTGGACTCTACCACTATATCAACTCCCAATTTTTTCCAGGGAAGGTTAGCCGGATCTTTTTCGGCAAAAACCAGCGCCTCCTTGCCGTTAATGCGCAAACTTCCGTCCAGCGCCTCCACCTTCCCGTGATACCTGCCATAAACACTGTCATACTTTAACAGATAGGCGAGCGTTTTTGTGTCCGTTAAATCATTCACCGCCACAATTTCAAAATCCGGATCGCTTATCGCCTGTCTGAAAAACAATCTGCCTATTCGGCCGAAGCCGTTTATCGCAATGCGGGCCATAATGCAAAGTTATAATCGTTCTAGCCGCTCTATTCGTTTTAAACGTTTAGAACGTTACAACGCCATAACATAATATTTTTTATTATATATCAAACGCCACCTCATCTCCAACTTTTATATTATCACGGAGAACTCTGCCGGCGGCAAATTCAACTACATGGGTTACCGGCTCCGGCGGCGCATAACTTGGATAATATCCATTAGACGCAACCGGCACAGATTCATTGATATAAATGACTCTGCCATTATTCACCCAAACGAAATCCAGCGGAAAACGAACGTCTTTCATCCAAAATGAATAAAATCCCGGCTTATTGAAAACGAATAACATGCCTTGGGCCTCCCCGATTTCATCTCTATTCTGCAAGCCTAAAGTTCTTTCTTCGTCGGTATCAGCCACCTCAACCATATATTGTTGCCCTGATATATTCACATAGCCAAAGTTAGTCTTCGCGCCAAAAAAATAGAAATAATAAATTCCCCCGGCAACTAAAATTATAATTGATAATGGTGAGATTAAACGAGCCATTGGTTATTAGGCACTAGACATCACCCGCCTATAAAGTTTCTGGTATGCGCTCGCTGGTTTTTTCCAGCTGAAATCCGCGACCTCGCACAATCCTCGCATTTTCTTTAATTTTTCCTCCTCCACAAAAATCATGAGCGCTTCTTCAATTGCCCCAAGAAATGCCTTGTCGTTTTGCCCATCAAAAAGAACTCCTGTTTTGTTATGTTCTATAATATCGCAAAAACTTCCGATGCGCCTCGCAATAGGAATTGCCCCGTAACGCATGGCGGTGATTTGACGGGTGCCGCTCGGTTCCGAAGCATGCGGCGCCAAAATAAAATCCGAGGCCGCGTATATTTCGTGCGCCAAATTTTCATCAGCTCCGATTTTCACAAAAACATTTTCAGGGTACCTCTGCATAAGCCGCATAAGGCCATTTTCAAATTCTTCTTCTCCGAAACCGGAAAGGGCGAGGTCGGCATCAAAAACTTCAACTAAATATGGAGCCACCGCGAGCGCCAAATGGGTTCCCTTGCCTTCATGCAACCGCGAAACCATCCCAAAAAGCGGGCGCGACAATCCATGTTTCAGGCGAAAATTTTCTTGAAACTTTAGTTTGGCGGCGTCTTTCCCGCCAAAATTTTTAATCAAGTCATAGTCACAGCCGCTTTGAATGCCGAGCGGCTTTCTTTTGCTCAAAATCCTGTGCAGGCCGGCTCCGAGATCTTTAGTTTGGATTTCCTCTGCGTGCGCGCGACTCACAGTTGTCACAGAGTCAGCTTTTTCTATTCCCTCCTTCAGATAATTTTTATCTCTTAAAATTCCCTGGTCGCTGATGTTATGGACAGTAAACACCACCTTTGGCAACTGCGCTTGACCGGGAATATTCTTTAATTGATTTTTGCCTCGCTTTTTTGCCATTTGCGCTTTGCCATTCGCAATTTGCGCCACCAATTGGCCCATTTGCCAATCGTGCGCATGCACAATATCCGGAGAAAAATTCAAAAGGTTGTTGCGCAAACACGCGAAAACGGCTTCTCCGAAAAACGCGAATCTTTCTACTTCCTTTCTGTGCAGTTGAGGCGTGGCTTTATAGAGCGAAATACCGCCGCCACCTAAGATTTTTTTATTTTCAACAAAATAAACCGTGAGTGATGAGCCGGGGAAATGCCCGGAATAAAGCCCAAACTTTATTTTCTTTTGCTTCAGGCCGTGAGAAAACCTGATGGTTTTACTTTTAAATATCGGCTTAAGTTTCCACGCCTTTTTGTCTATAACATTATAAAGAGGCAAAATAATCGCGGCCTCCGTCCCGGCCGCATGTAATTCTTTAGGCAGACCTCCAATAACTTCACCCAAGTCACTGATTTTCACATAAGGCACAGCTTCAGATGCCGCGAATAAAACTTTCATGATAATTCATCATACACCGATCTTTGCCAAATTACAAATACAAATGAAAAGGGCCGACATGCGCATAGCACATCGGCCCTGGACCACTTTCACCGATGCTCGGAGTTAGGCCGTCGCGAGTTGGACGGCGCCACCCACGATGCGGAGGTAGTAGGCGGCCTTGAGCGGGAGCGGGGCGTCGCCCACACGCTCGCCGTTCTCATCCTTCTGCCAGACCGTTACCGGCTGGCCATCAGGACGGAAGAGCGGCTGACGCGCTTCGAGGTTGATGCTCACGGCGCGCTCTCCGGGAATCTCCTCGCCGTTCTTGTAGAACGGATTGAGGAACGCCCTGACTCGCCACATCGCGCTCTCGCAGATGCTCCGAAGTTCGGCGCGGATCACATCCCGCACCTTCTTGAACTCGTCGGAGAGTTCCACGAACTCTCGGCGGGCGAAGAGGTACCGCACCATGTGGTACGACCTCTTGCCACGCGGGTCCTTGGCGTCGATGCGCATCTTGTAGAAGCCATAGACCATCTCATACCCCGACGCCTCGAGCTCTCCGAGAAACTCCACGAGGGAGCACTTCTCGGTCGGCTCGATAACCATGACGCCGCTCGAATGGCTCTTGCGCTCTACGCGCTCCTCTTGGGTTTCCCGATTCAGACGCTTCACCGAAGTAGGTATCGCGTCGGGGTTCGAGAAGCTGAACTGCATTGCAACCAGACGGACAGTACTATTCAGTTCGACCACGGCGGGCCTCCTTTCGGTGTTTGGATTTTGGGGTTACTTTACGCAGTTTTGCCAGCAAAATGTGCGGTATTACAAGCAAAACTGCGCAAAGTAACCTATGGAAAAGAACTGTATTTTACTACCATAAGTATAACAGATTACATTGCTTCTGTCAAGTCAAAACAGCCGCTTTTGTTACGCCTGCAGTTCACACCGTCATTGACATTCTGCAATGTATTCTCCGAATACAATTTCGTCGCTCGCCTCGCTCACGCCTTGGCGAAGCGGGCCATGCCTTGAAATCATCTCATTTTTTGGCTTCTAAATTTGATTTATGTTCGTATCTCACGCTCCTATATTCCATAAGCCACAATTCCAAAAGCAACAGCCACATTTAAAGATTCCTTGCGACCCAACATCGGAATTTCCAGAATTTTATCGGCTAATTTCAATATATGCGGCGAAAGACCGCTAACTTCATTGCCCAAAACAAGCGCGACGCGGGGGACTTCGTAAGTTCTTTGGGACTTACGAAGTCCCGAGGATCGGACCTTTACCTTATAGTAAGGAATTGATTTTGCATTCTGTTCAACCACGAAAATTTTATAACCGTCTTTTTTTAGTTTCCTAATAACCGAAACTGCGGAACGCGAATATTCCCAGGGAACGGTTTTTTCGGCTCCCAAAGAAACTTTTATGAGCTGTTTCCGCGCGCATCCAAATCTATCAAGCGGCGCCGGCGTAATGCCGCAGAGATAAATTTTCTCCACGCCGACCGCATCGGCAGTGCGAAAAATGGAGCCGACATTATGTAAACTTCTTATGTTGTGCAAAATCACCGTCATATATTGAAAAGCAGGGCTCCTCACCAAGCAAGGCGAAACCCCGCACTAATTTTTTAATTTTACAATAGAATTACCGAAAATAAAGCCGAAGCCAAATTAGTTCACTGCTTGGGGTTGAGGCGGTTTCCGCGAAATAGACAAAATAATTGAAAACAAGGCTAAGGTTTTAATGTGTTGAAGTCGAGGGACAGAAAATGTTGGGTGTCTGAATTGACAAAATATACTTTCTCTGCTAACATAGCAAGCAGTTCTGCGGTTCAACTTATGTCAACCAAAGGGGGTTGTTATGAAGTGCTCTCAATGGAAGAAGTTCTTGGTCGGCTGCAAGGGGCTTGCCATGATCCTGGGGTTCTTTTTCATCGTCCCTTTTCTCGGGGCCATGATTATGGGAACACCGATCACCATGGAGTTGGTGAAACAGTGCCTTGTGCCCCCTTCAATTCTTGCTACGGGATTCTTAATCCTGCTCTGCTTTATGCCTGGAAATGGAGCGGGGTGGTGGTGATCCGTAGGGGTGCCCGGTTCTTCGGAACTGGGCTTTTTCTATTCCTACTCCCCCTAAAATATTTTGCCATGCAAAATATTCGGGCGATCATTTCGCCAATAGCGAAATGATTTAGCCATGACATTTTTTATATCATCCCACGACAGAAATTGTCATGGGGAATAATTTTTGCTTTATTTATGGAGCTTTTCGGGCACTTTTCTGAAAAATCCTTTCTGTCCTTTCATGTTATTTCGGTAATTTATAGAAAATGTCATGGGGATTTTTCTTGCTTAATTTCGTCAACTTTTATACTATACATTCAGATTGTACCTTGAACAATTAAATGGAGGTAACACGAGATGCCGTATGACGAAAATTTTTATCGAATGTACCGTGAATACCTACAAGAACAGACGGTGCGCCGTAATCATGATCATGTATTCTCCCTATTTGCATCACTGCTGTTGCACGATTCACCGCGCGTAATGGATCTTGGTTGCGGTATCGGTGAATATGCAACTTATGACCAGCAACATGCCGCGTATGTAGGGGTTGATCTCAATAACACCGGCTCAGTGATTCCTTTTGTACAGGCAGACTATCTAAAACTTAATTTTGGAAATCTCTTGCCCTTCTTGCCAAACGCTTTTATCAGTTTATTCTCGATTGAATGTTGTCATTCATCGGAAAGCAAGTACACTCTCTACAATCGTATTTTCTCGACCTTCCCTGCTGTAAAGTATGGGCTAGTTGGCGGATTTTTTTATGAATCGCGGCGTAATCAGGAAACCGTATCAGAAGCCGGAGAAATCGTAAGTTATCAAACTATCGAAGATCCGTCGCTTCATATTTCTCCACTATTTACGGAGCTGCGCATCCATATTCGGACACCATCTCGAATGTTTGGAAATGATGTCATTGAAGTCTGGAAACTCCTCGTGCGGAAGTAATCACTCCTGCTATATCGCCAAGGCTCTGCCGCGGCGATTTTTTTATCGTCTATCTCCCATGACACTTCTTATTCTTCAAGCCCCACCCGCATAAACCAATCGGCGCTCGCGGTAGGATAGGGAATTCTAAAAGACGGGCAATAACTGCCGTTGCATTCGCCTGATGGGCCAGAGGCAGCCACACCATCCTCAAAATCTCCGGCAGTTGAGATTGCGTTCTGGAAAGAGGTCCGGTAATAACCGACTGGATTGTCATAGCGCGCGTCAAGCACAAACCAATAAGTTTGATTGGCTTCGACTGTTACCGGATCGGCAAAATAAAACACACTGTTTCCGGATTCCGTCTCGGCAATTTTGTTTGAAAAATCCGGCTTATTTGCTCCATTATCATCATAAACAGCGAGTCTATAAGAGGCGTCATCACCTCCGTTGTTCCGCTGTATATCAAGCAAAACTTTATTAAAACTTCCCTCTTCTCCTGAAGATATACTCTGTAAACTCGCCGAGTCAATCAGTCCCCCGCCGCACACCGAACAATTAATATTAATCCTGCCCCAAGGATAACTCCAGCCGTCTTGATTCAACTGCTCTATTAAAAATCGGATTGGCGGGCGAGACCATTCTTTAGTTAGTATATTGGAATAATTTCCAAAATCATCCCTAGCCCTTACGCCTATCAAAAATCGTTCGCCAGGTAAAACTACTCTGCTCGTCGTGGTAGCATGCCCCAAGTTTTGCCAATCTTGATCTAAAAAATCAGCGTGAGCCGAGTTTGACTCGGAGGAGGTGGAAAAATTAACTTCATATTTGACAAGGTTCGGCTCTGTATCTGGGTCTTGCGCATCGCTCCAATTAAGATTGATGCTTCCGGATTTAGCATATTCCACATTAATCTCTCCGCTTAATTCGGGTGCCAAGTGTTCCGGCGGATTGCCGTTAAAAAAATATTTGGTTTTATCAACCGTGAGCAGTTTGAAATTATTAAGTGCCCCGTCCTCAACCCTCGTCCCCTGCGGATAGCTTCTGTAAAAACCGTAATAGGCAACAGTGAGATATCCATCCGCCCCAAAATCAGCATCACCATAATTACCTATCCTGAAAATGAGTCGGTTTAGAGTACCGGCCAAATATTTACCGAACCGCAGCGCGTCGTTCATAAATCCTCCCCAAATGCCGCACTGGCTTTCGTCGTCAGGCAAAAGCAGAGAAGACTTGTAGCTTAAGATGCCAACACAGCTCTCATATTCCGTAAAAAGCGCGTCGCTTAAATTTTCGGGTGTGGGACGCGCGCTATCTAAGAATTCATCTTTCGGCGCTTCTTTGTTTTTGTAGAAAACTAGAACTTTCCAATTAGCTCCGTGATCCCGCGAAGTTAAGTCGGGCAAAAACGGGTAATTATTATATCGTAATTCAACTACCGGCGCATTGCCAAAAATTGAGCTTGTCGGGGCCTGATAAAAATAAATTCCCGATAAAATTCCCGGCACTTCAAAATCTTTGAAAACTTCGTCGCTCGCAAGTCCGTCTTTATCTGCCGCTTGAATTGAAAATCTATAGCCTCGTCCAACTTCGTCAATCCGTCTTTCAAAAGCAGTTGAGGTGCCGTTATATATAGAAACGCCAGAGCTATTATATTCTTTAACTTCGTAAGTAAAATAGTTAGCTACTGAACTAGATTCAATAGTTCCCGAGCTTGTCGAGGGACTACCACGCCAATTAAAAATCAGCGCGAGAGAGCTCGTGCTGAAGCTAACTTCCAAATCATTTACGGCGGCCGGGGCATCGCGCGGCTCCGGCAAACTCGTGCTATTTTGCGGTTTGGGAATTTCGCGCGCTTCAAAATCATTGTTGGAGTCGGCGTCGCATCCATTCCCCAAAAACTCGTTTTCATTTTGCGGCAAAACACAGGAACTGTTTTTGAAAGCTTTGCGCTCCAAGCTCTTGCCAGCTTCAATTTCGCCATATGTTATGTCATCAACTACTTCCGCAGTCGCGTGATCGCCGTTGTAAAGCAAAATTGAGTTATTGGTGTAAGCGATACTCGCCGATTGGGCGGAGTATCTTAAATCCGGCTCCACGTTCCCATTATAAGAAGGACTTGCGATTAGAAAAAATCTTTTGGGGAGAATCGTTCCGGCGAAAACTCCGTCATCCACAAGGTTGCTCTCACTGCCCGAAGAAGTTTTTTTGCGTAGCTCCCATCCGGTTAAATCAACGGCTGTTTCGGTTGGATTATAAAGTTCAATAAACTCATAATCGGAAGCGTTAGTGGCGCCAGCTTGAATTTCGCTTATTACAATATGATTCGTTGTCATATTTGTCGTATCAGACATATTAGACGTATCCGTCGCGCTGGAAGCATTGGCAGTATTGTCATCTGCTTGAGTTGAAGAAGGTGGCGGTGAAGCCGACGCGCCGCCACCGGACCCGCCAGAAGGATAAGTTGAGTTTTCCGCCTTGGGAGTGCCGTTCGTGACCGAACTCGACTGCCATCCAAAACCATAAATACGCTCCATGGTATTTTTGGTGGAATTATTTCCGGCAGGCCAACTGCTTGCGGCAATAACCTCATCCATTAAGCCGCATTTATTGTCAAAAAGGCGAAGACCCTCGCCAGTATTCGCGAGCGCGCCGCTATAAATGAAGTCAGCAGCAATACCAGGCACCGTGTCATCGTCGGCGCGCTCCAAAAGCAAAAACTTGCCGGCTTCGAGCTTAGTGCCAGAATCAATAGTGATATGAATTTGTTCCTCCTTATCTATAACTTGCCAGCCGGAAGCATCGACCGGGGTACCGCTTATGTTTTTCAATTCAATCCATTCGTCATTCGCGCTATTTGTCGTACCCATCCAGGCAACTTCATTTATAATAATCCCCGCGCGGCTTGGAGTGCCGGGGACGCCATATGAGCAAGTTGAAGTCCGATCTCCCGGAGGTAGTTCCTCCGCTGGAGGTGTGACCTCCCCATATTGGCTCTCCTCGTCAGACGCTCCAGCCACTTCTCCGGTTTGCGTTTTAGGAAGAATAGTAACAGAAACTGAAGTTCCTAATTCCTCATAATCATTAGACGTATCAGATACGTCATTATTTAATGGAATAACTTCTATTAGATTCGCGGATTCTGTCACCGAACCGCCTCCATTATCGCCAAACAACGAATCCCACCAACCGATTACAGCATCAATTGTATTTGCAAAAAATGATTTTTCCGCCTCATTATTATAGCGGCCATCTTTCTCGGCCGCGGCAACTTCTTTAAAAAACAGATCAATTAAGCCGGCACCGTGCCGAACTGCGCTGGTTGAGAGGAGGGACCAGTAGTTTTTTAGAACAAGACTATCGGGATCTGATAAGGTTATGTCAGAACGAAGCACCGTAACCAAATCACCGTATCTTGCATACATAAAGAGCAGCTGCGTATTTCCTTCTTCATCTTCTTTAACAGCAAAAACTCGGCCACTAATTTTTGTCGGAGAGTTTGAGCTCGGAATAGGCAATTCGTACCCGCTTGATACCCCAATTCTATTTTGGCTATAAAAATTATTATTTGAGTACTTCGCCATCACGTTGAAATAATTATCAACGCTATCCTGAACAATCGGCGCCATCCCTGTTAAGCGTGTTTTTAATTCTTTGTCGGGACTTTCCAAACCAAAAGCTCCGGCGAAATTTTCATATGGGCTCCTATCCCATTCGCTCCCAGGATGGGGATCATTTCGGGTGTGATCGGGAACTGATGCGTCCTCTAATAAGTGCAGGACGTGGCCCAAGATAAACATGGCTTTTTCTTTGTCGCCTCGCGCGTAGTACTCCACTGCCCTCTCCCAGGTAAAGTCCGACTCGGTGGTTAGCGCTCCCAACTGTTTTTCCTGCCAGGCGGTTAAAATAGAAGTTATAAAAGCATAAGCCTTATAGCGAGTCTCTGTTTGCTTCTCTGCATCCTCGGCCCACTCTTTTGACCTATAGCCATCTCCATAAATAGATGTGAGCCCGGTGTCGTTAATAGGATCATAAAAATGATTAAGCCACCTTGGCGCGTCATCCTCGCGCCTTGAGCCGTCAATCAAGAATGGTTTTAAGTTTTCCGAAATTTTATTATTCTGATAGCGCTCGTTATAAAAATCAAAAATTTCCGAGGTTAAGTAGGCGTGCGTCCCAACTCCATACGCCAGCGCCTCGTTTGCACTTACAAAAGCTCCGACAGTAATCGGAGCAATAAACAGAGCAAAAAGTGATATTTTATTTCTTGCACCAAGGCGCTTCATGTTCTAAGTTCTAAGTTATAAGTCCTTTGTTCTTTCTCAAATACTACATACTTTCTATTTTCCATACATTAGATTCTTCGTCTAACTTAAAAACTATGGTCTGGTACGCATCAGAATTTTCATCTCGTATTTCAAACCATTTTGTGTCATTAGACAATTCTTCCTTAGATTCAACTGGCTTTGCTGCTAATAAACCATTGGCTATTTCTTGTAGCCTCCCATCTTCTTTGGCTTTTAATAAAGCTTCCTCCCATTTTTTTCTCGTCAAAAAATACTCCTGGTTTTCGGCAGTGAAATTCAGATCAAGCATAAAATATTTAGAGGCAAGGTCTACGTCTTCTTTCCGCAAAGCAGCGATAAAAAGATCCAGTGTTTCTTGCGGAGTCTTCCCGCCATAGGTGTCCGCTTTAAGCGCGGCCTTAATATCGTCGCTCAACTTTTCAAAGTTCTTGGCGGTTTGTTCTATGTTAATTTTATCGCGGCTTCCATAGTAATAATTCCACGCGGCATATACGGCCAAAATCCCCGCGATAATAAGCAAAAATAACGCCGCTGATTTTAAAAAATGTTTCCCTTCCATACCCCATCTAACGACATCGCAAGTCGTAAATTAATTTCTTCATTAAAAATCAATGATTGACTGTACCAAATTCCTACAAACGGTGTCAAGCGACAGCTACCACCACATCCACCATTTAACGACTTGCGATGTCGTTAGATAAGAAATGTGCGACCTATCTTAAAAAAGAAAAGCCCCCGCAAAGAGCTGGGGCGCTAATCTGGAAAATTTATTCTAAGAAAACAGCTCATCTCTAACATAATCTCCGATTACAGTCGCGCAAGTAAGTCCGGGAGAGTCCGCCATCACATGGCGCAACCCAGGGAACATTTTGTCGCGTTCAATAATAAAGTCGTCCTTGGGCAATTTCAGCTTAGCGCGAATCCCTATATAGCCTTTTTCCAAATCATCTGCTCGCAATCCAGGTATAATACATGCCATGGCGTCTGCAAAATGCTCTGGTCCATGTATAAATGTCTTATAGTCGGTTAAGCTGTCGCATGGATCAGCGGTGGGCCCAACAAGAACAGTGCGGCCTATAACCGGTTTTCGATCGGCATCAAGCTCAAATGTAGGCGTGAGATGAATACCAACCGAAAAATATTCATGTCCGTCACGCTCGGCATATTTAGGCGTCGTATAAACATTCATTCCGCGCAAGTAAAGTTCAGGACGTTTCAATTTATTAAAGGTATAGTATTCTCCACGAAGCGGCTGAATTTCATAAGGGTTTTCAGGATTCACCATCTTCGCGATTTTTGGCGCGTAAAGTCCGGCGGCATTTACAAGATTATATGTGCGAAAGCAATATCTTTCATTCCGCTCCACAACCGATACCTCAAAACCGTGCGCGGTTGACGGATTGATGCCGACAATTTCCGCGTTTTTTATAATGGTAACACCTGCATCTACAGCGAGTTGTTCCAATCTGTTCACATAGGTTGCGGCGTCAAACACCCCGGAGGTTGGCGCAAGCAAGGCCGAGCGCCCGCGGACATTCGGCTCAAACGATGGAATTTCATGCCCAGGAATAATTTGAACATGCGGCACACCATTTTCTTTGGCGCGCTGTAAGTAGAATTCCAAAATAGATTCGTCTTCGGGAGTAACCGCGACTACCATCTTTCCCCCAATCGCGGAGTGATAGGGAACGCCATGTCGCAGAAAAAATTCTTTTGACTTTCTATTCCCTAAAACGCAGAGTCGCGACTTAAGCGTTCCCGGCGGGTAATAAATATCGGCGTGATTTACGCCCGAACTATGTGTCGTTTGCTCTTCGCCAAGACACGCATTTTTTTCAAACAGATAGACGGTGTCTTTCTGTCTTTCATATTTTCCAGCAAGTTTCCATGCGCTCACGGCTCCAAGAACCCCTCCGCCGATAACGACGACCGGAAGTTCAATCCGTGAGTTCATGGCGTAAATGCCCTCCGTTGTAAAGACAATTGCGCCACTCTATGCCCACAAGCGCGACATTTGTATGTTTTGGCATAGCTGAAAACTCTGAGCATATCCGCTTTCGGACGCCATTCGCCGCACTTCGCGCAAATAAACAAACTCATTTTTTCAAAATCATAAATAGCGCCTGAAACCCATTGAAAATCATCCATTTTACCGGCAACATCAAAATGAACGCAGAGCATCCCCGCGCGATTGCAAACCTTTAAAATTGTAAGTCCTTTGGCCCGCGGGTCCTTCAATTTTTCGGCCATGTCAAGCAAAAATTTCTTCCAGCCGGGACCAGCTCTTTTATGAGAGCACTTGATGCGCAGAAGAGGCAGACGAACGCCTTTGCGGCCCATTCCACCCTCCTTTTCTTATTAACTTAAAAACTTCTGATTAGATCGTAGCTCACAGGATTTCATTTTGCAATTGCGCAGTATTCTTGAATTAGTCCGAACGCATTTTTCCGAAAAAATCCCCCCGCGAAAATTCGGAAAAGCGGCGGCTCGTACTGAGCGAAGTCGAAGTGAGCCGCACCGCTGACAATTTTCCGCCAGAGGCGGATCTGCCTCTGGCATGACAAGTTTTTCTTTGGCGGCAAATTCAATAACAAAAAAGTATTTTTAAAGCGGCTGGAATGTCATAATCATTTCTTTGAGAGTATCCTTTTTCTCAAGATGACTCTGAAATTCAACAAGTCCATTATTTACACACAAAACGATATGATACCTTTCTTGTTCACCACCAATCCAACCATAAGTAGCGTTAAACTCTATTCCTTGGTAATCGTGGATAGTAATAGGCGTAACAGCCTTTGCACTAAATCGTTCTTGGCAACTTCTCTTATCTTGAGTAGAAATCGAAGTTCCTTTCAAAGAATAATCATCTTCTGCAAATTTTATATCAGTCGGCTCAAAATAAACAACGGCTTTAAGGGGAACGTATTGATCTTGCGACGGGAATTGCTTCGCCCCTTCTCTAGGAACGCTAATTGGGTAATAAAATTTCCAGTTAGCAGGATATTTTATTTCGTATTTGTATTCATCATTAGAATAAGTTTTCCAACTAGAAGTTATGCTCTGTGGCTGTGTAGTATTGGGCGACGGATTCGGCTTAGATACTTGGGGCGATTGAGATGGAATTGGTTGCCGATCTGGCAATCCTTGCTTGTTCAAAATCATCAGATACCCAAAGACACCAAGAGAAACGACGACAACGATAGATATTATGACTATGAGTTTATTTTGAAACATAGATGATTAAAAAATTTTCTTCCCCCAAAATGCAGAATCGCCAATTCGTTTTTACCCCCAAAATTGAATGCGAATTAGTCGCCGAGTCCTTCGATTTTGCTCAGGATAAACTCCGCGAGGCAAACCAAAGCTCCTTGACTTTTCCTTTCTGGTGCGCCCGGAGGGACTCGAACCCCCAACCCTCTGGTTCGAAGCCAGATACTCTATCCAATTGAGCTACGGGCGCATTATCTCCTTATAGTATGCAAAAATATAGACTTCGTCAAAGTTTTTTGATATAATATGCGGGTAAATATCCTGGCTCCGATGCGCCCATAGCTCAATTGGCAGAGCAGCTCGCTCTTAACGAGAAGGTTCCAGGTTCGAGGCCTGGTGGGCGCACACTTCAACGGATTCAGTGTAAACACCTCAACAAGCTCAGTGTAAACAAATGTTCAAGCTTGATACCAACATACAAGAAATAAAAGGCATACCGCCGAAATTCGCGAAGAAGCTCTCAACATTAAAAATTGAAACCGTAAAAGATCTCTTGTGGCACTTCCCGGCGCGCTACGAAGATTACTCAAAAATTTACAATGTAGAAGAACTGATACCCGGACAGCAAGCCACGATAAAAGGTGAAGTTCAAAAAATAAACACTAAACGTACCTGGAGGCGACAAATGCTTATAACCGAAGCACGCATCGCCGACATGACCGGCGTGATTCGCGCTGTGTGGTGGAATCAGCCATACATAGAAAATAGTTTACGGATTGGAACCGTTGCTAATTTTGCCGGCAAAATCCGCGAAGATGGCGACGGTTTTTATTTCTCTAATCCGGCCTATGAAATGATCCGTAGCAACAAAGAAACCAGGCACACCGCGAGACTAGTGCCGATTTACCCCGAAACAAGGGGGCTAACCTCAAAAGGGATCAGATTTCTTATGAAGCCGATACTGGAGCGATCGGAAGAAATTAAAGAATTTATACCGAAGAAAATCTTAGAAGAGCGCGGGCTCCCGGAAATAAACAGGGCCATAAGCGCGATACACTTCCCCATAACGATAGAAGCGGCCCTAAACGCTAAAAAAAGATTTGTGTTTGAAGAACTGTTCCTACTACAGCTCTTGAACATGAAGCAAAGACAAGCCATGGCAAAAGAAAAAGCTCCGACGCTCACAGTTAACAACGAAGAATTTCAAAAAATTATAAATAGCCTGCCGTTCCCGCTAACACAAGCGCAAACAAGGGTTCTCACAGAAATATTTAATGACCTAAAGAAACCGACTCCCATGAACCGGCTCTTGCAGGGAGATGTAGGATCCGGGAAAACCGTAGTAGCGGCTCTTGCGGCTTTAGCCTTCGCTTACAATAATTATCAGACGGCTTTTATGGCTCCAACGGAAATCCTGGCGCGACAGCATTATGAAACTTTCAAAAAACTGCTTGCTCCTCTCAACCAAAAAGTGGGCATCGCTCTTTTAACCAGCAATGAAGCGAAAGTTTTTGGTGAAAATGATTTAGAAGAAGAAACCACTAAGAAAAAAGCCAAGGAGGCGGTGGAGAATGGCAAAATTAAAATAGTTTTGGGAACACACGCCCTTATACAAAAAGATGTCCTGTTCAATCGCATAGGACTCGCAATAATTGATGAGCAACACAGATTTGGAGTACGCCAGAGATCACAGTTATTAAAAAGCGTGCAGAAAGAAAAATTGCTGCCACACCTCCTGTCAATGAGCGCAACCCCAATACCAAGAACTCTAACGCTCACTATTTTTGGCGACCTTGATCTTTCGGTTATAGATGAGATGCCAAAAGGCAGGCAACCAATTATCACAAAAGTTGTGGCGCCAGAAAACCGCGGCAAGGCTTATGCGTTCATAAAAGCCCAGGTAAAAGCCGGCCGGCAAGTATTTGTAATTTGTCCACGTATTGAATCTAGTTCTGAAAATGAGAAGTCTTCGCTATCCCCCATGCCCCATACCCCATACCCTTCCTCATGGGCCGATATAAAAAATGTAACCGAAGAATACGAAAAATTATCCAAAAAAATTTTCCCGGACTTAAAAGTGGCGATGCTCCACGGAAAACTAAAGCCAAAAGAGAAGGGGGAAATTATGTCCGCCTTCGCCTCCTCCTCCGCTAAAGCTATGGGGGACAAGAAAGGTTCAGCGGATAAGAAAAATAAAATTGATCTCCTAGTTTCAACTTCGGTTGTGGAGGTGGGAGTGGACATCCCAAACGCTACTATAATGATGATTGAGGGGGCTGACAGGTTCGGCCTGGCACAACTTTACCAATTTAGAGGCCGGGTCGGACGCGGAGAACACCAATCGTTTTGCCTTCTGTTTACAAACTCTTCATCAAAATCTACTAAGGAAAGATTAGGGGCTCTGGTAACGGCAAAAAATGGTTTTGAGCTCGCTGAAATGGACTTAAAAATCCGCGGACCTGGAGAATTTTTGGGATCTAGCCAAACCGGTATGCCGGACATAGCCATGCGAGCCCTGCAAAATATGGAACTAATCAAAGAAGGACGCTCCGCGGCGGAAGCTGTGCTGGCTAAAAGTTCAGATCTAAAAAAGTATCCGTCTCTTCGGATAAGAACGGCCGAATTTGAAAAAATCATCCATCCGGAATAATCTAAGCGGTCCCGCTTATTGAATATTAAGCGGCGTCGTCTTATTGTCCCGCCAAAAGGGTAATGCTAAAAACCGATTCATCTTTTCTGACGTTGAGTGACCCACCCGAATCTTGGCGCGCCCAGACTTCAATATAATCATTCGCCGCAAGCCTTAATCGGGAGCACTCATGCAAAATAGTGGGCTCCTGGCCAGACGATACTGAATTTATCTGCGTCGTAGTTGCCGATCCGCCGTTAATATAAAATATAATTCGGCGCGCGTCGGTACTATTCGTGGCAAAACTAACATTAGCGCAGACAAGATAGAGCCCCCCCGCGGGAATGGTGAAACGACTATTATTGGTAACGCTATCATGTAACCCGCCAAAGTCTTCGGTTTCGGTATCCCAAGTAAGCGCGGTCCAGGTAGCGTTCGTTACTGATTGGTTGGAGCTTTTTTTAACTTCTGCCGTTCTTTGGGCTGCAGCGGATGTCGCCTGCCAGCTCGCGTTCCCACTCGCGTCAGAAGTTAAAACATAGCCGTTAGAAGCGCCGGTAGGAAGTTTGAACCCATTCACCGTTGCCGTTCCAAACACCTGTAACAAAGAAGACGGGGTTGTAGTTCCGATACCGACATTACCATTTTCATCAATCCTTATTCTGCTTGCCAAACCACTGCCATCTATTTTGGTGGCAAAATCAAGCGATCCTCCCCAATTACCATTGGTAACCCCTTCAGTAAACGATCTTATGTTGGCTATTCTTACTCCATTAGTTCCCAATATGTTAGCCGCGGCGCTAAATGCAACGTCGGCCTGAATCACTCCGTCTCCTCCGGCCGCGTTTCCTGTAACTTCCAATACCACATTGCTATTGCTATTTCCGTAAACATTCAATTTCGTGTTAATGACATTAGGATCAATATTTAAAGTTCCAATACCAACTTTTCCGGTATTATAATAAATATTATTGCCATTCGCCCCCCACTGGTCCCCCAGATTCCTCCAGGAACCGCTTGCATATTCCCTGAAAACGCTGCTTGCGGTGTTGTAATAAATTGACCCGTTTTGTCCTTCAACGGGATCCGCGGATAATTGCCCAACATTTAAAAGATTAGATATGTTGATATTTTTCCAGCGTGAAGGAGAAGAGAGACCGACGCTATAAATATTATCCTGTCCCGGGATTATGTCCGAATCAAAAACTGCCGCGGAGACGCGTGCTATAGTTGTCCCAAAAGATTTTGAAAAGGCGTACTTTGGATTATCCGAGTTAAAAGACAGCGTAAAATCAACCTGAACGGCATTCTTGGCCAGCGAATTGTAAATGCGGCGGAAAACAAGCGAGCCCGCATCAACAGTAACATTTTCATTGGTAAGCCGGTTCGTTGTGGTGGATATAGTATAAATGCCAGAGCCAGGCGGCGGGGCCTCGACTGTTGTGCCTTCATCCATCCAAATAGCAGTGCCGGAAGCGTAAAAAGCCACATAGTCGCGGTTAGAATCTTTATGCCTAATAACAAGCACCGCAATCGGGGTATTGGTCGCTATATCTATAAGACTTGAATCTCTTACCTCTCTTTGGATCATTTGCAAAACAAACCTTCCTTGTTCGGAAACCTCCCTCGCGGAAGTGCCGCTATTTTGAATTCTTAAAATGGCAAACAGAATGCCGACAATGGAGCCGATTACAATGGCAAAAATGGCCACATATAAAATCATCTCTAGAAGGGTGGCGCCTTTTTGTTTCTGCGAAATACTTGGAATCTGATATCCGGCATCTGGCATCATAGATTTATTATAACACAAACTAAACAAAATCATTGCCAAATGTGGAAAAATGAGGTAAATTATGTAAAACTAATTACAGATGGTCCCATCGTCTAACGGCTAGGACATGCCCCTTTTTCATCCCTCACTCAAACTGGATTAGGCGCGGCACCCATCGACACGGCGCCATCGTCTAACGGCTAGGACATCGCCCTTTCACGGCGGAAATACGGGTTCGATTCCCGTTGGCGCTACTCAATAATAATCCAGCTTGAGTGAGGGACAAGCGGCAAAATAGGGCTACACAAAGTAAAGCCGGCCAAATTCATCTTGGCTAGTTTTACTTTACTTTTTATTTTATCCACAATGGCAAGACCTGCGCTGTGTTATAATGAAAGCATATGAAATACTTTTTATTGTTTGTCGTTTTCGCAGCCGCGGCTTTTGGAGGAGTCTGGGCATATAATAATTTCAGTGATGATTCTCTGGCAACCCCAGGAGCTCCAGCGCCAGGGACACCCCCCACAGCACCCACAACGCCCACAACGCCACCGGGCGGGGGAACTCAAATTGCCGCCACGGGTTGTTACAATTATGGCACAAAACTAGACGCGCCTGTTAAGTGCCCCTATAACACGCCCTCATGCACCTCTGCTGGTGGCTGTGTGACACAGTGCGGATCCTGCTCATATAATATCTGTGAAGCGCCAAGCGGCGGCCCGCTTAAGAAATGGTTCCCAACTCCCTGCGACACCACGCCAAGCCCATTCTTTGGACACATAAAATCAGATTCGGAATTCCAGAGTTGTCTTGCGAGCACCTTTGGACAGCCAGCCGTGGACGACTGGGTTCTTGGGAAAATTGTAGTATGGCCGGCAGACGCTCTCACCCCAAAGGATAATCTAATCACCAAGGATTTTACTACATGTTACGACGGATACTATAAGCGATTTTGCGCGAAATTGAGCCCGCAAGTGAGGACGAGTACATATAAGAGCTTGTGCGATAAGTATTAAACAGATAATTCATAATGAATAAAATGCTTCGTGTTGATGCGGAGTATTTTATTTTTGGCATTTTGGACAAAAGTGGAATGGGCGCCCGTGAAGTGTGGCGCGAACAATTTTAGTTTCGCATCTCGGACACGGCTCCCCCTCTCTACCATAAACCAGACGCAATACATAATAATTTCCGGGCTTCCCAGTTACATCCGCATAATCGGACATTGAAGAGCCGCGTAATTTGATTGCTTTTCTCAAAATTATTTTTATTGAATCATGCAGGATCTTTATCTCATTTTTCTTTAGGCTTTTCGCGCTCCGTAACGGATGCAGGCGCGATAAAAATAAAATTTCATCGGCATAAATATTGCCGATACCCGCCAGGATTTTTTGATCTAAAAGCGCTTTTTTTATACAAATCTTTCGCCCAGCAAGAGATTTTTGAAAATCGACCAATTTTATCAGCAGAGCATCAGGGCCCACATCAAGGCCCAATATTTTGGACTTCGTAGGTCCAGCGGACTTACGAAGTCTTGGGGCAGAAGCAGCTAAAATTTTTCCGAATTTTCTGACATCCAAAAAAGCCAAAAGCTTGTTGCCCGATAAATAAAAAATAGCGTGGATATAGGGGCTGCGCTTTTTTGACATCGCAAGTCCATCGGACTTGCGATGTCTGGATATTAAAAGCAACTTTCCGGTCATTTTAAGATGAATGAGCATCAATTTACCATCCAACAACTCAAAAATAATATTTTTCCCAATGCGCTTAACGCTTTGTATGGTTGCTCCCGACACTTGCCGCCGGAAACTTACAAATCCCCCTTTGTGACGCGAAAAATGCCGCGGCCAATCGGTCCAGATATTTATAATTTTTTTGCCGCTAACTTTTTTATTCAGTCCGCGGACTATTGTTTCAACTTCTGGTAATTCGGGCATGCCAATATTGTATAAATTTTTGAGCGCATTACAAGCACAAATGACCTTTGCTCCAATAAAGTCAGTGGTTCCTAAAAAATTAAAAAGACGGCTTAACAGGCCGTCTTTTGCAATTTCATGAAAGTAGCCGCCGCATTATGGAAAAAGGCGAGCGCTTTCTTGGGACTATACGTGTCATTACCATACCCGACACCCAATTTGTTTCGGAGTCCCGATTCGGCATCAATAGAAAAATCATTACTGCCAAGCCACCCGGAAATTTCTTCCACCAAACGCGCCACATTGAATTGGTTGAACCCGCCGGCAAAGCCAATGGCTAAATCATTGTGTTCTTGAATTCTCTCCGCCAAGCTCACGCACGAAGCAGGAACAAGCTCTTCACCGCGCCCGCCGGACGGATCAATAAGCACATAATCAATGCAATTGTTGTAGCTCTTAAGGCCAAAGACAATAGCCCCATGGCTCATAGTTTCAAGAGCCGTCCGGTGAAGCTGCATTATGATTTGAAGCTCCGGGTATCGGATCCTGATTTTCTCCATCATCCCATAGTGAAGATTGCCAAACTGCATATTTAACTGCAGCCCACGACAGATATTATCCGCGTACATGTTTTCCATATCAAAAATCTTGCACACAGAATCATACAATGCGGGATATTCTCGGGTAGTGAAGTGAACAGCGGTGAAAATATCGTCTCTGGTAGCCAGTGCCGCCCGAAAAATTTCGGGAATGTCCGTCACAACCGGGTTCCGCTTGCTTTCGGTTTTTTCTCCGCGTAGGGTACGCGTAGTAACCTGCACGCCCACCTGTCCGCGATGCGATATCGGAAAGTTATTCAAAACATAGTGAATGCTCGCCGAAGCGGAGATCGCCTCTTCTATATTTTTCACGCCAACAATGCCGATATATGGGATCTTGCTCATTGCCGCCCACTTTTTCTCAAAGAAAATTACTGAAACCATTCTAAAATAACTTTTTTTCTTTGTCAATTATTTTTGATTGAAAAAAGCCGCAAAATCATTTAGTATTTGCCTTATGAAGATACTCGCTATTGAAACCAGCTGTGACGAAACCGCCATTGCCATCATTGATTACAACGAGAGAAAGCGCGGGGTGCGCATTCTCGCCAACATCATTTCCTCGCAAATAAAACTTCACGCTAAGTTCGGAGGTGTTGTTCCTAACTTGGCACGGCGGGAGCACGAGCGCAATTTACCCATTGTTTTAATACAAGCGCTAAAACAAAGTAAATTGCTAAATTCAAAAATGAAAAATCAAAAATCAAAAATACAACTTAAAACTAAAAACTTAGGAAAAATTCTTGAGCGGGAATCGGAACTTTTAGAACTGGTTGTAAAAAAAATTCTTCCCATTGGTGCACCTAAAATTGATGCCGTAGCAGTAACGCACGGTCCCGGACTTGCTCCCGCTCTTTGGGTTGGAATAAATTTCGCGCGCGCACTTTCATATATATGGGAAAGGCCCTTGATTCCCATAAACCATATGGAGGGCCATATTTTTTCAGCTATGCTGAAAAAATATGGAAACTCTAAACAATCACAAAGCTCAAAAATCAAAATTCAAAAAAACCATACCCCTGCCTGCGCAGGCAGGCTATACCCCATACCCTATCCTGCTTTGGCCCTGCTCGTTTCCGGCGGACACACAGAACTAGTGCTTATTAAAAAATTGGGAAAATATAAAATCGTGGGGGAAACGGTGGATGATGCGGTAGGAGAGTGTTTTGATAAGGTGGCACGAATTTTAGATCTCCCCTACCCCGGAGGACCGGAGATCTCCCGCCTCGCAGACACATTCAACATTAAACATTCCGCATTGGATATTAAATTGCCCCGCCCCATGATCCACTCTAAAGATTTTAATTTCAGTTTTTCGGGGCTGAAGACTGCCGTTTTATATCTTACAAAAGATCTAAAAGATAGTTATCTCCTCCCCGAAGTAAAAGCGGCGATTGCAAAAGAATTTCAGGATGCGGCAGTAGAAGTCCTTGTTAAAAAGACGATGGCCGCCGCAAAAAAATATAAAGCAAAAACAATTATTTTAGGCGGCGGTGTTGCGGCCAATTCTTTGCTCCGCAAAGAATTGAGTGTCAGGTGTCAAGTGTCACGTGTCAAGTGTTTATTGCCGTCACCGGCAATAACTGGAGACAACGCCCTCATGATCGCGCTTGCCGCCGCAATAACAGGGAAGATTATAAAAAGGCCTCAAGCTCTGAAAGCCGAGGCGAATTTAAGATTATCTTGATTCTTGTCAAGTCATAAATCCTGCGCCATAATCTATGCATGATGAAAGAATTGCCGCCACAATATAATCCCAAAGAAACAGAGGATAAGATATATGAGCTTTGGGAGAAGAGCGGGTATTTTAGTCCCGACAATCTTCCGTCTGACACTAAACCATATCCCCCAAGCCCTAAACCCTTCTGCATTATTATGCCCCCCCCAAATGCCAACGGCGCGCTCCATGTGGGACACGCGCTTTTTGTAACGCTCCAGGATATTATGATTCGCCACAAACGGATGCGGGGGTTTAAAACACTGTGGCTTCCCGGAGCAGATCACGCCGGGTTTGAAACGCAGGTTGTCTATAACAAAAAGCTTGAGCGTGAGGGACATTCGCTCTGGGGCATCCCCCACGACAAATTATACAAAGAAATCCTTGATTTTACACTCAAAAATAAATCTCGAATGGAGAGCCAGATTAGGAAGCTGGGCGCATCTTGCGATTGGTCACGCGAGAAATTTACGCTGGACGAAGATATAAAAGCAGTGGTCTATGATACATTTGAGATGCTTTACAAAGACGGGCTTATTTATCGCGCCGAGCGCCCGGTCAATTGGTGCGTGAAACACCAAACTACGCTTTCAGATTTAGAAATTAAATACGAAGAGCGCGAAGATAAGTTATATTTTGTGAAATATGAGATACCGGAAATGCGCTCATATATTGAAGTCGCGACAACTAGACCAGAGACAATTCCTGCGGATATCGCAATTGCCGTAAATCCCAAATCAAAATGGAAAAAATTCATAGGAAAAACCGCGGTAAATCCCATGACGCAAATTGATTTGGCCATCGTGAGCGATACCAGAGTTGACTTAAGTTTCGGAACCGGCGCCCTAAAAATCACCCCGCATCACGACGCATTAGACTTTGAAATTTACGAGACACACAAAAAAGAAATCGTGAGTAAGCCGGTTTCGGTTATTAACCAATTTGGAAAACTTATGGGTGCGGGCACCTTGGGCGGCCTCAAAGTAAAAGAGGCGCGGGAAAAAGCCGCTCTAATATTAAGACCAAACTTCGCGAAGGAACCCGAGCCATATAAGCACCAGGTCTCTGTTTGCTATAAATGCGGGACAATTATTGAGCCGAGAGTTTTGGCGCAATGGTTCATCAAAATGACGGAAAAACCAAAATCCGGAGGAAAATCACTGCGCGACCTTGCTGTAGATGCGGTAAAACAGAAAAAAGTAAAATTTGTCACCAAAAAATTTGAGAAAATATTCCTGCATTGGATGAAAAATCTGCGTGATTGGAACATCTCGCGCCAAATCGTCTGGGGAATTCCTATACCCGCATGGTTTCATGAACCAAAGTGTATTCCTCGCAAGGGCTATGAGAAAGATATCGTAAAATGCAGAGAATACATCATTTCTGGCACAAAACCAGTGTGTGAATTTTGTGATGCCCAATTTGTGCAAGATACTGATGTTTTTGATACATGGTTTTCTTCAGGACAATGGCCATATGCTACGCTTATGACAACGAGCAATAAAAAAGATTTTGGAGCATTTTACCCGACAGATATCATGGAAACTGGCTGGGATATTTTGTTTTTCTGGGTAGCTCGAATGATTATGCTGGGACTCTACCGCACCGGGAAAGTCCCGTTCAAAACCATATATTTGCACGGGCTTGTACGCGACAAAGACCGGCAGAAGATGTCAAAGTCAAAGGGCAACGTCATTGACCCGCTTGGGGTTTCTGAACTTTACGGCACAGATGCTCTGCGAATGGCGCTCGTAGCAGGAAATGCCGCGGGGAATGACCCGGTAATATCAGAGGAAAAAATTAAAGGATACCGCAATTTCGCGAATAAAATATGGAACGTGTCCAGATTTGTATTAATGAAAACCGGAGATGAAATTTCTAAGGGAAAAATATCCTTAACAGCAAAAGATAAAAAAGGTCTAAAAGAACTTGCAAATATTAAAAAATCAGTCACTAAAGATATAGAAGCGTATAAATTTCACCTTGCCGCCGAAAAACTATACCACTACTTCTGGCACACCTTTGCCGATAAAATTATTGAAGAATCAAAGTCGCGCCTTGAAAAAGGCGGAAAAGAAGCTGAAAGTGCCACGTATATGCTCCGAACTATTTTAGAGGGTTCGCTTAAAATGCTGCACCCATTCATGCCGTTCGTAACCGAAGAGATCTGGCAAAAACTTTACGGCGGCAAAAAAATGCTGATGGTGGAAAAGTGGTAAACAACATAAAATCTAAAATAGTATTTAGATTTTAGAGTGCTATAATGTAGTCAATGACGCTAATATTATTGCTACTGGGTATTCTCCCTGGCTTTGTCTGGCTCCTCTTCTATCTTGAGGAAGACACAGACCACGAGCCAATGCGCGAAGTTTTTTTCGCCTTTCTTATCGGTTCGGCAATTACGATCATTGTCCTTTTTACCGAACAGCTCTACGCCGCGCTTGGCAACATTATTGGGATAGCGCCTTATTCCTTTATATCTTTTCTGGGGCTCTCTTCAATAGAAGAATTTTTTAAATTCGCCGCCGCCTATCTGGTGGTAAGCAAGAGCAGGTATTTTGATATACCGGTTGACGCAATGATTTATATGGTTGTGGTGGCTCTGGGCTTTGCGACACTTGAAAACATTTTCGCGGTAAGCGGAGAGTTCAAAAACGCAGCCGCCCTAAGTTCCGCGGCCGAAACTGCCTCGCTCCGTTTTGTTGGCGCGACCCTGCTTCACACTCTTGCCTCCGCGACTGTGGGATATTACTGGGCCAAGGCGATGACCCACGGCTCTTGGGTTAAAAATTTAGTCACAGGGCTATCTCTCGCGACCGGACTCCACACTGTCTTTAATTATCTCGTATCCGTTGAGGGCGTATCCATAATTTATCCCGTGATACTGCTCACCGTAGCAGGATTCTTTGTCCTAAACGACTTTGATAAACTAAAGCATCCTGAGAAACTGGGGGTTGCGCCATTCTTCAAAAAAAGAGTTGGCGCTCAAGCTGATATGGTATAATCCCTCACTCTTCACGCATCAAAATGAAGATTGTGGATATTCTCTTATTGATATGGCAAGGTTGTGTTATAATGAAAATAATTAATAATCGCTTTTTGTCGCAAAGCGACTAATGAGTGAAGAGTGAGGGATGGACGATGATACAAAAAATTATTTAAACGAGCTGTCACAAGAAACCGGCGAAGAGAATATAGAATTAGCGAGGTCTGGCGGCGCTGTCACAAACTCCAAGAAATCAGCCGAAAAAAATCTTGCCCTCTCGAGTGAAATGGAGGGGCAATTAACAATTGATGTCTATCAGACAAGTTCGCATATTATAGTTGAATCAACTATCGCCGGAGTTAATCCGGACGATTTGGATATTGAAATTACCCCGGAATCTGTAACTATAAGGGGGCAAAGGGAAAAAGAGGAGCGCGTTAAGGAAGACGATTACATTTATCAAGAGTGTTACTGGGGAAGATTTTCACGATCGGTTATTCTGCCGCAGGAAGTTGACCCGGATAAATCAGAGGCAACGCTCAAAAATGGCGTCTTAAAAATAAAGCTTCCAAAAATCAATCGCGAAAAAAGCAAAAAACTGAAAGTGAATTTCGTGTAAAGACGGAACAGATGGCATTTTTGTTAGTTTGCAAAAGACTAAAAGCCGCTCTATAATAAGAGTGGTTTTTTGATATTGTGAGAGCGTTCCATTGGAAAAGCTCCTTAAAAAACTGAAAGAAGATGGCCATACCATAGTACTTTCTGGCAGTATTGGCGCCATACCTGCAATAGCGAGTTCCATTATTATCTGGAAGCTTTTAGAACCATATAAAAACTACTTTGATGCTATACGCGCCGCAAGCGGATCAAGCATTCCCCTCGCTTTTGCCGCAACAGGAATGCCGCCCGATGAAATTCGAAGCAAAATGTCGCTTATTACATTAAAGGATGTCGTTGAAGATATCGGGCTGTTCGCTGAACACAATGAGGGCAAGGGGCTGCGGGGCAAACTAAAAGATCTTATCGCATACTATACTGATGCTTTTAACGCCGCCGGAATCCTAATGCGACATTTGACAGACGGAGTAGGCATTATCAAGGGTGACAATATGGCTAAACTTATCGCTTCAAACCTACCAGTAAATAATTTTGGAAATACTTACCCAAAACTTGAAGTGGTGGCGACCGATTTTAATACTTTGAGGCCTTATATATTTTCAGCAAGTACTACCCCAGAGGTACTTATTTCTGAAGCAGCGACTGCTTCATGCGCCATGCGCGGCATATTCATGCCCAGAAGCATACAGGGCGCAGAATATATTGACGCGGCGCAATGTGAACCGCTTCCTCTATTGTCGGTGCTAAATTCACACCTCGCAAAGGGATTGGATCCCAAAAAACTTTTCATTCTCGGGTTCTTTGTCCACACATTTTCCCGCAAAGCACCGGAAAAAAGGCACTACCTGGCGCTTGACCGCCATTACGGAAGAGCGGCCCACAAAGACCTCTTCCAGCTTCATAAGCAAATTCTTCATCATCACGGCGTAAAATTTATTATTTTGGAACTGGATACAGAAAAAGTGGTTCTTCCACCGCCAGAAGAGTTCCCCGATCTTTCTGATTTGGGCATTAATTGGCGCGGTATTAGAAAATTATTTGCCAGATTTGCGAATAAATCACAGGTCGAAAGGCTTCTCAGAGGAGTTTCTATATTTCTCTATGAAGAAATAAACTTAAGGCACCTTCCATGTTTTATTGAAGCCCTGGAACCGGAAATTAATCGCAAACTCTTGGAAAAGGTTCAGCAATTTAAGTTCACATAAAAATCCCCTAGCTTACTGCTGGGGGAATTCTATTTTTTAGTATTTTTATCTTGATTTTCAGATTTTAATAATTCCTTAAAATGCCCGCGAATTTGCCTCGGCAAAAAAGAAACCATCCGGAAGAATGGGTCGTGCGAGTACGAAGACATGAAACACAAAGCCACCTGCCGTGAGGCAGGTGGTCGATTATTATTACTGGTCTAATTAAGAAAAAAAATCTCGAGCATTTCTTCCGCAAAAAGCTCTTCGCCAGGCATAAGCGGCCGATTTTCGTCACCACGATCCCAGCTTGCCTGAAGCGTATGGTCACCAGGATGGTTTAGCGCCATAAAAGATCGATAATTGCTTCCATTTAAAACCGTGCGGCGAAAACCGATACCCAGTGATAGCCGGCGCAATTCAAAGAAAGAAATCGGCGCGCCTTTTATCGCTAAGCCCTGTTTCACATCAGCGCCAGGAGTAATACACTCGCTGGGAATACCTTCAAAAATAAAACCGAAATCGTTAATGTGCTCTTGTTCACAACCAAAAACTGTCATGTTATATCCGCGGCTTGAAAAACGAAATTCATCCGTAGGGTCCTTGCTGAAATCAGTCGGAAAGGAAAGTGAAATAAGTGGTGTGCGGATATTGTAGATATGGGTGCTGGAACGCAGGTGAAAGCCGTCTATATTGGTAAGGGTCCAATCATATTCGGGGCCTAAGCACGACGAACTGCGATCAATCGTTTCCAAGGTGCCACGCCACCGCTCGCTCGTTCCTGCGCGAAGCGCATGGAACGGTCCGAAGTTCCTTGTCGTAATGTTATTGTTATCATCCGTAATGTCGCAGGAACCTATGTCATACCCCCCGCCCTTATATTTTTTGTGCTGTCCATTCAGGGTAACGAAAGGAGTCTCTCCGGTGAGATTCACTCCATTGAATAAAATGTTGCCGATAGTGCCGTTACCAACTTGCCATTCGACCTCTTCATTGGTATGCCGTCCCCCGCCATCTCCGCCGCTTCCGCCACCACCTCCGCAAGCAGAAAAGGTGACAACAATACTAAACACAAAAACAACGCGCCAAAATTTCATCTGATATCTTCTTGTTGTTGTCACGGCACAACCTCAAGCCGTTCATGAGCGGTAAGAATGGCGCCACGTGGCAAATTCGTCCAGCGCGGCTCCACCGTTTCAGCGAGGTTCAACGGTGTCGGATTGGCAATGAACGACACTTTGTCGTAGCCAACGAAGTTGCGGCGGAACGTAACACCCTGGTGCGTAACAGACGCCCAATCAGCTGCTGGAAACAGCCACTCGCGCAAATTAGGGCCGTACCTTCCCGTCTTCCCTGGCATAGCCCACACGTCATTGGGATCAAGGTTCAACTGCCATGGAACCGAAAGAAACTTATATGGCGCCGGAAGTGGACCAACTTCCACGTCTAGATCAAGCATGTTGGGCGCTCCTGGAACCGGAGTAAATACAAGCTTGTAGGGCGCTCCGGGGCACCACCCCGAAGGCGAGCCGAGAACATTGCCCGGGTACCCGAACGAGGTAACGTTTGTGTCCGGATCGTCAGTCGTATTGCAAGCGCCAATAATGTATAGAATTGCAGAGACGGTCCCATAGTCTGGCACATCAACGGCATAGAGCGCGGAATCGTCGTATTGAAAACGACTCCCACCATCTCCATCGCCCCCACCACCATCTCCGCCGCTTCCGCCGTGACCGGCACAACCAATAAGAGAGGATAGAATCACGAAAACAAGCGACAAAACAAGATTTTTGGCCACTTTTCACCTCCTTAAAAAACTTTCGTAATTATATCAGAAAACAGGAAAAAAGCAAATTTCTATTCGCCGCTAAAAAATACGTAAAGAACCGCCAAAACTAAAATAATAACCATTACAACCCATTTCAACTTGCTGGATTTAGCGGCCTCTAATTGATTGGACTCACCCTCCACTCTTTGCACTGTCCCCTGCATCCTCTGCGCCTGGCTAAGCGTAGTGTCCACCTTATTAAATAAATCAAATAATTTATCTAACATAATTAAAAAATTATTTTACCTAGGAGTGCGAGATACGAACAAAATCAATTGAGCGGAGCGAATTTGGCAAATATTCAAGGCGCGACCTGCCTGCGCAGGCAGGGGAGGAGGTTAGTGCTCGGAGAGCACAGCTCCGACAAGCAACGCTGAATATTTATCAAATTCGCCCGCCCCCTTGGGAAAGTTAAAAAATGGCTGATTTCTTCGTTATGCTTCATCCTGAGCTTGCCGAAGGACTCCTCCTCAATGTATTCTCCGAATACAATTTCGTCATCGTGCCTTGAAATCATCTCATTTTTTAGCTTTTCAATTTGATTTTGTTCGTATCTCGCACTCCTATACGACTTTTATGTTTTAAGTATAGCGCGTAAAAAGCTAAAGTATTTGTGGATAAATTTTCTATCTTAAAATTCCAGAAAGTCAGATTTTGGTGCTCGGGGCCGGACTCGAACCGGCATGCCTTTCGGCGCATCATCTTAAGTGATGTGCGTATTCCATTTCGCCACCCGAGCTAAAACAATCTAAAAGATTGTTCGTCCGATCAGCGAAGCTGATTTAGGGCAATCAATCCAGAGGTGCCGGTGGGGATCGAACCCACGTATAACAGTTTTGCAGACTGTTCCCTTAACCACTTGGGTACGGCACCATTACCACTATATTACTCACCCCCCAACAATTTTTCAATCTGCGCGGCGTTTTCCGGGCCCTTGTCATGTTTAAATATAATTCGCGGCATTGGTTTGATATTTATTTTTTTAAGCAAAAGGTGCTGAAAATACCCGGCTCTTTTTCCCAGATTCTCCAACGCGCTCTTCGATTTCTGCGATGGATGAACAGTTATGCCTATTAATGCCCTATCCATTTTTTTGTCTATCTCGACGGAAGTCACGGTGACCAAAACTCCGGGGAATTCTGTTTCCTTAAGAATAATTTTTGCGAGTTCGGCGTGTATCACGCTTGTAACGCGGTCCTTGCGCTGAAACATGTTTTGATTTGCTTAGGTGAGCTTTGTGGGCGCAGGTATTACAATTTTATCACCCACAATAATTTTAGTATTTGATTCAAATATCATCCCACACTCGTTTCCCGCATCTACCAATGCCGCATCCTGCTTTTGTTTTTTCAAACTCAAAATGCGTCCCTTACCCGCCATTACAGCCTCTCGCTCTTTTGTGGAAGCGGTCTCCCCCGTTTTTAGTTCCACGCTTGATGCCGGCACGCGCCACACATCACAATATGCTTTGTTCTTCATCACACCATCCAAAACTTTTCCTCCAATCAATTGCTTGTGGGTTTTTTGGTTGAAAATAGCGAGCACCTCCAAAACACCAAGAGGTTCCGGAGATTTCAGTTCATTAACGGCATCCTCCACCTTCTTCACAAGGTCATAAATAATGTTTGAGATGACGATCTTAATATCATTATTTTTTGCCAAGGTTTCCGCCGCTTTTTCTGCCTTTACGTTGAATCCAAAAATAGCGGCTTTGGAGGCAATAGCCGATTTCACATCGCCATCCGCAATGCCACCCACTGCTTCATGAAGAACTTCAAGATTTACCTCCTCAAACTTAAGAGCTTTAACGATTTGTGAAACCGCCTCAAGCGAACCCGAAACATCCGCCTTCAATATAATGCGCAAAATAAGAGATTTTTCTTTATCGGTTTTTTCTGCCACCCTTTGTTTTTCTTGCTTTTCAACGCTCCGCTCCGGAGCATCACCCTCAGAAAACTCTTCGCCCACTTGCGGCAAATCTTCAAACCCCAAAATCATGGCGGGGGAGGATGGTGTAAATTCTTTCTCGTTTTTTCCCAAAAAATTCTGCAGTCCCCTAACCCTTCCCTTTGCGGTTGCGGTATAAATATTCGTCCCTTGTTTTAAAACACCATTTTTCACGATTACCATTACTTCGTTGCCTCTGCTCTTTTCAAGACGGGCTTCAATTACAAACCCAGAAGCGGGGGCCGTCGGGTTATATGTTAAATCTTCAAATTCAGCAGCTAAGAGTATTAAATCTAAAAGCTCTGGTACACCCTCCCCTGTTTTTGCGGAAATCGGCTGAAAAGAAATACTGCCACCATAACCTTCAAGCTGAACTTCATTTTGCGCCAATTCTTGCTTAACCCTTTCAGGATCGGCATTATTTTTATCAATTTTATTTATGGCTACTACAAATGGCGTTTCGCTCTGCTTTAATATCTGAATAGATTCCTTAGTCTGTGGCTTCACTCCGTCATCAGCCGCCACAACCAAAATAGCGAGGTCCGCGACGTGCGCGCCTCGCGAACGCATTTTGGAAAACGCTTCATGCCCAGGCGTATCAATGAACGTGATCCGCTTCTCGTTATGCGTTATCTCGTAGGCGCCCGTCGCCTGTGTGATGCCACCCGCCTCCTTCCCCGCCACATTCGTCTTCCTTATATAGTCGAGTAGTGAGGTCTTTCCGTGATCAACGTGACCCATTACAACAACAATTGGAGAGCGGACTAATTTTTGATTTTCGATTCCCTTGCTTGTCATTTTAGAACCCATCTTAAGATAGGTGCTATCAACTTAACAGAAAACCTTGATAAAAACAAGGATTTTATGTATTCTATAGGAGATTCACGGAGGCGTGGCCGAGTGGCTTAAGGCAGCATCCTGCTAAGATGTTAGGGGAGAAATCCCCTCGAAGGTTCGAATCCTTCCGCCTCCGCAATTTTTCGAAAAGGGTTTCTGAACGCAAATCTGGGTCGGCGCTTCGCGCCGACACTAATGCATTCCCCCCGCCGAATCCAGAATTCAAAAGAGTGATACTCGTCTAACGAAAGAGCATTTTCAAGATAAGCGTTCATCAGCTTCTCAATTTTGGAATCCAAAAGAGAAATATCGGCTTTTGTGTTGTCTGCAAAAAGCGTAGACGATTGGGCTTCACACAATATATCTTTTTTATTTTCCGCCAACATCCAAGAAGCCCAATCGTCTGGCAAAGAAACTTTTTTGATTTCTTTTTGAATTTCAGAAGTGATGATTTCCTCACGAGTATATTTTTGTGAGCAAGGATTTTTCCGTTTTGTACATCGCAAATAGTTATGACCCTTTTGTGTTTCGGTGGTAATGAAACAGCCACATTCTCCGCAACGGAAAAATCCTCTATACAAAAATGGTTTCAATCCTTTGCTATGCGGTTTAGATTTTCGGCTCATCACTTCAGCAACGGAATCAAAAAGTTTCTTTGAAATAATCGGTTCGTGCTTTCCCTCAAAAATCTCTCCGTTATACCTCATTAGCCCCGTGTAAATAGGATTTTTGAGAAGTTTTTGATAATTCGACACCGCAAGCTCTCTACCGCTTTTTCGCTTCAATCCAAGCGCGTTAAATTTGTCGCGGACTTCCCGCAAAGTGAAGTTTCCAGTTGCGTATGCCTCAAATGTCTTACGAACAAGTGGTGCTAAATCGGGATGTGGCACAATACCTTTTCCTTTCTCGTTCACATATCCAATCGGGGACATTTGAGGCCATATTCCTTCCTTCACTTTGTTTCTATGTCCGCGCTTGATATTCTCGCTTAAGTTGTCCACATAATACTTGGATTGCGAAAAAGCGATTGAGAGCATGAATTTGCCTTGCGGTGTCGGATCAAACCAAAAAGTTGGAAATTTCATTTCTGAAATTACACCAGTATCAACGAGGTAGATAACTTTTCCTCCATCTACCGAGTTGCGAGCAAGTCTATCGGGATGCCACGCCAAAATACCAGACGCTTCGCCCGCTTCCATTCTCGTTACCATTTCGTTGAACACAGGACGACCTGGTATTTTGGCGGTCTGCTTTTCGACAAAGACATCTACCACTTCCAGTTGTTCTTTCGACGCGAGTTCCTTTAACTCACTTAACTGGTCAGAAATACTGCGGACTTGTCTGTCTTTGTCGTCCGTAGACTTGCGAGTATAGATGAAAAACTTTTTGGTTTGATTATTCATAGAATTGTATTGGCAAACGAGTGTACAAATGAAGAAAAACTTCATTTGTACAAAAAAGTCGGTTCGAACTTTTTAATTAAGGATCGAACCGTCTTTTTTGAGCCACG
>JACOXY010000017.1 GCA_016182095.1 Candidatus Liptonbacteria bacterium
ATTGATGAAAAGCTTGTGCTTGATAACCGGTATTCTTATGTCTATCTTCTGACGCAGGGGAAATGGGAACAGTTGATGAGAATTGCGCAGTTTAATTTATTGAGTCCTGCATTAAGGAAGTAATAAAGAGCCCGCTAAGGAGCTCTTTTTTTGATGCGTGTGGTATAAAAGTCCCGCAAGGGGAGTTTTACCAGCGCGCAACCAATCCGCGTTTTCGTAAGTCGCGCGCTTCTTCCGCTGTGATATAATCCCACTCAAAACAACCGCAGTCTTCATCGGCGCACCCGCAATTACTATCCGGCAGCCAGATAATATATTTACCGTCGGCACGTTGGCTTAGGTGTTCTTCGCTGTGACCTTTACGCAAAAGGCAGGGGAGATAGCCATCGCCAAAGTTTGGGATTGCGCCGCGCGGCGTAAGATAATCGCAGTACATAACCCCCCCTTTTTAGTTTTTGGAAGCATGGTAAGCGAAAAGGAAAAGAAGTGCAAGCGACTAAAATTTGCAAACTGCCGCCTCATTTAGTATTCTAAAAACGATTAGCTATTTGCGATAAGCGATTTGCTAACGAACGCGCGGGGCGCTCTGTGGCGAGCCTCGCGCAGGAAGATATGCGCGGGTGTCGTAACGGTAGCCGAGCACGCTTGAGGTGCGTGTGCCGAAAGGCGTGGAGGTTCGACTCCTCTCCCGCGCACAAAGTATCGGAATCTTTGGCGAATTTGTGGTATAATTAAATAATGACGCTCAGAAACTTTGTCAAGCAGAGGCCATATTTAATGTGGTATATAAAAAATCCGGAACATTTATCCGATGACGCAGTTGTAGAGAGTGTCTTGAATTATGGCGACTTTGATGATGTTTTAAAAATGATCTCCGTTTTGGGCATAAAAAAAGTTAAGCGGATTTTTACGGCACAATTAAGGCGCAAGAGAATTAATTACAATCCCAAATTAAAACATTATTTCGCCATGTATTTTAAAAAACATGCATAAAGAAATTTTAACCAAGGGGCAAACGAAGCTTTTGCCGCTCCTAAAATCTTTTTCTAAAGAATTTGGTTTAGTTGGTGGGACGGCAATGGCGCTTTATGTTGGACATAGGCAGTCAATTGATTTTGATATTTTTACAAACAAAAAATTTGACAATCAAAAAGTTAGAAAAATGATTTTACCATTCGGCAAAATTGAACGAGCGATAATAGATGAAAAAGGCCAATATACGATTATGGTGCGGGGGGTGAGATTAACTTTTTTAGAATATCCATTCCCCATAAAATTTATAAAAAATCTCAATAATACCATAAAGTTGCCGGATGTATTAACGCTTGCCGCCATGAAGGCATATGCCTTGGGCCGCCGCGCGAAGTGGAAAGATTATGTTGATCTTTATTTTGTTATGAAAAAATATGAAGGCATTGCCCCCATAATAAAAACGGCTAAAAAAATTTTTGGCAAAGAGTTTAACGAAAAATTTTTTCGCGCGCAACTATCGTATTTTAAAGACATCGATTATTCGGAAGAGGTTATTTATCAGAAGGGCTTTAAAGCCAAGAGAGAAATTATTCAAAAAGCGCTGATTGATTTTAGTTTGAGCTAACTAAAAATAAAAAAGAGGGTTCGAGCTAATTCAAGAATACTGTCTCCTGATAGATAATTCAATTCGTATATGTAATAAAACTAAAAATACCCATATGGGTATTTTTAGTTTTATTACATAACCTCTATCTGCGCTACCTGCCTCCCGAATTTCAGGGCGTCTTCTTTGTTTGGGAACCAGACGTCAATCTTATCGGCGTGTTTCTTGGCCATCCTGTCTTCCACAATAAATATCTGATTGCCGAATATTTCGGGGATTCTAATGGCGGTTCCAAACGGCAGCCAATTGGCCGCCACCGTTCCCATTCTCACGTAGTTTCCGGAAGCGGTTATAAATGGTGTTTGGTCGGTTTCTTCCGGTGAGCTGGAGTAGGCGGTAATAGTTCGTGTATAAATTGCCCTCGCCTCAATTTTCTTGTCGTCCGGCGTATTTATAATACTTTTAGCCAAAAGGGCTGTGCCCTGGTTTATAAAGTGGTACACGTGAACAAAATCGACCATATTTATAGGTTCTGAATGGGCTTCCGGAGTTGGCATAAGCCCAAAAATCAAGGTTGCGGCTACAATATAACTTATCAAATTAACCTTACCCAATCAGGATATTGATCGACAGATACGAGAAAACCCCAGTATTTATGGGCCTTTTTACGTATAAAGCCGTGAATCTAACCTTCATGAGTGCTTAATTTCAATAAAAAATACCTCTTAGAGGTATCACTTCAGACGGGGAAATGATAGCATATCTCACAAACCTTGTCAAGTAAGGTAAAATGTGCTGTAATATATTTTTTAACCGCTAAAAATGGTATAATAATCAGATGACAGACTGTACAACAGAGGCAATCGTGCTGGAAAAAGAATACTGCGGGGAATTTGATGCCTGGATTTATTTATATACAAAAGAAATGGGAAAGTTAAGGGCCAAGGCGCGGAGTGTCCGTAAAATAACCTCAAAACTTGGCAGTCATCTGGAACCGGGGCTTTTAGTAAATGTAAGATTGGTAAGTAAGAGCTCTGATGCCAGCTTGATTCGCAGTTTTCAGATAGCCGACGCCCTTTCCGGATCAAGATTTTATTCAGATTTCCAATTTCTTGCTGTGGTAAAGGATCTGACCCTGGATTTGCACAGCGAGAACGCAATGTGGGATTTTTTGCTTGAGGGGAAGCCAAATATAGAAAAATTGCTCCAGATTTCCGGTTTTGGTAGTCTGGAAATAGGAGTGTGAAATACGAACATAAATCAGCTTGAGAAGCCAAAAAATGAGATGATTTCAAGACACGACCTGCCTGCGCAGGCAGGCGACGAAATTGTATTTGGAGAATACATTGAGGAGGAGTAACGAAGAAAATCACCCATTTTTTAGCTTCCCCGGAGGGGCGGGCGAATTTGATAAATCTTCCGCGTTACTCGTCGGAGCTGTGCTCTCCGAGCACTAATCTCCTCCCCTGCCTGCGCAGGCAGGTCGCGCCTCGCATATTTACCAAATTCGCTCCGCTCAATTGATTTTGTTCGTATTTCACACTCCTCGCTAGAAGCCTGCAAATCTGATATTATTTATATAAATGCCCCTAGAAGATACCGAAAAAAATTTATACAAAAAGGAAATAAGCGAGAGAGAGAAAGAAAAAGCGATTGACTCGGTGGCAAAAAAATCCGATCGAAAACCGCAAAATATCCCTGGTTGGGATTTGGACGCGACGAATGAAAAAGAACTTGGCATTTTTGAATTGGCGAAAAAATATAAAAAAGCGATAAAATTTTCTCTTGCCGGCATAGCTTTTGGCATAGTGGTTGTTTTCGGCTACCTGCTTTTCCAGATTTTTACCTATAGCGGTATATCGCTCGCCTTAACCCATCCGGAAGAAGTCATGATCGGCGTCCCCTTTGATGTTGTCGTAAGCTATTCCAACAATTCACCGTCAATTTTGTCCGGCGCCAAACTTTCATTGAGTCTGCCGCCGGAGATGACTTTTGTTAATGAGTCGGATTCAAGACGCGTTAAAACCGAAGACATCGGCGTTTTGGGCGTTGGCACCATCGGCCAGAAAATTTTTAAAATAATCGCGGTTTCCGGCGAAGCAACCTCCAAGGATATTTCGGCCATTTTTGAATACAGTACGGCCGGCATTGACTCCCGCTTTGAGAAAATAGTTATCGAAGAGGTTTTAATCGGAAAGTCAGCCGTCTCTCTTGATTTAATTCACGCCAATCAAGTCTTAAGCGGCGAAACTTTTGATATCAAACTTGTCTATCGAAACGAATCTGCCGAAACATTGAAAAATCTTGAGCTTCGCCTGGATTATCCCGCGAACTTCACTTTTAAAAACAGCAGCTTAAAACCGGATGTGGGCAATAGCGTTTGGCGGTTAGGCGACTTGAGGCCCGGCTCCGGAAACGAAATTATTGTTCAGGGCAGCGTAATTGCGCAGGCAGATTCTTTTTTTGAGATTAAAGTCGCACTGGTTTCCAATCCAGGCGAGAATGAGTTTGGGGTTGGAGAAAAGGTCTCATCAATCTCAATATCATCTCCACCGCTCTCACTTTCCATTTCTCTAAACAACAAGTCGGATTACATTGCCAAACCGGATGATAATTTAAGTTACACTATTAATTTTGTGAATACTGGTGATGTCGGCTTCAGGGACGTGATAATAAAGGCCAAGCTGACAGGTGAAATGTTTGATTTATCGAGCGTTGACCCTTCAATTAATTTTAACGCTTTAAACAATACGCTAACGTGGAATAAATCAATTGCTTCCGAACTCGGCCTTATCGCCCCCGGGGTGTCCGGGTCCATATCTTTCCGCTTGCGTACGAAAGAAAACTATCCAATTGAAAGGTTAAATGACCGTGATTTTATTCTGAAAGTTGAGGTTGAAATAGAATCGCCCACGGTGCCCCAGTTTATAGCTGCGGACAAAACCGTGAGTATCGCTAAAATAGAGACAAAAGTTGCCGGTTTTGTTAAAGTTGAAGCTCTGGGATTTTTTCGCGATGCCGCATCTGGTATCTTGAATCAGGGGGCCGTGCCGCCCAAGGTTAATGAGCCGACGAATTACACCGTGCATTGGGTTATAAGTAATTTTGCGACCGACATTGCCGACGTTGAGCTGCGAGCTTTCCTGAAGCCAGGCGTAAGAGCGACTGGAGTTATAAAAAGTAACGTTGATGCGGAGCCGGTGTATAATGAAAGAACCCAAGAAATGATCTGGAGGATCCCCGGTATTCAAGCGACGCGCGGAGTGATTAGTGAACCGCTGGAGGCAATTTTTCAGATTGAGGCGCTTCCTACGGTTAACATGATTGGCCAAAGTATGCCGCTTGTGGGAGGTGTTGAGCTTAAGGCAACCGATTTATTTACCAATGCCACATTAAATTATTCCGTGCCCCAAATGGATACATCTCTAGGCGGCAGTGATCCTACCATCCAGTCAAGCGATACCAAGGTAGCACAATAAAAAATTAAAAATGAAAAATCCTTACACGGCCGAGCCGTCAGGCTTTAGGCAAAAATCAAAAATAAACACAGAAGGTTTTGGTTTAATGGACAAAATTGTAAGCTTATCCAAAAGGCGGGGTTTTATTTTCCCCAATTCGGAAATTTATGGCGGGTTGGCGAATTCCTGGGATTATGGCCCATTAGGCGTGGCTTTGAAAAACAATATAAAAAGAGAATGGTGGCGTAGATTTGTGGAGTCCCGCGCCGACATGGTTGGTTTTGACGCCGCGATTATTATGAATCCCAAAGTTTGGGAGGCGACCGGCCATGTTGAAAATTTTTCCGACCCTCTGATTGAGTGTAAACACTGCCACACAAGATTTAGAGCCGATGATTTAGCCGGTGAGACGCTGGATATGGGCTCAATGGATTTTAAAAAATGGGATGCCGACAAGAAGGATGATTTTATGGAAAAATTTCCCGCTTGCCCAACCTGCAAGGCAAAAAACGAATGGACCTGGCCCAAAATGTTTAATTTAATGTTTAAAACGTCAATTGGCTCAACCGACGATGCCGCGGACACAGCATATTTAAGGCCGGAAACCGCGCAGGGGATGTTCGTAAATTTTAAGAATGTTTTGCAAACTACGCGCAAGCCGCTTCCTTTTGGCATGGCGCAGATCGGCAAGGCCTTTAGGAATGAAATTACTCCCGGCAATTTTATTTTCAGAACCCGTGAATTTGAACAGATGGAAATAGAGTATTTTGCTCCCCCCGATAATTGGGAAAAGCAGTTTGAAATCTGGAGAGAGGAGATGAGGTGGTGGATAAAGCATATCGGCGTGGATTATAAGAATATAGAGGAGTTTGAGGTGCCGGGGGACGAGAGGGCTCACTATTCCATAAAGACGGTTGATTTCAAATACAAATTTCCATTTGGGGCCTCCGAGCTATATGGCCTGGCATATAGGGGAGATTTTGATTTAAGGCGTCACATGGAAAAATCCGGCGAAGACTTAAATTATACCGACCAAAAAACCGGCAAGAAATTTATTCCCCATGTTATTGAACCATCGCTTGGCGTTGAGCGCTCGGTTTTGGTTGCAATGCTGGAAGCATACAACGAGGAACAACTGACAACTGACAACTCACAACTGACAGGTGAAACAAAAGAAGATGATGACATTAGGGTGGTTATGAAATTTCCCAAGTGGCTCGCTCCTATTAAAGTTGCGGTGTTGCCGTTATCCAAAAAGGCAGAGCTTTCCAAAGTTTCCGAAAAAGTTTATAAAGATTTACTGCCACACTTTATTTGCGAATACGACGAAACACAGTCTATTGGCAAGCGTTACCGTCGCCAGGATGAGATCGGTACGCCTTATTGCGTGACGGTTGATTTTGAAACGCTTCAGGATAAAGCCGTTACCGTCCGCGACCGCGACACAATGAAGCAGGAGAGGGTAAAGATAGAAAGTCTCAAGGGGTACTTGTGTAAGAAATTAAAATAGTATATTGTGTAAAGAGCGTGTTTAGGAGGTTTGCGTAAATGAGCGAAGCACTGCCACTGCCAATGCCCAAAGGGATGACCAAGAAACAGCTCGATTCTCTTTCTGTTTTTGATGAACGTTGGAGATTATTAAATGATTTTGTCTGTGTTTATTGCAGAGAACCTGCTTATGCACATCCTTTTTCGAACTTGATTTGGGGATGTAATTGGTGCGGCTATAAAACCTATAGTGTGGCGGTTTATTTTAGAGAGCGGCCCAAGTGTGATGCTGGTCTTTTACGATGGACTACTAAAAGAGTTAAGCCATCAAACAAGCTTACTGGCTCTGATATACCTCCCGGGATTGATTCTGACGATTTGGCGACTGATCTTGCTCGATGCGGCGATGAGCTGATTTAGTTTTTAAATAAAGGGACCCCCCTTTTTTATTTTTAGTGGCGGTTGACAACTTTTTGATCTTCGCCTATATTTTAGCTATTAGCACTCTGGAGCCCACATTGCCAATTTGGGTTCAAGTCGAGCGTGCTAATAAAGTCCGCTAATTTACGAATTTAACGTATATACGAATATTGAAGCTTCGGTTTTGATTTAAAATTCGTATATTAGCAAGATTCGTAAATTCGTGGAGTTACATAATGAATTTCAAACCATTATCCAACCATCTTTTTATAGAGGTTGAGCCGGAGGAAAAAACTACCAAGTCCGGCATTATTATCCCCGACACGGCTGATAAGGATAAAAAAATAATCGGGAAAGTTGTCGCGGTTGGCCCCGGAAAATTAAATGATAAAGGGGACAGAGCCCCAATGTCGGTAAAGGTCGCGGACATTGTGCTTTTCAAAAAATACGGCCCCGATGAAATTGAAATTGAAAACAAGAAATATCTGGTCGGGGATGAGGAAGATATATTAGCTATTATTGAATAATCCCTCGCTCAAGAAGGAGGGGGGTTGATTCTGTTGAGGAATGTGTAGTTTTTACACCAATTTAAAATCTTATTTAATTATTAGTAATTACAGGAAGAAGCGGACAATGCTCCTTCTTGAGTGAGGGATGGCAAAACAAATTTTATTTAACGAAGAAGCGCGTGTAGCGCTAAAAAAAGGCATAGATAAATTGGCAGAGGCGGTGAGGATGACTCTTGGTCCCCGTGGCCGCGCCGCTGTTTTGGAAAGGGGCTTTGGGGCGCCTCAAGTAACTTTTGACGGCGTAACGGTTGCCAAAGAAATTGAACTTGAAGACAAGTTTGAAAATCTCGGCGCCGAGCTTATTAAACAGGCGGCCGACAAAACCAACGACAATGTCGGTGATGGCACGACTACCGCCGTGGTTTTGACCCATGCCATTATTCACGAAGGAGAAAAAGCCGTGAAAGACAAGGGATTCAATGTGATTCACTTGGCCGAGGAACTTAAAAAGGGGAGCGAGTTTATTATAAAAGCGCTTGAGGCCCAAAAAGAAGTAATCAATGACAATAAAAGAATTGAAGAAGTGGCAACTCTCTCCGCCAAGGACGGGGAAATCGGGAAACTTATCTCCGAAGTTATGTCCAAAGTTGGCGGCGATGGCGTGGTGACAATAGAGGACTCCAACACGATCACCAATTCCTATGAATTGGTTGAGGGAATGCAGTTTGACAGAGGATACGTGTCGCTCTACATGGTTACTAATCAGGAAAGGATGGAGGCGTCTCTTGAAGACCCTTATATTCTGGTGACTGACCAGAAAATTTCTTCTATTCAGGATTTATTACCGCTTTTGGAAAAAATTGTGGCGAGCGGCAAAAAAGAGATGGTGATCATTGCCGATGAAATTGAGGGCGAAGCTCTGGCAACATTAATCGTCAATAAACTTCGCGGCGTGTTTAATATTTTGGCAGTGAAAGCTCCGGGATTCGGCGACAGGAAAAAGGAGATGCTTGAGGATATCGCGGTTGTGACCGGCGCCAAGGTTATTACCGAAGAATTAGGCAGGAAATTATCAAGTGTTGAAGTGGGCGATCTCGGCCACGCGCACAGAGTTTCAGCCAATAAAGACAATACAACCATTGTCGGCGGGAAAGGCGAGAAATCGGAAATTGAAAATAGAGTGAAGCAATTAAAAGTCCAAATACAAAAGACCGACTCCGAGTTTGATAAGGAAAAAATGCAGGAGCGGCTCGGAAAACTTTCTGGAGGAGTGGCAGTCATAAAAGTTGGCGCGCCGACCGAATCGGCCCAGAAAGAACTGAAGCAAAGAGTTGAGGACGCAGTTGCCGCAACCCGCGCCGCTATGGAGGAGGGTATCGTGCCCGGCGGCGGCGTGGCTTTGTTTAACACAATGTATAGTCATAATACGGTCGCGGCAGATGGAGACGAAAAACTTCCGTTGGTTCAGGCCGCGCTCGTCATTTTAAAGAAAGCGACTAGCGCCCCGCTTACGGCTATTATAGAGAATAGCGGAGAGATGTCAGAAAACATCATTGAAGATCTTAGAAAACAAAAAGGCAACCTTAAAGATAAAAAAGAGGTTTGGCTTGGGTTTAACGCCCTTACCAACAAATTGGGCGATCTTAAAGAAGCGGGGATCATTGATCCGCTAAAGGTAGTTAAGACAGCGCTTTTGAACGCCATTTCGGTCGCGGCGAATTATCTGACTATTGGCGTTGCGGTTACCGAAATTCCCAAGAAAGATGAACCCGTAGGCGGCATGCCCGGGGGCATGGGTGGCATGGGAGGAATGGGTGGTATGATGTAAGCATGCGTAGTTAGCGAAGCGAACGAAGTCCCGCAGCGAGCTTTGCTCTGGTGCGGGGATGGGTATGTAGGAATGCGAAGCGAGGGAAGCGAGCGGAGTCCTCCTCCTTTTGCTGCACCAATATTGATTTCAGCAAAACAAAGCCGCAGGCGATCCGCGCTTGCGGTTTTGTTGTAGGATAATCTGCTAAGGACTTGCGATGTCCTTATGTTGGGCTTTAAAAATTTTAACACCCACTTCACAAAAACAGCATTTGTGAGTATACTGATACTCGGCTTTTAAAAAAACAAACCTGGAGTTCCAGTGAAGATAGAAAACAACCCATATATTCAGAAAGAAGATGGCCGTCTTGTTATTGCTGAAGAAGGCAAAAAATATTTGGAGTCTATTGTCACAAACACCACAAGCAACATATACGCATTTAAAAATGAGGCTAATCCACTTTTGGTTGCGGCATCTATGGCGCGCCTTTCAAGGCGCGGCAGTGACTTGCGTGAGATTTATCTTGACGAATTTGCCATTCAGGGTGAGGGAGGCGCAGAAAAATTAATTGAACGGGTGGTGGTGGAATTTGGAGATGATTCTGTTCAGCAGCTCATGAATGTGGCGTTGGTGGTAGAAGGCGCCTCAAATCTCCTGACCAAAAAAATAGAGCGCGGCCGGCTGCGGAGCTATCTGGAGCAGTCCACTAGATATATTTTCTTCTACACAAAAGACGCAAGCGGTCGGTATTTGTTTTATGCGCCTGTGGGTGAATTCCCATGGCGAGAGCGATATGAACAGGATATGAATGCCATTTTTGATCTCTACTCTCTCATGGCGCGAGGCGTGACCGAATATCTGCGGAAAAAAATAAAAGAACCGGAAGATAAAACTGAGCGAGCTGCTTGGCTTGCCGCGACGAAGGCGCAGGCGTGTGATGCGGTGCGTCCGGTGCTTCCCGTCGCGACTAAATCTACGGTTGGTATTGTGGGCAGCACCCAGTCAATTGAAGAGATGGTCATTTATCTGACTTCTGAACCTCTCCGCGAGTGTCAGGAGACCGCAAAGAAAGTTCTCTTGGAAGCGCGAAGGGTTACTGGTTCGTTTTTGAAACGCTCCGACATGCCAGAGCGGGGACTAGCGAAAGCTCTCTATCGCAGTGATACCGCAAAAGCTCTGAAAGACCTGGCGGGAAAATATCTGTATTACCAAGAACCGAAATATGAGCCGGTTACGCTTTTGGGATATGACCCTAAGGACGAACTAAAGCTGGTCCCTCGAATGCTCTTTGACGCAAGCGGCAAAACCAGAGATTCGCTTACGCTTTTACAGATTGAACGGCAGGTGGCTCACTGGCCTCGCGCAAAGCGGCTTGAAGTATTTAATACTTACATTGGTGAGCGCATGAACCGGCGTCATAAACCAGGAAGGGCGTTGGAAGAAGCGCACTACAAATGGCAGATTGTGGGTGATTATGGAACATTCCGCGATATCCAGCGTCACCGTATGGTGGATGCCTTTGAGTGGCAGAATCTCACCATAAAATATGGGTATGAGGTTCCGGCGTTGGTGACCGAAGCGGGATTTTCCGGTGAGTTCCATCGGTGTTTCGGTATTTCCGAAAAGTTATATGCAGAACTTATGAATTTCGACAATGAAGAAGAAGCCCAGTACGCAACCCTTTTGGGGCACCGCATGTGTTATGCCTTTATTGAAAACGCGCGCGAAGCATTTCATATTCATGAACTCCGTACTGGTCCTCAAGGGCATCCAGGGTACAGGAAGATCGTACAGGAAATGCACAATAAACTTACTCGCGTTCACCCGCTCCTTGGCCATGCCATGAAGTTTGTGAACATGGGAGAAGACCCTGAACTTACGAGGCTCGCCGCCGAACGGGTAACCCAGAGTAAACTTGCGCTGATTCACGGATTAGGCTGATGCGACTTTCAAAACGAGAAATAGATTTTGTAAAAAAATACCTCCATTTTCTGCTTAAAAATTCTTGGCCAACGAGCGAGGCTAAAATAAGCCTGCTTGCTAAAGGCTTTTTTGGAACCGATGATGCGATGGAAAAATTTATCGCTAAGCTGAAACTGCTTGGATTTGTGGAGTAGATGTTGGACCCGCGCGATATTGCGCGGGCTTTTCTTTTTGGCAGTTTTCGGTTATGATTAATACATTGCTATTAATTATTATTTTAATATGACAATACTCTATGTATTAATCGCGGTAGCAGTGGTGGCGGTTTTGTGGTTTGTCGTCACATACAATGGGTTTGTGAAGCTCGTAAACCGCACCAAAGAGGCGTGGGCCGATATTGACGTACAATTAAAGCGTAGCTATGACCTTATCCCAAACTTATTGGAAACAGTTAAAGGGTACGCGACTCATGAAAGAGAGTCTTTTGAGAGTGTCACTAAAGCGAGAGCGCAGGCCTTGGGAGCGCAGACGGTCAAAGAAAAAGAGCAGGCGGACAATATGGTAACCTCCGCCCTAAAATCACTCTTTGCCATCGCCGAAAATTATCCCAATTTGCGGGCGGTTGAAAGTTTTATTAGTTTGCAGAACGAATTGTCAGACACCGAAAATAAAATTCAGGCGGCGCGGCGGTTTTATAACGGTAATGTGCGCGATTTAAACACGCGCCTTGAAACTTTTCCGGCAAGCATTGTGGGTAATATGTTTGGCTTTGAAAAGCGGGAATTTTTTGAGCTTGAGGCCCAATCGGCGGAAAAAGAGCCGGTGAAAGTTAAATTTTAAATTTTGGCGACTCTTTATACTCACAAAGATTCCAATATCAGGAAAACCTGGGTTCTGATGTTCGCGTTTTTGGTTGTTGTTATAGCCATTGGCCTGACCTTCTCTCAAATTTACGGAGATCCGCTCATCTTATACATAG
>JACOXY010000014.1 GCA_016182095.1 Candidatus Liptonbacteria bacterium
CAATCTGCGGGATGAAATACTGCGCTTCCTCATGGACAATCCGCAGAAGTATCCGCTCCCAATCTTTTAGGAATGGGTTAAAGTCGGCGATGAAAAGCAAGATGTCCTCGTCCGGAGATGGAGGAATTTTGGAAAGATTCGGCTCCTTATACTCCGGCCTGCGATGAAGAGCGCGAAATGGGTCTTCCTGCGGTTTCGCGGCATCAATTAGTCGTTTGCGGTCTTCTTCTATGGTCAGCTTTTTAACGCTTAAATTTCTGCGGCACTGAAGAGACAGTGCGTGCGCCGCATCCAGCCGATGTTCTACCGCTTCCGCGCCAATCGAGGGATCTTCCACGAATTTTCGGACAAGATCGGCATGCGACTTAAATCTGCTTATGGTATTTTCTGCTTGAGTGGTTCTGAAAGTGAAATTATTCTTGAAAAAATCATTGTGTCCGTAAACATGGGCAATGGTAAGAATCTGAAGGCAGAGACTATTGTTGTTCATCAGATATGCCAGAGCAGGATTTGAATTAATGACCAATTCATAAGGCAGCCCCGAAACGCCGTGATCATAAAGCGTTTTTTGCATTTCATAGGCCTTGCCATACGACCAGTGCGGATAACGGCTCGTCATTCCAGAGTATGCCATGTACCCCAACATCATCTGGTGATCGCAAATTTCAAATTCCTGGGGATAGCAATCAAGTCCGAATCGCTTGCCTTTAGCGATTATAAGCTCATCCCAATGTTCCAGGTCTTCCAGGGTCCAGTCTGCCATTAGAGCGCACCTCCCGCATAGTTGTCCTTGCCCCTGTCTTTTGAAAGCAGGGCCTTAAACGTCGGCCAGAGATCTTCCTTGCGCTCTATCAAGACGGCCTGAAAGTTATCGGCTTCAAGACGCTTGAATATATTGAGCATTGAAGATTCATAATACCGCGAACCTTGCGGTTTGATTTCGCAGTAGCCGAAAAGATTCGAAACATTGACGAGCTCGCCTGCGGAGCGCAGCGCGGCATCGTTATCGGATGCAAAATTATCCCCGTCAGAACAATGGAACGCGTAAATGTTCCACAGCGAAGGATGGTAGCGGTCAGCGATAACTTGAAGAGCAAGTGCGTAGGCAGATGAAATAAATGTTCCTCCTGATTCGCCTTTGGTGAAAAATTCTTTTTCTGTTACTTCATTGGCTTCGGTGTGATGAGCAATAAAAACAATTTCAACCTGGCGGTATTTGCTGGCAATAAACTGGTAGAGCAGGAAGAAAAACGAGCGCGCCAGATACTTCTTTAAGGTGTCCATTGAGCCGGAAGTATCCATCATGCAGATTACCACCGCGTTGGATTCGCGCCTCTCTTCCACCACGACATGCCGGTACTTGAGATCGTCTTCGTGGAAAGGAAACCTCTCCTCCCCGGTCTTAAGATCATGGGCCTTGCGATAGGCCTCCGGCATCTGCTTTACACCCTCTCTAAACTCTTCATCCTTACCTTCCCAAGCTTTTTTGGCCAGATCTTCTTCACGAACGGTCGTGAGGCGAACAGTGCTTTGCTTTCTCCGAATGCGCCTCCTTGCTGTTTCACGCCTGTCAAGCCGCGGACGAATGCCCTTGGACCGGTAGCCCTTGCGCTTGCTTTGGCTCGGAACAGGAAGCGTGCGCAATGCCCTTCTTTCCATTTCCGGAAACGCCAAATCTTCAAACATAATCTCAATAGCCTCTTCTAAAGTAATTTCTGTTTCATAGTAATCTTGGCCGGGGCGGTCACCCGCCTTGTCCTCATTGCCTTTTTGGCTTTCTTTTTTCGTCTGTCCCACTACTTGACCCGGCTGCGAATTGCCGCTACCCTGGCCAACTCCTGATTGATTCTCTCCATAAACAAAGCGAAACTCTTTAATACCGCGGAGCGGAACTTTTATTACCCTGTCTTTGTCTTTACCAATAATGGATTCTTCGGCAATTATATCGGCAATATTCTCACGGATTGATTCGCGAACCTTGTTTCTGTGGCGCTTGCGGTCACCAGCACTCCTATCGCTTTTCTGCAAAGGTGGCGGTTCGGGCCTGAAAATTGCCATCTGTCATTTACCTCTTGTAAATAGTACTGTACACAAAATAACAAAAGAAATGGCTTTAGTCAAAGGCGGTAATTCGCTCTCTAGTTTATACAAAAAAACACCGAGAAGCTCTCGGTGTCATGTTTTTTGCAATTATTTAAGAATCTTTAGTCTTTCCACAAGTTATTGGCGGCGTATTTCAGCACCACATCCACACAGCTTGGGCAGTATCCATTTTCACGCAAGTTTTTAACCATATCGTTATATTTATCGGTTTGCTCTTCGTCGCGGGTGCGCGCCGTGGTGATGATGCGGCTCAACGCACGCACGGATGTCATAAGCTTTTTCTCAATGGCTTCTTTTAGCGGTTCGTAACTCTGATAGCCGACTTTTTCTCCCTGGCGGCTTCTAGCCCAAAGGTAAGCGATAACTTCCTGGCGAAAGCCCTCGGCAGCCGAGCCGATAATGGCAATCTGCTCTTCAATGGACTTCAGGAATCCTTCGTCGGGCTGAAGCTCTTCTCTGGTATTCTTATCCTTCACCTTGGTTTTATTCACAAAAGCTTCGGCGTGATCAAGGTAGTTCTGGAAAAGTGCCTCGGCCTGTTCCCTGTACGAATAGACAAATGCCTTGGTAATTTCTTTCTCAAGCACCTCAAGGTACTCCTTATGCAAAGTATCCTGCAAGAATTCCAGATGCTGCTTCCGCACATCATCCGTTAGATCGGCTTCTTTCACCATGCCAATGAGCGATTCGCGCACATTGATGGGATTGATGCAGTTCCCGTCCACATTGTCGGAGAGCGCGTTATCCAACGCCTTCATAATGAACCGGGTGGAGATACCCGACATGCCTTCGCGCTTTGTTTCGTCCTTCAGTTCGCGAACGTCAATCTTTTTGGTTCTGCCCTTCTCAACGACTTCTTCACCGTTATAGAGCTTAAGCTTTGTCATTAGGTCGCACTTAGCCGTCGCTTCAAGACGGGAAAGGATAGCAAACATGGAAGCAATCTCCAGCGTATGCGGCGCCACATGCGCGCGGAAGTCAGAGTTGCGGATGATCTTCTGGTAAATCTTTACCTCCTCCGAAAGACGGAGGTTGTAAGGAACCTTGACTGTCACAATGCGGTCAAGAATCGCCTCATTAGTGTGGTCAGAGCGGAATTTCTGCCATTCCGCCTCGTTGGAGTGCGCCACGATAACTAAGTCCACATAAACCATGCCATGCCTTCCCGGAGCCGGGACTACCTTCTCCTGCGTTGCCGTGATCATAGCGTGCAGATATTCGGTCTCGTTTTTGAAAACCTCAATGAACTCCACCAAACCGCGGTTACCGACATTCAGGGCGCCGTTCAAGTCAAGCGCGCGAGGGTCGCCCTCGGAGTAAAGATCAAGTTTGGAAATATCTTCGGAACCAACAAGTACCGAGGTATCCTGGTTATTGGGATCAACCGGCGGAACAACACCTATGCCAACTCGGTTACGCTTTGAAAACATTCGGCGCACAACCGGAAACTCCTCAAAACGGCCGCCAAATTCTTCCTTCAGACGATAGCGGCAAACCGGGCAAAGATCGCCCTCAATCCTCACGTTCAACATCTTGTCAAATTCTTTGCGGAGGTGCCTGGGTATCAGATGAAGCGGTTCCTCGTACATAGGGCAACCCTCAATCGCGTAGAAAGGATCGCTTGCCTCAAGGCCGGCCTTCAGCTTCTCCGCCAATGAACTCTTGCCGGAACCAACAGGCCCCAAAAGATAAAGCACCTGGCGAGACTCTTCTCCCTTTAGCGCCGCCGCATGAAAATAACGGACAATTTGCGAAACGGTTTTTTCGATGCCGAAAAACTCATCCTTGAAGAAATTGAAAACGTTAAGCTTATCGTCTTTATAGAGGCGCTTAACTCCCTTGTCGTCAGACTCCTGAATGGGAAACGAGCCGGGCTTCGTAATCACCTCATACAGTCTCGCGTGAGAGAGATGCGCAACATGCGGGCCATCCTTTTTTAAAAGATCGAGATAATCAACAAGGGATCCTCGCCAATCATTTGATACGCGGGAATCGCGGTCTTCTCTGATAAGTTTCTCAAACGAGCTGCTTCCCATCGAATCGCCACCCATGGTTTTTGCCCCTTTTTCTTGTTTTCTAATTAACGTAAGTTCTAACGTAAACTATTACAAAATAGTATAATAGTGTCAACCCCCATAAAATTAGGCCTTATACCAAAAAGCGGCCGTAAAAAGCCGCGTAAATATTGGAGAATTATGGAACTCCGCCTATCTGTAGATTGAGGAGATGAAGGCTGGTTTCGATTTCTACCTCTTTCATCTTTAGCTTCGCTATTTCAAGAATAATCCTGGCATATTCATAATTTTGAACTCCCGCGTCCGACATTGCGAGACATTGCAAATCTCTTACTGGCTTATAAGGATCATCGGGATCAAATTCTTTATTAACACAATCATCAACATCTTTTTTGGCGGTAATAAAGTTAGCCATTACACGAGCTCCTTTTGTGCAACAATCTGGTACTATTTTAACCCGATAAACTCTTTTTAAGCAAGCTCTGCAGAATTTGGGGGTTTCCCTTGCCTTTTAATTTAGCCATGGCCTTGCCAATTAAAAATTGCAGGGCGTTTTCTTTGCCTTTTTTGTACTGCGAAACCGCGTCCGGATTTTCTTTTATTACTTCCAGGACTACCGCTTGAAGTTCCGCCTCGTGCGATATCTGTTCCAGCCCTTCTTCTTTTAGAATATTTTCCGGGTCGCCTCCCGTCAAAACCATCTTTTTTAGGATGTCTTTAGCAGCGCGGCTTCCTATTTTTTCAATTTGCGCGAAATAAACCAGATGGGCAAAATCTTCCGGCTCAAATTTCACATCTTCCAAAGTTAGCCCCTCATCATTTAAAAGGCCGCGCAAATCATGAGTCAGATAGTTGAATAATAAATCGTAAGAAATTTTTTCCTCTTTTTTGCCTTCGCTTAAAAGCTCTAAAAATTCAGAGGCTGATTTTTCAAAATAATCGGAAAATTTTATGTCGCTTATCAAAATCTCAAGCCTGTCTCCGGAAATGGAATACTCCTCCGCAAAACGCCTTCTCTTGGCCTCCGGCAATTCCGGAATTTCAGTGCGTAATAATTCCAGATCAAAAAGCTTATGTGTGTCTAATGGCGGAATATCAGGATCGGGAAAATATCGGTAGTCATGCGCCGATTCCTTCGAGCGCTGCAAAACAGTGGATTTTTTATTATCGTCCCAACCGCGTGTTTCCTGATGAATTTTCCCGCCATCTTCTAAAATCTTCGCCTGCCTATCTAATTCATACTTAACGGCGCTCTCCATTGCCTTAAAGGAATTGATGTTCTTAAGCTCTACTTTCGTTCCTAAAACAGATTTGCCGTGCGAATCTGTTTGGCCGGACAATCCTTCGGATTGCCTTAGGCCCTCCAACTTGCTAATACTCACATTGGCCTCAAGCCGCATTTGGCCTTTTTCCATATCTGCATTTGAGGCACCCAAATACCTTAAAACCAGCTGTAGTTCTTTGGCAAATTTTACTGCGGTCTCTACGTCATGGATAACAGGCTCCGTTACCAATTCCATAAGGGGAATCCCGGCGCGGTTGAAATCGACTAGCGTAGCTAGTCGCCCTGAGCTTGCCGAAGGGCCTCCATGCAAGAGACTGCCGGTATCTTCCTCTAAGTGAACTCTGGTGATTTTAACACCCGCGAGTTCTCCGCCTTTAACGAAAGGCATATCGTACTGCGATATCTGGTAACCCTTGGGCAGGTCTGGATAGAAATAATTTTTCCTGTCAAATTTTGAGATTTTTGCAATCTCTCCGCCCAAAGCCATGCCAACTTTTAATAAAAGCTCAATGGCTTTCTTATTGGGAACCGGCAAGGTCCCGGGGTGCGCCAAGCAAATCGGGCATACGTTAATGTTTGGATGAAATTCCTCCGGGTCATTTTTGCAATCGCAAAACATCTTGCTTGCGGTCGCAAGTTCAGAGTGTATCTCAAGACCTATGGTTGGATAATACTTCGCCATGAATTTAAGCGGCTCCCGCCTTTAGATTATTTAAAATTTGATCAAATATCTCATCCCTGCCTCGATCCCCCTGTATTCTTCTCACTAATCCCAGCGAATCAAAAAAATTAATGACCGGTTCCACCTCTGTTTCATACCAGTTTAAAATTTTACGAACCGCTTTAGGATTGGCATTTTCCGGCCTCACCTTCAGGATCATTCCGCATTCAGGACAATGCTTAAATTTTTGGTCGTGGTCCATAAAAGACACGTCACATGAATCACAATTTTTTCTTGAAATAATCCTCTGTAGCGCCAGTTTATTATTTATTTCTATCACAAAAACATCGGGCTTTCTATCAAGAAAAGTCAAGAGCTCCATCAAAGATCGCGCCTCCCCAATCTTGCGCGGAGTGCCGTCCAGAACTATTGGCTCAAATTTTTCCAGGCGCAAAATATGATCAGCAACAAGAAAATTAATGATAATTTCCGGGGCTAAATTGCCCGTGGCCAAACTTTCGCTTAAAATTTTTAATTTTGCCCCAAGCCTGCGCAGTTCTCTGCCCGATCCAAGATACTTAAAACCGACGAGTCGCTGGAGCATTCTTGCCTGGGTTCCCTTGCCGCAGCCAGGCCTCCCCAAAAGAATCACCGTCTTGCCATCAAGAGCGCTATTATATAAGGGGCGCGGAAGGTCATTTATATGAGGGTTCCTGCTTTTAAGTTCAAAAATCAATTTTTTAATGGCGGGCTTCCCTTTTTTAAATGTTTCCAGATTTTTTTCTATAAAACGCGCGAGGTCAATTTCCTTTTCAAAAACCAAACTTGGTCCGTCGGTCATCATCCTAATCATAAAAGTAGAATCGTTATCCATGATATTTTCACCGTGCGAGCCGACTACCGCCAATTTTGGCACTCCGAAAAAATGCGCGATCGCAGTTTCGCTGGTTGTGCCGCCGCTTGCTCGCGATCCCGGTTTTAAGATCACAAAATCAACTTTGCGCACGCTTTCTATGCTGGGATGCAAAAGCGTCTCGTCTTCCAGGTATTGTTTAAAAAATCCGCGGTTCCTTAAGCGCTTCATGGCAGGACCATAAACTTCCTGCGGCACGCCTTTCGCTTCCAAAAAACTAAATGTATCGCCAATAAATTCAAAACCAAAACTTTTTAATTTAGCGTCCAAAATATTATTGGCATGAAAGGCCAATTGCGGATGATGCTCTATAGGGCCAGATTTGTAGTAATATATTTTTTTGCCTCGGGACATGATTCCAGTGTTATTTATATAATCATAAAGCTAAAGAAGGGCGCTTTCAATAAGACAACAGCGAGCTTATTGCTCGCTGTAATTTTCGTAGGTTTCCATTGAGTATAGGAAATTTGGCAATATTTTGTTAAAGTAATCTTCCTGCAAAAACTGAAACAAATCTTCCGGCTCGTAAAATAACCTTGAGACAGTGTTGAATTTCTTGATAAAGGGACTTGCTTCCGCGGGGTGGACCACAAAAACATCTTTGGTGCCCAAATAGGCCAGAAGCCGTTCGTCGGTAACTCCGGGAGACGCCAAAACTCTGGGAAAATAAACAATATTTTTGTCGCTCTGTGCCAACTGCCACTTCATATCTCGGCGCACTGTTTGTTCATGCTCTGCGGATTCAATAATAAATCCTTTAATTTTCAGCTTTTCTTCTCCGGCCGCAGTGCCCATGTCAACAGTCAGGGGATTAAAAACGACAAAATATTTGTTTAGCTCATTAATAAATTTCAGAATCTTTATTTGATCCTCCTTGCTGCGCAAATGGGTAATAGGCATGGACACATAAACTTTTTCAACCTCCGGATAAAAAACCAGGTTAAAAAGCGTGGAGAGCGGCTGTCCCGAAGTAATGACGTAATGCGGCTTTCTGAAAATCCTAGCCACCAGTTTCGTGTCATTTACTTCAACATTCTGCCACAAGAGAATGTCTTTGGATGTCAGATTCTGATATTTCCACTGATCTCTCTTGCCAATGCGCCCAAAAATTTCCGTACTGCCATCAATAAAGGTTACATACATATCCGGCTTAAGATCGGGAAAGTAGGCGGGGTCAAAAGCAATATCATAACCGACATTGTAGTAGAAGTCGGCGTGAGCGTTTATAATCAGCACATCGTTTTCCGCAAGCTCTTTCTTTAAATTAGAACCCTCTGGCCCGATGATTAGATCGTAAGCGTCGGCTTTGAGAGCGGTTAGAAGGTCTTCGTGGGCGTTATTGACATTTTTCGGCGAAAGATAAACGCCTATCTTCTCGGCTCGCTCGAAAAGCATTTTACCCAAATTATAAAGCTTAACTTTCTTTTTGTGTTTTTTGGCAAATTGCACAAAGGATCTAAGATATTCTGATCTCCCCGATCCCGATATGCCAGTCGCGAAAACCAGCATTTATTTACCTCATTTATGTATTTTCTACTAAAACAATCGCATAAAAAAAATAAAAAAACAAGCGCGCTTTGTGGCGCGCTAATTAGAGTATTTTGAATTCAGATCTTGAAGCATTTCTCGCCATCTGTCATCCGTGCCGCCCACGATTTCCGCAGTCTTAAGAGGATAGAAAAAAGTCATGATATAGGGGCCGTCATCCGTAAGCGTCAATCTGAATGCGGCGCCCACATCAAACCTGCGGCAAAAGTCCTTGATAAATTGCTTACTCTGCAGCACCTTATCAGAAGATTCCCATTCGGAATAAGGAATAAATGTGAGGAGGGTTCTGAATTTAGCGGTGAAATCGGCAAGTTCTTTAAAGGATTCGCCGAAGCGCCCGATTAGTTCTCCTTGCTTCATTGGACCTCCTCGCCCCCTGGCTTTCCTGAAACTATTGCTATTTTACCACAAATTGAGTTTAAAGCAAATGGTATTAAAGACTTCATCTAAAGACTCGCTAGCATCAATTGCATAAAGCGTCCTGTAAAAATCCTTATTTTTCAGAAGCTTTTTGTAGGCCGCCCTAGTTTTTTTTATCTTGGACAGAGTTTCATAGATGTCTGTCTGTTTGCCGGATAATTTGAGCCGCTCGACCGCAGTTTGCGGGTCAAGGTCAAAGTATAAAATAATGTCCGGCCGCAAATAGACATCTTCCAAAATTTGCTTTTGGCGCTTTCGCAGGGTTTCTTCGGAAATATCCTTGGTGGCTCCGTAGGCAAAAGTGCTCATTTCATACCTGTCCTGCAATACTGTTGCGCCCCTGGCTATTTTAGGGATAACGGTATGAATAAGATTTTCGCGCCTGTCGGCCATATAAATTGACTGACGCTCCAGTTCGGTAAGTTCCTTGCCATCTTCAAGCTTTTCAATAACCCCGGGTATGAGCTTTCTGTTTTTGGCCTCCTTTATAAGCTCGGGCGATATTTCACGTTTTTCTACAATCCTCCTTATGATTTTGCCGTAAGGGCTTGCCTTGGTCGGCTCATGGTTAAAAAAGGCCCGCCCTCCCTTGGAGTTAATCCTGTCTGCCAACATTTTCATCTGCGTAGTTTTTCCGGTACATGTTATGCCCTCGGCAACTATGAACATAAAAATATAGTACCATATTGGGTACTATATTTTATAATGCAAAGTTTATTTTATTGCCCCTCGATTGTTATTCCCATTGATCTCGCCGTGCCTTCAATGATTTTTTCTGCCGCTTCAATATCGTGAGCATTTAAATCAACCATTTTTTTCTCTGCAATTTCACGCACTTGCGCCTTCGTTACCTTTCCTACTTTCGTCTTCAGGGGGTCGGCGGAACCCTTATCCAGACCGGCCGCTTTTTTTAAAAGCGCTGAAGCTGGCGGAGTTTTAAGCTTAAAAGTAAAACTCCTGTCTTCATATATGGTAATAACCGCGGGCACCACGTCCCCCGTCATTTCTTTTGTGGAATCGTTAAATTGCTTACAGAAGTCCTGTATGTTTATGCCATGGGGCCCGAGCGCCGTTCCCACGGGAGGGGCCGGGTTCGCTTTTCCGGCCTCTAATTGCAATTTTAAAGTTGTTTTGATTTTCTTGGCCATCCCTCACTCAAGAAGGGGTATTATTTTGCCTTCTTGTTATTCTTAGTAATCCGTTACTAATCTTTTGGGTTATATTACCACCCCAGGGGGCATTAGGGCAAGAGCTTGCCCCTTCTTGAGTGAGGGATAAATCCAATCATGCAAACAAATTTATGTATTTGGTTTACTTTTTGTAGTTCCGATATGAAGCGGAAACAAAAACTATATTTTTTTCACCTGCAGTGAATCAATCTCCACCGCCGTATCTCTGCCGAAAATCGGCACCATAACCTTGACCTTGCCCTTCTCCTCATCTACTTCCGCAATCTTGCCATCATAATCCTTAAAGGGGCCGTCGGTAATCTTTACCATCTCCCCCACGCGCAATTCAACGGTCATCTTGGGCTCACCTTCTCCCATCTGACCTAAAAGAAAATCAACTTCTTCCTTAGAAAGCGGGGTGGGCACGGTTGAGTCGGCGCCAACGAATCCAGTAACGCGCGGGGTATTTCGTACTATATACCATGATTCTTCGGTCAAAATCATGTCCACCAAAACATATCCTGGATAAATTTTCTCCTCAATAGTCTGACGCTTGCCGTTTTTAATCCTTATCTTTTTTTCTTTTGGAACCAAGACATTGAAAATTTTGTCCCCGGCCTCAAGCGATTCTATTCTTTGCGTTAAGTAGCGAACGACGGCATCTTCGTATCCGGCGTAGGTGTGAATTGCGTACCAATGCCTATTTTTGGTTGTTTTTACTTCTTGTTGGTCTTTCATGGCACATAATGCGAAATTTGCAAATTTATTATGCCTATAGCCTGTCGGCTCGGCCGATTAAGGCGAATACCGCGAAAATTGATTCTGAACTTTCGCACCATTCGCATACGGTTTTAGTTGTTTCGCATTATATATATAATTTTGAAAACTATTGCATTGGCTCTGCCGGAGGAACTGTTGTTACGTCCACATCTCCGGTTGCGCCCACTCCCCCGACTTCAAAATTCGGTAAATTAGCTGATTCAAGCGGCGCGGCATTTGTTGGGTTATTGTCGCCCTGGACTATCATTTTCACCCCTTCTAAAAACAAAAAATCAAATACACCCAGAAATGAGGCAAGGGCGACCGAAATAACAATAACAATGCCGGTTAAACGCATCGTCTCTTCTCTTGTGGGCCAATTAACGCGCATTAATTCCTTGCGGGATTCCTGCAGGAATAATTTGATTTTGTGAAACATGCTAAATTTATTTTCCGCCTTAGGCGGATCAGCTTTGGCTGAAAATTGATTAATCGATAAAATTTAACTATAAATTCTTGCACCCCGTTAGATGGCGGCTCCGCCTATCTAACGGGGTAAGGTTTTGTAACTGCAATTTGTTCGCGTCTACGCTCCAAATTTTAGACAAAGCCCTTAAAAAAGAGCGGAGCGCCCTTATTTGTTACATGATACCAGAAAATCCCAAAAAAGCAACTCCCCTTCCCCCGAAGACTGCCCAACTAAAGTCCTTGAACATAAGTTAATTATACCACATTAACATTAAAATCTAAATATCTAAATTTTTGACCCCAGCGGCGTGAGTTTGGATAAATTGTTTTCTGGGCTCAACTTCGTCGCCCATTAAAATATCAAAAAGTTTATCGGCGTCTTCGGCATCTTTTACGGTTACAACCAGCATTTTGCGGGTAGCGGGATTCATGGTGGTATCCCAAAGCTGATCCGGATTCATCTCGCCCAAACCTTTATATCGCTGAACATTAACCGCAACTCGCCTATCCCCCGCCGCCTCTTCAGCGTCCGCTTTCTCCGCTTCTTTTAATTCATGCTTTCCGGCTCGCGCTTTGCCAAATTTCACGATGATCGCTTCTTTTTCGTTTTCATTATATGCATACTGAACCTCTTTGCCTGATTGAATTCTAAAAAGCGGCGGCTGGGCTATGTAAAGATAGCCGCCATGAATAACCTGCGGAAAATAACGATAGAAAAGGGTGAGTAGCAGGGTGCGAATGTGCGCCCCATCAACGTCGGCATCGGTCATAATAACAATCTTGTGGTAACGAATTTTTTCTATATTAAAGTCCTGGGCGATGGCGGTCCCCAGAGCCATCACCAGCGCGCGGATTTCTTTATTGGCAAGCATTTTATCTATGCGCGATTTTTCTACATTCAAAATTTTCCCGCGCAAAGGAAGTATTGCCTGCGTGCGCCGATCGCGGCCCATTTTTCCGCTATTGTGCACAAACACGCCAGAAGCCAATGCGAAATTATGAGTTTTAGGAACTTCAAGGTCATAAACATCAACTTTTTCATTAAGCCAAAGGATTTCTTTAATTTTGTGGTTATGACGCTCTACTGCTTCAACTAAATTTCTTGCGTCGCTTCCAAAAAATCTTTTAACAATAGTTTCGGCGCGTAGCAAGTTTTTGTCATTAGTTGCTTTTCTTAGATTCTCATACTCACTAAAGTCAATTTCGCCTTTAGTTTCGTAGATACCGCGCAAAGCTTGCAGGGCTTTCTGCTTATAGGTTTCGTTATAAGCAAGTTTTCTCCTTAAACGAAATTCGGGCGTCCATTGATCTTTGGTTTTGCCGCTGCGCCATTTTTTAAGCTTCTCATCATTCCATTGTATTTTAGCGAATTCGGAGTAAGCAAGACGTTTTTCTGGATGGTTTTCAAAATAAGCTCGCGTGCGATTCGCTTGATCGCGCCGATTTTTTTCTTCTGACCAATATTCTTTTTGCGCTCTGCTTAAAATGCTCGCGCTCTGTGCCCGATAGGCCGCATTATTGTGATAAAAATCCAAAAATTTATCAGTCATAAATTGCTTATAATCTTTGTCTTGCCACTGTTTTTGGGCACGCTCACTTAGCATCTTTCTCATTTGTGGAGTAGACATGCTGGCTCTAATTTTATTCCTGTATTCAGGTGTCTGCCTTATTAGACGAAGTTTTTCTAAAACTTGAGGGGATCGCAAAAAAATATCCGCCATTTTACGATGCAGGCCTAAATGATCTTCGCTTGAAAGTCGTGTAATATTTTCCGGGTTATTGTTTAGTTTATTGAAATCTATATGGTGTCTGTGCGCGCCAATGCTTTTTTCGTAAATATTATTTTTCAGATTATAGTCGTCAGATAGCATGTGGGTAAAAATCCATTTCTGGTTCTGCGAATTAAAAACCATTTCGTATCCGTCAATTGTAATGCGACCGCCAATTTTGGATATTTTTTTGTATAACGGCATTAGCGAGTCTTGCGATAAAAGATCCCTAGCTTTTTTATAAGAACCATTAAGAAGCATGAATTCGTGGTCTGGCGTACAAATAATTTCCTCGCCATTATCAAGCACAACTTTAACAACTTCTGTATTCTTTTTAGTAATCCTAGGATAAACTATTTTCTGTATTGCAACTGCCCCATCTTTATCAATGGTGTAGCAATAGTTTTGTATGCCTTTTTTATCCTCATGGACCAAATCCTTAAAAGACAAATTGCGTCCATCAGCCAGTGAAACTTTTGTGTTGCCCGAAAAACATCCTCCGGCTGAATCGCCTTCCACTATAAACAATTCCGATTCGGCCGGGTCTCGCGATGAGCAATCGGCTAATTTCCCTGGCAAGGTTAAGCCCTCAAGAATTCCTTTTCGCAAAACGGTGTCTTTCGCGGCCTTAGCGGCTTTGCGAGCTTTAGCCGCAAGCAAACACTTTTCAACCATTCTCCGCGCGTCAGCCGGATGTTTCTCTAAAAATTCTTTCAAAGACTCGCTTACCACCGATTCAACAACCGTTCTCGCCTCCGGAGTCCCAAGGCGGGCTTTGGTTTGCCCTTCAAATTGCGGTTGGGAAAGTTTAACGGAAATGACCGCCACCAAACCTTCGCGCACGTCATCGCCCGTCAAATTGTCGTCTTTTTCCTTTAAGTAACCCTCGGTTCGCGCGTAAGAATTGATGGCGCGGCTCAAAGCCGATTTAAACCCGGTTGAGTGCATGCCGCCATCGGAAGTATAGATGTTGTTGGCAAAACTTAACTCTTTTGATTCAATATCCTCGGTATAAGTAAAAGCTACTTCTACTTCTATGTTATTTTCGCTTTTTTGGATGTAAAAAGGATCGTCCTGCAGAACTTTCGCGGCAGGAGTAAGGTGCCGCAAAAACGAAAGCAGTCCGCCGTCAAATTTAAGGGCGTAATATTTTGGCGCGTCAGTCCTTAAATCCCAAAAGTCAATTCTAACTCCCTTTGTTAAAAACGCCTGCTGGCGCAAGTGGTCCAAAATATACTTCCAATCAAATTTAATCTCTCCGCCACCGGTTGAAAAAATCTCCGGGTCTGGCTCAAAAATAACTTTAGTGCCAATTTGATCGCATTTACCGACCCTCTTCACGACTTTCTTCGCCTTGCCTCGTTCATATTCTTGCTCATAAAGATAGCCATCCCGACAAACTTCGGCTTTAAGATAAATTGAGAGCGCGTTAACCACAGAAACCCCAACGCCATGCAAACCACCGGAAACTTTATAAGAATCACCGCCAAATTTGCCCCCGGCGTGAAGCGTGGTCATAACTGTTTCCAGGGCGGATTTTTTCGTCTGCTTATGAATATCAACCGGGATGCCGCGCCCATTATCGGTAACCGCCACCCTATTCCCCGGCAAAAGCTCAACTTTGATAGCAGTGGCATACCCAGCCATCGCCTCATCAATAGAATTATCAACCACTTCCCAAATCAGGTGGTGCAAGCCGGCGCTGTCGGTTGTGCCAATATACATCCCGGGGCGCTTTCTTACCGGCTCAAGACCCTCCAAAACATAGATGTCCTTTGCTTCATAGCTCGCGTGCTTTGACGCGTCTGGAGTTTTTTTAGTTTCTTTTACTTTTGCCATTTTTAAATGAAGAGCGTAGCGATGAATCTACAAAAATGAGCACCCCGCTCTAATTTTGCTATCACCATATCTTAAAATTCAGTTGGAACTATTTATATGATATTTGGTGCGACCTGCGCGTGCCGAATAGGCACATCCCGCTAATGGGCGAAGCGGGTCGCCATGGCATATTCCGCAAAATTAGAGCGGGGTAGCCATCTCAACAAAATAATGCTCCCCCCAGGAGCTAGATTTTCTTAATATTTTATACTTACAGTTTAGCATAAAACGAGTCTAAAAACAACAGAAATTGGACTTAAAAAGCAACGCTACCCCGCACTAAATTCCGCACATTATTTGCTCTAAACTGCTTTTATTATCGTCACGGAAACCGCCTCAACTCCGGGTAGTGAATTGAATGAGTTTCGGCTTTGGCAAGCGCTCTTTGTTCGCTAACATAGAGAATTAGCGCGGGGTTCTGTTGCTTGTAGCTTTTCGAACTGCGCGCTTCGCGCTTGTTCTTAAAGACAAGCAACGAAAAAGAGGGCTATTTGCCCTCTCCATAATACGTGAAAACCAAGTTCGCGAGCCTCACAATAGCTTCTTCAAAAGTGGGCGCGCCACAGCAAAGGCGATGATCAACGCTGGGCTGACCGTCAGGAAATATCTTTCTCATTTCTTCCGCTTGCCCGGGGTAAGCAGTAAACTCCTTTTCATAGTCGTTGACCTTGATCAATGGCCCGCACTCCAGCCAAACACGAGTTTCGGTATTTTTCGCCTCATCGTCATCAACTTCTTTAGTCAAGGGATTTACCTTGACCGCATCCCAGTCAAGGTACACATTAAAAGCGCTTCCCAAAATTCCATCATCAAAAATCGGGTGCTCCTCCAAAAATCTGCACGATTCGTAGAAATCGGTAAATCTTTCTTGCGGTTCACCAGAAATAAAATCTCCAAGCATTTCTCTCGGCGACTTGCCACCAGGAAGTTTTCCAAAGCCAACAGCCATTACAACCTACCTTTCTGTAAGAGTAGCTGATATTCTTATAGCAAAGTGAGTAAAAATTAGCAAATTTGACTTATGGGACTAATAGGACTTATAAGTCTTATAAGACCAATAAAACATATGTCTTATAAAGATTTAAAATCCTACCAGCAAGCGACAATAGTTTATGACTTTACTTTTGAATTCTGCAATCGTTACATTGATAAAAGATCGCGCACTCACGATCAAATGGTGCAAGCCGCGCGCTCCGGGAAGCAAAACACAGTAGAAGGTTCCAGCGAAAAAACATCAGAAAAAAGCGAGCTGAAATTAATCGGGATAGCGCGTGGCTCATTGCAAAAACTTTTGGAAGATTATGAGGATTACTTAAGACAAAATGGGTTAAAACAATGGGGGAAAGACGGTCGGCGAGCAATTGAAATTAGAAATTTGTCTTATATGTTAAATAGGTCTTATTTGACCTATGAGTCTTATATTGGGAATCAAGAAGCCGCGGCTAATGTAGCGATTTGCTTAATCCACCAGACAAACTATTTATTGGATCGCCAGATTAAAACATTAGAAAATGAATTTGTCTTGCGCGGCGGCTACAATGAAAATCTCACAAGAAAACGCAACGAAGAGAAGAAAAGGGATATAATACAAAATTTTTGGAGAAAACAGCAATAAAAAATACGGTTCGCAAACCGCATTTTATAAGTCCCATGGGGCCTATTGGACTAATAAGTCTTATAGGACTTATCTTCCAAGTGTCGCCCTGATCTTTGCCACCACCTCATTCAAATTCAGCGTCGCTTTTACCAAATAATACGCCGGTTCATATTTAATTACATCCGCCATCACCTTGTCATCAGGAATTTGATTGGTTAAAACCACTATCGGAACTTTTTTACCCAACGGATCAGCCCGAAGTTTTTCCATAACTTTAATGCCGCTCATCTTTGGCATTAGAAGGTCTAAAAGTATCATATCCGGCTTTTGGCTTAAGGCAGCAGTAAGGCCCTCTTCGCCATCTTTCGCCTCAAGGACTTCAAATCCTTCGTTTAATAATGTGTCCACTAACGCGGCGCGTAGCGGAGTTTCGTCTTCAACAATAAGAATTTTTGCCATCCCTCACTCAAGAAAGAGCATTATCCGCCCTCTCTTTTTTTAATTAATTTATCAACTTAATATTACTCGACTAAAAACATTTTATTCTAGAGACAGAAACCCAAACTCTTTCTTGAGTGAGGGATTATAGCTCTGCTGTAGTTGCGATGACCTTTGTACCCGCTCTGGGCTTCATGCCCGTCAGTGGTATTGTAACATAAAAAGCAGTGCCTCGCTCGTCCGTAGCTTCACGCGAAGGAGAGCCATGCCCACCCACAGACTCAAACCAAATTTTCCCGCCGGCCGCTTCCAGGGTTGCCTTAACAATATATAATCCCAAACCGTTGCCTTCAATCTCATTGCTTTTAACATTGTCTGCCCGAAACATTTTGGTAAAAATTTGCGATTTTTGATCTTCCGGTATTCCATAGCCGGTATCCGTTACTTTAATAAGCGCGTTCTCGCCATCCTTAATAATACTCAAGCTTATGCTGCCTCCCTCCGGGGTATACTTAATGGCATTTGATAATAAATTCTGAAAAACTATCCAGACTATTTTGGAATCGGCATTTATGGAAACCAGAGTTTCGTCATAGCGCTTTTCCAGTTTCAGTTTTTTCTCCATGAGCTTTCCTGCGAGCTCACCCAAAACGCCCTCGGCGATTCCCGCTAAACTCACTGGCTCCGGGTTAATTGAAAAAGTTCCCATTTCAACCCGTGAAACATTCAGTAGGGCGTTTACCAAATTTATGACTCTTTTTATGCTGTAGCCAATCTCATTTAAATACTGTATCTGCTTGTGGTTTAGCTCTCCCACTCTACCCGAAAGAAGCATCTGCGCGTACCAATTGATAACGGAAAGCGGGGTGTTCAACTGATGCGAAACCAAGGACACAAACTCACCGCGCACCCTATCCGACTCCTTCCTTAGGGTAATATCCTGATGCAAGGAGCCATAAAACAATATCTCCCCGCCCTTGGACTTAATCGGAAAAACAGAAAGATTGGTTTCATATTCAGTGCCATCTTTGCGGCGATTAATAATTTCTTCCGTCGTCAAAGACTCGCCGTTCTTCAAGGAGTCCCACATTTTTTTATAGGCGAGTTGGGGAGTTTTGGAACTGCGCAGAAGGCGGGGGTTCTTGCCCTTGATATCAATCAAACTATAGCCGGTAACCCTTTCCCAGGTAGGATTTACATAAATAATATTGCCATCCAAATCAGTGATGAGAATTGCCTCCGTTGAGGCATCCACAATGGATTGAAAAATGTGCACCTCGCCGCTAACCGCCCTTGGGTCCGCTTTTAACTCACTTAACTCCGCGGAGATTTTTTCTTTTTCGGCAAGCGCGCTCTCTAAGGCGGCTTTAAGTTTTTCTACTTCTTGGTTTGATGAAAATCCTAACATTTATTAATTGTAACAAAAAAGAGGGTTTTAATCCTCTTTATTCTGGTCGCGGTTTGCAATTTTTGCACGGCCGGTAACCGCAGGCAATCGCATCATCCCAATTATGGAAAAATACCCTGTTTTCTTTTTTCATTCTCATGCCAGACTTACAACTAAGTAGCCCAAAAATTTTTCCGGGTGCCCAGCCAGCGTATTTCCCTTTTTTCTGCTTAATATAAATCCATCGGGCGTTAAAATTCTATAAGCCATCAAATCCCCCCCCCTTTTTTTTTCCTTACTTTATTTTTCAGCACAGCTTACGGGAAGCGCCCCCTGAAGCTTGCGCGCTTCTTTGCGCACCGATTCTTCAGTTGGGTTAGCAAGGCGGCGCAGCCACATATCATCTAAAATCTCTTCCGGACAATCGGGGAATTCTTCTTTCATGATACGGGCTATCTCGTTTCTTTCCATTTTCTTCTCCACCTAAAAACGCTAAACCCAAAATATCACACCTAACCCAAAAATACAATCATTTGTACTGGTTCATATGATATAGGCCACAATCAGAAACAGCCCTGCTTTTGTACGCAAACACGCGTCACATTTCCCAGCGAGAAATGCGCGCTTGCCCTCGGACTCGCTCGCCATGCCACTTTATCTAAGCAGAATGTCTCGGAGACAGATTTAGCTTGGTTTCCGCAGGAATAAATCTGCCGAGAGCCCAAGCCCCCGACTTTCCGCCGGAGAAAGGAGAGGGGCGGTTCTGCGTGATAAAGCGGCATGGCACCAGTGCCCGCTCGTCCTCCGCACAGTTTGCTTAACAAAAGCAGGGCTGTTTTTTAGCTGGTCTCTATGTATCTGAACCCGGAAATAATTAAGCAACCTCCCACGGAAATGCGACCCAATCGTTCTTTTTCTCTTTTAGCCAGATACTGGGAACAAACTGGCTTTGTTTGTGATAATAGAGCGTGGCAATAAAATAACCTTGATCGGCGAAGTTTTTCAGAGTTTTCCCGGTATCGGCGATGTCGTCAACTATTAAAGTAGATTTCCCGCCTGGTGTTGCGACAAGCGGCAGGTCCAGCGCATGAGAAAGAGAAACCGCGATGGGTAATCCACCGCGCGCCGGACCCCACACGCTGTCAAATTTTACTCCGCTCTTTTTTATGAGATTTGCCAATTTTTTCGCATCTTCTCCAAATTCCGACCAGGAGTATAGTTCTTTTTTATTATTTGTAGTCATACCAATTGGGAGCTTCAGTAGGGTCTGACCCTACTATTGCTGACGATAGTGTAACAACCTTCACATGTAGAAAAGTATAAACTTTTTCCGCGTTGATTTCCAGGTAGTGAAAATACGAGCATTTCTTTCTATCAATGCCCACCTGATAATATCCCAGTTATATTTTATTAATGGCGTTACCATATTTTTTCCTAAAACTTCACTCGCATTTCTACTACCTGGTTTCCAGCCAGTATTTCCCAATCATCTTATGTCGTATTTTCTTATATCCCTAATTCGCACGAATTAGGGATATAATGATTATGAATATATTGTCGTGCAATTTTCTGGTTATTGATTGAGAGAGCGCGATAATTGTAACCGAAAAATTCTGGGGTTATTTTCCTTGTCTGGGCTTTGACTTCGTGTTTTAAAGAGCTATAGTAATGGGTAGTTATCTGACAAAAAGCCAAAAAGAGAGTAAATATGAGCTTCGAGCGGCTTACCAGAGAACAGCATCTGCAGATATACCGTGAGATGTACCGCCCCCGTAAAGTTGATGAGGCGATCCGCAATGAGATATTGAGACCGGACGGAAACATACCCCTCGCGCTCTTAAGCATCGGACAGGAAGCGGTGGCGGTTGGAGTGTCTTTTGATCTCGTATCCGGAAGAGACGCGCTCTTTTTCGGACACCGCGACAAAGGGGCATTATTGCACATGGGTATCACCGCCCTGGAAGATATTTCTAACCACATGGGTAAAGCCAGTTCTCCTATGCGTGGCCGCGACAATAATATCCACTATGCATTCTGGGGAAAGAATGAAGAGGGTTGCGAGCGTTACGTTGGAAAATTCACCAGCCACATGGGTGCGGGATGGCCCACGGCCGCGGGCGTTGCCAAGGGCTGGCTCTATGACTACCTGGAACTTTCTCCGGAGGAGCAGGCAAAAACAGTTGTGCCCTTTGTGCTTTGCATGTGCGGAGACGGCGCTTCCCGTCAGGGAATCGTCCATGAAGTAATGAATACAGCGGCGCTCTACAATCTGCCGATGGGATTTGTATTTGTGAATAACGGTATTGCAACACAAACCCCGATTAACGAGCAGGTAGCGTCACCGCATCTCTACACATTAGGCAACGGATATCATATCGCGACTGATTTTGTCTCAAGCGGCAATAATGTCATTGATGTATATGACGCAGCCGCTCCGCTCATTGCGCGAGCGCGGCGTTTAGCGGCCAAAAAAGAATTTTTAGAAGAAAACAGATTAGAACGGGCGCCATTCCTTCTGGAGTGCCGCACGTTCCGCATGACGGGACACAATGAAAAACAACTGGCAGATTGTGTAGATCTCTATGAATATGCTAAATGGCGCGCGCAAGATCCACTCACGATGTACCGAAGTATCCTTTTGAATTATCCGAGGGTGGAAGCGCTTCTCAACATTAAAAGCAGGGATCATATTGAGATTTTTAATTGTACAGAGAAGGAATTTACCGTCGAAGAACTTGATCGCATCGAGCAGGAAGTGCGCGAAGAAGTAGAAGTGGCGTATCAGGCCGCGAAAGCGATGCCAGAGCCGCAACCCGATAAATCGCTCCTGCAAATCTATCCGTCCGAAATCGTTTTCCCCAAAACCCGCGCTGTCGAACCGTTCAATGCAAAGACCTTGCACGATCGGGTCGGCAAAGAAAAACGATGGCTCAATGGAAATAGAGCAATGCGTAAAGTCGTGGTTGACCTCATGAAGGAATACCCCAAGATTCTGCTTTTTGGAGAAGATGTTGGCGGTCGCAAGATTGAAGGCGAACTGCGCGGCGGAGGCGTTTATAACATCTCCCATGACGCGCTCCTTGATCCCACAATCGGTCCCAAGCGGGTCTTTAACACCTCACTTGCGGAAAACTCTATCATCGGCCTCATGATCGGACTCTCGCTCACGGGAAAACTACCGTTTGCGGAAATACAATATCTGCCGTTTCTTTCGGTGGCATTAAGTGGTGCCATTGATTATCTGCCAAGTTGGTTCTGGACGGCCGGAGTTCCAATTCATGCTGTACTTCGTCTCCCGTGCGGAGGCGGACACCAGTCAGGAGAATTTCACAGTTCTATGCGCCTTGAGCCCGTTCTATATCACACGCCGGGACTGAAGTTGCTCACGCCTTCCACCCCGAATGATATCATGGGACTTATGAAGAGCGCCGCGAAAGACGACTCTCCTATTATGTTTTTTGAGAATCTCTGGGGATTCTCGGAAGTATACGGGGAAATAAGCGGCAACGAGGTCCCCATCGGACCGGCGGCACTTAGGCAAGAAGGGAAAGATATTACGATAATCGCCTGGGGCGCAAAGACATGGTTTGACGCCGTGCTTCCGGCAGTGAAAAAACTGGAAGAAAACGGTCTAAGCGCTGAGCTCATTGACCTACGGACGCTCCGCCCGTTGGACATGGAACTTATGGTCGCTTCAGCCCGCAAGACACACCGCGTGCTCATTGTCCACGAAGACATTTGCGACGGTGGCATCGGCCAGTCAATCGCCTATAAGATCAATCTCGAAGCATCCCAAGAAATGCTGTGCGCTCCCTTGGTTGTCGCTTCGGAATACTGCCCATCACCTCAACACAGAAATCTGGAAAATTGGTTTTTGCCCTCAACTGAAAAAGTGATGCGGGCGATAAATGATCGTATGGAGTGGAGATAGACAGATGAGAAAAGCGATAAAAGCCAAAACTGGTGGGTATGATATAAAACAGATCATCGTAACCTGGTTAAAAAAAGAGGGGGATATGATAAGCGCCAAAGAAATACTGGCTTCTTTTGAAACTGATAAGGCGCTGGTTGATCTGGAATCTCCCTGCGCGGGAAAATTGTTAGAAATCATACCGGGCAATGTTCCACGAGAACCTGACGACAAAAATGATGAGTACCTATTCGAAATTCCCGCTGATCTGCCAACGGGAAACTGGGATCCTATTCTCGGCTATATTGAAGATGGAGTGGCTGATACGGATACAGCGCAAGCTTCCGTTCCGGTTGCAAAAAACGAGTCTCCGGTTCAAGAGCCGCAAAACTTAGAACCAGTTTCCGTGCCTCACCCAAAACAGGAGGAGCCATACATTCCTCCACCAGTAACCGCAGAAAAGATTAGCCCGTCATTGGACTTCGTAAAAGCGGGGCCAATGGTCCGGAGATTAGCAAAAGAAAAAGACGTTGACCTTTCTCTCATTCCTCCGACCGGGCCGCATGGAACAGTTTCTGAAGCTGATCTCAATAAATACCTTGCGAATATTATTCCGTCGCCGGTTCAGAAACCGGAATCACCGCCGGCCGATACGAAAAAAACGGAAAAGAAGGAACCGAGCGCGGCACCCAGCGAAGAATTTGAAATAGTTCCGCTCACCCCTAAGCGTGTAGTAATCGGAAAGCACATGACACTTTCCGAGGAATGCATCCCCCATGCTCACACAAGTGTTTCTTTGGATATGAGGAAAGTTCTTAAAGCAACAAAAGTGTTCGCGGACTGGAATGGGCTTACCGATATAGTCAGCTCCCTGGATGTGCGAAAGGATCAAAAGACAAAATTGTCTATGCCCTGGGAAGAACGTACCGATGTGATCAGCGTTGAAAATAAAAAGATTTATCTCCGGCCGGAAATTATTGTGATAGAGGGAATTATCAGGGCACTGGAACTCAATAAATGGAAAGTCTTGAATTCGTGCGTTGAATGCGAACATTTTGACTTTAAAGGAATTAAAAAATTCCTGGATATAAATCTGGGGATTGCCTACGCGAGTCACGATGGACTTGAGGTTCCTGTGCTGGAAAGAATGCAGGGCGTCGGTTATAAAACTATCGCCGAAAGAACGGCCGGTCTCTACCAGCGAATGCGGACCAACAAAGCAACTCTCAAAGAACGGATGGGACAAAACAAAACATTCACCTTTAATAACGTAGGGGCGCTGGGAGCAGATGATGGAGCATCAATCATCCCTCACGGCACAAGCGCAATCTGTTCCTTGCATCGTGCAGACCTAAATCTCGATGGACATTCTCGCGGGTTTGCCAATCTGAATCTGGCGTTTGACCACCGCTTGTTCGACGGCAGAGAAGCGGTCGGATTTTTACTGGCGGTACTGGAGTTTGTTGAAGGAGTTGACATTGTCTCGCATATCATACACCAGTTTGATAAATTTCCGTAAGAAAAAGCCACCGCGCAATCAGCGGTGGCATTTTATTTTTCAAAAAATTCTGAGGTCATTTGCGCAATATTCATCATTAGGGAAGATACTGCGGGGCCAGTTCAATTAAGTTCTGAATGTAAAAATCTACGCAAGCATTGCCGCCTTCTCTCGCCGCCGAAGTGAGCTCGTATTCCCGGATGCCGCAGGGATAAACCAATCTTAAAATCCAATCTTCCGGAGAAACATTAATGTTCATGCCAAAAGAAGTAACCTTCCTGCTAACACCCACTCCCATTGACGCTATTTTTCGAGGCGAAGAATCTCCCATGACCCAAAGGCCGCGATACTTGGTTTTCTCTTTTTGGTCAGTCCGCAATTCATCGGGCAATTTGTCTGCATAAATGCGGGCCCTGGTCAAAGTTCTTTTAGCAAGAGACTGCGCAGACCTAAAGAAGCGAGAGGCACAGGATAAATCTTTAAGCTTAAATATAAAATAACATCCTAAAATTCCCGGCCCATGTACCGCAAGCGACCCTCCGCGGCTGGTCTTAACAATCGGGATGCCGTTCTGTGTGAGCCAATATGGCGAATAATATCTAAGATGCGCGAGCTGTAAGCCACTGCTTCGCGCTCCCAAAGAAATCGTAGTGGGGTGCTCGGCAAAAATAATAGTATCGGCAATTTCATCAAGCTTCCTTTTATCCACTAACCCATTTTGAATTTCTAAAAACTCCCTAAAATCCAGAAACCCCAGATTTTTAAAATCCAAGGTTTGCTCCCATAGATTAAACTACCAATACTCTACGCTATGGAAAAATTAAAAACAAACGTCTTTACATGGCATATTTTAGACAATGGAAAGGACTGGGCAAAAATTGTAATATCCGTAAATACAAATATAAAAATGCCGTGATTTACAAAGCTCGGAAAACTCTTGGGCTACCACGACACGCGCCATACGACAAAATTCTTGTGTCAGCGGCAGGAGATACGCTTCCAGAAGAACTTTTAAACCAGTTGAGAGGGGGCGGGGTTATGGTAATCCCAATAAATAATTCAATACAAAAAATCAAAAGAGTCGCGCAAGGAAAATATAAAATAAAAACATTATGTGGATTTGCCTTCGTGCCGCTTATAAAGCCATAGCGTGGGTCTGTTTAATTACTGCACTATTTCCTAATCCTTTAAGTACTTTTCTCTACTGTATGCTTCCAGGAAAATTGGGGAGATTGGAATGCCGTTTTGCTTAAAGTACAATCCCATATCAACCTCACTCTCTGGCCCTACATCAAATTCCTCCATTGTCTTCCTCACCATATTTTTGTCTGTTAATGGTTTTCCTGTTATTTCTTGCAACGCGTGAAGCCATTCCTCTAAATATATAACGGCGATTTGTTCTTGAAGTTCTATTGGCAGAACGCGCTCTTGTTGCGGAACAGAGTCTGCAAAAATAATCATAGATAGGTTGATGCGGCCGCCTTGGGAGCTAGAGTTTGCTGAAATCTGAAAAGCATAATCCCCAATCTTATCTAATGGCACTTTTTTTGCCAGCAAAAAGCTACGGGCGGGAGTTATCTCCCATCCAACTTTTTCTGCTTCAGCCGAATTCATAAAGTGTGTAATTGCTTCGGTATATTTACCTTCTTTTATTAGCGCTTCGCCATTATGTATGTACTCCTTAAACGCACCGATTAATTCGGCGCTTAATTCAGGTCTACCGCGTTCATGATCCGAAGCTTCTCCTTGGGGCATTTTTGGATTTTCCTGACTATTTTTCATTATGATAAATTGGTCATCCAATACTAAATATTCCTAGAAGAATCTGTTTGAAGATGCCTATCCTGTGATTGCCGAAGGATTCATTACTCCAAATCTTTTCTCGCAGCATACGCAAAATGAGAAAGATATTGATCTACCGATTCCAATGAACTGCCGTATTCCTTACCACCCGTTATGGCGTCACAAAATATTTCTCGCGCTCTGGCAATCTCTCTTTTTCTAGCCCCAAGCCAGCGGGGGTCTTCTAGGGTTAAATCATAGAGTTCAAGCGCGCGCTCTATGGCGTGCTTAAATTGCTCATCGTCTTTCCCCCGCCACCGCAGGGCTCTATACACCTCACTGCCAATATTCCCAAATTGTTCGGCCAGTGTGAGCCCACGCCACTTTCCATCTGCAAGCTCTTTGTGATGCGTCATATCTTAATTAAACCATTAACAACGGCTGCAACTTTACTTCTCGCCTCCTCGCTCTCAATTTTTCTGGAACGGTTGCCGTGCGCTGGTTTTATGTTGACCATAGAATCAAATTCTAGCCATTCTTCCGTCGGTTTCCCTGGATAGATATTCAAACCCCAGGTATCCTTACGCTTGGATCCTTCACGCTCCATAAGCAAAGACTCTGCTTCCGCGTGTAGCTCCGCGCCGATTGCCATGATTTTCTGCTCTACATCAACTACAATCTTTGCCATATCGCCAAATGTAGACTCCGCGAAACGCAGTAGCTCATCTTTCCCAATGGGTTCTTTTATGATTTTAATGTCTGGGCTGTACATAAATTATTTTAACACGAAACTCCTCTTAGACTGACCGTTTTCTTGCGGTGAGGGTTGGCGGAACTTTGAACCGATAGTATCCTGCAAAACCGTTAATTTCGCTCGTATAGATAAAATTATGCGTGAATTACGTATAATTTACAAGGAGAATCCGGTCTATTTTGATGTTCCGGCTTTTGTACAGAAGATCTACTAAATGATGCTACTTTTCTTTGGCGGCAAATTCTCGCTCTTTGAATTTAGAAAAAGAAAAGACGCCGCGCACTCTTCACAAATTTCGTGAAGTGGGTGCGCGGCGCGGTGATGACAATCTGTCTTCCTACACCGATTCGTAAGTATACGACAGATTGTGTTGCTGTAGGGTGTGAAGTACCGCCTCGATGGCAACCCCTTCTCGGTGTTCGTGGTCGAAACCGAATGACCAACGGATAGCCAACGAGACGAACTGGACGGCGCGGTCGAGAGCAGTGGGGAAACTTTCTCCCCTCATCATGCTCCCGAGAAAAACGCTGGTGAACGTATCTCCCGTGCCAGGGTACGATACGGGCACCTTCTCGTTCTTCACTCGCCAGAAGCGATTGCTCTGTGCGTCGAGACCGATGACCGAGGATTGTCCGGTTTCTCGGACTGGAACGCTCGTCACCACGATGTAGTTCGGACCCTTGGTCGAGAGTTCCCTCATCCATCGCTTGATCTCGTCGAGACTGACTTCCTCGCGGTAGGCTTCACCGACGAGAAGCGCTAGTTCCGTCAGGTTCGGAGTGACCACGTTTGCTTTCGCCACGAGCCTCCCCATTCCTTCGACCATCTCCGGCCCCATGGTCTGGTAGAGCTGGCCATCATCTGCGAGCACCGGATCCACGACGACAAGCTGCCCCTCGCCACGGAAGTCGTCGATGAATCTAGAGACGATATCGACCTGTCGGGGTGAGCCGAGAAAGCCACTGTAGATCGCCTCGAATCTTGCCCCGACTGTTTTCCAGTGTGCGACAATTCTTTCCATCTCATCAGTCAGATCCAGAAAACTGAATCCTATGAATCCGCCCGTGTGAGTGGAAAGAATCGCAGTTGGTAAAGGACAGACCTGGATCCCCATTGAGGAAAGCGTCGGGATCACGATCGTGAGCGACGCCTTTCCGAATCCGGAGAGATCGTGGATTGCTGCCACTCTTCGAATCATGTTCTGCATCGTTTCCTCCCTTCTTTTTTGTACAAAAGCTATATACTACGCTAACAAAATTCTGGGAAATTATCAATAGCATAACAAACAAAAAAACAGCGTTACTTAGCTGCTTCAAAAAAATTGATGAAAAAATTTCTTTTGCCATTCATTGACAAATCCTTTTCCTTTTCGCCAAAAATCCCATACAAATTAGCCGCCGAGCGAGCTACTCCGTGCGTCCGCACGGACGCTCTAGGAAGCGAGGCGGGCAACACGCATTTGCAATTTCCTTTCTGGCGGTGACGATGTCCACAACTTTGAACCGAAAATGTGGCTCAAATTCAGAAGCGTTGATAAGATTGTACGGGATTTAAGGCGAATCTACAAAGAAAATCCTGGCTTATTTGATATTCCTACTTTTGCTGAAAAACAATATTAGCCACTCGTCCTACTTCTTTGTCGGAGAGCTTTGAACCCTCAAGACGCGTAGATGCTCCGGCAGAAGCTATGAGAGTAGCGCGTCGAAGTTCGGCCAGACGTTCTGTCGAAATACCAGAATGCTTTTTATTATGCTTAATTTTGTTCATGTCCATAAAAGATTCTGACTAGAATTGGTAAATCTCCTTTCGTTTTCTCCCCTTGAGCGATCTTTTCAAATAAGGCTTTAGGTGAGAGCCAGAAATATTCGGTAAAGTCGTCTTTGTTGTAATCAGGTGCTTCGTCCATTTTTATCTCGTAGACCTTCATAAAGGCGGAGACGCCATCTTTTTGAGGAGTCAGATGGCCGAGTAAACGCACTTGGGCTTTATCAGTATCAATGTTTAGTTCCTCTTGTGTTTCTCGTTTAAGAGTCTGCTCGTAAGTTTCGCCATTTTCCACATGGCCACCCATACTCATATCCAAACAAAGCGGAAAAATTCTTTTATTTGCTGCTCGCCTTGGTATCCAAATTTCACCCTTAGAATTTACGACAAACGCATTCACTACCCGAAAATTGGAAAGATGTTCAGCATATACTTCTGACCGTTTTTTCTTGCCAATGACCTGATCGTTCTCATCAACCAAGTCGAGATACTCGTCTGTTGTTGGGGTTGTGTTCATAAAGTTCGAATCCCTTCAGGGTTCTTACATTTTATCACTTTTTGGTTTTAAAATGTACTGCAAAATAAGAGAATTTTTACTGCTACTTTTCAAAACTACTGGCGGCCCGAGCCAGAGATTATTATAACCGTATTTTCGGATAGAGAATATATGACGAATCTCTATTCTAAGTTTTGTATTTTAACAGGACTAATCAGGCAAGAAGCTCTAAGAGCACTTATCTAAATAATATACTGCTCCTATAAATCCTCAAAAGGGCGGAGATAGAAATTAGCGAACTATATTTTGGTAATAATTGTTTTCTGTGGCGTCTTGCTCTTGGATTTGGCCCTCATATTCTCCATTACAGTAAGGACTACTTGCCCACTCTGATAAACGGCAATCAATTTTAGTTGTATTTTTAGAGCCATAATTACCTTGATTTTCCAGTAAACCACCGAAGAATATCCATAATACAAACAGTCCCAACAAAATTCCAAAAGCTAATTTCACCCACTCTTTTGTCTCTGTTAGATTCTCTTTCGTTTGATTTGAACCTCCTTTCATGTTTTCTAAAGTATTTTTTAGAGCCAATTTTATCAATTCCTTTTCTTCTGTGCTGACTTCATTATTTCTAACTCTCTTTTCTTGTTCCATGCACTCCCTACAATTCACAGAAAAGCCAAGATATTGATTGGTTCCACATTTGGGGCATTTTTTCTCCGGAATTTCTTTCATGGTAGTTTACCTCTTATAATCTGCGTGCCAGCTGACATTTTTAATTATAACGGTTTCCAAGTCAAAATTAATTTTTGTCTCAGTGTGTTGGTCTAATCCATACGATTCATTAATACAGTTAAATTGTACTGTAGCGACCATGCCCTCATCGTCGGTCTCTTTTTCTGAGTTTTTAAAACTATTCCACTCTCTTTTTAATTCTTCTAATGCGCTTGGATAAATACTTTCACATTTTAAATCAGGATTTACAGAATCGGCAACGAGTATTGGCTTTTCAATTTTCTTGTTATTGATTGTTGTTATTGCTGGTCTAAACGCTATTCCCTTTCCAATATTTTTTAATTTTAGTTCTTTTTTACTCTTCTCACCCACAAAGCAAAATATAAGATTTGGGAGGTATGAGAGACGGTTGGCCGCATGAATTTCTAAATGAACTCTTCTTATTTCACCAACGCAGAAGAATAAAACGCCAACGATTCCAAAAAATCCAGAAATTATCCAGTATTGCCATCCATGCCAAGAAAAAAGTAAAAAGTAAATAGTCGCCATGCCCGAAAGGGCACCAAGAAGATAAAATTTTCCAGATAGATCCTCTTTAAAAAGGTATGCATCAATATTCTTGTAACGGTTTAAATATTTTTTAATTTTGTGCCGCGTCAAAATTGCCAAAACAATAAGTGTTAGCAGAAGTACCCAGATTAAGAAATCTATATTTAAAATAAGCTTATTCATGCAGTTGCTCTTCCATGTTTCAACTAAAAATCCATCCCATAAAATACGCCCAAATAATTGCGGCTACAAGCAAAACAGCCCACCTATAAATTTTGGAAAATACTGCCTTTATAAACTTTCGCACAAAAGAAATAATCCAAATTATTGGCTCTATAATAAAGCGAAAAACAATGTTTAGTATAATATCCGAGAAGTCCATTGCCATAAATTTACCCCACAAGCACAAGAGTTGCAATTAGTTATCCACAGACTTTCGGTTTGCTTTCGGGTCTATTTGCTATAATTATAATATACCGAAAGTAAACCGAAAATAGAATGATTACACAAAAGAAAAAAGAAATATTAGATTTCGTAAAAAGTTATTCTAAAAAGAGAGGGTATTCTCCTACCATTCCTGAAATCGCAACAAAAATTGGACGGGCTTTTGGAACCATTCACGAACATCTTCGGGGGCTAGAGGAAGATGGCTTTATCCAACTTAACAAAAATCAACGCCGAGGAATAGCGATTCTTGAGTCAACCCCGATGATTAAAATTCCACTACTTGGCACCATAGCCGCCGGCTCACCTTTAACACTCTTTGATGTGCCACAAGAAACAATCGCTGTTCCAAAAAGCAAGGTTCACTCATCTTCGGAAGTATATGCGCTTCGTGTTGTTGGGAACAGCATGATTGATGAAAATATAAATGATGGAGATATTGTTTTAGTGCACCACCAAAAAACTGCAGAAAACGGGCAGAAGGTTGTCGCGCTTATTGACAACCACGAAGCAACGCTAAAGAAATTCTACAAGGAGAGGGGGCAAATCCGCTTACAGCCAGCAAACAAAAATATGGAGCCGCTTATTTTTAGAAATGGCCGAGATGTTTCTATACAGGGAGTAATCATTGATGTTATAAGAGAAGAAACACCGGCATCTATTTCTTTGCCAGAAGTAAAAACAGAAATTAAACAATATAAAAAACTGCCACTTAATCAAATTATTCACGGAGATGCCGTGGAGGGGTTAAAGAAACTACCAGACGACTCTATTGATTTAGTAGTCACCGATCCCCCATATGGAATCAGTAGAGAGCTTAATTGCAAAGGTCAAAGATTGGGAACAACGGCAAAACTGAATTTTAATTTTGGTGAGTGGGATACCTTTAATAAAGATTGGTTTGAGATTGCGTTGAAAAAAACTAGAGGCTGGATGATGACCTTTTGTGCAAAAAAAGACGTAGGCTTTTTTATTGATGGTTTAGAAAAAAATGGATTTATTGCAATTGACGTGTTGGTTTGGCAGAAACCCGACCCCATTCCTCTAAACGCGAAATCCAGATTTCTTAATGCATGGGAGGCGGTAGTGATAGGCAAAAAGCCAGGCGCCATTTGGAATAGCAAATATGAACACAACATCATTAAAGTTCAGGCCCCCAAAGGGAAGAGCAGGATTCATCCCACACAGAAACCTGTTGAACTTATAAAAAAATTAATCAATTTAACCACCAAAGAGGGTGATGTTGTATTAGACCCGTTTATGGGTAGTGGAACAACAGCCGTAGCCTGTTTAGAAACGAAAAGAAACTACGTTGGTTTTGAAATATCAGAGGAGTATAGGAACCAATCCCTAAAAAGAATAAAAGCACTGCCAAAAGAGTTATTTTAATTCTCTGGATACACAAGCATTGCTTTAATGCTGCGCAAATCCTTTAAATTAAGAGAGGTTTGTTTCCGACGAATCTCTTTTTTTAGCGACAAGAATCTTCTCCTTTTTTCGCGTAACTTTTTTCTGAGAAGTTTAACTACTTTCTTGGCATCAGCACTGTATATTTTTTTGACTAGGAATTCATTTTTATCAACACTGGCAAGTATTATGCTTTTATCTACAAGGTACTTATTCAAAACTTCGTTTGAAATATCTTGGAAGCTCCACGTGAATCCCTTTGCAACTTTATATTCGTACATGTTGCCATGATTATCTTCCGCATCATGCTTCGCTTGTTCCGACTGAACTTTATGGTTTAGTTTCAGCGCTACTAAAACCTCCCAAAATTTATTACTTGTAAGAATTCCTTTTGTTCCGGTTGCTGTTTCAATTTTGCTAGCAATTTTAATAATGCGCGTAATCCAAGATAAGTAATGCCCATTATAATTTTTGATAGTTTGTCTCGTGAGATTCAGGTTATTTTCAATTTGCCTGGAGCTCACGTTGATCATTTTCCTGCTATTTCTTATTTTTTTAGTTGCTTGTGCTAGATAATCTGACATGACTTGCCCGGGCACTTCGTAATACCAATCAAATTTCGGGAAAGAAACATTAACGTCTTGTATGTGCGCGAAAATAACAGCTTCGGCGTTACTAAGTTTAGTTATGGTGGTATTGGAAAAGTCGTTAAAAGTCCATGAATGATTAGAGCTACTCTCTTTGTAGTGCTTATATTCAAACTCACCCCCTGCTGAATTTTTGGCATCACGTGAGCCAGAGTGGCCGGGAATAAGAGTGTGGTCTAGAGCGTCTGCAATAAGCACCTCAAATATTTTACTGTTCGTAATAATATCGGTAACACCAAAAGTTTTATAAAAATCAAACTGGATCTGCTTTAACTGCTCAATAAAATCATTTATACTATTAGTATTCATCGATGAAAAGAATAACACTAAAAAGAAAATTTAGCACTGCGGCAGAAAGCTCCTTGATCTTCGGGGACGCTTTAAATATTTTGCGATCTATTCCAAGTCACTCCATTGACCACTGCATAACTGACCCCCCGTATAATATTTCCGGATACGACTATAAAAAAAAGATTGGATGGCTCCAATCAAATAGCGCCTGGGTAGAGGAGAAAAACTTTTCAAAGATTGATGCTCGGTGGGATAAGTTTTCTGATAACGATTATCTAGCTTTTACCAAAAGCTGGATCTCTGAAGTAGCCAGAGTTCTCAAGCCAAATGGGAACATTATAATTTTTGGTTCGTATCACAATATTTATCAAATCGGCTCTATTCTACAGGATATTGATCGTAAGCTAATTAACTCTGTTGTATGGTATAAACGAAACGCATTTCCAAATGTAACACAAAGGATGCTTTGTGAGAGCACAGAGCATATAATTTGGGCTGTAAATGAAACCAAAAAAAATGCCAAGAACTGGACATTTAATTATAAAGCACTTAAAGAACTAAACGGCGGAGTACAAATGAGAAATATGTGGGATATACCATCAACTCCGGTTTCCGAAAAAAGGCACGGCAAGCATCCTTCTCAAAAACCGATTGAACTCATAAGCCGCCTTGTTCTTGGCGGGACCAACAAGAAAGATATTATCATTGATCCATTTATGGGTAGCGGCACTCTTCCGGTTGTGGCGCTAGTAAACGAAAGAGGATTTGTAGGAATTGACAACGATAAACAATACTGCAACCTGGCGCTAAAAAGAGTAGTGGATACTAGAAATCATCCAAAACAAAACAAGGTTACTTAGAATTTTGAGCAAAAAAGCAATAATCGGTTCGAACTCGCCGCCAAATTCATAAAATCCATAAAACAAGCCGAAATTATCGCTTTGCAAGAAAATCCCGAGCAGAGTCGGGATTTTCTAAAAAAGATTGGTTCGAACTTCCGTTTGAGCGGGCGGGAATTGTTTTGCGACTTCAAAAATCCCTTTCAAATCCTATGCGAGCGGCGCGTCTCGCGCCGCGAGCTTGCCTCTTCAAATTTGCATTTTCCCAATTGGCGTCGCGTAATAAATCAAAGATTTACACGCGACAGCAATGTAAAATTTGCAAAGCAAATTTGTACGTGGCGGAGGCGGAAGGATTCGAACCTTCGATACCCTTGCGGGTATAACAGTTTTCAAGACTGTTTGTTTCAACCACTCACACACGCCTCCAGAAACTACAAAGCTTTATACAGTTTTTCTACCTCATAGTCAATCTTTCCTGGATTTATTTTTTCTTTTATTATCATGCATGTATCTTATCACTAAAATATTAAATTGGGTAACTTTCTGGGTGCGTGATTTTTTCCTATTTTTGCCGTAAGATAAGCACATGGAGATCCAAAAGAAAAAGACAAAACTAAATCGCGGTATGTTCAAGCGCGCCATTTTCATCTTTGCGGGACTTTTGCTTTCAGCCTTTATACTAAATGCGATTATGTTAACTGCTGGATATAAAACCGGCTTTTTTCATCGTTGGGCAGAAGAACAATATTTTGGGAGAGTCACAGAAATCAGCGAGAATGGTTTTCTAATTGTAGACGAAAAAAATAATGAAAAGCCGGTTTTAATTAAAAAAGACACGCGGATTAGAATGGGGAGAGAATTCGCCACCAAGGAAGACCTGCTTGTAAATAATTATGTGATTGTAGTTGGGTCGCAAAATAATCAGGGACAAGTTGAAGCTAGAGTTATCCGCATTTTTAACGATAGCCGATAAAACAGTGAATTGGAAAAGTAAAAAAGCCTTGAGATATCTGCCGGGACTAATACTGCCATTGCTTTTTGTCGGTTTTACCGTATATTTTTTTGTCTTCTCAACCCCAGAACGCATAATTGAGATGGTCGGGGTAAACAACGCCTACATGCTCATCTTTGTGCTTGCTTTTTTGGGCGGCCTTACGACATTCAGCGGACTTCCATATCACTTGCTACTCATTACATTAGCCACCGGTGGCTTGAAGCCATCTCTGCTCGGAATATCGGCGGCTGCCGGCGTTATGCTTGGAGATTCCACGTCTTATTATGTTGGCTATCATGGCGGCGCTATCGCTCCACAAGGCATACAAAAATTTTTTAAGCAGGCCTATTTTTTTAGCTCTCGGCACCAGATAATGCTGCCGCTCTTTTGTTTGGCATATGGTTCATTAGTGCCGTTTTCCAACGACTTTATCACTATTTCTGCCGGTATAGCACGATACCCTTTTTGGCGAGTGATGATACCGCTTGGAATAGGTAATTTGATCTTTAATATTTCATTAGCATATTTTTCACCGAATGCTTACAATTTTTTATTCAATACAATTTTTAACTAATTTTTAATTTATAATTTTTGGTTTATAATAGAATTATGCCCAGTAATACAACTTACAGTATACTTGGCAAATTGTAACAAATCATTAGTAATGAACTTGAATAAATATTTATCAACTGATAAAGCTAGTTGATTTTTATTTTTTAATAAAAATCACGCTGTAAGTTGATATACTAGGTATGGCGCCTATAGAAAAGGAGGGTTATTGGACTCCATTAGAAAAACAGGTTAGAGACTATATATTCCTGCCAATTACTTGGCCATTTAAGTTTATTCCGCATGCGGCCAACATTTTGACGATGATCGGATTCGGCATACTTTTTTATGCCATTTACGATTTCTATATATATGAAAGCTATTCCCGCCAGATTTGGCTTTTAACCGCCGCCTGGCTCACGGATTTATTTGATGGACCGATAGCCAGAAACAACAATGATGTAACCGCCTTCGGCACAGCCGCCGACCATATCCGCGACTACTTCATAAGTTTCTGGATGCTCACCCTCGCCTTCTTTATAACGGCAGATTCTCCGCAGTTTTGGCCGGTTTACTGGATTCTTGTTTTTACGATCTTGGGGCTTTTGGGCGTCATAGCGGGCACGTTGCTCTTCCAGAAAGAAAAACGCGGCGAGCGGCCATGGGGCGGATATCTGGATTTTTTCCGGGAATTTTTATTGAAAGATCTGGTCACGTCGGTAACGGCAAGAATACACACGGTAATCATGGCAATCGGCGGAGTTTTCTATATCGCGGGTGCCGCCTTGGGAGATGTTTACGCGAAAACAGGGGTGGTTATATTGATAATACAGCTTTTTGTTTTGGGCTTTTATAACCACGAAATCCATGAGGCGCGCTACGAAGACAGGGCGCATAAAATAAGAAATATTCTCCAGGAAAAAATCCGCGAGTTGGAAGAAAAACTTAAAAAACACGTAAAAGTTGACGGCTAAAATAAGATTCCGCGCGCTCTATATCTTCACTCTTTCTATCGGTATTGGCGGATATCTTTCAGGATCAATAGTTCTTGAAAAACAAACCCGGCCTGCGTCATGAGACCAGTTTTCACTATAGCCGTAGGGATTATAGACGGGCTGTGCAATGGCAGCGTCTTTTAGATCGCTCCCAACGTTAAAAACAGCGCAAAGCTCAAACGAATAATTGCCGGTTTTTACGTATTCATAAATGTTTCCGGTTTGAGGATCTTTCGGCGGGACAAATCCAGAAATATCATCACGCAAAGCATCCAGAGAGTCGGGCAGAGCTCTTTTAGTTTGCCAATAATTCACTAACTGCGATTGCAAAATCTGGAGATCGTTTACGCGCCTATCGTCAAATTTTTGCAGGCGCGCCGATTGCGGAGAGCCGGCAATATAAAATCCCGTTACCACAAAAGCTAAAACTACTAAAATCACCGCGGAGATAAAAACCCTCATCGTGGGATCTTTGATTGCCATCGTTTCTTTTTTAAGGTTCCAGTTATAATAAACGAAAACTGCGACAGCTATCGCGAAAACCGTTAGAACTTTAAGAATAAACCTCACGGTAATTTCTCCGTTTAAGAATGTGTAGATTAAAGAAACCAAATCCCCCACTATCACGAGAGCAGCCAGAGATAGTGTAAAGTAAATGAGCCACTTCCTAACCTTTAGCTCGCGCTTTTGGGGATTCTCCACCACATCTTTTTGCGTGCGGTAAGAGAGCCAGGCATAAACCGGAAAAACAACCACCAAAATAGATAGCGGCCATTTCAAGCTGTCTTTCGCGTAGCGGCCGTACTCATAAGCCAGCGGATCGGGAAAGTAAATATTAATTAACTGAAAAATCAGCGACCCCAATGCCACAACGGTTACGTATAGGCCCATTATTGAAAGAAGGTGAAAAAACACGTCTTTCGGCCCAGTTTTTGAATGATTCATCCCGTTAGAGATAGGAGGCGCAACGCCTCCGTAATTTGTTTGCGACTATTTGAAATCAGGTTATTTGAAATATTTTTGCATCCCATTAAATATAGTTTGGTTATTTCTAACGGGATTCATAATAAAATTATCATAGCATTAATTATGCGGCTTCCGCAACATATCTGGAGCTAGCGCATCATAAAACCAAAAGAAAAATAACAAGAGCGGCAAGGGATAAAATCAGCCAGCCAAGGGTTATGAGCAGTAAATAAACCGCTTGTTTTCAAATGTGGTCAATTTTGGAAAAAGTGCGAACCCACTACGAGCAGAACCCTGACAAAACCTAACCGCTCGGGCGGCGCGGAATTCCCCCCTTGAACCCCCCTTCCGCGCCGCCCTCGCGGGAAGTTCGTTTTTGCCCGCTTCGCGGGCACGCCGCTATTTCTTCGGGAAAAGATACTCAACCGCCACTCTCAACATCAAGTAAATCTGTGTTATTGTAGCAGTCACCAACAAACGGAAACTCCATTCTTCAAGAACAAATCCAAGCCATCCTGTTGCTTGAAGAAAAGCAAACGCGAAAATTATAAACGATTCGATACCGAGAAACCAGAGCAAGACCTTAAGCGTCAATTTCTTCAACTTAATATCTTGCTCAAGATCTACATTCTTTAGTTTTTCTCTCTTTGCTAATTCCTCTTTAATTCTAACCGGCTTTTGTTCAGAATACGAAAATTCACTAGACGACTTTAATAGTTCCGCAACAGATTCAAAAGAAAGTGCTGGAGTTTCTTGCACTTCGGGCTCGTTTTTTGTCTTTTCTTTTTTATCAGTCATATCGTTAGTTAACGAGCCCCAACCTGCTCAACCTGATACTCATTGCCTCGACCGAAACATTGAAGACTTCTGCACAATCTTCGACATCTCTTAATTTTTCCCACGCTTTCTTAACGAGCTCCGCTGGCATAATTAAAGACGCCGCAAAGTTATTTGCTTCGGTTTCTAGTTTTGTTGAAGTGGCTTCATCTCTCCGATAAAGCATTCCCGCTCTATCGAGAACATTCTCTTCGTCAACGAAAAACTCTTTCTTTATTTCCTCTTGATGCAAAAAATAGTGTCCAAGTTCGTGAGCAATGGTAAAGTATTGTCTGGTAGGCGATTTTGTATTGTTAATGAGAATAGAAAAATTATTTTCTTCCTGGAAAAATCCAATAACCCCCGATACTTTATCGGGCAACTTGCCTGTCCGGAATATTTTCAAATCACTTTTATCCTTCTGAATATTTTCATAGGGAAAAGGCGAAAGCCCCTCGGGGTTATACTTTTTTGAAATTTCTTCAGCGTAATTACAAATTTCCTGTATAGTCATATTGTTGCTATTTGATTTTACGCTTTATTATTTCGACCAAGTTCTCTGGTTTGACTAGAAATGTCTTGAACTCATCAAAATTTTTATCAGTAATACCAATTTGAAACTCGATACCTCCTCGGTGCTGATGGCTTCTCATGGGGTGTTTTTTGACTTCTTTATCTGAAAGAACCCAATAATAAATTTTGTCTATCCACACACCAACGAAAACAAAAACATCTACAATATCCAGTTTAAGCTGTTGAAAATTCATCCAATATGGCTCATCGGACTCAAAACTTAATGCTTTGGTTTCTAATCCGCCTCTAATTTTTGTGTTGATTGCTCGTGATGCTTTTACTTCAATCTTGATTATTTTACTTCCGTTTTCAAGATAGAGATCGTAGTCGCCGGAATACTTTTTATCAATCTGTTTTGATGGTTTCTTAAACCCTGAATCCACATCTATCAAATGCTGTTGCGCCCAAATTTCACCAAAAACACGAGGTGAAATGTTGTAAAGATTTAGATATGGGTTCGCATTAACATACGCATCTCTTAATGCCTCATATTCTTTGAAAGTGATGACTTTCTTATCAAGCAAATACATTAAACGATACTCGTACTCATTAAAGGGATAAATAGATTTTAGCCCGCTCAAATGGGCCAAAAGAATTTTTCGATCTTCTTGCGGTAATTCTTTGACCCACGCTTCAAGTTTTTTATCTAAATTTTTCTTATCCATAGATTAAACTAAATCAAGAAGCGTTGGCGCGCCCAACAATTCTTCATCTTTTACTAAAATTTGGCCGTCTTTTAGAACTTTTAGCCGCCCCCACCCCATCTCGCCTGTGCGCCGGTGGTGAAGTAAACGTGCAGCCATAATCTTACAATAATTCGGATTTATATCCATTGTGTAGCATTTTCTTTTGCTCAACTCTGCCTGCAATAAGGTTGAACCGGAATGACCAAAAAAATCTACAACAAGATCGTCAGTTTTGCTACTGGCCTCGATTATCCGTTTCGCGGATTTTAGAGGTTTCTGTGCAAAACACCCCTCAATATTCTCATGCATCAAATAAAAAACTTGTTGAATGTCATGCCAAACATTACCCGCGCGAATTGTTAGCGATTTACTCCTTTCAAAATTTTCAGTCATTTTTCCGTTCACTTTTTTGTAATATCCTTTTGTCTTTTTAGGTATATCTGTATATTCAGCCTGGACATCAAAAGCTGGCTCTCCCTTTATGTAGTAAAGCAGTTCTTGACGAATAGCCATCCAGTTTTTTTGTGTTCCATACCCTCTTTGATTTCTCATGGTAATAAAGCTCCGAATCTTCACCGGCTTATTCCTCATCATAAGAATAAAATCGGGCAATGGTTGTAAACCACTCCTAACATCTGCCCCAAGCCAAACATAAAATGAAGAATTGTTATGAAGTATGTCTAGTGTATTATCAACCCACTTTTCGCTCCAATTCATATATTGATCTAGTGGCAAATTTCCGAATTCGTCGTTGATGTCCACATTGTAAGGCGGGTCTTGCACCGCTAACACGGCTTTTTCTTTTTCCATCAATTTTTCAACATCTTCTTTTTTGGAAACATCAAGACAACCAACGCGATGACCGCTAACTGGGTCTTCCCAAATCATTCCGTATTCAAAATTTGGCAAGCTGTTAGTTTTTGCCATTGTTGAAAAATTCTTTTGGGCTAATTTCGAGTGCATGGGCTAATTTTTGGATATTTTTTAAGGCCGGATTTCTTATTCCTCGCTCAATGCCACTTATGTAGGTTCGATGTAGTCCAGTAATTTTTGATAATTGACCTTGCGAAATTGCTCGTTTTTCTCTCAATTCTCGCAACCGCTTGCCAAATTTTGATAATTCTTGATTCTTCATACATAAACACGATATCCACTTGAAATCATTTTATCATTGTGAATAAGATAAGTATATAGTAGAATATAAGTCACTAGGGAGTATAATGATGTTGCGCGCGCACTGGGAGGGTGGGGCAAGCGCAACTCCAACTTTTCTAGCGGCGCGCCCGCGAAGCGGGCAAAAACGAACTTCCCGCGAGGGCGGCGCGGAAGGGGGGTTTAAGGGGGGAATTCCGCGCCGCCCGAGCGGTTAGGTTTCGTCAGGGTTCTGACTTTTTCAAATGTGGACCTAGCGAGAATCGAACTCGCGCCTTCTGCATGCCATGCAGATATTCTACCACTGAATTATAGGCCCGCTTGAACTTTATAACATTTTCATTGTAATCTTGCAACAAAAATGTTATAAAGTTAATCTTAAATAAGGGGCCCTCGTAGTTCAATGGACAGAACAATTCCGTCCTAAGGAAAAAATGGGAGTTCGATTCTCTCCGAGGGCACCACGTAGGAAATTGACTGAAACTAACGCGCCGCACTCGTCCCGAATAAAGCGGTGGGGTGGCTGAGCCCGGTTGAAGGCGCCACACTCGAAATGTGGTATGCTCGAAAGGGCATCGTGAGTTCAAATCTCACCCCCACCGCTTTGCGCGGGATAAAAAATGCGGTTGGGGAGAAATCCCCTCGGAGGTTCTAATCCTCCACCCTCCGCAAATGTTTTTTGCTATATTTTTTGGTACCGCAAGATAGAAAAAATAACAATTGAGAAAAATTTGGCGGGAATTAGTTATAAGTGATATAATGAACATATAAGTATTATGAATTGGAATCCCACAATTTATCTTCTCTGGCTGACCATTAAATACTTAATCGTTGCTTCCGCGATTGCCTACGGCTTTTTGTGGCTGATATTCAGATTTTACGTGAAAGAATATGAAATGGATGCTAAAAGCCAAATAATGATTTCTTTCAAAACCTTCGGAACTTTCATATTGATAAACTTCGTTTTTCTTCTTTGGCTACCGCCGATATCTACGAGCATATTGCCTCCGTTTTTCCTAAGCATTGGAGCGTCTTTATTTGTAGCGCACAGGCTTCTTATTAAGGCAGGAATGGAAAAGAAAGAAACTTGGCGTGTTGCCATGCCATGGTTTGCTGCCATGTTAGCTTTCTCGCTGATTTTTATGTCTGTCGAGGGGATTATTTAAAACAAACAAATTAAAATAAAAAATATGGGAATAATACCGAGAAGAAAAATGCCATCCGGCACAAAAGTTAAGCGGCTGACTCTTTATCCCAGAGAGAAGTATTCGTTCGAGAAACCTGAAGAGGCCCCAGAGACATTCGAAAAACCGCCAGAAAAACCAAGGGGGGAATGGCGATGGGTCCCCACAAGAGAAAAGCCAGAAATGAAAGCTCCGGAGAAATTGCCATATTTTAGGGACCTCCCGCCAAAATACGAGGAACCGACGCCTCCGCCGCCCGCTCCTAAAGAAGGCATGAGCGACGCTAAATTGTTTGCCGTCTGGGCATTCATTATCGCCATAGCTATAATTATTGCGTCTATAATCGGCAGTACCGATGAGAACTGGGACTGGGGTGGCGGAGGAGGCGGAGGCGGGCTGAACTGCCCGGCTACATGTGATAGCACTGTCGGGGTTACCGTAGACGAGCGCTGCCCTTGCCCATCTCCTTGTTTTCGTTCTTTCAAATCAACAAACCCTCCGGGAGTAAGCGGAAATTATAAACAATGTTATAGATAATTAAAAAATGAGAAAAACACTTACCATAATTATTATTTCCATCATTCTCGTCTTGGCGGGATATCTGACTTACCGATACTTCTTTTATACTTGTTGCGCCCTGCCGCCTAAATCCATACCAACCGCCTCAAGTGATTTGAGATTAAACGACCCCGGCCTGTTGTATGCCAAGCGGGCCTTTATCGGTCTTTGCCGTACAAAATCCGGCGACGGAGGCAGCTGCCATTACAATACTTATTTATATGCCTCCGGGAAACTGACCATGGAATCGGGGGAGCTCGCCATAACACCCGACGGCGAAAAATCTACCGCTTATCCGGCTGTTGAAAAACAACTGGATAAAGTACTGATGGACAGGATAATAAAGCAGATCAGAGATTCAGGAGTCATGACCAAGCCGTGCGACGCGGAATTGGTAATGGATTACTTCGTCAATTATTTTTTATTTCTGGACGGCATAAAAAAAGAAGCTAAGTTCCCCGGCTGTGAAGCGGAATTCAATGCAATAGATAAATTAATTGATACGGCCGCGGATAAATAACTATGAAAAGATTTTATCTCATTTTAAAAATTCTACTCATTCTAGCGATTTTAATCGCATTGGCCTATTTAGTAACTCCCACGGACAGCGAAATTATTTTAAAAAGGCCATGGCTTCAATAAATAATAAAGGGCTTTTTATTTACAATGGAAAATGCGGGAGAAAATAAAGAAAAAATCAGTGAGTTGGCGCACAGGTGGGAGACGCGGCTTCAGGAAAAGCTTGATGAGGCATTAAGCGACCCAAGCGTCGACAAGAAAAAAATTGAAGACACATTGTGGGAATATGGAATTTTGGAGCGGATAGATCCGCGAGACAGTGAAGAGCGTGAGGCGAGAAAAGAAAATAGCAGTGACCTATGGGACGGGGGGCGAGATAACCCCGAGCTATACTGGCGCTTGCTTTATTCGCTTGGCTTAATTCACGAGTCTATTAAAAGAAATTATTCGCTTGTCGGCGGATTGGCTGTGGGCGCGTTAACGGGCATTGTGTATTTACACGCGAAAGCTCAAGAGAGAATATATAAAGAATTTTTCCCTGGTTCTAAAAACGCGTATGTTGATCTTAATAATGATTTAATTGAGAAAGCAAAAGATGAGTTGCATAAGCGCGGCGTGGCCAACCCGCAGCTTATTTCCTGGGGCTCCGAGGGCGTTTGGAAAGGAATCCCCGTTACTGTAGAAAGATATGCCAGCGATGGCACCGTAGTATTTCATGCCAATAACATATCCGACCATATGAAAATTTATGATCTTAGCGATCGGGGTAGTGTACTGCCAAGCAGTGTAAATCCCGAAGATTTTACCTTACCCCTTAAGCGTCCTAAACAGAAAAAATAGAAATATTTCTCATTTATCATGGAAAACAAAAGCGAGGAATGGAAAGGTGGCGGGAAAGAGGAGTGGCCAGAGGAGCTTGAGCATTTTTTCAAATATAGCAAGATATTGCCAGAAGATGTACCAAGAGAACTTCTTGAGTTTCCTTCTGATTTAATTATAGAAACAATGCATAATCTCTTTAATTTATCGCGCGAGCAAAGCGCGGATGAACTGCGAAACTACATGGCTTACATAGTAGAAAAAGAGCAGTCACTTACGGCTTCAGGCAAAAACGCGGAAAACGATTTTGATGCTTACAAACTCCGGCAGACAAAAAAGCTTTATGAATATATGCTTGCCTTTGTAGAAAAGTATGGCTGGGAAAAAAGTTTCGGGCTGGTAAGAAATCTTGAGGAAATCAATCCGAAACACTTACTGCTTAAAGAATTTTACGATAAACAGAAAAAATGAAAAGTCCTTTTACTACTTGACACAAATAATAGCCCTTGCTACCCTTCTAGTAGATTTATTCCCAACTTTTTAGGAGACGGAAGAGATGAGAAATGTTCAAAGCGGAAAAACGATCCCGGCATTTCCGAATTCATTCCCATACAACGAGCTTTTGCTTAGCGGCAAGCTTTCGGCAAAAACACGCACATGGCGCTGGGGACACACAGGATTGACGCTACTCTACACATCAACAAGCACCGCTCGCGAAGTCGCTTCGGCGCATGGCCTTAATCCAAAAGGTACTCCTCGTGGCGTTCTTGTCGGCGTAGGAGAGCTCGTGCCAGTTCGAAAGCTTACTTATGCGGAAGCAAAGCGGATTGAAAGAGAGTTCGACAACAATACTGGAACAGTCAGTATCGGCGCCGGAGCTTGGCGATACAAGTTCAAAAACCTCAAGCGTTTCAAGAAACCCGTTCCATTCAAGCCACCGCAGGGAGCCGTCAGACTTTTCAACGTTCCAGTTACGGTTGTTGCAAGAGCTCTTAAAGAGGTTGGAGTTTCTACTTCAAATTTAGGGGGTCCCCAATATAGGAAGTTACCAATAGTCACAAAAACATGGAGGAAAACCGACCCGCCCAAAAAACAAGGAAAGGTCGTAAAGTTGCGCTATAGGGACTCTTTTGGCGGGGTTCGTCAGGGCAACTTTTACTGGGATAATACCGAACAAACATGGATTGAGTGTGATGACCCGGAAGGAATTGCCTTATATGAAGACGATGGATATATAGTGTTGGGCTGGCAATAGTAATTTCACATTAATAGCGGCTAATAGTATCGGGCCGCTTTTTGATTTTTTTATAATTTGCTATACTAATCTCATGCTAAAAGACAACTCCCCTGTTATAAAAATAGTTAAAAAAACCCTGCCGGCGGTAATTTCAATTATTATTTCCAAAGATGCCAAAGAGGTTCAAAAAGAGTTGGATCAGAATTTGTCGCAGGTGCCGATCATGAATCCCGACCAGACAAAAATACCGAAAGAAGCCATAGACGCAAACGGCATGGTAAAAATTGGAGGCGGATCCGGTTTTGTTGTAAATGAGAATGGCACTATTTTAACCAATAAGCACGTCATAGCCGACCCCAAGGCGGAATACGCAATCTTTACATCTAACGGAGAAAAATATGAGGCCGAGGTACTGGCGCGCGATCCGATAAACGACGTTGCAATTTTAAAAATTAAGCCACAAAAACCTCTGCCAGTACTCTTGCTCGGCGATTCAACCAGGGTGGAACTTGGGCAATCCGTGCTCGCATTTGGAAACGCCTTGGGAATATTCAGGAATACGGTGTCATCAGGTATAGTTTCGGGCCTTTCCCGCTCTATAGCCGCGCAGGCCGACCCAACGGCCCCGCCGCAAGAAATGAGAGGCCTAATACAGACAGACGCCGCAATTAACCCGGGAAACTCCGGCGGGCCGCTAGTTGATATTTTCGGGAAAGCAATCGGCATCAACGCGGCGCTTTTATTCGGCGCGCAAAATATCGGGTTCGCGATCCCCATAAATCACGCGAAGCGAGATCTGGAGGATTTGTGGCATTACGGCCATATCAAAAGGCCACTCTTGGGCATAAGTTATGTGACGGTTGATGAAAATCTAAAAGCAAAAATGAATTTACCGGTTGATTACGGGGCGCTCGTGACCGGAGAAATGCATGAGCATAAAAATATTCTGGAACATGACCCAACACACCGCGCCTGCGCGAGAAGCGGCATAGTAATGGATAGCCCCGCCCACAAAGCCGGCATCAGAGAGAAGGATATAATATTGGAATGCAACGGCGAGAAACTCGGGGTGGAAAAAACAATCCAGGATTTTCTTGAGGACCTTAAAGTTGGAGACACTTTGGCGCTCAAAGTTATGCGGGGAAATAAAGAATTCAACGCCAAGGTACTTTTAGCAGAAAGAAAATGATTTATATAACTCAATACTGAATCCGTATCCTATATCTGTCCGATTGGACAAATCGGATTAAGACGAAAAAGAAAAGGGCGCCAACAATGGGCGCTTTTTCTGACCCTACCCACACACCAAATTCCGAATACTATCCCTCGTGGCTTGATTATTTTGCCGCGGAAGGGTTCCGCACTTCGTAACAAAAATGCTCCGACCTTTGTCGGAGCGGAGCGCTTCACTTGCCATCGTCGAAAAATCGTCTAAGGTTGGCGGTATTACGCTTAAGAGAGTAAAGCGCTCCTCGAATCTTTTCCGGTCCTTTGCGAAGAATTTCACCGCCAAAGCCACTTTTTGCTAAATCCCTTTCGTATTTAGAAAGTTCCTCCAAACACATGTTAATTCCGTTATCTAATTCATTTATTTCCTGCAGAGCTTCGCACACCAACTCGCCGACCTTTTTGCTATTCATTATCCTCTCGGCACCATTGAAAACAAGCTAAAAAGAACATATCATGAAATTGCGTAAAGCACAACTTCTAACGAATTACAGGCGGTGTGCGAAAGTACAAATAAAACACAGAGATTACAGTTCGTATTTTAGTCTTAATCCGATTTGTCCAATCGGATAGATGTAGGATAGTAAATTCGTAATTCATCATAGAAATTCATGACAGTAAAAGAATCAATCAAAAAAAATCCAGATGGAATTATAGCCAGAGCTTACGCTTTCGCGGAGAAATCGCATAAAGGCCAAAGCCGCAAAAACGGAGAAGCCTACTTTAACCACGCGCTTGCGGCTGCCAATAATGTCGCGTCTTGGAACCTTGACGACGAGAGCGTGGCGGCGGCTCTTTTACACGACGTAGTGGAAGACACCGACGTAACACTGGAAAAACTTAAAAGGGAGTTCGGCGAAGAAATCGCCTTTCTTGTGGATGGCGTGACAAAAATCGGCAAAATTAGATATCGGGGCATTGAAAACCAGGTTGAAAATCTGCGTAAAATGCTTCTGGCATTAAGCGAGGACATCAGAGTAATAATCATAAAACTCGGAGATAGACTGCATAACATGAAAACTTTATCTTCCGTGCCGCGCGAGAAGCAAAGAAGAATCGCCCTGGAAACAATGGAGATATACTCGCCCATCGCCTATCGGCTTGGGATGCAGCACTTGTCCGGAGAACTGGAAGATCTGGCGTTCCCATATATATATCCGCAAGAATATACCTGGTTAAAAAAAGAAGTTAAAGACGCCTATGAAAAAAGAGCTAAATACCTGGAAAGAGTAAAGAAAGCTCTTCTCCAGGAATTACAAAAAAATAAATTGCATCCGTTATTTATAGATTTTCGCGCCAAGCGATACGCCAGTCTCTACAAAAAACTTCTGCGCTACGACATGGATATAAACAAAATCTACGACCTGGTAGCGTTAAGGGTAATTATGGAAAATGTTTCCGAGTGCTATGCCGCACTGGGGATAGTTCACAACCTGTGGCCACCTGTTCCGGGAAGGATTAAGGATTACATAGCCATGCCCAAACCCAACGGATACCGAAGTCTGCACACCACCATTATTTGCCTTGATGAAGTTATAACCGAAATTCAGATTAAAACCAAAGAAATGCACGAGGAGGCGGAGAATGGAATTGCCGCTCATTGGCTCTATGAACAGACCAAAGGAACCGGAAAAAATATGCAAAAAAGGTCAATTTCTCCCGATAAGAAAGAATTACAATGGGTAGAGCAGTTAAGAAATTGGCAAAAAGAATTTTCTAATCCCGAAGAATTTTTGGATTCCCTGAAGATTGATTTCTTTAGAGACAGAATATTCGTCATTACGCCGCGCGGAGAAGTTCGCGACCTGCCAGTTGGAGCAACTCCGATTGATTTTGCCTATCAAATACATAGCGATGTCGGCAATTCCTGTTCCGGAGCTAAGGTGAACGGCAAAATCGTGACGCTTGACCATCAACTGCAATCGGGTAATGTAGTTGAGATTATAACTCAAAAAAATAAAAAACCGTCCTCGTCATGGTTAAATTTTGTAAAAACAGCCGGCGCCAGAAATAAGATCAAATCGGCGCTTAAGGGAAGCGACTCGCTTGCCGCGCCCACCAAATTAGCCAGAATAGAATTCAAGATTACAGCTGAAGATAAATTGGGATTATTGAAGGACGTAACAACAATAATATCCAGAGCGCACGTTAATATAGTTTCGGTAAACACCGGTGGACAGGGCGCCTCCAAGTTCCATGTATTAAAAATACTCTGTGACGGCATAAATAAAGACAAGGCGGAAAAACTCGCGATAAAATTAAAGAGCGTAAAAGAAATTAAAGAACTAAGCTACAAGTTTATTTGATCAGCATACTCTAAATTACAAAATCGTCTGAATAGCCCTCATCCATGTCATCGCCGCCTTCAGCGCCATTTTTTGCAAGTTTAAGCGCTATTCCCTTTAACTCCTCGGGAGAATAAAAGTCAATCATAATTTTGCCGCTTCCCCCGCTCTTTTTTATAGTAACCGGAGCGCCGAAAAACAGTTCTAATTGCTCTTTCAAATCAATGATTTCTGGGTCTTCATAATCATCCATTTCATAAGGTGCGCTACCCGCTTCTTCCTTCATTTTAGCTACTTGTTTGATCTTATTCCGCAGTTCACGGACGCTTAAATTACTTTTCAAAATCTCGTCAAACAGTTTTTCTTGGTCACGGGGACTTGAAACCATAAGCAACATTCTTCCCTGACTCTCGTTAAGTTTGCCTTGCGTTAAAGCTTCCTGGACAACCGTGGGCAAACTTAGAAGCCGCATGGTATTAGCGATGCTTTCTCTGCTTTTGCCAAGCCGCGTGGCTATTTCCCTCTGTGTAAGCCGAAATTCATCCTGGAGACGGGAAAATGCTCGAGCCGCCTCAATTGGATTTAAATCCTCGCGCTGGAGGTTCTCAATAATGGCCATCTCCAATTGTTCTTTTGGTGGTGATGGCTTCCTTATTATTACCGGCACCCTTTCTAAGCCGGCAATTTCGGCGGCGCGTAATCTTCGTTCACCGGCAATAAGCTGATAAGAAACATCTTGGCCAGACTCTGTTTCGTGCTCAACTTTAGAGACCAAAAGCGGCTGGAGAACCCCGAACTCCGCGATGGAGCGGGCTAGGTCATGAAGGGCTTCCGGATCAAAATTCCGGCGCGGCTGTTCAGGATTGGGAGTAATTTTTGCTGTCTCAATGTGAAAAACAGGGCTTACCTCTAAATCCCTGGCCTTGCCGATAGATTTTCCCATGCCTGACTCGTAAGCCGGCTTCATATGGCCACCCACAAAAGGATCGCGGCTAGGAATCTCCGGAGGGGTGAGGCGCGTATTTTCTTGCTGTAAATTCATGGATGCAAAATCAGTTGAATTATTTAAATTCATTTCTTGAGGCGCCCGCCCCTCATTCTTCAGATTGTCTGGAGAGTGGGGGGGTATTAATGATTCAAGACCGCGACCGAGCATGCCATTTTTACCCAAGAGCGAAGCGATTGGCCGTAAAACCAAGCACCCCGCCCTCTAAGCAATTGATTAATAAAAAATATTTGATTTAAATTTTAAACTAAATCCCGCAACACCTCAACAGTCTATGCGCATAGAGGGCGGGGTTAATTTGTTCGGCCAAGCCTCACAAATTAAAGTTCCCAAATTGGGGCGACATTTGGAATTGATCTTCCTGTCTTATAATTTCTTTCGCGAGCTTGTTATAGGCATAGGCGCCTACTGAATTTGGAGCGTGTAATATAACCGGCTTTGCGAAACTTGGGGCTTCCGCCAAAGCTATGGACTTGGGTATTTCGGTATTGTAAACGTGATGCGGGAAATGCCTCCTTAGCTCCCTGCCAACCTCCCTGGATAATCGTTCGCGCTTATCATACATCGTAAGCACCGCTCCTGCAACCATGAGCGGATGGCGCAGATTGTCCCTTACTAAATTTATGGTGTGTAAAAGCTGGCCCAGTCCTTCCAGACTATAATACTCAGCCTGCACCGGGATCAAGACCTCGTCAGCCGCTATAAGACCATTTACGGTAAGCAGACTTAAAGACGGCGGCAAGTCTATTAAAATATAGTCGTAATTGTGTCTTATGCCAGTAATAAATTTTCGCAAACAGTGTTCTCTCTCCGGCATCTCAACTAATTCAATAAGAGCGCCTGCAAGATGAGGCCCAGCTGGGACATACGACAAGCCATAAAGCGCGGAGTTCTTGATTAGAGCGTGCGGTTCGCTAATGCCAAAAATACCATGATAAATGGTGTGCTCCTCTCCCATCACATTGTGCCCTAATGCAGAACTCGCATTCCCCTGCGGATCAAAATCAATGACTAATGTGGAACGCCCGTGAGACGCAAGATAGCCGCCCAAATTTACGGCACTAGTGGTTTTTCCAACTCCCCCCTTAGCGTTACAAATTGCTATAACTCTGGCCATCCCTCACTCTTCAAGCATTGATTCTCTCAACCGACGCTTGAGAGAGTAGAAACCTTTAGCAAAACGCTTAAGTTGCTTCTCGCGATTAAGCGCATCTGTTTTAGACCTATAACTTTCAAAATATATTAATGTCATTGGAAGCAGATGTTTAGTAGATTGAACCAGCCTTTTACTATGTTTTACTAATCTTTCTCTAAGATTTGGCGCAAAGCCTATATAGAAACTTTTATCCTTCTTTGATTGTAATACATAAACATAAAACATAGTATATGCTTGAAGAGTGAGGGACGATATCTTCACTTTAACTTAAAATCGTGGTAATATCAATGAGAAAAATGCTTGGGTGGCGAAACGGCAACCGCGATGGACTCAAAATCCATTGATCGCAAGATCTTGAGGGTTCGATTCCCTCCCCAAGCACCACAAAGGAAATTGCAAACTATTAAAGAAAAATTTTAATCATTTGATTTAAGAGTGAAAAATGGCCTGAAATAGGGCTATTTTGTTATTTTCGCACAAACCTTGACTTTTCATACTAAATATGCTAAACTATCAGCAGTCGTGGAATTGTAAATCCATGTCTCATTCGTGAGGGAATCACGATAACCAGTATCTTGAGGAGGTTAATCATGCAGGAACTCGGAACGGGTGTTCTGAACTGGGACATCGACGAGCGGTGTTCCGATCGCTACGGACAGGTTTTTCTTCTTTCCTCGCCTGACAGTGAGGAACGAGTCAAGCTCGTCCAAGTGAAGGGTGGCGTGCGCGGGCGGCTTATGGCCATCGTCAAGGAGACGAGGCAGTCCCGCCACATCGGCGACCTTTTCCACGGTGTGTTTCCCAAGACCCCGAAAGTGGGCCAGAAGATCACGCTGGGCGAAGGAACGCTGTTCTTCCGAAACTACAACGCGGTCGGTGTTCAGCCGGACGACGGTCGAGACACACTGTGGCTCGACATCAACGGGCTCTACAAAGCCCATGAGCAGACCGTCACTCTCTACTTCGAGGAGCTTCCGGCCAACTGACGGGCGACCACAATGTCGCCTTGTCACAACGCGCCATGTCTTTGGACATCTGGCGCGTTTTACTTTTTAATAATTTGAAAGAACAAAGAATTTGCCGCTAAACCCCGCACCAGAATAAATTCGGTACGGGGCAGGGGAAAAACTTGCTTGTCCGCCGTAGCTCAAAGAGCGTAGGCGGAAAATTGTCATCCGCCCCGCCGTGGCGGGGCGAAATGCGTTCGAACTAATTCAAGTATTCTGCACCACATAGACTCGTCAAGGCGAAGTCGGGCGCGACAAAATCCTGTGGCCGCAAGGTCGTGAGGGTTCAAGTCCCTCCCCGCCCACAAAATATAAGTTAGAGCTACCGGTTGTTGCTCTTGTTTTATTTTAATCTTCTATTATATTTTAAATAGCATTGGGATTGGAGACATTAGTGCTCATCGCGAAAATTCTTTTCGGGCTTTTGGCACTCGCGCTTATCGTTGGTGTTCTCTGCGCCTTTAGATTGATATCGGTCAATCAATCGCCAAGGACTCTAAAAATACTGGCGCGCGCTTACTTTCATGCGACGCTTGTGGGCATGCTACTCCATATATTTAATCCTTTAAGCGGGGATTTTGGAACTGTGACAATTGTATTTACGGGATGCTCGCTTGTGCTTTCCACATTTTTTGCTCTTAAGCATACAGTCTTGGAATACCGCGCTAACAATAAAAAGAACGGCTCATAAGCCGTCATTTTTTATTTAGTTCCTAGAGAAAGAGCAGTTATGGCAGTATCTTTGAAACTGCGGCCTGTATAAATTAGCTTTTCTTTTTTAATAGTACCAAGAAAACCCGTGACGGCCGATGGGTAAGTCGGATCAGTTACTCTGCACCACTCTATTCCCCCATTGTCTTGCCACTCGGACATAACATTGCCCAATCCATAAACATCGCCGCCTTTCCAATACATAACTTCTGGAAATTCCATGTGCTTGATGTGCCCGATAAGAAAGTAGCGCAAGAATGCCAGGTAGCGATATTGAGACAGCTTATTAAGAAGTGTTTTAGTAAACCGATTCGTAAGTATAACTCCCGTAGAGTATGCCGCGAAGATTAAAGATAGGGCTTGCAAATAAGGATTGCTAAAAAACGCGCTTGTCGGCGCAGAAATCATCCCGTAAGCACCGGTAATAAAATAAGCAATTAAGCCAAAAGTAAGAAAAACCAAAACTCCGATTTTAACATTCCCCCAAACATGGCGCGCCAAACCCACTTCACAACTCCAGAATATATAAATAAGCTACTTAAATTATACCGCATTTCCCCTGCCAACGCCCTCGCCCAAAGGAATCTCTTTGGCCTTGGGTTGATTAAGCAATTTAAGCGATAGATAAGCGCTAAAAAACGCGGAGGCCACTCCTCCAGCTATATCAAGCGGCCAATGAACACCGACAAAAATCCTGCCCAAGGCAACAAAAAATGCCGCCCCGAAAAGCCAATAGCCAACTTTTTTGTTGAATAAATAGACCGCGAAAGCCAGGGTAAAGTAAAAAATAACATGTCCGGACGGGAAAGACCCAGAATTCTCATGAGCAATAAGCGGCTCAAAATTTAAAGCGAGAAAGGGGCGCGGGCTTGCATAAACATATCTAAAAGTAGCAAGTATTACTCCGGAGATAACAAGCGCCAAAAGGAGAAAAGTAAAAAAAGAAAGTTTTTGCTTTGTTGACTTGTTTTTAAATCCGAAAACGGCAACCGACACAAGTATCGCGTAGCCCAAGTACTTCGCAAAAAAAATGCCCATCCAATCCAGCGGCCAGTAAAGTCCGGCAAATTGGTGAATGAGATTGAAGAGATAGAGATTCATATAGTCCACGAATTTACGAATTTAGCGAATATACTAATCTTGGCAAACGCCACAAAGTGCTCAATTCATATATTAGCAAAATTCGTAAATTCGTGGAGTTATCTACGGACAAACGGGAGCAATCCAAGAAATCTCGCCCGTTTAATCGCCTCCGCGAGTCTCCTTTGGTGCTTTGCGCAAGTTCCTGTATGCATGGGATCAATGATTTTCGCCTGGCCCGAAGTAAACTTCCTCAAAAAATCAGAGTCCTTATAATCTATTTCCTGCAAGTTTTGCGAACAAAAGTAACATTGAAAGTAACATTGGCGCATGCCGTTTTTGCCCAAGAGCAAAGCGATTGGATGCAAAACCGAGCACCCCGCTCTCTAAGCATATAAATAATGGTTAAAATTTAATTTATAATTTGATTATTTTTAGACACGAAACCTTATAATTCCAGCACATAGAGAGCGGGGCTTCCTTTCATTCAGAAAGGAAGGTCTTCCGCTTTTATATCATTCCCCTCATCTATATCAATGGTCGGCAAATCTGCGGCTGCGTCCTCTTTGCCGCCTGCCGCACCCACCCCCTGTTTCCCGCCTTGAGCACCGGCGTTCGCGGCCCTCGGTCCAAATTGAATTCTTTCGGCCACTATCTCCGTTGTTTTCATGTTTTGTCCCTCTTTATTCTGCCAGCTTCTGGTTTGAAGTCGGCCCTCAACCATAGCAAGCGCGCCCTTGGTCAAAAATTGGCTCACAGTTTCAGCTTGCCTCCCCCAGACAACAACATTGTGGAATTCAACGCTTTCCTGCCTAGCCCCAGCTTTATCGGTCCAGGTTCTGTTGGTAGCCAACCCAAAACTGGCAACCGATTGGCCGCTGGGAATACTCCTTAATTCCGGATCGCGAGTTAAGCGGCCTATTAAAAATACTTTATTGAGATTCATGACAAGATAAAACGAATGTTACTAATATTGTAACGAATGATACGAATGGAACAAAAACACCTTATTCGTTGCATTCGTTCTAAAATTCGTATCATTCGAATTATACATTATTTAAGTATTTCTTCAAGCTTCTTCTCCAATAGTTCGTTGCTTATGGCCTCGCCACTTTCTCTGCGAGGCTCTTTTCTTTCGGTAGTTATTTCTCTCTTCGGCCTTTCGGTTCTTGGCTTAAGATCTCTCGGGCCTCGCATCCCCCTATCAACTCTCTGTTTAATGGGAGGGGTTATTATCAAGAATCTTAAGACGCCATTTAAAACCTCAAGTTCGCGGTTAATGGCGCTCACTTTATCAGGAGCCATTTCAAACACAAGGTATGTAAAAACTCCGGCTGTTTGTTTTTTAATCTGATAAGCGAGCTTAAATCTCGCAAGAGCGTTCTCGTGAAGCGCCGAAGCTCCATTATTTTTTAGCAAATTTAAAACTTCCGGGTAAATCTCCTCCGTTTGAAGCATTAAACTTAGTTCGTATTGTTTCTCGCTTTCTGACATTGATTAAGATAATATAGCAAAGTAAAAATAAATGCAAGATTTGCTGAAAAGCCATTATTTTATGGAGTTTTTTCTGGGACACATTGCTTTATTATTTAAAGTGTGGTATAATAAAAACACATCGAAGGTAGCACCGCTCGGAAGAGAAAGGGGAGCGACATGGAAAATGGTAAGAGGAACGGATCCATATTATTCGGCGTAATGCTGGGTATGCTGTGCGCGGAAGTAGCTTCGGCGGCTCCACAGCCGTGGGCGGCAGCCGGCGCCGTTTTCACTGTCTTGTGCATTATGATAGCTGTGGACAGTATGATCCTGAATGCCCGCGACCATATCTGCGACAAGATAGAGAAGATGAGAAAGTAGGCGAGCCAGAAAGGGGCACTCAACCGAGTGCCCTCATATTTTTCTTTCCAGCATCCTTTTACGCGGAAACCGAGGCTTCGCCTTCTTCATCCTCTGTCACAAGCAGATCTTCTTCGGTTACATTCAACCCCGTTCCAGCAGGTATCAACCGGCCGATAATGACGTTTTCTTTCAATCCTCTTAACTTATCAACCTTGCCCTCCGAAGAAGCCGCGACTAGCACTCTCGCTGTTTCCATAAACGAGGCGGCCGAAAGGAAGCTTTCGGTTGAAAGAGCTACTTTAGAAACACCCATTAAGAGCTGTTTCGCGCGCGCCGGCGTCTTCCCTAACCGCTTCATGGCGCGGTTAACTTCCAAAAACTTGGATTTTTCAAGAACATCTCCGAGTATAAATTCAGTGTCTCCAGAATCCACAACCCTTACCCTTGAGAAGAGCTGGCGAATTATAACTTCAATGTGCTTGTTGTTGATTGAAACACCTTCGGAAACATAGATTCTTTGAACCTCGCTTATAATATACCTTTCAACCGCGCTTCTGTCTTTGTAGGCATAAAGTTCCTGTAAATCCACGTGACCTTCCGAGAGCTGATCGCCTTTCTTAACTGAATCTCCGGCCTTAACATAAACTTCCGCCAAGCGGCTAACCTGATATTCAACTGCCCTGCCCTTTTTCCCCGCAAGTTTTACCTTTATAGTCTTCACCATCCCCTTCTCTTCCACGTCTAAAATTTCTCCATCATCTTCGGCAAGTAGCGCCTTGCCCTTGGGAATCCTTAACTCAAAAAGCTCCTCAACCCTAGGCAATCCGCTTGTGATATCGGCTCCGGCAACGCCGCCAGTATGGAAAGTCCTCATAGTGAGCTGAGTACCGGGCTCGCCTATTGACTGGGCGGCCACGACGCCAACACTTTCTCCGATTTTTATGGGGTGATTGGATCCGAGATCAAGCCCATAACACTTGGCGCATATACCATACAAAGTTTTGCAAGTTATGGGCGATCTTACTTTAACGGACGCGAGATCGGATTCTTGAATATCCACGCTTGAGGCGTGATCAATAATTTCTCCGGCTTTTACCGCGGTTTTGCCCCTGCCGCCGTGAACCTTAATATCCTCCAGGGCAACACGCGAGAATACTCTTCCAGCAAACGCGTGCCCGAATAGCTCTCCATCTTCCCTGAAAATTGAAACTCCTTCCTTAGTTTTGCAATCTTCCTCTTTAATAATTAAATCCTGTGAAACGTCAACGAGCCGCCTTGTCAAATAGCCAGCTTGCGCCGTTTTAAGAGCGGTATCGGTTGTCCCCTTCCTTGCTCCGTGAGTTGAAATAAAGTACTCCAAAACACTTAAGCCCTCTTTAAGGGAAGACTTGATGGGCAGTTCAATAATCTCGCCCTTTGGATTTGCCATCAATCCCCTCATACCCATCATCTGGCTGGGCTGGGCCCATGAACCGCGAGATCCGGAATCAATAATGGAATAAATCGGGTTTTCGACTTTAAGTTCAAGGGGCACGAGTTTCGCGACCTCCTTCCCGGTTCTCATCCAAACATCAATAACCCTGGCTTTGCGCTCGGCTTCGGTCAGGAATCCTTCGCTGTACTGCTCTTTTATCATTTCCACCTCTTGCTCCGCTTTTTTAATCAATTCATATTTAGCCACGGGGATAATCATATCCGCCGCCGACCAAGTAATACCCGATTTGGTGGCAAATTCAAAACCAATATCTTTAAGCTTATCAATTAAAAGCCGACCCTCTTCAATGCCATAGCGATTTACAACATTGCCAACCAATTTAGAAAGACTGTTTTTATTCTGGGTTTCGTTAATAAACTCATATGCTTCCGGCAACACGCTGTTGAATATGAGCCTTCCGCAGGTGCTAATTATTGTGCCATGCATATTTTTCGGATCTTTGACTGTAATCGGCTCGTTTATCATGATCGCGCCCGATTCATACGCGGCCAGGGCCTCAATCTCGCCACTCATGGCTTTTTTTGGTTCACCCTGAAGCAGGGACGTCAAATAATAAATGCCGAGCACAATATCTTTATCCGGTTTCGCAATCGGATCGCCGGTAGCCGGCTTCAAGATATTGCGGCTAGCGAGCATTAGTTCTTCCGCTTCCTTTTGAGCGTATTTTGAAAGCGGCAGGTGAACCGCCATCTGGTCGCCGTCAAAGTCAGCGTTAAAAGCCGTGCAAACCAAAGCGGGAACTTGGATGGCCAGGCCCTCAATAAGAATCGGCTTAAAAGCCTGGATGCTTAAGCGATGCAAAGTAGGCGCCCTGTTTAAAAGCACCGTTTTGTTGGCAATTACCTCTTCTAAAATCGCCCAAACTTCCGGTGGGGCCTGTTCTATCAAACGATTTGCGTTTTTAATAGTGTAAACGAAACCATCCCGGATAAGACGGCTTATCACGAACGGCTTGAAAAGTTCCAGGGCCATTTTTTTCGGCAAGCCGCATTCGTCAATTTTAAGCCGCGGACCGATAACGATAACCGATCTCCCGGAATAATCAACGCGCTTGCCAAGCAGATTCTGCCTAAAGCGGCCCTGTTTGCCCTTCAGATAATCGGCGATTGATCGAAGCGGCCTCTTTTGCGCGGAGAGTTGTTGAGATCCTATTCTCGAAGAATTATCAATGAGCGCGTCCACCGCCTCCTGTAACATTCTCTTTTCATTCACAACAATCACTTCGGGGGCCTTCAACTCCAGAAGCTTCTTCAGCCGATTATTTCTGTTTATAACACGCCGGTACAAATCATTGAGGTCAGAGGTGGCGTATCTACCTCCGTCTAAGGGCACCATTGGGCGAAGATCGGGCGGAATAACCGGCAAGGTTTTCAAAACCATCCATTCGGGGCGAATATTATTTTTATGCATTGAGCGCATGAGCTTTAGCCGCCTCATCGCCTTTCTTTTTTGCGTCGCTTCCTTGATTTCATCCACTTCCTTTTCAATTCGAATATACTCTTTCTTTAAATCAAGATTTTCAAGAATTTGACGCACCGCTTCGGCTCCAGAACTGGCTTTAAAAACATCGGCAAACTTTTTGGCCAGGGTGTAGTATTCGCTTTCAGAAATAATTCTGCCTACGTGGATATTTTCGAGCGCCTCTCTGGTTTTTTCGGCGGCGGCCTTGAGCTGGCTTGCCTCTTTTTTGGTATCCAGAACTTTTTGCCTTACCTGAAGTTCGCGATCAATTTCCTCCAAAACCCGCTTTTTATTTTCCTCGTTAACTGCGGTGATAATGAAAGCCGAGTAGTAAATAACCTTCTCCAGCTTCTGTGGAGACACGTTAAGAGCCAGACCAAGCCGCGAGGGAACGCTTCGTAAAAACCAGATGTGACAAACCGGCGCGGCTAAGGTTATGTGTCCCATTCTTTCCCGCCTTACTATTGCTCTCGTGACCTCCACTCCGCATTTGTCGCAAATAACCCCCTTATACCTAACCCGCTTGTACTTTCCGCAATAGCACTCCCAATCTTTGATCGGGCCGAATATCCTTTCGGAAAAAAGCCCGTCTTTTTCAGGACGCTGGGTACGATAATTGATAGTCTCCGGCTTTATGACTTCTCCATATGACCAGCTAAGTACTTCTTCCGGCGAAGCTAGTTTTAGTTTTAGTTTTTACTATACCCCATACCCTATGCCCCATACCCTTTTCATTATTTCTGTCTATCTTGTTTTATCGCCTGACCTTGATCGTCCAATAACTCCACGCCCAATCCCAGCGCCTTTAACTCATTGGTTAAAACACTAAAGGTCGCGGGGACATTAGGCGCTTTTATCGGCTCATCCCGTATAATTGATTCAAAAGCCGATGAACGACCCGCAATGTCGTCTGATTTAATGGTCAGCATTTCCTGAAGCGTGTAAGCCGCGCCGTAACCTTCAAGAGCCCAGACTTCCATCTCTCCAAATCTCTGGCCACCGAACTGCGCCTTGCCTCCCAATGGCTGCTGTGTAACCAGTGAATATGGGCCGATTGATCTCATGTGAATCTTGTCCTCCACCAAGTGGTTAAGTTTCATGATATAGATATAACCAACCATAACCTCCTTATCAAAAGACCTGCCGACTCTGCCGTCATAAAGCTTTACCTTGCCGCTTTCGGGAAGATTAGCGGCCCGCAGTTCCGCCCTTATTTCTTCTTCGGAGGCCCCGGATAAAGCCGGGGTTACCGCCCGGAAACCATTCACGTGGGCCGCCCAACCTAAATGGGTTTCCAAAATCTGCCCGATATTCATGCGAGACGTAACGCCCAAAGGATTTAGTATAATGTCAACCGTGGTGCCATCCTCAAGATATGGCATATCTTCCACCGGCCGAATTTGCGAGATAACGCCCTTGTTGCCATGGCGGCCGGCGAGTTTGTCGCCAGCTCTCACATTTCGTAATTGCGCTATCTCAACCTGGATTCTTTTTATAACCCCGGGCTCAAGCCTATCTCCTCTCTCGCGTGAAAAAATTTTAACACCCACAATACGTCCGTATTTCCCATGCGGCAAGGTTAATGAGGTATCCTTGACATCACGAGCTTTTTCACCGAATATGGCCCGCAATAATCTTTCCTCCGACGTAAGTTCGGTCTCTCCCTTGGGAGATATTTTCCCCACGAGAATATCCCCCGATCTCACCTCGGCGCCGACCCTCACAATCCCCTCCTCGTCAAGATTTTTTAGCTTTTCCTCTGAAACATTTGAAATGTCGGGGGTAATTATCTCCGGACCAAGTTTGGTGTCGCGAACATCGCAGTAAAAATCTTCTATGTAGATTGAAGAAAATCTATCCCCCTGAACTACGCGCTCCGAAAGAATAATGGCATCTTCAAAATTGGCGCCCTCCCAAGAAGCAAAAGCAACCAAAAGATTTTGGCCCAAACCCAAAACGCCGTTTACCGTGCCGGGGCCGTCAACCAGAGTTTCCCCCTTCTTAACGACACTCCCTTTAGTAAGCAATAATCTCTGCGAAATAGAGGTGCCTTGATTGGATCGCTTAAAATTAAGCAGTTCGTAGGTTTTGGTGCCTAATTTTTTATACTTTAGAGTAAGTCCCGTTGCGTCAGCTTTAACGATTTCGCCATTATCTTCGGCCTTAATAAGGTAGCCCGAATCATGGGCGGCTTTTTCCTCAACGCCAGTGCCCACATAGGGAACTTGCGGCTTAACGGCAATTACTGCCTGTCTCTGCATGTTTGAGCCCATTAGGGCGCGGTTTGCGTCATCATGCCTTAAAAATGGGATTAAAGATGTTGAGACGCTAATAAATTGCTCCGGAGAAATATCCATAAAATCAACCTCTTCCTTTGGGCACGTGCCCGGCGCGCCCTTAATTCTTGCCTCAATGGAATCCTCAACAATTTTCTTGCCATCCAATTTAATACCGCCATGGGCAATTTTATATTTTTCCTCTTCCAGGGCATCCAGCCAAACCACTTCGTTCGTCACTACGCCGTTCTTTACTTTTACATACGGGGTTTCCAAAAAACCATAGGGGCTAATTCTGGCATATCCGGCTATATAATTTATGAGCCCGATATTGGCACCCTCCGGGGTTTGAATCGGACAGATGCGGCCGTAATGCGATGTGTGGACATCGCGCACTTCAAATCCGGCTCTTTCGCGAGTCAGCCCGCCGGGGCCCATCGCGGAAAGACGCCTCTTATGCTCAATCTCAGACAAGGGATTTACCTGATCCATGAACTGTGAAAGCTGGGATGACGCAAAAAACTCCTTAACTGTGGCCATTAGAGGCCTCACATTCAAAAGAGCGCCTGGGGCGAAACTTTCTTCCGCGATAGTGGACATTCTGTCCTGCACAACCCTACGAAGGCGCGCGAAGCCAACCCTCATCTTGTTTTGCAAGAGTTCGCCAACGGCGCGAACGCGCCTGTTGCCAAGGTGGTCTATGTCATCCGGTTCCGCCATTGGATCATTATTAAGACGGATAAGTTCTTTAACTATCAAGACCAAATCATCAAATCTCAAAAGCCGCGAGTCAGATTTAATCTGTAATCTCTGATTCATTTTAAATCTTCCAACCATTGAAAGGTCATAGCGGTCAAACCTCTTAAACATGGCGTCAATTAAAGATTTGGCGTTTTCCGGCGTAGCCAAGTCGCCGGGCCTTAAACGTTTGTAGATTTCCAGATAAGATTCGTCAAAATTTTTGGCCGCGTCTTTTTTCAAGGTTGCCTGAAGATGTTTTATCGGCCCAACATCAATATCTTTGAAAAGTTCGGTAAACGCGCTTCCCTCTTCATATTTTTTGCCTTCCATGGAAGCGAAGGCGCGAAGCAAATCTGTTATGGGAACTTTGCGACGGCGATCAATTTTAACCCCAATAAGCCCGTCCGGATCAGTTTCCAATTCAAGCCAAGCTCCCCGGTTAGGAATTACTTTAGCGCCAAAAAGCTTTTTGCCTCTGTAAACAACGGCCGTAAAATAAACTCCGGGAGATCTTATGAGCTGTGAGATAACAACTCTCTCAACCCCATTTATAATAAAAGTCCCCCTCGCGGTCATGAGGGGCACATCTCCGATGTAAACATCTTGGGTCTTATCTTTTTTGCTTTTCAGATTCACTAAGCGCAAGGTGGCCCTAAGTGCCGCTTCAAAAGTCAATCCTTTCTCAATTGACTGGACTTCATTATATTTTGGTTCATCAAAGCGGAATTCGTCAAAATGGAGTTCGTACTCTTTGCCGGTATAATCCTTAATCGGAGACACCTCTCCAAACAGCTCTTTCAAGCCATCACCCAAAAACCAGCGATATGACTGTGTTTGAATTTCTGACAAATCTGGCTGGGGCGTTAGAGCTCCTACACCATGAGAAAAGTATTTTATAGTCATATCTTCTTTGAGTTTATGATCCTAAAGACTCATAATTCACAATGCCAATATAAATTATTGGTATTGTTATCCCTACTTCTAAAAAACGCGAACAAAAACACGCCGCAACTCGTGCTTTTTAATAAATTATCCTGTAATTATTTATTTAACACAAATTCTCTTTAAATGCAAGCCCAGTAACACTACTTCAGTGTTACCCGACATATAAGCAAACTAATTGTCATAAAACAATGTCAAAATGCCAAACTAATAATTTATGCTTCGGAAATAAATTATGCTGAAGTAGTGTTACTGGGCAAGTCTTTGTAATATAATGCTTTCGCACTTACCTTAAATACAATGCCCTGTTTAAACTGTGCTCCTCCAGATCCTTGCTGAAAATGGTTTTCCCGGTTTTCGGGTCGGAAAGATAAAACCAATAAGAACTTTGCTGCGGATTAATAGCAGCTCTTATCGCTTCAAGACCGGGGTTTGCGATGGGCGTAGGCGGCAAGCCTTTATTGATATAAGTATTATATGGTGAGTCTATTTTTAAGTCAAGTGGGGTAATCGGGTGGCATGGCATGGGCACAACATAACATATTGTAGCATCTACCTGCAATGGCCAGCCGGATTTGATTCTTTTTTGGAGTATCCCGGAAACAATGCGCCTCTCTTTAAAATCGGTAAGTTCTTTTTCCAATAGTGAAGCTAAAATAATGGTTTTGTAGGCATTGGAATTCTTTGTGTCGGAAATAAGATTATTTTTTGCCCCCAAGCCCAAGAGGCCGCTTACTTTTTCGTCAAAATTATCCAAAAATTTTTGAACCACGTCCTTGGGCTCGGAATCTATATGAAATTTATAGGTATCCGGGAAAAGAAAGCCCTCCAAATCTTCCCGATATTCCGTGAGTTCGTTCGGCGAGATAACCCCGCTATCCGATAAGATTTTGTCTATTTCTTTGAGCGTGGCCCCTTCGGGAACGAGAACCTCCACCTCATCAACGCCTCCTTTTACTAAAACGCGAACCAGCCCATAGGCGGAATAACTGGCTCTTAATTTATAAAGTCCCGGTTTCTTTTTGAAGAACATCGGCTATGTCGCTTACCCCAAAACCGCGTTTTATTAAAACAGTCTTTTCTTCAATACTACCTATATCTGCCGGCATCATTCCGTAAATTAAATATATAAAAAAAACCGCGAACACCGACGCGCCCCAAATTATGTAGGAGGATTTTTTTCGCTCATTCAAAATGTCGCTTGTTGTTTTTGTTGAAATCATTTTATAGACCTTTTGTACAATTCCTTTTCTACTGCAATTTCCATATTTTGGCTACGGCTTTGTAAAAATTTCTTGAAATATATTCTGTATATTCCTTCAAAATTTTTACTTCGCCTCGCTCAAGATCTGAAAATTTCGTTACGAAAAGAATTGTACAAAAGGTCTTTCTATATTATCAAGAAATGCGTCCGGCTATGCCATATGCGAGCCCCAAAAGAAAAAAACTGGTTATTAAATTAGAACCGCCGTAGCTGAAAAAAGTGAGGGGCACGCCTATAACCGGCAAGAGTCCGATTGTTGAGCCGATATTAATAGCAAAGTGAAGACCGAAGACCGTGGCGGTCCCTAGTGAGACAAATTTGCTGAAATTATCTTCGGTTCTTAGGCCAATTTTTAGGATTATAAGAATTAAATACACAAAAATCAACATAAAAACAAGCGCGGCCGCGAGCCCCCATTCCTCAATAAAGGCGGCAAAAATAAAATCGGAGTATGATTCGGGCAAAAATCCCAGCTGAACTTGGGTGCCCTGGCCGTATCCCTTGCCAAAAAATCCAGCCGAGCCAATGGCGATTTTAGATTGGATAACGCTGAAATTTACCCCCAGGGGGTCAAGCTCGGGGTTAAAAAGCCCCATTATCCTATTTTTCTGGTAATCGGCTAAAAAATTATTCCAGGCGAGGAATCCAAAAAATGCGGCAATGAGTATAAAAAGGGCGAGGTGTTTTATCTTAAGGCCAGAGATCAGAAGAAAGCCAAGCCAGATTGAAGCCAGAATTATAGCTGAACCAAGATCGGGCTCCAAAATAACAAGCCCCGCCGGAATAATCATTAAAACTGCCGAGAGCAAAATAGTTCTCACACTCGCTATCTTCGCGTGATACTTGGAGAAAAAATAGGCAAGGATAATTATCAAACCAGCTTTGGCGAATTCCGATGTTTGAAATTGAAGGGGGCCGAGCACAAGCCACGCTCGACTGCCGCGAATTGTAGGAGCAAAAAAATAAGTAGCTATTAAAAGCGCGACTGAAATGCAATAAATACCATATACAAACCATGGATAAGCCGCGTACGGACGCGTATCAAAATAATGAAAAAAAACAATAACTCCAATACCCAAAATAATCCAAGCAACTTGTCCCATGAAAAAATTACCGGGAACGCTTGAAAGCGTCACAAGACTCAAAAAAAGAAGCAGAAGGGCCGGTATTAAAAGAGAGCGCTGGAGAGAAGTCACAGAAATAAATAAAAAATCAAAATGCAAAAATCAAAATTGATGAAGCTTGAAAAATTACTTTGCAATTTTTCAAGCAACCGGAATTTTTATTTTTGATATCTAATTTTTGATATTGCTTTTACTGTCTTACTGCCTCATAAAACAGCCGCGTCTTAGTTAAATCAACATTCGGCGCGGCCGAGATCGGATATTCTATCTGAAAAAATCTTTCTTCAAACGCTTTGACGTCGCGGACTTGGGTCTTGGATACTCCCAGAAGCGTGCCGTTTATGCTATAAAACAAGGCTCCGATATCAACCTGCGTAAAAAGCAGTGTTTCCTCGTTTTTTATATTTCCACGGATAAAAATTTCACCGCTTTTTACATCACTATTTACTTGTCTGAAAGTAAAGTTTGGTTTCCTGAATTTATTAACTGACTCCCAGACTGGATCCCCTAATGTGATTTTAGGCGAACCAATCACCACGCTCCCAGCGCCATCCAACTGCTTAACAATATATTTTTCCTTGTCACCGGGATAAATAAAAGTTTCGTCTTTAAAAGTTTTGATGATATTTCCGCTTGCGCCATAAACGTCAAGCTGGTAAGGCAGTTTTAGCGCGCCAAAGCGAGTATTTGGGTTTTCAAGTTTCACCAAAATAACGGGGTCCTGCGCCAAAAAAGAAGTCCGAAGAACAACCTCAATCGGCTTTAGGCTTTTTATTTCACAAGACATGCAAGAAGCGCCACCGCAGTCCACTCCCGCCTCATCTTGATTTTGCTTTCCGTCAAAGCAGGTCGGCTCCGGTTTCAAAATAAAATAGGGAGCATAAATTATCGCAAAAAAGAAAGTGGTGTAAAAAATGCCATAAAGAAATTGTTTGCCGATGCGCCTTGGTTCCATAAATTCATCATATAAAATCTTTTTTCTCTCGCGCTCTCCGCAATATATAAATTATCCTTGCTTCTCCTAAAAAATGAATAAGAAAATGCCGAACTCAACCTGGTTTTGCTAAAGCAAAACTGCGGGATTCAAACAGCGGCATTTTCTTATTTTTTACTCGAAGCTTCGGTAATTTATATATCTTGCTACGCGATGCTTATTCAAAAAGATTTTATGCTCTTACATATATTAAGATAATAGCAGAAAAAATAAAATAGAAAAAGCCCCGCCAACTTGTGACGAGGCGGCCCCGCGCAGTTTATCAATGCCCGGGGTGGTGGCTGGGGGTGCCGTAGCACCTAGGGCCTGCCACCTCGGTCAGAGACTGGATCCTTGAAGCGCGTCCCCTTGTGGGGCCGCCTTCAAGTTGTGAGCCACTGGCTCACAAACAAGCGCGATCCAATCTCCTGGAAAATTTTAAGAACTCGCGGAGGGAGATGTCGGCCTATCCCGTGGCTCGGTTGCCGGCTGGTCGGGCCAGGCAGAACGGCAGCTTGCGCTGCGGCCTTGTTTCCGTCGTTGCCCAGCGCCCATTCCCCGACAGTTTACCGGACATCTCCTCCCGCGAAATCTGGGCTCGCAGCTTCGCACAATTGACAACTGACACTTAACAATTGACTTGTGCAGACAAGCGCAAATTTCGTGGGATAAGTTTATTTTATTTCCTGAGCCTGTCGAAGGAATACAATACTGTAGTGCTTCGACTACGCTCAGCAACTAAATTTTCACCCCCCCAAGTAAATGTTTTTCACTATCTGCCTTTCCTGAAATATCTTACTTGAATGAAACGATTGACTGAAAAACACTTACTTGGTACATTACAGCTACGCCCAGAACTTCGTCGGGCCCGCGCGCACGACATACGGTGCGTTAGCCGGCCACCTCTGGACGTAGGACTTGCGGCGACCTCGAGATCACCGCGCACCAATGAAAAGAACTTGCGAAGCTCGGAAGAACAACTTCCGTCGTCTTACGGTTCGGAAACCCCGAACGCTGCAGCGGTAACAGCTCCCACGGCCAGCGCCAAGCACCAGCATCCGAGCTCCCGGCGAATATTGGAGGTGTGCTGCCCGGACCAGCACACCCCCGCTGCTTTAGCCAATCTCCAGGAAGTGTCTCGGGCCTCCCAAGATTGGATTTCAACATTATAGCATACTATCCAGAATAATGCAAGTAGTCAAAAAAACAGCGTGAAATAAGGGTTTTATAAGCAAGTGAGAAGCCCAACTTTGTGACATCCGATGTCCAGAAACAAAAGACATTAATATTCGGGACATCGGAAGTCAATGCAAAGTCCAACTTTGCGACATCCGATATCTAAAGATGTGGCTGCGGAAAGAAGCCCAACTTTGTGACTTCCGATGTCCAGAAACAAAAAACTTCAACCCTTCGACTTCGCTCAGGGCAGGCATTTAGGACTTCGGATGTAAGGGGTTATCCTACTATATACTGCCCCACTTGGCGCCAAAAAGCCACACGAGGGGTAAGACCTAATATTTGGAAAATGGCGCAACATTTTTTTATGAGCATCACACAGCAATATCTATAAATTATCGAAGCTTCGAGTAAAAAATAAGAAAATGCCGCTGTCTGAATCCCGCAGTTTTGCTTTAGCAAAACCAGGTTGAGTTCGGCATTTTCTTATTCATTTTTTAGGAGAAGCAAGGATAATTTATATATTGCAGGGGGCGCGAAGAAAAAAACGTTGTGCCATTTATTCAACAGCCAACCCTAACGCCTTTTTTCTCCTCTCTTCATTCTCGTCCAAAACCCTTTTCCTTATACGCACATTTTTAGGAGTCACCTCCACCAACTCATCATCCCCGATGTATTCCAGCGCAGCTTCCAGATCCATGGTCCTTGGAGTATTAAAGTGTTCATCCAACCCTTGATTTTTTGAACGCATGTTGGAGAGTTCTTTTTCCTTGCAAACATTTAATCTGATGTCTTCCTCGCGCGCATTCTCTCCCACTACCTGGCCCTTGTACACCTCCACTCCGGGACCAAAAAATAAAACTCCCCTGTCTTGAACATTTAGTAGTCCGTACATTTTAGTAACGCCCGTTTCATGCGCTACGAGTGAACCGCGCTCTTTATCTTTCCAATCTTTATAATCCTCCGCAAACTTATCAAAAAGAGAGTTCATAATTCCCATGCCTTTGGTATCGGTTAAAAATTCACTTCTGTATCCGAAAAGCCCCCTCGTAGGAATAAAAAATTCTAAGAAAGTAGTGCCTAAAACAGATTTGCTTTGCAAATCTGTTCGGCCGGACAATCCTTCAGATTGTCTTAGGCCATCCACTTTCATATTCTGCATAATTCCATGCCTTCCGCCTAATTTTTGAATTACAACCCCGGAATAAATCTCCGGAACTTCTATAAAAACTTTTTCATATGGAGCCATAAGCTTTCCGTCAATTTCTTTTAAAATCACCTGCGGTCGCGAAACTTGAAACTCATATCCTTCCCTGCGCAACCGCTCAATTAAGATCGCGAGATGCAACTCGCCCCTCCCGGACACTATCCAACCACCTACACCATTTGCCTCATCTAACACCTGTAAAGCCATATCGGTTTCAAGCTCCCGAAATAATCGCTCGCGAATTTGGCGTGAAGTTGTAAACTGCCCCTCTCTCCCCGCAAAAGGAGAATCGTTGGCACTGAAGGTCATTTTTACCGTCGGCTCCTCTATATCCAAGAGCGGCAAAGCCACGGGATTATTTGCGTCCGCTATGGTTTCGCCAATATTTATATCCGGGATTCCAGAAATTGCCACAATATCTCCAGCTAAAATTTCCTTCGCATCCACGCGGCCCAAACCTTCAAAAGTCATGACTGATGTAGGACGGTATTTTTTTACTTCGCCACTTCTATTTATATGAGCCACCTCAACTCCGGCTTTGAGAATGCCATTATAAATTTTCCCGGTCGCGATTCTACCTTTAAAACTATCTCCCGATACGGTTGTAACCAAAATTTGAAGCGGTTTATTAACATCTCCTGTTGGCGCCGGCACGTGGGTTAAGATTGTTTCAAATAGTGGCGTCACATCTTGCATTTTAGAAACATCCGCTTCCAAGCCAGCCAAGCCCTGCTTTCCTACCGTATAAATAACTGGGAAATCCAAGAGCTCGCTGGGCGCGCCGAGCTCAACAAACAAATCAAATGTTTTATCAAGCGCAAATGGCGGCCGGGCATCCGGTTTATCAATTTTATTTATCACCACGATGATTTTAAGATTCATCGCGAGGGCTTTTTTCAAAACAAATCTGGTCTGCGGCATGGGACCCTCTTTGGCATCAACCAAAAGGAGAGCGGCATCCGCCATGTTTAAAACACGCTCCACCTCTCCTCCGAAATCAGCGTGGCCCGGCGTATCAATTATGTTAATTTTTACACCACTCCATACCACGCTCGCGTTTTTACTAAAAATCGTAATACCACGCTCGCGTTCAAGTTCGTTGGAGTCCATGATAAGCCCCGCCGCTTCGGTTTCTTTTCCAATTTTAGTTTTTGATTGCCTTAAGAGCGCATCAACCAGTGTAGTTTTCCCATGGTCAACGTGCGCTATGATAGCGATGTTTCTGATGTTCATAATTAAAACTATTTCCTGAACTTGTCGAAGGAATACAATATTGTAACCCTTCGATAAACTCGGGGTATAAAGTTTCTTCGCTCTGCTTAGCATTACCAACGCGAGCGAATGCGGATAATTCTATCACACTTAAAAGAGCTTGACAAGTAATATATGACGTGTTAAACTTGGCACAGCAAGAAAGGAGGGTTCAGATGGTTGAACTTATTTACCGCAAAAATAAGGAAGAAGAGACTATGCTGAAAAGTGAAGCATGGAAGATACAGGTGCGGCAGAATGAAATAATAATGCTAATTGATCTGACTATGACTAACTCACTACTTGCACTGCACGCAACCACAGCAGAGGAGCGGGAGGATAACATTGCAAGCATTAGAAAACTCCACACGGAGTTCACAGAGAATCAGAGAAAACTTCTCGCCCTTTCTGGCTGATCCGGCCAAAAAAAAGAAGCGTTAAGTTCCCCAAGGCAACCCCGCAAAGGTTGCCTTTTTAGGGAGTGTGAGTCTAATGGGCAATTTTCACAACCCGAACTTTCTGAATCTGGTGGCCAGACACTTCTTCCACTTGAAATTTAAGCCCATTTAACTCAAAAGCTTCGCCAAGTTCCGGGGCGTGATTAAGTTTTTCCGTAAGAAATCCGTGTAATGTTTTCTTGGACTTGATCTCGGTATTGAAAAAATGGTTAATAGAGGCGATTTTTGTCTGGCCATGAGCAATAATCTCATCTTTGCTCACGCGCTTGATAATCTCGGGCACAATATCTTTTTCGTCAATAATTTCTCCGACCAATTCCTCCAATACGTCTTCAAGGCCAACCACGCCCACAATATTGCCATACTCACTAACTACAACCGCTAAATGCAAACGCTTCTCCTGAAAATCGTGTATGAGATCATCCGCAAGCCGGGTATCGGGAACAAAGAATGCCTCTTTGGCGTAACTCAAAACTTTTTTATCAAACTCATCGCTCGCGAGGGCGCGCAAAAGATCTCTCTGGTGGACGATGCCCACGATATTATCTTTATTTCCCTGATACACTGGGAGGCGCGAATGCTTGGCGTTTTTAATAAATTCAGCGGCATCTTTTATGGTAACCCCGCCGTCCAAAAAAGTAACAAAGGGCCGCGGAGTCATCATGTCTCCGGCGGTAATGTCATTCAATTTAAATACGCGCTCAATCATGGCGGCTTCGCCGGCCCGGATCACGCCCTCTTTCACGCCCGCCTGGGTTAAGAGCGCGATTTCTTCTTCGGAGGTCGTAAATGGCGAGGCACCGCTCGTAAACGGCTTTGAAATAATTTCTAAAATTACGACCAGTGGAGAAATAAGAATAGTAAGCCAAGAAAGTGGAACCGCGGCTAACGGAAAAATAACAGGGCTCCAGCGCTCACCGATATTTTTAGGAAGAATCTCGGCAAGAGTAATCATAAAAAATGTCAGTATCGCCGAAAAAATCCCGATGCCTAAATCAGAAAAAAGCTCCGCGGCAAGCGTTCCCATGAAAATACTCCCCACAGTACTTATAGTCGAAGAAAGCACCACAAGCGTCGCGATGGTTTTTAACGGCTTTTCGCGCAATTCCAATGCCTTTCGCACCCCAAATTTACCTTGCGCAACATAGACACGCGCCTTAGAAATGGGGTAAGAAAATAGCGCCGCCTCAATCAAAGAAAGCGTCCCGCCTATTGTTATTAATCCTAAAGCCAAAATGACTAAAGCTGCCATACCCGGTATATCAACTTTCAGCATGATTTATTTTTGCAAAATAAATCATTAAATCTGGTGGTTGATAATATTTATGATAATTTAATTTATTTTAAACTTTTTCGCATTTTGCCAAAAAACTGAAAGTTGTATTACTGGGCATAGTTTTAGCATACGGAAATTATGGGAAAATAACAAAGCTACGCACCAGAACAAGTTCGGTGCGTTACTTCACTTCGTTTAGCTTTCTCTCACAAATTAAAAAAGTTTGTTCTACTTTATCAAGTTCTTCGGAACTGAAGGCGCTACGGTGCCGGCCCCTAACCCACTGCGGTTGGGGGTTTTTTATTTTAAACAAAAATCCGCCTCTCGGCGAAATTTTTCTGCTCTTCTTTGTGCTGGCGTACCCTACTTTCCCAGTGATAGTATCATCAGGCTTAGACGCTTTCACTTCTCTGTTCGGAATGGGAAGAGGTGGTGCACATCCAAGTAAAACACCAGCACAAAAAAGACCAGATTAAATTTTAATATAGAAATTAGCAGATATATGCCTTCCTTAGGAAGGGCACAGTCAGCATTGGGATGGTCGGCACCCATTAGTACCCTTTGGCTCGGCACTCTCTACACAAATATCGCGAAACATTGGAAGCTCAAAATTATGCCGGAGCTCGCGGCGCGACGACGAAAGTGTACTCGAAGAGTACATTGAGGAGGAGCAACAAAGAGATCATCTAATTTTGAGTTTCTCTTTGAGCCAAAATATTTTTCTTCCGGCTTCGTTGCTCTTCGCTCATGTACCATTCTGGTACACATCGCTTCTCGCGCCTAGCCAGAGAGAAAAAATCTTTCTGGCCAATGTTCGTGCTATTTGTGCAGAGAGCGCACCACACATTACTGTGCTTACACCTTGGGCCTATGCGCACTCTCTGAATAAATTACGCGAAACATTGGAAGCTCAAAATTTTAGTGAGCTCGCGACGCGACAACAAAAGCGTACTCAAAGAGTACATTGAGGAGGAGCAACAAAGAGATCGCTTAATTTTGAGCTTCTCTTTGAGCCAGAATTTTTTTCTTCCGGCTTCGTTGCTCTTCGCTCATGTACCATTCTGGTACACATCGCTCCTCGCGTCTAGCCAGATAAAAAAAATTTTTCTGGCCAATGTTCGTGCAATTTATTCAGAGAGTGCTTACCTAGTCATCTTCTAGGAGGGTATCATGACTAATCTTGGGGTAGGCTTCGCGCTTAGATGCTTTCAGCGCTTATCCCTTCCAAACATAGCTACCCGGCACTTCAGTTGGTACCAAAGCCGGTAGACCAGAGGTTTGTTCATCCTGATCCTCTCGTACAAAGGACAACTCCCCTCAATCATGTAACGCCTGCAGCAGATAGAGACCAACCTGTCTCACGACGGTTTGAACCCAGCTCACGTATCCTTTTAATTGGCGAACAGCCAACACAAAAATTACTTTGATCCCTTTATTACTAAAGGAGTAGACTATATCTTTCAAACACACATTATTTCTCGTGTTTGACTGACGTATTATAGGATGTTTATACAATCCTATCTCGCGCTCGATCTAATCGAGCAAACGAAGTCGTTACGGGGTTATATGACAATTTGTAGGTCATAGATGGAATAACAAAAGGATATACAACCTCGCAAAACCTTTTTGCGTCTTTGCTTGGTATGTATATTCGATATCCATCCTGAACCCAATGAAGTCGTGAATCTAGAGAAAAATTATTTCGTAAACATTTCTGTAAAATCTCATTCTCTTTTTTTGTAAACGATAATGAATTCAAGAATAGCCCATATGAATCATTTCTTCTTCCGCCATCATCCATGAACCAAACTGCTAGGCTTAATGGAGATGTGAATAGTGAAATAATGGATTTCGGCACAACTTTTTTGCCGCCTTTGCGATAAAAAAGAGCATGTGATTCAGTAAATAAATCATGCAGATGTGTGCTAAATCTCCACTGTTCATAAGTTTTACCAAATCGCGCATCAAAAATTTTGATGCAACGTGGTTTCTGAAAAACAAAACGCTTCAGTTCTTGATACTTCCAAAAAACAAAATCTTTTTGCTTCGCGGAATGATTGATTTCAAGCCGGGCTCCTGTTTTTAATTTACGCAGGTGCCCATCGCCTAAAATTGTACCAAGAATAATTTCTTTTTCTCTATCCAAAACCTCAAACTGCCGTAAACTTCCCACGGTATTATCCATAATAATTTAATTTTAGCATTAATTTATCGCGGACTCCACCGTTATAAGTCAGTTTTACAAGCGCTTGATTTCTGTTCTCACGCTTGGGAGCTTCTCCACCCCCGCGCTAGGATGAGCCGACCACTAATTCCATTATTACTAATGGCGTAGACTATACCATCGGTAGTAAAACTACCGTTCGGCGTGTTAGCTAGAAAATAACCATCACATTTTCTAACTCCGTCCTATCCGCCTTCTGCGGACTTCGGAACAAGTCGTTACGGGGTCTTAAGATTAATTTTGTATTTAAGGCAATCCACAATGTATGGCTTAATAAGAGAAATCAATTTCTTGGTTTCGCTTATCTTAAAATACATGCGATATCCTTTGTTGCGATCACGATAATAATTAGCAATTAAGCCAAAATTTTCTTTGAAAACTCTTTGTAGTAATTGAACTTCTTTTTCTGTAAAAGAATATGTGCTGATATCAATTTTATTCTTGCTTAAACTGCCATCATCCATAATCCAAACTGCCAAAGCCAGCGCGTCTAGATCTTTGCCAATATCCTTGGGCACAATTTTGAGCCCATCTCTATAAAACCGTTTATGGAATGTCGTTATGGTAGGATGGCGCACTGTTCTAAACCACCAGGATTTTGGATATCGTTTTCTACTTTCTCGATATCGGTAACTTATCTTTGGTTCGGTAAAAACAAGCGAACGCAGTATTTGATACTTCCACAATAAATACATAATCTTTTTGCACCAAACCCTGTTCAATTTTTAGATTGGCATTAATGGCTCCACTGCCAACTCGCAATGTTCCATCTCCTAACATAGAACCAATAATCAATGAATACTGTCGCGAATTAATCGTCAACGTTGGCTTAATAATTTTCCACTTGTTCTGCCAACGAGTATTAATCTTAAAACTTCCCACGGTATTGTCCATATACATATTTTAACATCGCTTGCTGGGTTTTTGTATATGGGTTCCACCGTTATGAGCCGAATTTAACCTCGACTATCGGTTAAGTTAATCGAGGTGCCGAGCATCGTCGTCGATAGGGACTCTCGGACGATACCAGCCTGTTCAATGCTTTTCGCATTAGACTATATCTTCACCCACTCAAATTTTGTTTTGCAAAATTTGGGTGGGGGCGGCGTATTAGCTACCACAAAATCATCATTGTGGTAACTCCGATCACATTGCGATCAAGTCGTTACGGGGTCAATTTGCTCAAATTTTTTGAGCAAATGACTTCCCACGGTATTCCAAGAGAACGAGAAACTCATCTTATGATGAGAAAAAGACCGTCTCAAGGTTCACCGTTATAAGCCGCATTTATTACTCCACATTGCTGCGGAGAGGACAACAAGCTCTTATTTCAGAGCTCATCCCCGGAGTAGCTTTTATCCGTTGTCTCCGACCTTTCTATAAAGAGCCTGTGCCTCGCTCCGCTCGCCACAAATATAATTCGAATGTTACGAATTTTAGTACGAATGATACGAATTTTATTTTATTCGTTGCATTCGCATGTTTATTCGTAGAATTCGCATTACTAATGTCGAACGCAGTGAGACACAGACATAATCGTCGGGTCACTAAGTTCTGCTTTCGCACCTGTTTGGCTTGTAAGCCTCACAGTCAAGCCAGCTTGTGCCTTTACACGTAGAGCCCGATTTCCATCCGGGCTAAGCTGACCTTAATAAACTCCTCCGTTACTTTTTAGGAGGAAAACGCCCCATTCAAACTGCCCGCCAGCCACTGTCCCCTATGGTTTTTGCCCACAAGGTTAGAATTTAAAATTTTGAAGATGGGTGTTTCATTGTTGCCTCCACTCGATCCGAAAACCGAGTTTCAAAGGCTACCCACTACGCTACGCATCAAAACTCTAAAGCCAATAACAAGTTGCAGTAAAGCTTCCGGGGTCTTTTCGTCTTGCTGCAGGTACCCCGCGTCTTCACGGGAATCGCATTTTCACCGAGCTCTTCGCTGAGACAGTTCTCCAGTCGTTACGCCTTTCGTGCGCTTCGGAACTTACCCGAAAAGGAATTGCGCTACCTTAGAACCGTTCATTTTCGTTATCACCCTTCAACAAGATTGGACAAGCCCAAATTTATTGAGGGATCCTCATGGTCGCCCATGAGATCGGACTATATCATTCAGCCAATTGGCTGATCCGGCGTATAGTCTCTGAGGATTCTCTAGTAAAAACTAGAGTCTTTCCTGCTGATTGTCCGCATCGATCAAAGATTGTCACCTTGAAGGTACTTTGATATTCGCGGGGTTTCCAGCATATAGCCAGATTTTACAACTACAAGGTTGCTTATAGTTACGGCTGACATTGACGAGGGCTTCGGACAGTCAGCATGTGCCTCGCTCCGCTCGCCAAAAATATAATTCGAATGTTACGAATTTTGGTACGAATGATACGAATTTTATTTTATTCGTTGCATTCGCATGTTTATTCGCAGAATTCGCATTACTAATGTCGAACGCAGTGAGACACACACCGCCATCGTTAACCTTCTCGCATCGGTCAGGCGTCACCCCCTATACATCCTCTTACGAGTTCGCAGGGAGCTGTGTTTTTGATAAACAGTCGCCAGAGAGACTTTTGTTGCAGCCTCGCCGCCCTACGGGCGGCAACAAATAACAACTGACAACTAACAACTGACCGCAGGGAGTAAATTTTTTAATTAAATCAATTCCATGAAGTCAAATGTCAGATGTCATATGTCAGATGTTGCCGTCTGTAGGACGGCAAGGCAGGCCTTATCGCTAACTTACGGCCGCTTTTTTGCCGAGTTCCTTAGCGAAGAATCACTCGTTCCCCTTGGGCTACTCGCCCTATCCACCAGTGTCGGTTTACGGTACGGATGCCTATAGATATGCTTAGAAGCTTTTCTCGGAAGGCTCTTCAGACAAGTTGATAAAGGAAAACCTTCATCTTCAATCAGTGCGCGAATATCGTGATTAAACACAGTTTGACGGATTTGCCTGTCAAACTACTCTCCGCACCAAGAACGCAAAACCATTAATGCGCTCGCCCTTGTTTCCTTCGTTCCTCCATCACGCTCTACAGGCAGGGCTAGAATATTAACTAGCTACCCATTAGCTACGGTTTTCACCATCGCCTTAGGACCGCCTAACCCGTGGTTGATTGCCAGTGCCACGGAAACCTTGGATTTTCGGGGTTTCAATTTCGCATTGAAATAGTGGTTACTCATTCCAACATTCTCTCTTCGTACTTCAGCGCGATACGAATGCTCTCCTACCACGCCTCGCGTACAACGCGAGGAAACCCTAAGTTCTAATTTCTAAACTCTAAACAAACTCAAAACACAAAAACTAAAACTCAAAGCGAGAAATTGCGTTTTGAATTTAGAATTTTGATATTTGAAATTGTTGAGAGATTAGAGTTTCGAATTTAGAGATTCCTTGTGTTATACACAAGGCATCCGCGTCTTCGGTACTACGCTTAGCCCCGATACATTTTCGGCGCGCTCTGCCATCGAATAGTGAGTTGTTACACACTCTTTAAAGGATGGCTACCTCTAAAGGATGGCTACCTCTAAGCCAACCTCCTATCTGTCTGTGGCAGAACACTACCTTTGACACTTAGCGTAGATTTAGGGACCTTAGACTGCGATCTGGGCTCTTCCCCTCGCGTACATGGAGCTTAGCCCCCACGTACTGACTCCCAAGACGATCCTTAAAGTATTCGGAGTTTGACTAAGAAGCCGAGCTTGCGCCCTTTACTTCTCAACCAGTAGCTCTACCCCTTTAAGGTTTTTTCTTGAGGCTAGTCCGAAAACTATTTCGGAGAGAACTAGCTATTTCCTGGTTCGATTAGCTTTTCACTCCTTACCCCAGGTCATCCGAAGGTTTTGAACAACCCACCGGTTCGGACCTCCATCCCGCTTTCGCGGGACTTCATCCTGCCCAGGGCAAGCTCACCAGGTTTCGAGTCTTAGGCAAGCGACTAAACCATGTAAACATGGTAACGCGCTTTTAACACTTGGTTTCCCTGCGGGTTCGTTCGATTAATCAAACTTACCCTTGCCACTTACCTAAAGTCGTTGGATCATTCTTCAATAGGCACACTGTTGTCCTTGCGGACTTCAGTTCCTTGTAGACATATGGTTTCAGATTCTATTTCATCGGCCTCACCGGCCTACTTTTCACCTTTCCCTCACGGTACTAGTTCACTATCGATCATCAAAGATATTTAGCCTTGCCTGATAGTACAGGCGGATTCTCTCGAAGTTTATTTGCCTCGAGATACTTAAGAATAAAAACAAGAGTTTGTCTATTTTCGCTTACCGGCCTATCACCGTCTTTGGGGCTTCTTTCCAGAAGCTTCAGCTAACAAACAAATTTGTAACTCTTTATTAGAAACAAGAAATAAGCTACTACATCCAGCCCCAATTTTTAAGTTATTGACAAAACAACATAAGTATAATACAATGCACTTAATTCGCTATTTAATCGCTGACGAGAGCGAAACAAGTAGCGAGGGTGCTCTCCCAGCTCGTTCCTGGGAAGCGAGGGCTTCTGCGACGTCCAGCTGGACGGAGAGTAAGCCCCTTTTTTATACTTAAAAACTCAAAAATTGGGACTGGACAAGCCTATTCCCTATCTCTAAATTGTCTCTACCTTACAACCCGCTCACGCAACACCCAACCGCCAACTACTAATTACCAACTGTGCTTGGAAATTAGAAGTTAGAAATTCGGTGTTGCGCAAGCGTTTAGGCTCTTCCCTTTTCGCTCGCCGCTACTTAGGGAATGTTGCTTACGCAACTGCCAACCACCAACCGCTAACTGCCAATAAAAATTCATTGGAAATTAGATGTTAGAAATTGGAAGTTGCGTAAGCTATTTTTTTCTCTTCCTCCGCTTACTGAAATGTTTTACTTCAGCGGGTTTGCATCCACCCAAATTTTTGAGAAAAATCAACTTGATAAATATCGAATTTCTGTTATCTTAAACAACAGAAACGCACTGTAGGAAACACCAATGCAGAAAACTAGAATTACCTCTTTGATTGAAAATCTTGCAATCTCACTACTGATTGCTTTCTCCTTATGGAACTTAATATTTCTTCCAGTTGTCTGGTATGTCTATGCCACGAACATATTTTCTGATTTTACCGTAAACGCGGTAACGCTTTTTCTCCTAGCGGCGACTTTCCTTGCTGCACTCAAAGCCATTGTTAATACCGCATGGTGAGTAATTGCTCTACATAATTGCTCAGCCTTAGCACTGCAATAAAGCAGTGCTATTTTTTTCTCAAAAATTTGGGTGGATTATCGCGTTTTACGCGATAGAGTTGCCTCATTCGGAAATCTCCGGATCACAGGTTGCTACGCACCTCCCCGAAGCATATCGCCGCTACGCCGCGTCCTTCATCGCTCTTTGATGTCAAGGCATCCACCATACGCCCTTATGCCGTCTGTCCCAACAGACGGCAACAACTGACAATTAACAACTGACAATTAACAACAGGGAAATTGATTTTATTAGAAATTACTAAAAAATCACTCCGTGAAGTCAATGGTCAAATGTCAAAAGTCAACTGTCGCCGTCTGCTGGGCAGACGGCTAACCGACCATCCCAATGCTGATGTACACCTCGCGCTCTGCGCGAGGAAACCATAAGTTCTAATTTCTAAACTCTAGACAAACTCAAAACACAAAATCCAAAACTCAAAGCGAGAAATTGCGTTTTGAATTTAGAATTTTGATATTTGAAGTTGTTTAGAGATGAGAGTTTCGAGTTTAGAGTTTCCTTGTGCAAAGCACAAGGCTATACCTGCTATTACATACTTTCCCCTATTATTTACCCGCCTAAGTTTCGCAAAGCGAAATTTTGGTGGGTTAATTTTTCAAACTGCAACAGTTTCAGATATTTGCCGATTTTCACCAATGTTTTTGCCGCATTATCCTAAATCCAGCAAAAACATTAATGAAAATGCTTCGGTGAGCGCGGATAAATTAAAAAGAGCCGCGGAAAGCGACTCTTTTAAGATATACCTAAAAGTAGGCCTAAGAGCCGCTTTTGTTTAATGGTTTTATGAATTTTAACATTTTTATTCGCAAAACCTGCTAACTTATTCACTAAAAACTTATACTGGAAAGTATATATCTACGCTAGGCATTGTGTCAACCCCACACATAAGGTCTTTTATGTGTGGGGTCAACACCCCCCAAAAAAGTTACATTGGTGGCCGTATCGGAGGGACAGGGGGCGAGAAGGGTGATGAATATAAAGAACCCATATAGTATGAGCGCACCTGGAACAAAAAGTAAAGCCCGAGAACGCTCATAATTACGCTAAAAATGCTTACCGAAATAATGTTGGATACAAGAGCGACAAGTGACACATAAAACACATACTTCCATCCAGATTCAGTCTTCTTAAAAAGCCCTGGGATAGCCATAATAAGAAGAGCGATGTTTACAATGCCGAGCAATATGTAAACCAACATCATTGGGCTAAAAAATGCTTCGGTTATTCCGGCTGCGACTCCAATACCAATGGCCGCAAACAGGGCCGGAATGAGCGTAAACATTGTCATGCCAATAAAGATAAGCGCCACAACCACCGCGTACGGCGCGACTTTAACGATAAATGACTTTAACCCCTCCGGCAATGCCGGCGCCTTATCAACAAAAATGCTCTGCAAAAAATCAATTAGTTGCTGCATACAATAATCATATAATTTTAATATTACTTAATTATAACACCTAATTCCACAACGCGAGTGTGTATAAATAAACTGCCCGCTTTAGGGGGCAGTTAATTATTGCCTGTGGTGAGCGTAGCCGAACCACTTAAAACTTCTATTGCTTTCTGAAGCTGCAGATCATTCGCGGTATCACCACGAACCCAACCATCAGGATTTTTGATTATAACATTAGGAGTAATACCAATGCCATCAACTTTCACCTTGGAATTACCAAGTAGGTATTCGGCGGTTGTTAAGTGCAGAGTCCCGCCGCTTGCGCCGTGAAAATCCGTCTGAACAGTCCCCTTCTTATAAGTTTGCTCGCCAATTAAGGTCGCGCCTTTCTGTTGAAGATAGCCAGCAAGAATTTCGGCGGAGGAAGCACTATTGCCATTAACTAAAACGGCTATTTTTCTGTCGCTATATTTCCCAAACCAAGAAAGGATGGCTGGATAGTCATATATCATATCAGCCACGGTATTTACAGAATCAACATAAGAGCTATTTAAATATTTCCTCTCTGTTACCAGAATATTTCTCGGCTTGTTTTCAAAAAGAACCAAGATCTTCATAGTCTCCCGCAAAAACCCGCCTGGGTTATCCCTTAAATCAATTACGATTCTGGTCCCGGGTTTAGCCGCGACGCCATTTAGAGCAGAGTTAACTTTTTGGGAGATGGAAAAACTATCAAAACTCTTAATGCTTACATAAGAAATTTCTGGTGAAATCAGCCGCGATTCCACTAGTTTGACGGGGATTGCTTTCCGCTGAACTTGAAAGTTTATCTCCGCGTCGCCCCGCCGGACAACTATATTTACAAAACTATCTTTTGGTCCACGAATCATTGCCGCAACCTCATAAACGCTCTTCCCGCTTGTGGATTGTATAGCGTGAGAGGCGTCAGACACTCCCACAATTAAGTCACGCGCCATGATCCCAGCTACATAAGCCGGAGAGTTTTCTTCAACAGACGAAACAAGCACGCTGTCACAATCTTTCATTAAAGTTGCTCCGATACCAAAATATTCGTCATCGTTCTCCTCCCACGCCCTTTCATCCATCTGACTTTTTGGAAGATATCTAGAGTTTTTATCCAGGCACGCCGCAAGACCGCCATTCAAAACTTTCTGAACGCATTCATCAATATTTGGGAGCGGCTTGTAATAATATTTGGGAATTAAATAGCCGAATATATAAAGTATTTCTTCCAGGGCTTGAGATTTTTCACTGCTGAAATTAGGATAGTGAAAATCTGATTCTTTGGAATATGCTGGTAGCGATAAAAACAAAACCAGAGCCAATAATAGCGTGAGCAGCCACAAGCGCCGTTTTTTCACGCTCGCTCCATCTAAAAATCAAGAATCTATAATAATTGTAGAGAATGAACCCCACAAAGACAAACCCTTCGGCTATGTGGAATACAAGCCTGCCTGCGCAGGCAGGCTGTTCCCGACTATCAAATAAAACAAGAAATCAATAACCGGCATTATTATTGAGAAGCCAAAAAATATGAAAAAGAGGAGCAGTATAAAACCATACTGTTCAAGCCATATTCTTAAATTACTGAAGCTTGCCGGCAGAATTGAAAATAAAACTTTTGAGCCATCCAGCGGCGGTATAGGCACCAAATTAAATACCGCGAGCACGATATTCAATAGAACCACAATTATGGATAGCTGTGCTAATGCCACAAGTCCCGGGATAGTAGCCGCGCGAAGAATCAATCCGAAAATTACAGCCAAAAAAATATTAGTTAAGGGCCCGGCCACGGCAATTAGCCCCGCGCCCACTTTCGGATTTTTCAGGTTGTAGGGGTTATAGGGCACTGGCTTTGCCCAACCAAAAACTATGGGCTGCCCCAAGGGCGCGGTCATTAAATACATAAGCGCCGGCAAAAGAACGGAACCGAAAGGGTCAATGTGATTAACGGGATTAAAATTTAATCGGTTTGCAAGACGCGCCGTGGGGTCGCCCAATCTATCGGCCACAAGTCCATGCGCCACTTCGTGCGCCATCACCGAAAAAACCAATGCTATTACGTAATAAATAATTTCCATTTTATTTTTTATTTTTCCAATTTTTTATTTTCTCTTCTATGCTCCATGGATGTTCTTTTTCATCACAAAACAATTCATGGATGATTACTTCTTTAATATCCTTATTCATTCCGAGAGCATCATTAATTTTATCTTGCTCGTTCCAAGCGATAGCTTTAGCCGATCCTATGTCTCCTCTCAGCAATTCCAGTACAATTGCTCGCACGCAATTCATTCCTCTGCCATCATTTTTAACCTTTTGTAATGCATTTAATTTATCAGCCAAGCGATTATAATATTCCTGACTTTCTTGTTTTAGTTCTTTGGGATATTTTTCGGTCATATGATATAAACTCTTGCAAATTATTTTTCTGCCTGCTTCTTTAATCGCTCAAGAACACTCCAGGGGTGCTCTTTCTCATCATCAAAAAGTTCTCTAATCAATACCTTCTTTATGTCTTTATAAACTCCTAATGCATCATTTATTTTGTCATGGTCATGCCAAGCGATTGCTTTGGCGGATCTTATATCACCCATGCGTAGATAAGAGATAATGTCACTAACACACTGCACTCCCCTGCCATTATTTTTCTCTCTTTGTAATTCATCTAACTTATCGGCCAGTTTATTATAATACTCTTGGTCTCTTTCTGATTGCGATTCTCTTTCCATGGTAATCTTGCCAGGAAGTGAAAGTTCGATAAGCCACTGCCCAGAAAAAATCAACCGAACTTCTACTTCCTGGTTGCATTAATTATATAGTCGTATTATACTCTCGAAGATTGGCTATGCCAAACTTCGAGCCCTGCCCTCTATGCGCGCTAACTATAGAAATTTACATAGCCACAAATATATTATAAGATATATAAACTTACTATTAAGAGCTTAGAGGGCGGGGTGCTCGTTTTTGTAGCATATCGCTTTGCTCTCTGGCAAAAACGGCATGCGAGCCTGCAAAATTTGCGGAAAGGGGTCTCAAATGGGTGGGACAAGAATCCTGCTCCGGGGCCACTATAACCCAACCAACTGGTCCTGCCCAACGGCAAGCGTATTTTAGCGTGCACCCAATGTATGAGAGGGCTTGCAAAGGGAAAAACAGTGGCAAAATTAGGAACTGCAAAGATAAGAAGAAAGAAAAATAGCAGAAAATAAAAAATCCCGATACCACGTCGGGATATTTTATTTTGTTAACCTGATGCGCCGAGCCGCATCTTGAGACCTGGCAATCATATCTTTCGCATATACCGATGGTGGGACTTTAGTTTCTCCAATTTTAGTTCTATCGCGTGAGCGTTCAAAAAGGATGTGCCTAATGCCCTGCCCGGCTCTAGTCTGCCCCGAATCGCGCTCCATGGCCTCCATGAGCCGCAAGTCATGAGTGGAAAGCACCACACTTCCGTCAAAGTTTCTAATAGCATTTACAATCCTTTCCATAGTAGCTTTATCCGTATGATTAGTGGGCTCATCCAGCATTAAAACGTCGGTTCCCTCAAGAACGCTTGCGGCCACGAACCAAAGCAGCCGTTGTTCGCCCCCGCTAAATGAAGAGAGCGGTTCTTTTAAAATGTCCCGATGAGATTCTCTTTGAAAATCTAGTTCGCTTAATTTTCTCTTAAATCTTGTGCTGTCTCTCTCACTATGAGGATTAATATTTTCTTTCACCCACTGGAAAAAATCGTTAAGGGAACCGTTAACCACCTCTTTCGGCCAAAACTGCGGCAAGTATGCTGATTGTACTCCTTCCTCCTTGCGGATAACTTTGCTTCGGCGATTCACCATCTCTTCCATAAGTTTTGTTTTGCCGGTTCCGTTTTTTCCCGAAAAAACAAGTAAGATATTACTGGAGACTGTCGGCAGCTCTATGTCATAAAGGGGCGACTTTGGCACAGTTATTTTATCAGTTTGAGCATTAAAGAGTGCGCCGGATCTTTTATTGAGATTCGGGATCCACTCAATATCACCCTCGATTAATGCGCTTCGCTTTTCTTTTTTTATGTATCGATTATATGGAGAGGGTGAAGATATAACTGTGCGGGATTTTTTATCGCTTTGTATTTCTACGGTTCCATCGACACCGGCAATATCCAAAAACCACTCAACATGACTTACATTTACTACGGCCATCCTCGCTTTCTTATATTTATCAATAAGACCTGTTAATTTTGCGATGCTTTCCAAGTCTAAATGATTGGTCGGTTCATCAAGAAGCAAAACATCCGGCTCACTCCCCAATATCATAAGCAACGAAAGCTTGGTTCTTTCGCCACCGGAAAGTTCATGAACTTCACGATCCGAGAAATAATCAACCTCAAGCAGTTTTCCGGCTTTTCCGAAAAGTTCTTCGATTCGCTGTTCGGCTTCTTGATTAATAAGGTTTTTGTCATGCGCATCGGGATCTTCCCATTCAATCGGAAATTCTTTTACAAAGGCCTCTTTAGCAATCTGGAGCACTGTTTTAACCTTTGTGTCTTCAATCCCACGAAGAATTTCTTCCTGATTCAGGCGAGCAATGCGCAGAGATTCTTTGCCATGAACACCGGCATTATATCCATGCGCGCCTTCATCAAAATCAGCGTGCCTGATTTTCATGAAGGCATCAAGTAATGTGCTTTTACCGCTGCCGTTCGGCCCAACCAGTACAACGCTCTTTCCTCCCAATATAGAAAGCTTAGGAATTTTAAGCGGCGGATCACAACGGCTTACCAAAGTTTCGGCAGCGCCCATAAAACCGCCAGCAACACTTTTGCGAAGCGCTCGATCTCCCTGCCACCCTGGCTCAATATCAACTATGTGTTCTTTGAGACATCTAATAACTGCCTCTCGCTCTTCACTACTTTCTTTTTGCTCCACACCTATTCTTTTTTCCATAAACTTATAGTAAATCATGCAACACCAAACAACAAGCTCTTTTCATTTACATTTTCTCTTTTTAAGCTACACTAACAAAATACGGGCCATAGTATAGTGATAATATATGCCCTCGGGGAGGGTAAGTCGGAGGTTTGATCCCTCCTGGCCCGACAGAATCAAAAAGCCGCCAAAATAGTTTTGGCGGACCATAATCTTCACATTCGGTTTTTCTTGCGCTTTATGGAAGCAAAATTTTTGGTTCAGCTATGCCAATTTGTATATTCGCCAAATGCATAAATCAGTGGAGTTATATATTTTCGTAGTGATTTATTTTAGCTATATTCAAAAGTTCAACTAAGGTTCTCTCTGGCGCGTCATAAGGCAAAGTAATCGCAAGCACATCCAGTCGTGAGCCAATTTTTTCGTTAATAAGATGCTTGTACTCACCGGCGAATAACTGCGCTACACGCTTAAATTTATTTATTTTGGCGGGAGTCATTTGGTTTTCCGCTGAAACTGCATATGCGCTACCGCTTTCTTTAACCGTTTTTACCTCCACAAAAACCAGAGTTTTATCTTTAGCTTTAGCAACAACATCTATCTCTCCCCACGGCTTCCTATAATTACGAGCCAAAATTTTATATTTTTTATTTTTAAGATATTCGCAGGCGATATCTTCGCCCAAATTTCCTAGTTCAGATCTTTTAGTCATGTTTTCATCGCCCCACCAAACTACGGGGTCTGACCCCGTAGTTCCCCGTAGTTTGTTATTCCAGTGCTAAATCCTCAAAATCATCTAAGGTTCTAGAGTATATCCAGTCATCAGTAAACTTTTGCCAATCTCGTGGACTCATTATAGCCCCGAAAAGTGATTTATTGGTGATAGAAGGAAGGTTTTTTATTTTTAGATAATCCTGATAACTCGACCATTTATATGACTCCACCAACTTGATTACCTTGGCCGGATTTTTAATGCCATCCCCTTTCCAGCCATGATCAACCAAAAACGCTGGATTAGTATGAATATATACGAAGACAATTTTTAGCTGTTCATCAGTTTTTATGTGGATCGCTTTAAAACGTCCTTGAAAAAGATGACCCTGCCGCTCATTTTTTAAATTAAAATACCCTGCGTAGCCACCGCCCTGCTTTTGCATAAACAGTGATATGCCACCGTCTTTTACTTGTCGCAATAGCAAATGGATATGATTGGGCATAAGACAAAAAGCCAAAATATCAACAAGCCGATCCTTTGTCTTTCTTTCTTTAATTTGCCGCGACTTTGCAACTACCTCACTACGGGGTCTGACCCCGTAGTTTTGACGAAATTCCCAACTTGTAGGGTTTGCGTCATTAAACTCATAGAGGCCATGTGCCATTCGCCAGTAATCACTAACATCTAAAAATATGTCTCTCCCTTCTACCCCCCGGAGAACAACATGGTAAATTTCGCCACTTACAAGTAGTAGACGTTTTCTAGGCATAATAATAATACTACGGGGTCAGACCCCGTAGTGTCAACGGTTATTCGTAGCGCAAGGCCTCCATCGGGCTCTTTTTCGCGGCTTGGCTTGCCGGATAAATTCCAAAAACTAAACCAACGAGCGCCGATACGGTTATGCCAAGAATAGCCGCCGAGATGGGGAAGACAAAATCCCAATCAAGATTAGCATATTCGGTGAGAATAATAGAAGCAACAAACCCGAATACGGCCCCAAGAGCTATGCCAATCAGCCCTCCGACTCCTGTTAAAATCACTGCCTCCAAGAGAAATTGGCGAAGAATGTCTTTATTTGTGGCCCCAAGCGCTTTTCTTAATCCTATTTCCCGTGTACGCTCCGTAACCGAAACGAGCATTATATTCATAACACCAATCCCGCCGACAACCAGCGCGATCGCCACCACCGAAGATAAAAATGTCGTAAGCGCGTTTATTATAGTTTTTATCTGATCAATCGCCCCTTGCTGGGTAACTACAAAAAAATCATCTTTGTCGGGATCAGTTATATTGTGCGATTCGCGGAGGGTAGCCTCTATGTCCTGCACGGCTCTTCCCACAGCTTCTGGAGATGAAGCCTTAACCATTACCTCATGATAATAATCCGTTCCCAGAAGATAGGTTTGCGCGGTCGTGTATGGAACGAGCACCACCTCATCAAAATTCACAAAAGACGCCTGCCCCCTCTTGGCGAGTACGCCCTGAACCCTGAATTTTTTATTTTTTATTGTTATACTTTCTCCCACCGCGTCTGATGGCCCAAAAAGTTCGTCCTTAACCTTAGAGCCGATAACTGCCACGCTTGCCTTTTCCCTGATGTCAGCGTCGTCAAAGAAAGATCCCGCCTCTAAAGCCAAGTTAAAAGCATTGGCGAAAAATTCAATGGAGCCGCCAAAAATCTGCGGCGAATAAGTTTCGTTTTTATAAGCTACGCTACCCGGAATAATAAGTATCGGCATTATATCTACCAAGTCCGGAACGTTGCTTTTGCGCCGCAAAAGTTCAACATCACGGGATTTAAGCGAATCGGCAAAGAGAGTCGCGCCAACATCAGATGGTCCGCTTGGTTCACGCCCGGGACGAATGATGATTGTTTCCGCGCCCAATCCACCTATTTCTCCCAAAATAAGATTCTCGGCGCCGCTGCCAATAGAAACCATGAGCATTATGCCGGTTATGCCGATAACAATTCCTAAAATAGTAAGGGCGGACCGAGATTTATGAGTTGTAACTCCGCTGACGGCAATTTTTAATGTGTGATGAATATTCATCCCTCACCCTTCGAGCATTAATAACACATCTCAACCGACTCTTGAGATTAGAAAATATTTTATCTTTTTTGGTTCTGTAAATATATACGCAACACATGGTGGATGCCTGAAAGGACGAGGGATTATTTCTTAAATCCCTGCTTAGCGTGATGCCTGTGTGCCACTCTGGTGTCGGACACTATTACGCCATCCTTTAACTCAATTATTCTCTCGGCGTGTTCGGCGGTATAGGTTTCGTGAGTGATAAGAACTATCGTGTGTCCCCTAGTTTCGCTTAAGTCCTGCAAAATTTCCATAATGACTTTACCAGATTTTGAATCAAGATTGCCGGTCGGCTCATCAGCAAAAATTATCTGCGGCTTCAAAATCAAGGCCCTCGCAATCGCAACCCGCTGTTTTTCGCCCCCAGAAAGCTGTGAGGGTTCGTGGTAAATCCTATGCGTCAAACCAACTGATTCAATTGCCTCTCTGGCTTTTTCATCCCAGGACAATTCTGGTACGCCAGAGTAAATAAGCGGCAACTTCACGTTCTCCAAAACCGAAACGCGCGGCAGTAGATTAAATGCCTGAAACACAAACCCCATTTTAGAGTTTCTGATGTGCGCTATTTCATCCTCCGAATAATTGTTGATCGTTTTGCCGTCAAATCTATATTCGCCGCTTGAGTTCTTATCTAAAAAGCCCAAAATGTGAAGCAGGGTTGATTTGCCTGATCCCGATGGGCCGATAATAGCCGCAAATTCGCCCGATTCAACGGAGAAAGTGGCGTCGCTCAAAGCCACAGTCCTTACCTCGCCATCCTCATATGTCTTGCCTAAATTCTTCGCCTCTATAAGAGCCATTTTTATTTGGAGAATAATAGAACTTGGTCCCCCTCATTTAATCCGGACACTATCTCAATCTCTCCGGACGATCCACGAAGGCCGGTGGTCACGGGCGTTTCTGACACCGCACCATCTTTAAGAAGAACCCGCGCCATAGTTTCGCCACCCCTGCTTATTACCGATCTTTGGGGTATAACTATGACATCGGTTTTCCTGCCAGTTTCAATGTCAATATTTGCAGTCATGCCGGATTTAATCTGCTCGCTATCTTTTGTAAACTTGAAAATTGTTTTATAAGTAGGCACTCCCTCGATTACGGTTTCGGATGGCGGTATTAAAGCAACGGCAGCTTCAAAAACTACTTCACTCCCATAGGCATCCAAAGTAACCCGCGCCACATTACCCACTTTAATTTTTGTTATATCCGCTTCCGGTATAAAAGTTTCAATTTCATATTGCGCCTCTGAAATCATGGATACTATCGGACTATTCAGAGATATGACGGCGCCGACTTTGCCGTCTTGCTCTGTTACAGTACCGCTAAAAGGAGCCTGAATCACGGTTTTGGCTAATTCTGCTTCGGCGCCCTTCACACTGGCTGCGGAATATTCAACTTGGGCTCTCTGGGCATTAATTTGCTCTGGATTGGTGCCCGCGAGTTTTAGTTTTAATTCATTATCTATTTTTGTAACCGCTATTTTTTGAGCAGCTATGTTCTGTTCAAGATTGTTGATGTCCGTCATTGATGAAATTACGTTCGTTCTGGCGGTACTTATGTTCTTCCTGTATGTATCGAGGGATGCATCATTCCCGGTACAACCAGTTGTTAAAGTCTCGCTGATTCTTATAAGAAGTTCCTGAACAACGGCCAGGTGGGCACTCCCGTCAACCAGAGCTTTTTCCAATTGTGATCTTCCCGAAGCATTACTTAAAAGATTTAGTTCATTTTTCCAAGTATCCAGTTCGGTCTCGCTTTTTGCGCGCAAAAGTTCGGCTTGATATTTAGATTCTCCGCTGCAATCAACATATGTAATTTTATATGCAGTTGTCTTATAGCCAGAAAAAATTCCAGCCGTTTTCACTCTGACCGCATCATCTGAATTAACAAATGCATTATTCAAAATATTTAAAACGTCGTTGTAATAATTTTCCAGCTCTTGTTTGGCTTTCTCTAGTTCTGATCTTTTAACGTCCAAATCTTCCTCTCGCGTACCGTTCAAAAGTTCGTCAAGTTTTGCTTCATCAATTTTAAGCTGGGCTTTTGCCTTATTAAGACTAGAAAGCAAATCTCCGTTTTCCAAACTTACTAAGCTCTTGCCGGCACTCACCTTATCGCCCACATTTACATAAATTTTTGATATTTTCCCGGACTTTTCAAAAGAGAGTTGGACTTCCTGAACCGGCCTTACTTTGCCGGTTATGCTTACCTCCTGCACAACGTTACCCCTTGTGACTGTTATTGTTTCCCCAGCGGGTTCTCCGCCGCCACTAAAATACCAAAACCCCCCGGAAGCCGCGGCAATGGCAATAAGGGCGGCAACATAGGGTCTCATTTTAATGAAAGCCTTTACGGATTTGGTGAATTTTTTTATTGAATTCATTGTACGAAACTATTTGTTTTTTCTTATAACCTCATCAATCATCTTAAGTTTTTCGGAAAGATGGGAGGCAATTTTCTCTACCTGAGAAAGCTTGATCATGGCTACCATGTCCTCATGCATGCCAAAAACTAAGAGGCGATCGCCCTTTTTTAATTTCATATTTTTACGGGCAGCTACCGGTATAACTACTTGGCCCTTGGAACCAACATTGGTAGTGCCATAGAAGTTTTTGCCGGATTGTTTCTTATTCATAAAAGTTATACAAGTTGGAAAAGTAGGATTTTATTCAATTATACTCCCGACTTAAATATTGTCAAGACAAACAAAATAGGGTTCCGTGAGGAACCCTTGTTGGTGGACTCTTGACCTTGCGGTCTATGGTTTGTGCCGTTACGACACATTGTTTAGGCTTTCGCCTTTTTGGAGTTTTTATTCACTTCTCAATGTACGACATAATTATACATTATTCCTCCGCCATGCAAATAGGAAAGTTGTGGATAACTTTTTACCGAACTTTTGAGTTATTATAAAAAATATAATGACACCAAAAGAGACGGTTACTTTCTGGGATATAAAAAATATAAAATCCATAACACCGGCGAATGGCGGCCTTATCAATAAAACCTATTTTGTAAAAACTGCGGAGGATCTTTTGGTACTGCAAAAAATACATCCGATAATTGCGGGGAGTAACGCAACCTTAAACTATTCCGCGGTAACAGAGTTTTTACGTGAAAACGGGTTCCCGGCGCAAATATTGTTAAAAACAAAGGCGGGGTTACTCACAACAGATGACGGTAAGGAAACATGGAGATTGTTGCGCGCCATACAGGGAAAAGTATTTGAGGTTGTGGAAAGCGCGTGGCACACATATGAGGCGGGCAAGGCTCTTCTCGCGTTTCATGCCATAATGGGAAAATTCAAAAAACCGTTGGAGAGAGTAATCCCGGCATTTCAGTATGCAGAAGTCTTTAAAAAGCTTCACGCATACCAAAATAAATTTTCAAATAAATCTCACGCCAATTCCGCCGCGAAATTTCTTTTAGCCGCTTTCCCACAATGTATTTTGCCCTCAAACTTACCACGCCGAATAATACACGCTGACCCCAAAATTTCTAATTTTATTTTTGATTCTCAAAATCACGCCATTGCTATGATTGACTTGGATGGGGTCCAAAAACTAACCCCTTTATATGATATTGGAGACGCAGTCAGATCTTTGTGCGGTGGGGAAGAGGACGACCCTCAAAATTGTTTTTCCCAAGACAAATTTAGGGCATTCCAGAGAGGATATTTTAAGTCCGCGAAAAACTATTTAAGCAAGGAAGAGCGCGAGCTGATCCCGAGGGCCGCGAAGCTCGTTATGCTCGGTCTTGCCGCAAGATTTTTGAACGACTATATTGATGATAACTATTTTGGGTGGAACAAGAAAAAATATAATAGCAGAAGGGCGCATAATCTTGCTCGCGCGTTAGGACAGATTGCATTGTATAAAAGTTTCATAAAAACAACCAAACAAGAGCCTGGATAGGCATTGAAGCGAAAGAGCCGTTCCGATCATGGCCTCGAAACGGCTCTTTTCTTGAAGTGTCGGGCTGCCCAGAATTGAACTGGGACCTCACGCACCTTCACCCCGTTAGATATTTTTCGTCGGGATACTCGGAATTGAACCGAGGCCTCACGCACCCGAAGCGTGTATACTGCCACTATACTATATCCCGCTATATATCTAACGGGGCGGAGCGTGTATACTGCCACCATACGACAGCCCGATAAATTTCCAACCTAATGCCCGGGTTTATTAAATTCTCCGCGCCGCTCCAATTCATCAAAAAAACTCTTGACGCCCAATATATGATTAAATTCTGTGTGATGAGCTTTATATAATGATTTAATATCTTCAAATCGCTCAACATGCCCCGCGGCGTTATAAATAATAAACTGGCTTACTTCATTATTATCAATATCTTTCCCTAAAATTTCGGTCCTCTTAACTCCTTCGGCATCATAAATTACTCTGCGTATTACCCTTCCATTTTCTAAATACGAATTTTCTGAAGAACCATCCGGCTTAATGGAAAGTAAAAAATCCTTTTCCGGAATTTGGTTTTCACTTTTTGTTTGTTCCATATTATTTATAATGTTAGTTGGTTGCGTGCTTGGTTATTATAACCGGCTCGCCTTTTCTCGCGCTAATATTGCAGTTTTGCTTCTTCAGCCAATACATACCTTCTTCTCCCAACAAGTCGGTTAGGGTTTGGCTTTCTATCCCAATGCCGGGTGCAATTATCGCTTTGCCGTCGGATTTTAAAACTCTTATAATTTCGCGTAGCGCTTGAGCTCTGCCCTTTTCACTGTCTATAAAATATGGCACGGCGTAGAGAGAGGTAACTACGTCAAACGTATCATCTTGAAATGGCAATTCTTGGCCCCGCCCCGCGAATGATCTCTCTTGCCACTCAAGTTTTTTGCCGCTCACATTGCTTGTTATGTTTTCCTTAACGTCGTTTCTAGCTTCTTTTTTCTGCAAAGCCGGGTTTATGGAGAAAACTTCCGCTCCGAATTCGCTGGCTTCTTTAGAAAATCTTTCCTGCTTGCCGGAACCGATATCAAGAATTTTTTTATTAGGCAGGTCATTAACAGATAAACGAAACTCGCGAAGATATGTGCTCAAATCTCTGTCGGTCATTGTCGTTTCGGTTTCACTGATTTTATCCAAGAACTTGCTAATCGCCTCGCTCTCTTCTTTTGAAACTAGTTTTGGGTGTTGCTCGGTATTTTCCATATTATTTTACATAGTGTTTCTTTTTTATTTCCTCTTCTACTCCGGCTTCAAATTCTTCTTTAGTTTCTTTAGCTTTTTCCGCAAGCGCCGCAAGTTCTTTTTCCGAAAGTTTTGCCAGGTCCGCCGTTCGCTCTGCGAGGTATCCCACGGTATTCCGCTTCGGATCTTCTATTACTTCTTCCAAGAGTACCGCAAGAATAGCGCCAACCTTTGGACCCGGCAGAAGTTCCGCGATTTTCATCACTTCTTCTCCATGAATTTTAAGCATCTTGGGGCTAATAGGATCGCGCTTTACCTTTTCAATCATAAAAAGCAGGTGGCGAATCTTATAGGGTACCGCTTTCGGCACGCCGGAACCAATCCTATCCGCCTCGCGAACTTTTATGAGATCGTCAATATTTTCCGGGCCAACTCTGCGCAAAAATCTTCGCACTCCGGCTTCGGTAACCTCGCCCACATTGTAGTAGAAAAGATGATAACGGACAAGATGAGCCACTTTTTCGGTGAGCTCTTTCCCAAAATGCAGTCTGTCCATTATTTTCAAAGTCATTTTGGCGCCAATCGCGTCATGACCGTAAAAAGTGGAGTCCGGCCCCTCTCCCCTTTTGGATCGCGGTTTCCCGACATCATGCAAAAGAGACGCAAGTCGAACCGCGAGCGAATAATTTTTCTGGGCCGAGTAGTCCAGCGCGCGCAAATTATGCTCCCAGACCGTATAGATATGATGTTTGTTTTGGCCACAATCAATGCCCTCCCGAAGTTCTGGCATTACATGCCGCATGAGACCATAATCCTCAAGCATCTGAAGGCCATCTTTTGCTCGGTCGCATATTATTATTTTTGCAAACTCATCTCTGATTCTTTCTTTGGCAATTGCCTCAAGTAGGCCACTATGCTTTAGCATAGCGATGCCAGTCTTTTCTTCTATATTAAAATCTAATTCCGCGGCAAAACGAACCGCCCGCATCAACCGAAGCGCGTCTTCGTTAAAGCGCTCGTCCGGATCGTGAACCGCGCGAATTATTTTTTCTTTCAAATCTTTCTGCCCGTTATAAGGATCAACAAGCTGTAAATCCTTAAAGGCAACCATGGTTTCATTTTCTGTGCTTATCCCATCCACTATTTTTTCTTTAGTCGATGAGCTTGTCGAAGCGCTACCCCACCCTAACGCCATCGCATTTACCGTAAAATCGCGGCGCGATAAGTCATCTTCAATCGTCTTCGCAAAAATAATTTTGTCCGGATGCCGCTTGTCAGTATAGGCGCTTTCTTTCCTAAAAGTCGTTACCTCGACGATGCCAGGCGCTGTACTCGTTCGATCGCTACACTTGTTCGATCGCTGCGCTCGTTCTAATCGTCCCCCTTTTTCGTCTATATCGTTTAGAACGTCTATGGCGTTTTTAACTTTGACTCCCACAGTGCCAAATTCATTTTCATAAACACTATCAGGAAATAGCTTTTGAATTTCTTCTGGTTTAGCGTTTGTGGCAATATCCCAATCTTTTGGTCCTTCGACAAGCTCAGGATAAATTCCTTTTAGAAGGATGTCGCGCACACAGCCGCCGACAAGATAGGCCTGAAATCCAGACTTTCTTAGTGTACGCAAAATACCGTTTACTTCTTTGGGTACATGGATTTCATTCTGGTTCTGCATAATAAATCTAATAATACTCTAATTTTTCGTATTTGACAAGGTTAAGATTTTATGATACAATTGCAATCAAGATAGTAACGGAGGTGACAATGCTAACCGAAAGAACTCTAGAGAATCTGGAGCGGATTTGCCAAGAACTCTCGTCGGCGCGAAACTCCGATGACAAAATCGGCGCCATCAGAAACATCCGCGATCCAATGGGCTTCGGTTTGAAAGAAGCTCATATCTACATCACGCGCTATTGGGATGACAATTTGGTAGACCATGTGCGCCAAGATTTAGAGGAGCGGTTCGGCCTCAAGAACAGCAAGAGGCGCCTTCTGGAGACCCCCTCCTTTGTGTTTAGGGTGAAAGATCCAGACTTCACAGAGGAGCAAGCGGATCAATTCATAAGAGAGGTAAGCGTGCTCCTTAGTGAATTCAAAAAGACGGGGGGTTGACAGCGGCCATTTTACATGCTATAATGGTCGCAGACAGGGCTGGGAAAGCCCTCAAATCCCACTAAAAGTGGGCCAAACCGGAGGTATAGACATGGAGGGACAGGCAAAGGTGCAGAAGAAGGGCATGGTGGTGGTCCTGAAGGACTACTTCGGCTACCGGCCGACGAACCCGCAGTTCGCCGGAATGAGCCAGGAGGAGTTCGACAAACTCTCCTACCAGCAGAAGATCTCGGCGGGGGGAGCCAAGGGCTTCCTCGCGGAGCTGAAGGCCCTCACCGACAAGGAGAAGGCAGAGCTCGCGTGGCTCGCGGCCGCAGAGCTCGGCCTCACCCAGGAGCAGGTGAATTTCCAGCTCTAGGCAGGAACCCACCATCAGGGGCCGGCAACAGAAATGTTGTCCGGCCCTTTCTTTTAAATTTAAATTCTTTTTACACTATGCAAAGTATCGTAAATATTTAATACTGCCTTCACCGCATCCCCCGCAGAGATATTGTTTTGTTTGTATAAAACATCAGCTACGTCCCCCGCGGCCCAAACACCAGGAGCGGCCACCTGGGTTTTATGGTCCACGATAATCTCACTGTAATTATTCAATTTTATTCCAGGCATTTCTTTGGCCAAGTCAGAATTGGGGACAGAGCCAATTTCAACAAAAACACCGTCCAGTTTTAATGCTTTTATTTCGCCACCCTTTTTATCTTTATATTTCAAACCGGTAACCATTTTGCCTGCCTGCGCAGGCAGGTCGCCTAGGATTTCCTGAATTTCGGCATTATAAATAATTTCAACCTTATCGGAGTTTTTGGCTTTTTCCTGGCTTATAGGATCGCCCCTCAAATGATCGCCTCGTGCTATCAAATAAATTTTCGAGGCGTAGGGCAGCGAATCGCGGACGCCTTCAAGAGCAGAATTCCCGCCACCGACAATCGCTATTGTTTTCCCAGCGAAGACTGGCGCGTCACAGGTGCTGCAATATGCCACCCCCCTCCCATCCAATTCTCTTTCTCCTGGAACACCGAGCTTCTTCCTGTGGCTCCCATTCGCAAGCAATAAATATTTGGTTTCAATTACTTCATTATTTTTGAGGGCTAATTTAAAACCATCGCCACTTTTTTGAATGCTCTCTACCCTCGCGCCTTCTTTAATATCTATCCCTTCTTGAGCGCGCAAATGCTCCTCCAGCATCTTCGCCAAATCCAAACCGGTAACCGATTTGGTCCCGATCCAATTCTGGATATCCAAAGAAGTTAGGGATTGTCCGCCAAAGCTTTCGGCTATTAAAATCGTTTTTATTTTTTTTCTGGCCGCGTAGATGCCTGCCGAAACTCCGGCCGGACCGCCGCCAACTATCGCTAATTCGTATTTCATAAGAGCTATAACATTATTCTATCAAAACCAGCGCTGCCTTGAAAAGAGCTCGCCAAAGGGATAGTGTTATAACATCAGAATAAATGAGTATTTTTAAGAAAATCTTAATTTTTGCTGGCGATTTGGTACTTTTCTATGGAGCGCTCATCACGGCGCTCTGGCTTCGTTATAATACGCCCCTCGCCAAATTGTTGCCGGGAGGAAGGCCGGAGTTCCTGGACTCTTTCTACGCGCATCTTAGGCCGTTTTCTTTTATTTTATTTGTCTGGGTCTTATGTTTTTATCTTTTTGATCTTTACCACCCGAAAACTTTCCGCACCTATATAGTGCATCTGCGCTCATTTTTAGCCGCCGTATTCGCAAGTTTTTTCACATCTATGATAATTTTCTATTTATTCCAGACTTTTTTTATTCTCACACCAAAGACCAACTTGGCAATTTTCAGCTTGGTATTCGCCGTTTTTGATTATGGATGGAGAATCGGCGTAGCCAAAATACTAAAAACAAAGGAGTGGCAAGCGAGGGCGCTTCTTATCGGTGATTCTTCGCGGATCAGGGAGGCCAATAAATTTTTGAGTCTAAACCCGCAATTCGGTTTTTCAATTATTGGAGCCAAGAACGGAATCGCGGATTTTGAAAACGCGGAAACTCTAAAAAATCAAATAATCCAAAATGATATTGACACGCTGGTTATTGATGAGGAGATTCTTGAAAAGGAAAAGGATGTCTTCTTAAGCATCCTCTACGCCCTCTCCGAACACCCCATTAATATAGTTAAGGCGTCCGATTTTTATGAGACAATATTCCAAAGAGTCCCATTAAATGAATTGAGAGATGATTGGTTCGTTGAACATATGGGGAGGAGCAGGAAATTCTATGAGGCCGGCAAAAAATTGATTGATTTAATTTTGGCGTCGGCGCTCGTTGTGATTATTTCACCGGTCGCCGCACTTTCCGCGCTATTAATCAAGCTTACATCCCATGGCCCGGCTTTCTACAAACAAAAAAGGATGGGGAAAAACAATAAGCCGTTCATTTTGTATAAATTTAGATCAATGAAGCATGGGGCGGATGGCGCCCTCTGGACAGAAGAAAATGATAGTCGGCTTACCAAATTCGGCCAGTTTTTAAGATTCACGCACCTGGATGAGGTCCCGCAACTTATTAACGTATTAAAAGGCGACATTACGTTTATAGGCCCGAGGCCCGAGCGCGTAGAACTCGCCGAACAATATGGCTCCCTCCCCTACTATAAAATGCGGCACATAACTAAACCCGGCATAACCGGCTGGGC
>JACOXY010000021.1 GCA_016182095.1 Candidatus Liptonbacteria bacterium
ATGATTTATCTATGCAACGCACAATATATACATACCATTTCCAATCCATTCTAAAAGATTAACAATCATTGTATGCCTTCGACAAGCTCAGGCGATAAACTATACTTAGAGACAAAATATCCCGCCAAGCGGAATATTTTTTCGGACAAATCCTCTATTTCTTATTCTTAATAATCTCGTCAATCAGCCCATATTCTTTCGCCTCATGCGCCGTCATATAATAATCGCGGTCGGTGTCTTTTTCTATTTTTTGCAATGATTGCCCGGTGTGCTTGGCGAGAATCTGATTTAAGCGCTCTTTGATTCTGATGATGTGCTTGGCATTGATTTCAATATCGGACGCTTGACCTTCGGCTCCGCCCATCACCTGGTGTAGCAGGATGTCAGCGTTGGGCAGCACAAATCTCTTTCCTTTTTCCCCGGCCGCGAGGAGTACCGCGCCCATTGAAGCCGCCATGCCAACACAGATTGTTGATACATCCGGCTTTACATATTGCATAGTGTCATAAATAGCGAGCCCGGCCGTCACCGAACCACCGGGACTATTTACATAAAGCTTAATGTCTCTTTTCGGGTCCTCATTTTCCAAAAACAAAAGCTGGGCAATAATGGTATTAGCCACCGGGTCCGTAATGGGTCCACCCAAGAAAATAATACGCTCCTTTAAGAGGCGCGAGTAAATATCATAAGCGCGCTCGCCATATTGTGACTTTTCAATAACTGTAAATTTTTAAGACGAATAATACGAATTTAGTTAAGAATTCTTTTGGGAGTAAGCGCTTGTTGGCGAAAGTTAACTAAAATGCCTAATTTTTTATTGCTAGAAACAAGATAGCGTTTCAGCTGATAATAATCTTCTTTGGTTAAAAATCTCTTTGCTTTTAATTCAACAACGATTTTGTAATCTACAAGAAAATCAACAACGTTTCTTCGTGACCCTTCTCCATCAAAACTAACTTGCAAAGCAAACTCTCTTACATATGGTATATTATCATCTTTTAGTAATTTTTCAAGAGCATCTGCATATTGTTTCTCATTTCTAAACCTTCCCAATGTATTGTGGATTTTAAAACACAATCCATATATCCGATAGGATAGCTCGGGATATATTACCTTTTCTTTACTGCGTAACATTTTTTTATTCGTTGCATTCGTTAGAAATTCGTATCATTCGAATTATATTTATAAAAACGGTACCAATAATAATGCCACAATGTTAATGACCTTTATTAACGGATTAATTGCCGGGCCAGCGGTATCTTTGTATGGATCGCCTACGGTATCTCCGGTTACCGCGGCTTTATGCGCCTCTCCGCCCTTGCCCCCAAAATGGCCCTCTTCAATGTATTTTTTCGCGTTGTCCCAGGCCGCGCCCCCCGTTGTCATTGAAAGTCCCACAAAAAGACCGGAGACGATGGCGCCAATCAGAAAACCGCCCAGAGCAGCTTTGCCAAGAACAAAACCCACAAAAAGAACGGCTATTATCGGGAGCATGGTTGGCGCCACCATTTCCCTTAACGCGGCTTTCGTTACTATATCAACCGCCTTTTTGTAATCCGGTTTTGCGGTTCGCTCCATTATCCCCGGAATCTCCCTAAACTGTCTCCTGACTTCCTCTACAACCGCTCCGGCGGCTTTTCCAACCGACTTCATCGCCAGCGATCCAAAGAGATAGGGAAGAGCGGCTCCCAAAAACAATCCGATTAAAACTTGGGGATCCTGAAGGCTGAAAGTTGTTTTCGTTAAAACGCGGGGCTCCTTCATTAGCTCTTCAACATAATCCGCGAAGAGAACCAGGGCGGCAAGACCGGCCGAGGCAATGGCGTAACCCTTTGTTACCGCCTTTGTGGTGTTGCCAACCGCATCAAGCGCGTCAGTAACCTTCCTTACTTCTTCGGGAGCGCCGCTCATTTCAGCGATACCACCAGCGTTATCCGTTACCGGACCGAAGGCATCAATAGAGATAATGATACCAGCCGCGGAAAGCATTGAGACCGCGGCAATCGCTACTCCGTATAGGCCGGCCAAAGAAAAGCTCCCTAAAATAGCTATGGCAATGATTAGTATCGGCAAGGCAGTTCCCTCCATACCAACGGAAAGGCCCATAATAATATTTGTTCCGTGGCCGGATTTTGAAGCTTCGGCAATTGACTTAACAGGACGATAGCTTTTTGAAGTATAATAATCTGTGATCAAAACCATAAGGACAGTAACCGCAAGGCCAATCAAAGAACACAAATAAACATTGAGAGTGCTGGCCTCTAATGGCAAAAAATTCGTAAATTTATTAATAGCAAAGTAAAAAAAGACCGCGGAAATAACAAGCGACGCCGCTAAGCCTTTATAAAGGGCGCCCATAATAGAGCCGGATCTGTCCAGTCTCACAAAAAAACTTCCAACTACCGAAGCAAGAATCGCGAGTCCTCCTAAAATAAGCGGCAAGACACCCGATGCCGGACCTACGACAAGAGTGCTCAAAATAATAGCGGCGGACAAGGTAACCGCGTAAGTTTCAAAAAGATCGGCCGCCATCCCCGCGCAATCACCAACCATATCACCATCAAGATCGGCAATAACCGCTGGATTTCGAGGATCATCCTCCGGTATGCCAACCTCAACTTTCCCCACTAAATCAGCGCCAACATCAGCGGCTTTAGTAAAAATACCGCCGCCAAGACGAGCAAAAACTGAAATTAAACTCGCGCCGAAACTTAATCCTATCAAT
>JACOXY010000023.1 GCA_016182095.1 Candidatus Liptonbacteria bacterium
GGCTGAAACAGAAAGCGGTTTCCATGTTGCGGGAGGGTTGAAATGAGTGTACATCAAAGCCTGATCCTGAAGTTCCGACGGACTGCGGCCTGTGGCATAATCAGTAATCGCCCAAATAATTTTTTTAGCTTTTGCTAAATACGACGCATCACCCGTTTTCTCATACCCCAGAACTGCGATTCGCGAAGCATCATAGGGAGTTAGCCCGGATATATTGAAATCCTGATAACTATCAAGTTGATAGAAATATCCGAATCCAAAAGTTCCGTTATATACTGACCCTCCGCTTTTTCCGACGGGAATTTCTCCGTAGGCTTCATTAAAGATAAATTGAGCAAGCCCCATCAGATAATCTTCAAGCTCTTCTTTTCTTGCATAGTTAAGTCCGGTGTCATTCATAACGCGCAAGGCCTGCCAAATTGCTTCCGGATGAATTTGAATGTTTACAAGCGCCTGGAAATCGCGGTATTTAAGACTGTCATATAAAGGAGTTTCCCAATAACGATATCCGCGTTCAAGGTTTCGTCCTTGAGGATATTGATTCGGCGGGGTGTCTCTGGAATCTAAAAGATAATCAGTCCATGTTTTTAGATAGTTTCCGTAATTGGAATTACATGCTCCAGTACTACAGCTGAATTCGTAAATCAGGGCTAAATTCCTGTATTTTCTGTCCCATGCACGATTCCAGGGATTGGACGGCATTTTATAATAGGGCCTTAAGGTTTCGGTGTAATTAAGATATTCGCCGTAATCCAAAAATCCATCTTTAATCCATTCGTTGCCTGTCAGGTAGTAATAAAATGGAATAGAAAGGACATGCGCATGTTCCATATCAATAAATCCTCCGCTAAGGGAACGCCAGTTTGGATCAGGATCAAAGCCGGAAGCGATGTCCGTGTCTGATCGCACCAGTGCCGTATTGTTGAATAATGTTCTTTGCTCGCCCAAAAGATAAAATCCCGGGTTTCCTGTGCGAAGGAAATCTTGCAAATCGTTTAACGGAAAATCTGTTTGGTTGCCTCCTCCTCCTGTCCCCCAGCCGTGCGACCGATATAAAATATACATCCACATGGCGCTAAGATTTGGATTCAGTTCGGGATGACCCATGTCTGTAAAAAATTTAGTTTGCTCCGAAGGAGTTACAAATTCATTTTGCCCAAAAATGGCTTTGGTATTTTGGTAATGTGAAAACGGAGCTTGGGCAATTAAAGGATACTGAACGCGATAAAGAGTTTTTTTATTGTCTCCGGCTGCAGAATGGAAATCCCAAATAATCTCCCGCTCTTCATGCTTTCGGAAAACCATGTTTAAGGATTTCTTCGTATTTCTTTTCGAGAAAAGTTCAATCGAGGAATTACCGCTTCCGTTAAATTCAAAACCGGCAGGCCAATATCCCGACATCCACCTATAAGCTAAACTTACTCCGGCGCCTGTCTGATCTTTCATCTCGCCCCAGCCTTGAGTCCAATCGTTTTGATTCCCGAGCGCGTTAAGATTATTTTGGCCAACTTGAACTTTGAGACCGGCTTGGCTTTGGTCGTATTGATAAACATAATTTGCATCACAAGTGCCCGCAACCGGCGGCAACCAGTTATAGCATTCCGAGGGCTGAACTCTATCAGTACTATAGCCCTGGTAAAGATAAGCCGAATCTGCAGACGAGATATTTTGAGATACGGTATCTACTTTTCTTGCAAATTCAACTGTTTTTGATGTGCCCAAATTCAACGGAACAATTGCTTCGGCACTGTTGAAATAAAGATGCGCAGGATATCTATTGTCCGAATTTCTAAGCACAGCCAGTGCTTTGACGTAAGAATTGTCCTTAGAAAAAGTGAGATAAAGAGTATAATCGGCAAGCCGCGAACCCGCCGCGTTTTTAAACGAACCGTCAGCTTTTATTACCGTTTTTATAGGCCCATTTTCCTGAATAATTGCCGAAGAAAGAGAATCATTTGCGGAACTGTATTCGTTGTCGGAAGAGTCGCGCATTGCTAGCCGCCCGCTATTTCCGGAG
>JACOXY010000022.1 GCA_016182095.1 Candidatus Liptonbacteria bacterium
ACCATACACGCCAATTATGTATCCAAAACGCTACAAAACCCTTATGGGGCGTACAATTTCCGAAATCCATATCAACCAAATTAATGCGACAAACCCTCGCACGAATTAGGGGTATAACACGGAGGTCGCTTCAGCCAATACAATATGAACTGATTCGGCTTCAGCTTTATGCACAATAGTTCTAGAATCTTTACAGAAAATTGGTGCGGGGCCGCGGAGAATTCAAACGTTTTGCCCTAAAACAAAAATCCGCTATTGCGGATTTTTGTTCGGCCTAAAGCCCGGCTCGGCCTAGGAGCGACGATAACTGAAAAGTTATCTCTTTGTCCACTGCTTCGCTATGGTTTGTGGTGGGCTTTAGAGATTGGTGTAATGAATAAAAAAAGCACTTGGAAGAATCTGCAATTTGCGCACATTTCTTCCCGAGGGCGGGATCAAATAACTAATTTATTTTTTATTAACCAGAGTGTTTGTCGTAGGCCTTATTCATTATTTCTGATATTCTACTAATCCAACTACCAACAGATCTTAGAGTAGTGGGGGTAGATTCCTCAATAAATCTTTTAACATCGGCCCCGGAAAAACCTCTTGTGTGCAGTTCCGCAATAACACTTTCTTGGAGCTCTTTTAATTCCGATATTTCTTCTGCGCTCAAATATTTATCTAAATTTTCTGAAACTTCTCTTACTGCTTTATGCCATGGAGTTCCAGGCTCATTTGGTGTTTGTTCTTCTTTTTCTCTTTTATTCATATATGCTTTTATCTTATAGTAAAGGGGGGCGAGTTGTCAATTGTGTATATATCAACAGTTTATCAATCCCCTTTATGGGGATTTTATTATCGCTTGGCCCTAATCCGCCGGGGCGGACGGGCGACGCTAAACTTAGTTTAGCGTTTAGCCCACTGTGGAGCGCGTCTTGCCCCAGCACCAAATTCCGAATAGCGTATCTGCTAATTCTTTCATTTTTCTTACGAAAACCGCCTCAGCCATTATAATTTGAACTGATTTGGCTTCGGCTTTATTCGTTATAGTTCTATAATCTTTGCGGAGAATTAGTGCGGGACTGCGGAGAGCCTCAATCATAAAGATAAAATAATCCCCCGCAAGGGGGATTATTTTATCTTTTGGCCCACTGGGGAGCTCTCCTTGCTTTCTTTAAGCCATACTTCTTTCTTTCAACTGCGCGTGGGTCGCGGGTTAAGTATTCGGCTTTCCGCAATCTTTTTTTATAGTTGGGGTTTAACTTTACAAGCGCCCGCGATAAGCTGTGGCGGATCGCCTCCGCCTGGCCGGTGATCCCTCCGCCCAAAACTTTTAGGGTAGCGGAAAAATTTTCCGCAATGTTTAACGACTCCAATGGAGACCTGACGACGGTCTGATGTTTTTTAAGCGGGAAGTAAACCTTAAAATCTTTTCCGTTAACAGTTATCTTGCCGTCGCCCTTAAAAATTCGCGCGCGAGCTATTGAAGTTTTCCTTCTGCCAACCGCCTCAAAGTATTTGCGCGGCTTAGCGATTTCCACTACGGTTTCTTTGGCCGGTTTCACTGTTGCTTTTTTAGTTTTAATTTTTGTTTCTGTTGATGGCATCCCTCACTCAAGAAGGAGCAATGTCCGCTCACTTCTTGTATTTTAATTAACTAAGTTGAATATACTTTTTGATCAATATTACTTTCATCTAACCGCGGCCCCGCTCCTTCTTGAGTGAGGGATTATTCTATCACCAGCCTCCTCATTCTCTTGTCGGTTAAAAAATTTTTTGGCAGCATGCCGCGCACGGAATGGCGCAAAACCCATGATGGATCTTTTTCAAACGCTTGGCGGTAGGTTTTCTCCATAAGATGCCCCATGTAACCGGTGTGCCTGTAATAAACCTTGTCTTCGTACTTATTGCCGCTGACTTTTATGTCGCCGACATTTTTAATAATAACCCTATCCGAACCAGGCAGGCGCGGGTTATATTTGGGGCTTTTTTTGCCCTGCAGAAGAAGCGCGATCTCTGTCGCGGCTCTCCCCAAAGGCCTATTTTTTACGTCAATGATAATATCTGCCATAATTGTTGAAAATTTAAAGCTCATTTTGTAGCGAATAAATTTTCACCACAATTATGAGCACCCGCCAAAATTTTGCTACGCAAAACTTAGGCGGGTTTAAGTTTGGTTATGCAAAATTCTACACCTACGGTTTGAATTTTGCAACCAAGCCTTACACAAATTCTATCACCGCAACCCTCGCCCCATCTCTTTTCCGAAACTTCGCGGTCTTAATAATGCGGGTGTATCCCCCATGGCGCTCGGCGTATTTAGGCGCAATTTCGTGGTAAAGCTTCATGGCGGCTGATTTTGGGATCCTTGACGTCAAAAGGCGCAAAGAGTGCAGATTCTGTTTTTTCCCCAAAGTTATTAGTTTATCGACTTTCCACTTAAGCTCTTTAGCGCGGGCCTCTGTAGTAAGAATTTTGCCTTTCATAATAAGATTGGCCTCCAAACCTTTAATAAAAGCTCTGCGCTTGCCCGTGGTCCTATGAAATTTTCTGCCTTTTACTTGATGGTGCATAACTTCACGAAAATACGAATTTCCGCTAATATACGAATTACGAATATTTGATTAGTATATTCGCAAGATTCGTAAATTCGTGGACTTATTCTTTCTTCTTCCTGCCTCTTTTTGGTTTCTCTTCCGCCTTCGTTTCTGCTGCCGCGACAACAGCCTCAAACTCTGTAACTTCAATAGAGGCAATTTTTTCAAAATTATCCTTCAAAATGTTAGCCGCCTTATGAAGCGCGGAGGACGGCGCAATGGTTCCATCGGTTTCCATCTCCAAATGAACTTTATTATAATCTGTGCGCTCACCGACACGCATATCGGAGATGGTGTAATTAACTTTTAGAACCGGAGAAAAGAGCGCGTCCAGAGCAATGCTCCCAACACCAAGCTTTTCCATCTTGCGCGACTCAACCGGAGAGTACCCCAGGCCCTTCTCAATTGTTAACTCCATATCAAGTTCGGCATTCTTATCAGAAAGAGCGGCTATGTGAATATCGGGCGTAACAACCACGACTTCGGAGGTTGTCTTAATATCAGAAGCCTTAACCTCGCGCTCGCCCTTAACCTTGAGGGTCAAAACCTGCGGCTCATCGGAAAATGAATGAATCCTAATTTTTTTCAGGTTCAGCATTACATCCAAGACGCTTTCCACCATCCCTGGCAAGGTGCTGAATTCGTGGTTAACGTTTTTTATCTTAATTTGGGTTATGGCAGTGCCGGGCAAAGACGAGAGTAGCGCCCTCCGAAGCGAGTTCCCCACCGTTAATCCATATCCCGTGTAAAGTCCCTCAATTTCAAAAATCCCTTTTTTCGCGTCCTCATAGACCTTTTTAATAGTAACCGGCTCGCTTAAATATTGATACTTCATCCCTCACTCAAGAAGAAGCATTATCCGCTTCTTCCTGTAAATTAAATTAATTTTTTAATCAACTTTTTCGACGTTTTAACTCAAACAATTAGAATGCCCAACCCCGCTCCTTCTTGAGTGAGGGATTCATGACACCTATGGCGAAATACGAAACTCTTACGAATATACGAAATTTCGTATATAGGTACTCTATCCGTATTCGCAGTTATTAATTTATGCTTTTAGTTATTCTTCGCGAAAAATTCTATAACCCCGCTGATATCAAAACCCAAATCAACATCGGCCGGAAGGGCGGATATTTTCACCTCCAGTTTTTCCGGATCAACATTGAACCAACTTGGCGCGGCAACGGCCTTTTTGAGCTTTTCGCCTAAGTTTTTAAAAACCCCCTTATCTTTTGACTCTGGCCTAACCGACACAACATCGCCCCTGCGGAGCGCGCACGAAGGCGAGACCGTTTTTTTGCCGTTAACCAATATGTGCCCTCTGGATATCAAATTTTTAGCCATTGGCCTGGAATCGGCAATAGCCGACCTGAAAATCAGATTATCAAGCCTTCGCTCAAGAAGCTCCGTCATTTTTTGGCCCGTGGCTTCAGGATTCCGCGAAGCAGCCCTGAAAATATTGGTAAGCTGGCTTTCGTTTAAACCATAAATAACCTTGAGCTTTTGCTTGGCGTTCAACTGGACTCCATAGTCGGACACCTTTCGCCTATTTTTGCCATGAACTCCGGGCCTGTATGGCCTTCGGGTCATTGAACACTTCGGCGAATTGCAACGGTGCGCTTTAAGGAAAAGCTTTTCTCCTAAGGCTCTTTCTTTTTTTTCTTTGGCGTGAATAATCATCCCTCACTCAAGAAGGAGCATTTTCTGCTCGCTTCCTGTATTTTGATTAATTATGTTGAATATACTTTTTGATCAATATTACTTTCATCTACCGCAACCCCACCCCTTCTTGAGTGAGGGATTAAACTCTCCGAGTCTTTCGCGGTTTTGGTCCATTATGCGGTATCGGAGTAACATCTCTAATTGATGTGACATTAAAACCTTGATTGATAAAAGACCGCACCGCCGAATCCCTGCCTCCGCCAACGCCGCTCACTATAACATCCACATTTTGCAATCCTGTCTTTTTTAATTTTTCAGCCAAAGCAGCCACAATTTTAGAAGCGGCAAATGGTGTGGCCTTCTTGGGGCCAGAAAATCCCATACCACCGGCAGAACCCCAAGCCAGACAGTTGCCTTTCACATCAGTCACGGTAACAATGGTGTTATTAAAAGAAGCGGAAACATACACCCTGCCGGAATCAACCTTCTTGGAAGGAGTTTTGGTTTCCGCGACAACTGAAGCCTCTTTGGCTTCGTCTCCACTTTTAGTTATTATTTTTTTCTTTCCCATGCCAATGTTGTAATAAATTTTGGAGCAAAACTCAACATCTGCGAACAAAATTTGTTCTGCAACATTGAGCACCCCGCCCTCTATGCGCAACAAACTTATATTTTTATATTGCTTTCAGCACAAATTATTTTTTATCCCAACCAGTTATCCGCAAGCTTAGAGGGCGGGGTTTCGCTGAAATAACCTGCGGTTATTTCAGCTCAACCTTCCTCTTTCCGCTTCCCGCAGTCTTTCTTACATTCCCTCTGATTGTCCTGGAATTAGTCTTTGTTCTCTGGCCGCGCACCGGAAGACGCTTCATGTGCCTTATGCCGCGATAACACTGAATGTCCTTAAGGCGCTGAATATTTTGTTTCAGGTCCTGTCTTAACGAGCCCTCTATCTTAAAATTCTTTTCTATAAAACTTTGAATTTTCCCGATTTCGTCCTTGGTCAAATCTTTCGCCAATTTATTGGTTACTTTTGTAGAGCGCAAAATCTTGGACGATAAAGTCGGGCCTATTCCATAAAGATAGGTTAGCGCTATTTCTAATTTTTTATTGTCCGGTATAGTTACGCCGCTTAATCTCATACTTAATAAATAAAAAATTAAATATCAAAGATTAAAATTCTTGTTGCTTAAAAAATTAAAATAATTTTTTAAGCTTCATAAATTTTGATTTTTATATTTTGATTTTTGATATCGCTTTTACCCCCTAAGCCAAAACTTTGTTTTGGCCGGGCGAACAATTTGCTCCGCAAATTGTTTTAGCCCTGCCTTTGTTTGTGCTTCTTTATTTTGCATACCACAAAAACTTTTCCTCTGCGCAGGATGATTTTGCAATTATTACACCTCTTTTTAACCGACGATCGAACCTGCATGATTTCTCTTACGAAGTACGAACTTTGTACGAAAGTACTAACCCGAAAGCTCGTATTTTCTTTTTGTTCGTAGGTTCGTAATTTATTCGTAGTTCGTTAGAGTCTTCTCACTATCCTCCCCCTCTTTTCGTCATAAGGCGTCATTTCAACCGCCACTTTGTCGCCCGGCAAAATCTTTATGTGATACATCCTCATTTTGCCGGAAAGATAGCCCAAAACCTCCCGGCCGTCATCCAGTTTAACTTTAAATGTCGTGGCAGGCAATGCCTCTAAAACCACTCCGACTACTTTTGTATCAGCCATTGGTAATATAAATTACAGAGTAGAATGTTAACATGAAAGAAGATTCGGGTCAAGGAGCGAAACTATTCTACATCATCCTTATCGTCCTCCAAATTAAGCGGCGCTATATCAATTTTAACGTTGATTTTATGGAGTTTTTTCGGAACACTTTTCACCCAAAATGGCCAAAAAGATATTTTTGCGCCCGCTATATCGCCGCCTGCAAAAACATCACGAAGTTCCGGTTCCGATTTACCGGCGGCCTTAGACCTAACGCTCTCCTCACTAATATCACCCACAAACCCGCCCTTCGCGCTCACATCAAAAACAGCTTCTTTTGTGGCTCCCGACACATCTGTTTTTTTGGACTTAAGAGTAAAATCTATTGTTGATGAAGCAAGCTTGGCGCCACGGCCGAGTTCGTCTTCAAACTGCTTAACAAAAAAATCTTCCATGTCAGACTTCCGCACCGCGATTCTCTCATCCCTTGCTTCAATAAAATAATGGAAATTCCCCTCGTCGTCCGTGTCAGTAATAACAGTTTCTTTAGTAATAACAAAGCCAGAGTCGCTTTGCAATACGGTTAAATTTTTAGGAGCTCGCACTTCAATTGCCGTGACAATAATATCCTCTATTTTTTTTCTTGCTTCAGCCTTAGCATTATCAAGATCTTGCCTTGTGGGCACGGCCGCCTCGCCAACAAAGCCCCCGGACATCGGTTTCTCCGACATGCCATAAAACCCCGCATACCTTGAGCTCCCCTTAAATCCCGGCACAGTCCACTTTGGCACCGGACCGATATTATACCCTATTCCCGCCTTATCGGAAGATACCGTGGCACTTACACACTGCGGCGCAATTTTTCCATCCTTGATCAGTGCTCCGGGGACAGTCATTCCTTTATCAAGCCGAAAAATGATCCCCTGGGGAGTTTCAAAACGAGTTGTAGCCACAAGTTGCTGGGGGTTGCCACTGAAAGCATTGCACACGCTGATTATTCCATGCGCTTTCCTCGCGACTTTCTCCTTCCCGGAAGCTGGGAACGCCAGTTGGACATTTTTTGTTTCGCTAAAAACCTGCAGGGGGATATCCCCGCTGCCTACGGCAGCTCTAATCTGGCCGTTAAAACTCTTTGGAGTTTGCTTAAGCGTTAAATTAATGTTAGCGGTCGGTAAAACCACAGCCGCGTATGCGGCAGAAGCGGCAAAAATCAAAACCACCGCGAAAACCATGAGCCACTTTTTCCAATGGCCTTTCCTATAATAGGAAATCCTGCGCGAGCTTCCATGGCGCGCGGAAAATTGTTTGCCGGCTGATCCCGCGACAGCATTAGCGCCATCACCATTAGATTCGCTTGGCAAATCTACCACGCGATCTTTGCCCTTGGGGATTATATCGTAAAGAGCTTTCTTTTGAAGATTGAAAAATTTTTCAACCGCTTTTTCCCTGTCTTCTTTGTCTTTCATAAAATATAATGCGAAATTTGCGAATACCTTATGCGAATTTTGCGAAAGCTTTTTGCGTTATTAGCATAACTAATTTGCATATTTCGCATTTTACTATATAGAATTTTCTGGCTGAAGCCATTTCAGCTTCTTGTCAATAAAACCTTTTAAATAATTATCGCCCGTGCGCTTCAAATATGCAATTAAACCCAGTACAAAAATTGGGGATAAAAACTGGCCCTCCAATTCTCGGCTGTATTTAATATCGCAATTAAAGAGCTTAGCCAAGTGTTTATTCTCCAAAACCGTTATGTCATTGCGGCCTTTTCCCAAAAATAGCAGGGGTTTAGCGGTAATAATAAACGTATGTTTCTCATCTTTTAAGTATTTTAAAAGTCCGTCAAAAAAATTCTGTGAGGCCGCCTTAACTATCCTTAAAAACATAGCCGAAAACCGGCGCGACATCTTGCCTTCCTTAAAATAGTCAATGACTTTTAGGGCAATTTCATTATTTATCCCCATCGCTTCCGATAGAGCAGCGGCAACGAAATCACTGCCCCAGGCAATTTCTCCTCTCGCCTGCGAACCGGGAAAAGACACTGCCCCAAAATACTTCGGGTTTTTATCATAAGCGAAAAAGGTTGTGGCATTATCCAAGACGCTCGCGCACATCACACGCTCGCCGTCCTTTAGGGAATCAAAGATGTCGCGCGCCACAACCCCAGCCTCAATATGAAAGATATTTTTGGTTTGCGGCAAGCTAACCGAAATTTCATCCAAAACTTCCCGCGACAAAAAAGTCTGTTCCATATTAATCTCCGCAAGCTTGGCTTTAATGCCGATGGGGCTCACAAAATTTTGGTTATCAAGTTTGAGATCAAAAACACGGCTCGAGGCGAGCACGATTCCCACCTCATCCAATCCCAATCTTTTTTTCGCTTCCTCATTAAACCTATTAAAGAACTGCGTGCCTGCCTTGGAAAAAAGCTCGCCTAGGTCGTGTTCGCTTATAG
>JACOXY010000009.1 GCA_016182095.1 Candidatus Liptonbacteria bacterium
TGTTAATTGAAGATTGGTCGCGCTTAATGTGCTGGAGGCAGAACTGTTGACGATTCTATTTTCCGCGGCCAGTGTTATGGGGCCGATTTTGCAGGAAGAGCTTCCCACAGTTATGGTTTCGTTGCCGCTGTATCCCTTATCGTCCGCCAAATTAAGCAGGGCAACTTCTAAACAACTCTCTGCCAAGAACCGCGTGCTTTTTTTGTCTTTGAATATGAATGTTCCGGCTCTCCCGAAGAAAACGCTTGAAGCGGAAACAAGCACCACGGTTATTATGATGGCGGTTAAAATTAAAGAAGAGACAACCGCGATGTATCCTTCACTGTCCTCGGAAGAGTTTACTTTTTTAATCCGTATTATTTCCATAATCTTTGTCATCAAGAAATATAAATTTAATGAGGATCAAATTTTATACGCCGTTTTTAACGTTGTTGATGCTTCAAATATTTCTCCATCCCCCACCTTTTTATTTTTAGCAGTGAGGGTAACCAAAATTATTGATTGTCCATTGGTATCATCCCGCCTGTGGTCAAAAAGGAGCTCTGAAACAGAAACCCTGTCATTATTCAGGCGCGTAGAAGTGGCGGCTCCCCTTTTCAAGTAAACAATTCCACTTACCAAAGAAAACTCCAGAGGATTATCGGGGAAATTGGCTTTAGAAATCACCAAAACTGTTCCGGTTGAATTTGCCGAGGGCAACGTGGTGGTCGCGGCACCGGTAACGGCCCATTCAATTTTTTTTAAAATAAACTCCGCCTCTTCGCTCACTTCCAGTTTTATTCTCACCTTGTTCGCGTTCTCCAGCATTTGAGCAGTAACCATAAAAGCTAATCCTAAAAAAATTGCGAGCAGTGCCGAATATATTAGAGACTCCACTAAAGTAAACCCCCCTGCACTCTTCAAGGAGTTTACAGCCAAAACAACCCTTTGTCGCGTGTTTGTTTTAAATAACCTAATTAACATTTTATGCGATAAATTTGGAAAGACTCGCTCCTCCGAGGAGTAGGGGTTTACTGTTGTGACGTTATGATGCGCAGAGCGTCATTGCTGCGCACCGCCACATAAACCAAGTTGTCCTCATAATCCACGCCACGCGCTATTTGCGGGAAATTAAACGAACTCCTAAATGTTATGTTTATTGGGTCTGATATGTCATAGATCTGGAATTCTTCGTTGGCGGAAGAGGTTCCAAGAAAAGCCAAATCGTCTCTTACCCTGAAGTCGTTCACGTCTGTGTCAAGATTTTTGGAGCCCAAAATTGTTATATTGTTTAAATTAGAAATATCCAAAATTATGAATTCATGATTTATGGAGTTGCTGTCGCCAAGTCTTCCTAAATATAATTTATTGCCGACCGCGAGAATACTCGCGCCATCCAGCGTCCCGGTTGCGTTCCATGCCCCAACTTTGACAATATTTGTCGGGTCATTAATGTTATAAATCTTCACTTCTTCATTGTCATCACTCGTAGCTAGATATGCCCTTCCGCCTCTTACGTGGATACCATTTACGTCATAACCCACTTCTTTGCTGCCAAGTGATGCCGGACTTTGTCTCATGGTTACGTCCACAATATGAAACTCCGGTCCGTTTGCTGCTTTGGTTCCAACATAAACCCTATCGTTCCTGTAATAAACCGCATTGGCTTTGGCGCCAGCACCCCCGATCCCCGGCAGAGCAAAATTAGCGGTTGTAGTTGGAGCGCTCGCGTTTGTAATGTCAATTATCTGGAGTTGGGTGTTTGCATCATCTCTTGCAGCATAAGCATAGGATGCGGCAACATCTAAGCTCTTTAGTCCTGGACCAGTGTCGGTGAGAGAAAGGAATGTCGGGCTTTGGCCGCTTGAGGCGTCAACAATAAAGAAATCGTTTTTCTTCTTGTCGGAGGCCGTGCCGGTTATATAAACTATTTTTGAAATTACATCTAAGTCTTCTCCGGAAACTCCAGCGCCAAGATCAACCGATCCAAGCGTTCGCGGGTTGCTCCAGTCGGGGATTGTTCCGGTGCCACCCGTATCTCCGCCAGAATCAACAACGCTTTCCCAGTCGGTTAATTTAAGAGTTAAGGAAATCTGGAGCTTGCGTGGCGACAACCCCTGGTTCCAAGAAACCAAGCTCTGTATGGTTTTTATTTCGTCGTTTTGGGTTGATGATACATTGATGACTCTTGTAAATATTCCTCTCATGTCTGTTGATGTGGAAAATAGCCACTCATTACCGTCTAAAACCAGGCCATAGTTCCCGTTCATAATGGCAGTCCAGTCTCTTTTGGCGATTGTTTTTACTGCCTCAATGCCTTCGGACGCATAACTTTCCGCCTCCGAAGATAGTTTCTTATCGGTTAAAATTGAAGTATTGCTAAAAAGAGCGAGTGCTGCTGAAGCGAAAACAATGGCTAATATGCCAATAGCAATAACTATCTCAATGACTGTTTGCCCGCGGAGAGGATTATTTTTTGCTTTCACCATAAGATTCCGCCTTCGGCGTTAAAACTAATTGTCCGGATATTATCGCTTAAGCCCAGGGAAATTGTAGTGGTCCCGTTCACGCTCGTGGCCGCGCCATCCAACGCCCTAAAAATTATTTCTGTCGCACCGCTTGCTGTTATTGAATTTTCACGGCTGAAGATCTCGTCAAATTCTTGGTTTCGCAAAGCATAGGAAACTCCCTGAAAAATAATCGTGCTGTTATTGCCCATAAAAAGACCATGGTCTGACTGGTTTCGGTTAGCCATTGCCAGTCCCCTCGCTCGCCGCAGTAGCCCCACCACACTATCTCGTTCGGATATCAAACTCCTGCTTCTGTAAAAATTCAAAGTCACCGGAGCGGCCAGTGAAAATAAAATTATAAAAATTGTAAGTGCGACAATGACTTCTACAAAAGTAAATCCTCCCTCACCCTTCAAGGAGTGTGACTGAAGATTGTAAATAATTTTTGTATTGTGCATGACGGAAATATTTCTACTCCTTGAAGGGTGAGGGATTATTTTACATGTTGTGTTACCTCATAAATTGGGAGCACTACTGAGAGAGCAATGAAGCCAACCACGAACCCTAAAATAATGAGAAGCGCCGGTTCCAGGATGCTTGATAAATTTTTTGTAAAATCTTCCACCTCTTCTTCATAATATTCGGAAAGGTACGACAAATTTTCCGTAAGATTGCCGGTATTCTCACCCACGGCTATCATGTTGGTCATAATTGGAGCGAACAGGTGTTCTTTTTTAGAAAAATATTTAGAAAGATATTCCCCGGTTCTGGTTGCCTCTGACACCCTTTGCAATTCTCTTCTGTAAACCAAATTATTAAGAGTTGAGCCGGTAATATTTACTGCTTCTACTATTTTTACGCCGCTTTTTAGAAGCAGACCCAATACCCTTGAAATGTTAGACATGTTAACCTTTTTAACCATTGGCCCGAATATCGGCATAAAGATCAGAGCATAATGGAAAGCTAGCCGCACCCTGTTTATTTTTAATAATAGCCAACTACCCACAGCGCCGCCAAAAATTCCGACTAAAAGCCAAATCCAATAATTCTGCAAAAAATTTGAAATCGCAATCAAAATTCGCGTTGCAATCGGCAATTCAAATTCAACATTTGAAAAAACATCCAAAAGCTTGGGGATTACAAAAACTATCATGCCGACAGCGATTGTAATTGTCATACTCATCACGATTGCCGGATAAATCAAGGCGCCCCTGACTTTTTTCCTCAACACATCATGTTTTTTCATTTCTGCGGCCAGATAATTAAGGTTTTCCGTAAGCGTTCCGCTTGTCTCGCCCACTCGCACTATGTTTATAAAAAGATCGCCGAAAACATCACTGAATTTTTCCAGACTTGCCGAGAGGAAAATGCCGTTATCAATATCGGTTATAATTGTTTCCAAAATTTTTTGCAGAGAGCGGGATTTGGTCTGCCTTTTTATCATATTTAAGCCGTCCAAAAGAGACATGCCGGACTTTATGGCAATTGAAAGATGCTTCACCATCAGGATCCGGTCGTTTAAGGAGACGTGTAGAAATAGGTTTGGCATATGGTTTAGGGCTTAGGGTTTAGGGTTTTAAAAACTATACCCCATACCCAACACCCGATACCCAGTTCTTATTCATGAAACACTCTCAAGACTTCTTCCAGCGTCGTTATCCCCTGCTCGGCTTTTTTGAATCCATCCTCCAGCATTGGCACCATTCCATTTTTTAAGGCGGCAATCTTTATTTCACTGGAGTTTGCGTGTTTCATAATTAATTCGCGAACCTCGTCGGACATTTCCAAAACCTCGTGGATGCCTATTCTGCCGATATAACCGGTTCCGCCGCACTTGTCACATCCCTTGTGGGTGTAAAACACCGCCCCCGCTTTTAGCAGGTTCTCTGGAAAAAACTCTTTTAAATTCTGAATCTCCGCATCATCAAGCTCCTTTTTTACTCGGCAATTCACGCAAAGCTGTCTCACTAATCTTTGGCCGATTATAATATTAACCGTTGAGCTGATCAAAAACGGCTCAACCCGCATATCAATTAGCCGCGGGAGCGCCGTCGCCGCGTCGTTTGCGTGCAAGGTTGATAAAAGCAAGTGGCCAGTCATAGCGGCGTTTATGGCGATGTTTGCTGTTTCGTCATCTCTTATTTCCCCTACCATAATTATATTCGGATCCTGGCGCAGTATGAAACGCAGCCCATGCGCGAAAGTTAGGCCTGTTTTTTCATTTACTTGCACCTGGTCAATGCCCTTGATAGAGTATTCTATCGGGTCCTCAATGGTTATAATGGAAACCTCTTTAGTATTAAGTTTCTTGAGTATGGTGTAGAGCGTGGTAGTTTTTCCGGAACCGGTTGGGCCGGTTGCCAAAATCATGCCATAGGGCTTTCCGATGGCGCGGTTAACTTTTTTTATGTCCTCTGCGGAAAAACCCAGTGTTTCAAGAGAAAGTTTTTGCGCCTGTTCCGCCAAGATCCTCATGACGCAGTTTTCTCCGTAATAAGTCGGCGCTATGGAAACGCGGATATCTATAGAGCCGTCCTTGATTTGGGCCTTAAAGCGCCCGTCTTGAGCCATTTGGTGCTCGTCGGTTCTCATCCCGGCCAAAACTTTGATTCTCGTGATAATTGCGAGCTGGCTTTTTTTGGGGAAAACAAAAGCATCGTGCATTACGCCGTCAATTCTTAAGCGCGCCATCATTTTGTCGTCCGAAGGATCAATGTGGATATCCGAAGCTCTGGCGTAAAAAGCATATTCAATGAGATTATCCACCAAGCTGATGAGTGATAATTCGGTTGAGGAAACCAAAGCTTTTTCAATTTGAGCTTTGAGTTTGATGGTAGTCTTATAACTTTCCGCGGAGTCAACGGACATTGTCCCGCTTATATTCTCGTGGCCCTCCTCTTTCGCTTGTTCTATTGGCTTTACGGCGGCACCGGCAATATTTTTAACAGCTTCTATTATTTGCGGTATTTCGGTGTAAGCTTCGGCAAGAAATAGATTGGCTCCCAGCTCTGAACTTTTTCCGGCATCTTCGTCGGATTCGCTGTGAGATAGGATTACTATCGGCAAGGATTTTTTATCGTAAGAGGCGCGCACTTTCTTTAAGATTTCAAGACTATCTTTATCATCCAGCTTGGGCGCGCCCAAAAGTAAAACTTTCGGATCGGATTTTTTTATTAAACCAAGGAGAGCCCCCGAACTGTCTGTCTTTACGACTTCATACCCGTCTTTTAAAAAGCGTTGAGTAAGGAGTTCGGCAAGAAACAGGTCGTTTTCGGCAATCAAAATCACTTTCCTGTCTTTGGCCTTTTCTTGCGCTTCAGATTTTGCTCCAGCGTCTTTTATTGCCGAAGTTTTCTTAAATCCGATTTTTAGCGGCATTTTTTGAAATTACTCAAGTATTTTTTTTATCTCTGATACGATTGTGGCAAGATCCTCCGTTTTTTTGATATAATCCTGCGCCCCGATTTCTCTGGCAAATTTGTCATCAAGCCACTTTGCGTCTTTATCCGCTTCGCCGTAATTGGTTAGGAATACAAGTCTTATTTTGGAGGTCGCGGGGTCATTGCGCAGCTTAAAAAACGCCTCAACGCCGTTCATAACCGGCATTTGCACATCCATTAAAATTAAATCGGGCTTTTCTTTTTTTGCCGCTTCCACGCCCATGGCGCCGTTTTGCGCCGAAATTGTGTCGAAACCCGCCTTCTTGAGTTTAATGGAAATAATCTCCAAAAAATCGGCGTCATCATCAACTATTAAAATTTTGTTTTTCCCGTCAGGCATACCAGGTAGTACGCTAAAAATTTTGGCTAAAAATGTTGCCATTTATATATTTATATTATAGCATTTCGCGCAGTAAACAAAAGCGCCCCCCTGTTAATTTTTGGAAAAATCGGATAAACTAGGAGTGTGAGATACGAACAAAATCAAGTTTAGAAGCTCAAAAATTAGATGATTTCAAGGCACGACGACGAAATTGTATTCGTAGAATACATTGAGGAGGAGCCCTTCGGCAAGCTCAGGATGAAACATAACAAAGAAATCAGCAATTTTTGAGCTTCCCCAAGGGGCCTGGCGCATTTCCTAAATATGCCGTGTTACTTCACGGAGCTGTACTCCTTGAGTACTAATCTCCTCCTCGCGCCTTGCATATTTAGAAAATGCGCTCCGCTAAATTGATTTTGTTCGTATCTCACACTCCTCATTATATTTGGGGGATCTTCTAACGGCAGGAATCGCGGCTCTGAACCGCGCAATCTAGGTCCGAATCCTAGTCCCCCAGCAGCAGTCAACGCAGTATCGAGAGTGACCGATAAATCCAAATGCCCAAAAGTCCATCAAATTTTCTATTATAATGTGGATGCGGTCGGCAATTTCCAGCGGATAGAAAAGGGCCGAATGTCTTATCATTCGGCCTCTAGCTGCGCTAATCTTGCCCTCAATCGTTCAAGTTCATGAGCCGCAACCGGTATTCCCTCTGCAATTGCTTGATGCAACTCCTCCAGCAGGTCGCGGGCGACTTCGATCTGGCGCAACTTGACCTTTTTCTCCAAATATAACTCGCGATGGAAATTTGACGCACGCCGCTTCGCGGGTTTTTTAAAGATATAGCGCTCAACTTTCCATTCTCTTCGCTGAGCATCATCGGCCTCATTTCTCTGCCGATGCAGATTTCTTGCCACCCCAACTAACCGTCCTTCGCGCGCAAGAGTGGAGTGGGTTTTGATATCACGTAGGCCCATGATGCGCATATCATCCCCCTACTTCGTAGAGAACTTCTAAACTACTTATACCTCATAACACGTATTTTTGTCCATTATGTATAAAGCCATCCATAATTGCACTCCGCCAACATTTTGGTTTGTTGCCGTGGCCAATTCGTCCGTATTCAGAGAAGAAAAATCCCCGAAATCATTCAGGGGTTTTTCTTCTTTCATTGCGACTGAACTTAAAAACATTAAAATACTCGCAATTATCCAGCTCATGTCTTTATTATATCGGTTTTTCTTAAAAAGAGAAGGTGGATTTGGCGCGCTTTCCGCGGAGGCGGGCGCGGAAAGCGCTACACCCCGCCCTCTTTCTTCTT
>JACOXY010000015.1 GCA_016182095.1 Candidatus Liptonbacteria bacterium
CATCGCCCTTTCCGCGGAAGTGGCAAATCCCGGAGTTTTGGCTATCTATGTCATCATAATGTTTATAATCATCCAACAGCTCGAATCCGACGTTCTGGTGCCAACCCTGATGAATAAAGCAGTCGGCCTGCACCCGGTTGCTGTTTTGGTATCCCTTTTAATCGGAGCTAAATTTTTTGGGTTAATCGGCATACTTCTGGCAGTGCCCGCATCGGTTTTCATCCAAGAATTTATTGAGGACTGGAGTATTAAAAAAACAAGGCATAATCGTTTAGTTTGAGAATGTTCAAACTAAACGACAATTAACATTTGACGCTTGACCGATAGAAAGCCGAAAGGCGTTTTTTGATTTTTACGGCATAAGCCATTATCATAAGACAGGAGTGTGAGATACGAACAAAATCAGTTTAGCGGAGCACATTTCCTAAATATGCAAGGCGCGAGGAGGAGATTAGTACTCAAGGAGTACAGCTCCGTGAAGCAACGAGGCAGATTTAGGAAATGCGCCCGCCCCAGAGGGGAAGCTCAAAAATTGCTGATTTCTTCGTTACTCCTCCTCAATGTATTCTCCGAATACAATTTCGTCGTCGTGCCTTAAAATCATTTAATTTTTGAGCTTCTAAACTGGATTTATGTTCGTATCTCACACTCCTATGGCAAAAAGATCTTATTATATTTCAACCTCAATACCATACGTGAACGCTGCTCCGCATATCGGGCACGCCCTTGAATTTGTGCAGGCAGATGTTTTGGCGCGCTATCACAGGCGAAGAGGTGACGATGTCTTTTTTTTAACAGGAACCGATGAGAATTCCCTTAAAAACGTAATTGCGGCAGAGACGGCGAAAGTTCAAGTTAAAGATTGGGTGGAGCGTCTCGCGAAAGTTTTTAAAAATTTGGCTCAAAAGTTAAGCATATCCAACAATGATTTTATACGAACCTCGGCTGAAAAGAGGCATATTGATGGCGCGAAAAAACTTTGGAACGCGTGCCGGCCAGAAGATATTTATAAAAAAAAGTACAAGGGTCTTTATTGTATTGGCTGTGAGGAGTTCAAAACCATGAAAGATTTGCAAGGCGGTCGCTGCGAAGAACACCCAAACCAAGATATTCAGGAAGTAGAGGAGGAAAATTATTTTTTTCGCCTCTCGGCTTATCAAGATCGCCTTGAAAAACTTATTGCGGATGACGCTCTGCTCATTGTTCCGGAATCGCGTAAAAATGAAATTTTAAGCTTTATTCGCGGCGGACTTGAAGATTTCAGTATTTCCCGCTCGCGTGAACGCGCGAAAGATTGGGGCGTGCCCGTTCCTGGAGACCAAAACCAAATTATGTACGTATGGGTGGATGCGCTTTCAAATTATATTACCGCCTTAGATTACGCAGACAATGGAGAAAAATACCAAAAATATTGGGTCGGCGGGGATAATATCTGCCACCTTATCGGCAAAAATATTACACGCTTTCATGCCGTTTATTGGCCGGCAATTTTATTGTCAGCCGGAGTTCGTCTGCCCCAAACACTTTTCGTGCACGGTTTTTTTACCATTAATGGACAAAAAATCTCAAAATCGCTTGGTAATGTTATTGATCCGTTTGATTTGATTGAAAAGTATGGAACCGATGCCTTACGCTATTATCTGTTAAGCGAAATTCCATCTCATGAGGATGGGGATTTTTCAATTGAAAAATTTGAAGCCAGATATAATGGCAATTTGGCAAATGGATTGGGTAATTACGCGGCGCGCGTATTAACGCTCGCACATAATGCGAATATTGCGAATTGGAATGCGAATGTTGCGAATGAAGAAATACAGGAAAAAATAAAGGGAACAAGAAAAACAGTTTCAGAAAAAATAGATGATTTTAAACTGCATGAAGCGCTCTCTACAATTTGGGAGCTAATCAGCTTTGGCGATAAATACATTAATGAAAACAAGCCCTGGGCTAAATCCGTCGAAGACGGATCGCCCGAACAAGCTTCAGAAGCTCGTTTTAGGGAAATAACCATTTATAACGCACTTTATATTTTAGAAAATGTCGCGGAATTATTAAAGCCATTTCTCCCGGAAACAGCGGATAAAGTTTTGAGAGCGATTCAACATAGTGGCAAAAATATTGAGGTAAATAAGCTGCCACCTCTCTTTCCGCGATTACAATAAAACAAGCGAGCGCATATAAAAGCAACCTTGCGTGAGCGCAATAAGGCTCCGCTAACCATTTATTAGTGATACAATTAAATTATGAAAAAAGTAGTAGTTACGGGGGGCGCTGGGTTTATCGGCTCAAATTTAGCGGATGAACTGGTACGCGAGGGCTATGCTGTGCATATTATTGACGATCTTTCGAACGGAAAACGAGAAAATGTGAACCCGAAGGCAAAGCTGCATGTTAAAAGCATTCTGGACTTGAAAGCAATTCAACCCATTATCAAAGGCGCTACCTATGTATTTCATCTGGCGGCACTGCCCCGCGTCCAATACTCCATTCGGCATCCTATTGAAACGGATAAAGCAAATGTTGGAGGGACGCTTAATGTTCTTGTTGCTTCGGTGCGCGGGAAAGTAAAAAGATTGATCTATTCATCCTCAAGCTCGGCGTATGGCGATCAAAAGAAACTGCCGCTTAAGGAAACGTTTGCGGTGAACCCTAAAAGCCCTTATGGTTTGCATAAGTATATGGGCGAGCTTTATTGCAGATTGTGGAGTGAGGTGTATGGCTTACCCACCGTCTCTCTTCGTTACTTCAATGTATATGGGCCGCGGCAGAGCGCCGAAGGCGCCTACGCGCTTGTAATTGCCAAATTTTTAAAATTACGATCAGAGGGTAAGCCGCTCTCCATTACCGGGGACGGCAAGCAGACCAGAGATTTTACGAGCGTTCATGATGTGGTACGGGCGAATATTCTTGCCGCAGAAAGCAAGCGAGTTGGGAGAGGAGAGGTTATAAACATCGGTGCCGGAAAAAATTTTTCAGTTCTCCAAATTGCAAAGTTTATTGGTGGACCTATTGTGCATATTCCCGCGCGTCTTGAGCCGCGACATACACTCGCGGATACTGCTCTTGCCCGCAAGCTTTTGGGCTGGAAACCGCTGGTTACTATGGATGAGGGAATAGAGGAAATAAAAAACACCCTGTGTTTGTGTGGTAGCGGAAAGAAATATAAGAGATGTCATGGAGCGTAGAGTAAAGAAAAGACCCGCGGTTGCGGGTCCGAGACGAGAATTAGGCGACTTTTGTGAAAGCGGTTTCTGGAAGGTTATGAGGCAGAAGCTTGAAAGAGCACTTTATGCAGGAAAGAAGCACATCGCCGTTCAACTGAATCGCCTTCAGGCGACCATGAGATTCATCGTGGTAGCAAACAGGCACGTTGGCTCTTGGCTTCTTAGCCCAATGATTGATACGCTTAACCACTTCGCGATTTGTCAGCACGATAGCCTCCTTATGGGAACCAGAAAGTTCTATAATGAAGTTAGCTGATCCGTGTGCGGAAGTCAATAAGCAACAAAAGTGCCACGGGTCATGAGAATAAAATTATGAAACCAGAATCATTCGAGGGAAAATTATATAACCCGAGAGATGTAGAAGGGAAGCCCAACACAGAGGCGCTAGAACAGCTGAGAGATGTAGAAAAAGATCTTAAGAACAATCCCGCCTTTATTGGTATTGTGCCCGGAGGGTCAAGGATTAAGGGTTATAGCATTGAAGGATCTGATATTGATGTATTAATTCTCTTTGATTCGAGTAAGATAGATTCTGAGAAAGACAAAAATGATTTTCTGACAGAATATTCTTTCAAGGGGTTTCAGTTTTTGTTTCTTGATGTAAATCTAGAGAAACTATTGCCAGATTTACAACTTGACCCACGAGGTGATGGGATGGGCGCAGTAATACAACGGATGGCTGCTTTAACGGAGTTAGTCAGTGGCCATCAGGTTGGTGATTATAGAAATGCAATTAAGCAATCATATAACCAGTTATCGAAAGATGCCCGGGACATAGTTAAGAATCGAGCGGTTGATCTTTTGATGGATAAAGAGGAGTATGCCGCAAGAAAAATTGAAAAACGGATGGCCGATAAGTTAAACAAAGATTCTTTTTTGGAACAAAGACGGAAGTTATGGGAAGAACGCTATGAACAAATATGGGGTATGAGCGCAAAGTAAATTAACCGCATGACATTTTCTATAAACTGGATACATTACAGATGGACCACGGGGAAAACAGCTTAAAATAAAGAGCCGCTGGGCGAACCACGCGGCACATTGGATGAGATTAGTTTCGTGTTTAGATTCTGTAATCGAAACCTCTACTTTCGGCCCGAATTGATTCCAGTAAATTATTCCTTAAATCGTCCATCTTCATACAGCAGATGACCGCGTGCATTAATAGATCTAGCTGTTCGGATGGGAGGGCAAGAGACTTGATAACCCTGTAATGTTGGAATGGAACTGTCTCATGCTTGAGGATCATGTATTTATTACTCAACACTGGCGAGCAAAGACGACCGTTGCGCAAGGATACTTGCTTAATTTCTAGTTTGCCATTTTTAGGAATTGCCACTGCGACAGGACGATTCTCGTTGTTAAAAAACAGAATAGCACGATTACTTGCCGATTTTTCGCGAGTGCCCCTGCGAGTATCCCAATCTTGGTATGTATAATCGTATTCAATCAGTTTGGCTTTCATCCTGCGCCTCCTTAGAATCGTTATACTGTATTACACAGTAGCAGAACGAGAGTGATATTGTCAACACACGCGCATTTGCCCGCATGACATTTTCTATATTACAGCAGATTCAACAGTATCGCAGATGAGAAAATGGCTTAAAATAAAGAAAAGTACTGCGATTGGATATTGAAAAAGCAAAAGTGCTGTGCCCGTGCGTAGCCTGAAAGGCGAAGTAGGGTCATGTGGGGTGACATCTCGCAATCTTGAGCGCTTCGATAAACTTAGTGTAAACTTGTTGAAGGATAATTTGACCAATTTGATGGGCCCGCATGTGGGAAATTGGAATATTTTGAATAATGTGATAACGTTTAGTTAGTTTTGATAAAAAGGAAGCCCCGTGGGTTTGCTTCTCGCTAAATGGCTCCTGATTTTTACATTGGGCGTGGTTGCCAGTCTTTCTTTTTCGGGCCCAATGTATTATCAAAAATCTCTTATTGATCAAGGCAATCTCACTGTTTTCGGCTATAAATTTGAGTCAATCTGGACCTTTCTAATGGTCTTTTATATTAAGTTTTGGCCGCTGTGGTTTGTAATGACTTTTGTTATGTTCTGGCTCTTTGGACGCGCGGTTTGGTTTGGAAATAGAATATGGGTAATTCATTTAACAGTATTTATTGCCGGGCAATTTGCGGCCGGTATCGGAATCCATTATTTCAATAAGGGCGAATTGCCGGACTTGTGGACGATTGCGGGAATTATAATTTTTACTTTTTGCATAATAATGAGCGCGGTGTCGCACGGATGACAAACATAAAAAGCGAGCTTTGGCTCGCCTTTCTTTTTGGACTATTTAATGAGCGCTCCCATTAAATTATAGAAATTCCTGATATCCTCCAGATATCTTTCCTCGCTATCATCGTTATTCACGATTTTCCAGCTGGCATCTTTCGCGCCAATGCCGGGGATATACATTTCAGTTTCGTGCCTCGCTTCGTTGCGAAATTGCCACAGAGTAATTACATTTTCTCCAATCTTGCCCCCGGCTTCCAATTTTCTCTTTTTAGCTCTCTCATAGCGAACCTGCTCATCAGCCGTTACATAGACAATCAAATGCCGTGGAAAAGTTTTGATGACTTCCACGTCATAGTGCCAGCGCACGCCATCATAAAAAACAATTTCACTTGGATCATTTTCAATTCTTTTAGCAACTGCTCTCGCAAGACGGCCTCTGCCGAATTCCTGCTCTATGGCCCAGACAAGCCGCTGGGCATTTTCTCTGGAAAAGGGGATGGTGCCGCCCCACGCCCTGAACGTGTCTGCCAGAACATCTCCGGACTTGTGATGGCCTATCGTTGTGGGTTCCGCTACTTTTCGGAATAATCTAACAAAAGTTTCTTTGCCGGCAAGCGCCTCTCCGACTAAACCGATTACGGTTTTCATGTTTGCATTTATCGCTTTCTCCGAAATACTGAATTTCATTCTAAAATAGTGCGGCGCGTAACGCAAGGAACCAGGTAGTAGAAATGCGAGTGAAGTTTTTAAAAAATATGGTAATGCCGTCAATAAAATTCACAGGGATATTATTGGGTCAGTATTTATACCCGATCGAAGTGGGTAGCTTGGAGTTGGTAGAAAGAAATGCTCGTATTTTTACTATCTGGAAACTAAAAAGCGGGGAGTTCTTCCCCGCAATTGTGCCTAGTGGATCTTCCTGAGAATCGCATCATTATCTCTAAAAAATACGTATGGAAGCCCGAGGGGCCATACTACCGCGTATATTAAGCTTCGCAGCATGTAAAATAATACATAACTAATTACAAAATTGAGGAGCTCGGGCACGCCATCGCTTCCACTTCTGAGAACAATATTGTAAGCAAGAAAAGATTTAAATCTTAGTACGCAAATGGCCAAAAATGATAATGGCAAACCAATGAGATAAACGGTCTTCAAAAGCATGTATGACGCCATCGCGGCAGTTAGCATTACTTGGCACCTCCAGACTTGAGCTATTTGGGAGTATATAATATTATTTTTTATATGTCAAACCCAACGAAACCGCGATTATTTGATGTGCATACCCACACTCAATTCCAGGCTTATGAAAAAGACGGTGTGGATGTCATTCGGCGCGCCTTAAATAAAAATATCTGGATGGTAAATGTTGGCACGCAAAAAGATACCTCTCGGGAGGCGGTTAGGATTGCGAATCTTTATCCGGAAGGAGTTTATGCCACTGTTGGTCTGCATCCGATTCACACAGAAAAGTCATATCATGATGCGCAAGAACTTGGAGAAAGCAGCGAGCAACAAGCAACAAGTAACAAGGGATTTGTGAGCCGCGGAGAAGAATTTGACTTTGAATATTATAAAAAGCTCGCGGAAGATGAAAAAGTAGTGGCGATAGGGGAGTGCGGGTTGGATTACTATCGCATAACGATGAACAGTGAACCAAGAACTTTGAACAACGAACAAGGGCTACGAAAAAAGCAAAGGGAGGTTTTTATAAAGCATATTGAGTTGGCGAATGAAATCAAGAAGCCCCTCATGATCCACTGCAGAAATGCTTTTTCGGATTTGATTGATATCCTTGTCAATTCAAGGTTGCTAGATGTTAAATGTCCAGGCGTTGTGCATTTCTTTTCTGGGACAATTAATGATGCAAAGCGCCTGTTGGAGCTTGGTTTTAGTTTTTCTTTCGGCGGAGTAATAACATTTACCAGCGACTATGACGAACAAATAAAATATATTCCACTTGACAGAATTTTATTGGAAACCGACGCGCCATATGTTGCTCCAGCCCCATATCGCGGCAAGCGCAACGAACCGGCATACCTTGAAGAAGTCGCGAAAAGATTGGCGGTATTAAAAAACACAAGTCTTCACGAAGTTAGAGAAGTTACCGTAAAAAACACCCTGCAAATTTTTAATATAAACTTTTAGCTCGTTCTATTGGCTACGGCGCTTTGCCAGCACAGGCATGGTGCCATGTTTTTGTTGCACATATAGAAACAAAATCCCGTGCCGCACACAGCTTGCGTTATGCGGCACGGGATGGGAGAGGAAGTCGAGGTTTAGCGTCAGAGAGCTATGCTAGGTCGAGGTAAAATCCTATCAGGCAGTTTCGGTGAGGTCTCTTTGAGCAACGCGAGGACCAACGTTTCCACCGCGTTGAACCTTACCTCCAGATCCTCATCCTTGCCCGCGATACACTGCGAGCAGGGAATCTCCGGGAGCGAATGCTTTTCGCACACTCCCAGCTTCTCGTTCCAGCGCTTGCTTGTAATTGTCGGCATGCCTCCTCCCTTCTAATCCTCGCGATGATCGCGAGGACGATTCAGCTTCTGTTCCGCCTCCTCTTCCTCAAGCTTTTCCCTTAGCGCCGAGGCGAGCTCTCTTGCGAGAACCTGCCGGCGCTCCGGTCCGATGGAGAGCGGCTCCTTCATCTTCGCGGCGAAATTCACCGCAAACTCTTCTATCTCGTCCGGATTGGCGCTCATTTTCCCTCCTGCTTCTTTTTTGGGTTGGTTTTCAGCCCTAACCTTTTAATTATACCATACTTTCTTAATTTTGTCAAAAACAAACAAATTGCCCAAAACTCTTCACATTTTGTTGTTTTTATTGTATTCTATTTCGTATATTGGCAATCATTCGCCAATTAGCGGCGAACCTCTAATATGCAATATAACCACAAAGTAATAGAGCGTAAATGGCAGAAAATCTGGAAAGTCAAGAAGATCTACGAAGTTGATGATAAGGCCGAAGGGCGCAAAAATTTTTACCATCTTGTGATGTTCCCTTATCCATCAGGAGATCTCCACATGGGACACTGGTATAATTTCGCGCCAGCGGACGTCTACGCCAGGCTCAAAAGAATGCAGGGTTATAATGTTTTAAGCCCGATTGGTTTTGATGCTTTTGGTTTGCCCGCAGAAAATGCCGCTATTAAAAATAATATTCACCCCGAAAAATGGACCTTGAAGAATATAAAGACTATGACCGCCCAGCTTATGACTACGGGCAATAGTTACGACTGGTCGCGCGTGATTATAACCTGCGCCCCCGATTATTATAAATGGAATCAATGGTTATTTTTGAAGCTTTACGAAAAGGGACTGGCTTACAGGAAGAAGGCACCGGCAAATTGGTGCCCGTCATGCAAAACCGTGCTTGCCAATGAGCAGGTAATAGACGGGAAGTGCGAGCGATGCGGCAGTATCGCCGTTCAAAGGGAAATTGATCAGTGGCTTTTTAAAATTACAGATTATGCCGAACAACTCTTGAATGATTTGGATGGTCTGGATTGGCCGGAGAGAGCCAAGACAATGCAAAAAAACTGGATTGGCAGGTCGGTAGGAGTAATTATTAAATTCCAGGTTGTCGGACTGGACATGGGCATAGAAGTTTTTACAACGCGGCCGGACACGGTTTTCGGCGCGACCTATTTGGTTTTGGCCCCCGAACACGAACTTATTCAAAAGCTAAAAGCCAGGGTCAGAAATTGGCGCCCAGTCTTAAAATATCTGGAAACCACGAAATCCAAAACCGAAAAAGAAAGAATTGACGAAGGCAGAGCGAAGACAGGCATAGAATTAACGGGTTTGCGGGTTATAAACCCAGCTACTAAAAATGAGATTCCTGTTTGGACATCGGACTATGTAATCGGCTCATATGGCGTGGGCGCTATTATGGCTGTTCCGTCGCACGATGAACGCGACAGAGAATTCGCGGCAACCTTTAAACTGCCTGTTAGCGAGGAGCCGCTCCGAGATCCGGAAGAGGCAATCACGGCTGTAAATGGAAAGAGGGTTGTGAAATATAAACTTCGCGACTGGCTTATCTCGCGACAGCGCTACTGGGGAACGCCAATTCCCATAATTTATTGCAAACATTGCGGCACTGTGCCGGTTCCGGAAGAGAGTTTGCCGGTTAAACTCCCGCCTTTGCGAGATTTCAAGCCAGCCGATGATGGCCGTTCGCCCTTGGCGCGCGATAAAAATTTTATGGAAGCAAAGTGTCCGAAGTGCGGAGGCGAAGCGGAGAGGGAAACGGATACTATGGATACCTTCGTGGATTCTTCTTGGTATTTCTTCCGTTTTTTGGATCCCAAAAATAAAAAAGCGATGTTTGACGCTCTTATCGCGGCTAAATGGCTTCCTGTAAATACATACATTGGCGGTGTGGAGCACGCCACCAAGCATTTAATTTATGCCAGATTTATAACTAAATTTTTGCAGAATATCGGCCTGTCTTCTGTTTCAGAACCCTTTACGAAGCTTGTTAACCAGGGGCTGATCTTGGGCCCGGATGGGCAAAAAATGTCAAAGTCGCGCGGCAATATCGTAAACCCCGACGAACTGGTAAAAGAATTCGGAGCCGATGCCGTAAGAATGCACCTGTGTTTTATGGGCGAATATTCGCAGGGCGGGCCATGGGATCCAAAGGGCATCTTGGGTGTTTCCCGATTTTTAAATAGAGTTTTAGCCCTAAAAAATAAAATTGGCGGTGAAAAAGAGGAAGGGATCGCGAACGAAAATGACGCGACACAAAAAATTTTGCACAAAACAATCAGGAAGATTGAAGAAGATCTTGAAAATATAAAGTTTAATACTGCCATCTCGGCTCTAATGATTCTCTTAAACGAACTTGAGCGACAGAAGAAAATTACAATTGAAACTTTTGAGATTTTTCTGCTGCTTCTCGCGCCATTCGCGCCCCATCTTTCTGAAGAATTGTGGCAGTCGGTTCTAAAAGACAGGAAAACAGCCGGCCGCGGTTTCGCGAGTATTCATTTTGAACCTTGGCCAAAATACAACAAAAAACTCCTAAAGGATGACACCTTTGAACTGGTGGTCCAAGTTAACGGCAGGGTAAGGGATTCAATTATTATACCAACCGATTATCAGCGCGATAAAGTTGAGGAAGCGGCGCTAAATAGCGAATCTGTTAAAAAATACCTCGGCAATAATAAACCGGAGCGCTTGATTTATATTCCCCAAAAATTGATAAATATTGTCATTGCGGAGGAGAAGAAGGAGAACGGTGCTGGACGGGCTTTTTAGTATGTGCTATATTGTTCATAGTTTCCTTATTAGGGGATGGTTAAATGCCTATCGGCTGGTATGAGTTCGGCTTTATTGGTCTTGTTCTTGTGTCATATGTCATCTGGAGATATTTGCCACGGACCGCTCTCCCGGCAGTTCTTCTGGTTTTGGCAGACTATTTCGGCTGGATAAGTCTATCGGGCTGGCAAACGAAGTTCTTGGAGTTGAATATGAATGGCCATTTCCCCCTCTTCAGTAATGATGGGGTGATGAGTTTCACTGCCATTGCTGTTCTTTTGGCTTTTTTAGGAACACTTTTTGGTTTATGGTTGGATTTTTTTGAGAGGAAATCAAACTCTCCCAATCACGACAAGAAAGAGCTGTCTCAAAAAAAGCTCTGACGTGAAGATTATAAAAGCCGCTAACATGTGTTAGCGGCACTTTTTATCTTAAAATTATTATAAAAATTTCCAGGTCTCGTTTAGATATGAATCTGCAATAAATCGTTTTAAACCAATTTCGTCCACATCTCCAAAATCCAATAGTTTCTCACGAGCTACGCGCAATGACACGGCCTCAATCCCACCGATACGCTCTATTATTCGCCTAACATTCTTATCCGCGTCCAGTTTGAACATCTGCGCGGCTGTTTTGACAATTGCTCTTTCCACATCGGCGCAATTCCCGCGTTCAATAATTTTATTTGCCCTTAAAATGCCGCTTTCCAGAGCAAAGACCATGTTCACGAGATTTGCGAGCGACCCCAGGACCTCTTGCTCTTCTTTGATTTCCAACATAAATTTTTGCGCGCTTGCCCCAAAAAGCAGAACCGTAAGTTTTTTAAGATTTCGCAAAAAAAGCGTTTCTCTCCAAAGCACACCGGAAGGAATAATCATCGGTTCTTCCGAGCCCAGCGCGATTTCATTTAAATATTTTTGCGCCGCTTCAAAAATCTGGAGTTTCCCGGACGGAAAACTTCGGTCCGCTTTGAAAATTCTTTCTCCGGTCAACATACGGTTGATTTCATTGGTGCCTTCCCAGATTGTATTGATGCGGGCATCTCGGTAAGCGCGCGCCGGAGATATGCCGCCAGAGTCAGCATATCCCATGCCTCCTAAAATCTGGACGCATTCGTTAGTGACGTAATTTAAAACCTCTGAAGCAAAAACTTTGTTGATTGAGCATTCGGTCGCGTATTCGGCAACGGCGGCCATTCTTGCCTTGATATCGGTTGCCGAAACACTGTGCATGGCCTTATCAAGCAAGTCCGCGGTCCGATAAACCACGGCCTCCATGAGCCATACTTTGGTCACCATTTTACCGAATTTATTGCGAATAAGCCCGCGCGTTGAAATTGGTTTTCCGAAAGTCATCCGCCCCTTGGCGTAACTCTTGCTTAATTCCATAAGAGCCTTGGTACTCCCCACGCATCCAGGCGAAAGCTTAAACCTTCCTAAGTTCAAAACATTCATCGCTATTTTGAAACCTTCGCCAACTTGCCCCAGCATATTTTCCACTGGAACTATGGCATCAACAAATTCAAGCGGGCAGGTTGAAGAACCATGAAGCCCAAGCTTGTGCTCTTCTGCGCCAATCGTAAATCCCGGTGTATTTCGTGGAACAAGAAAGGCGGTAACTTTTCCGTGAACTTTCGCAAAAATTCCAAAAAGATCCGCGAAGCCGGCGTTCGTAATCCACATCTTCGAGCCGTTCAAAATATAATTTTTCCCGTCTGGCGAAAGGCGCGCCTTCGTTCTGATTGATGCTACATCCGATCCTGCGTGAGACTCGGTGAGTCCGTAAGCGCCGACAAAACTTCCATCAGCGAGTTTTGTAAGATACATCCCTTTTTGCTTCTCATCCCCAAAAAGCTGCAAGGGGAGCGAGCCAATGCCGACATGATCGGTAAACGCCGTGAGAAAATATGAAGATCCGGTAGCAAGCTTTTCAATAATCAGCGCGGAAATAACCTTACCCAGATCAAGCCCTCCATATTCTTCGGGCATATCCGCCTGGAGCAACCCAAGATCGGCCGATTTCTTGATAAGCGCTCTAGTGACGTCAAATTGCTTTGCCCCCATTGCCACGTCATTGGGCAACACTTCTTTTTCCGAAAACTCGGCAGCGGTTTGAGCAATCAATTTGTGTTCTCCGGTAAAGTCTTCCGGAAAAAATGCATCGCCAGGTGAAAGTTCGGAAAGGAGAAATGAACATCCGGCAACTTTTGGCGAACTCATCCGCATGACCTCACTTTGTAAGATTTGCAAGAACCGATTTCAAAATACTGCTACAATAGAAGATTGTCAACCAGGTAGTAGAAATGCGAGTGAAGTTTTTAAAAAATATGGTAATGCCGTCAATAAAATTCACAGGGATATTATTGGGTCAGTATTTATACCCGATCGTAGCTTGGAGTTGGCAGAAAGAAATGCTCGCATTTTCACTACCTGGTCAACTCGGTTGGGGCGTATTAGAATAGGGAGATGGAAATGGCGGAGCCACAACTTGCCAAACCAGAGCCGCGACCGGAATCTCTAAACGATTTGCAAGGCGAATCGTCGGCTAAAGCCTCTGGCTCGCCCGACGAAACGTTCAGGGGCGGACATTCTGCGGAGCAGAATGTTTTAGCTAAGCCGATAGATGAATCAATTTTGGCTGGCATGAGCGAGGATGAGCAAAAACTAACAGAGCTTATTTATGGCGGCAACGAAGTCCCCAATATTGATATCATCCAAAGCGGCTGGATTCACGATTTAAGATCTATGCAAATTGAACATCCGCCGGATATTAAGAAAATGTTAAGGGGCGGTGCTCGTCCAAAAGATCAGCCAAAGCTTCTTGAATATGCCAAGGGCGTGCTTGGGTGGCGAGATACAGTGTCGGGAGTAAAAGAAGCGCAAAAACAAAAAACTGAAAAAGTTTCTGAAGCTTGGTTATTAAAATTGTTGGAAAAAATTGAAAAGGACAGGGGATCCCGGGCTTCTATTTTATTAAAACGAGAAGCGCAAGATATTGAAATGACACCCGAAAAAAGTGGTTGGGGCAAGTATTGGCTAAATCGCCTAAGACCGGAGGCCGACCTGCTTCCGGAAAGGATAAGGAAAATTGTTTTGGAATCGCATGAGGACAAGATACCGGAAAGTGAGACCTTGGCATTGGGATCGTACATTTTTCAAAGAATCAGGGTGTTAAAATTTGACCTGGAAAAGCGCGGGCGAATGGAGCTTTTGCACAACCAACTTCGCGCCATTGATTCGGGTGAACCAGTCTTTCCTCCAGAATCTATCGCGGAAAGGCGGCCAGTTTTTTGGGATGAGGACGCGCAAACCTTTTATGTTGTAGAAAATGACAAGAGAAGAAACCTTGGTATAGGCGACATTGTTTCTGATTACGCTTGGGAAATTAAGTATTTCGCTGACGATAAATTACCTCCTAAAATTAAGCGGCTACTCCAAAAGCGCATAGTTGTTAATGAAGCCCACCGCGAAATTGAACATATTTATAATAAAGAGCTTTCAAAAAGCTATGGAATTTCCCGCAGAATAGGTGATATCATGAGCATCGCCGACATTGAAGCAAATATGAAATCAGACCCGCGAAGCATTCCGGGATTGAATGGTATTATTGCTGAAAGAGCAATTCTGGAATTTTTAAACAGAGTTTCAATAAAAAATCCCGAGCTTGGGTTTATAGTTGAACGCTCAAGTGTATTAGAAGACGCGGGGTTAAAATATGATTTTAAAATCAGAATAAAACAAAAATTAAGGGGGGTCGCCGTGGAGGGAGAGGAACTGCGACGCGCTCAATATGTTAAAGAAAAAAGGCGGGTTGGCATTCAATTCACCATCGGTAAACATGTGGAAAGAAAGCAACTTCAAGTTAATGAGGCTAAATTAGCCCTTGCAAAATTGCCTAAAGAATTTTTAAGGAAAGGGGTTATGGATATAGTGCTTCTAAGACTGAAATTGGAGGAAATGAAGAAATGTTTTAATGTCTGGCTAAAAAATGGCAGACCATCCGGTGGCCCGGAACAATACATAAGCACGGCTAAAAAAAGAGAAGTTTTGGAGTGTATTTCCAAAAATTTTATACCCCTAACCGAAGAACAAATAGAAAAAGCGATTTCTTCCTGACATTAGTCTACCCCGCGCCAAATTTCGAAACACTAATCAAATTTTTACTATATAGTATGTGTGGAATAGTCGGTTACGTAGGCAAAAAGAAAGCCCTGCCAATTCTTCTGGAGGGCATTAAAAATCTTGAGTATCGCGGGTATGATTCCGCGGGCCTTGCTATTATTGAGAGCTCGGGTATTTTTGCGGAAAAAGCAGTTGGCAGAGTTTCTAATTTAGAAAGCAGGGTAAAGAACACAAGTTCTCACGGAAGCCTGGGCATAATCCACTCGCGCTGGGCTACTCACGGAAGCCCAACCGAAGTAAACGCGCATCCTCATACCGACTGCAAATCAAGATTTTTTTTGGTGCATAATGGCATTATTGAAAATTACGGCGCATTAAAAAACGCACTCATAAGCAATGGCCATGTTTTTGTTTCAGAAACGGACACCGAAGTTTTGGCACATTTAATTGAAGAGGCAAGCCATGATGGGAGGGTTGTGCTGGAAGACGCGGTATGCAAGACGTTATTGCGGGTTAAAGGAACGTATGGATTGGCCATTATTGACGCAAAGGATCCGGGGAAACTTATCGCCGCGCGGAACTTCAGTCCGCTTATAGTGGGAGTGGGACGCGGAGAGTACTTCGTTGCCTCTGACGCCTCCGCGATATTGCGCCACACTAGACGTGTAATTTATCTAAATGACGGGGAGGTCGCGGTGCTTACGCCAAAATCGCGCCGTATCTTCAATTTGCAAAAAAAGTCAGTGCGGCATCACTCAGAAAAAATAGAGTGGAGAACGGAAGCAGTACAAAAAGGAGGATTCCCGCACTTTATGCTCAAGGAAATTTTTGAGGAGCCTGACGCATTATTGAACTCAATTCGCGGACGTATTGATATGAAACGCGGTATCGCGGTTTTGGGCGGACTCACTGGCATAAAGGAGAAACTAACCAACATCCGACGCATCATTATTTCCGGCATGGGCACAGCGTATCTTGCCGGCCTTCTGGGAAAATACATAATTGAAGAACTTACCGACATTCCTGTGGAGGCAGAGCTCGCTTCCGAGTTCCGCCATAGAAAATATATTTTCCAAAAAAACGAAGCGGCAGTTTTTATCTCCCAATCGGGCGAAACCGCGGATACTTTGGCGGCGCTCCAAAAAGCAAAAAAACATGAACTCCTTACATTGGGAGTTGTAAATGTGGTTGGTTCAACTATCGCGCGGGAGACCGACGCGGGAGTTTACCAGCATATCGGACCAGAAGTGAGCGTAGCTTCAACAAAGGCGTTTCTATCGCAGGTTATTATTCTTACGCTTTTTGCGATCGCCTTGGGTCGTGAACGCAAAACGGTAAGCGCGAAAGACGCGAGGAAAATTTTTTTAGAAATGAAAAAGTTACCCAAAGCAATACAGTCCATCCTTAATATGAATGAGGCAATAAAAGAAATTGCAAAAAAATACGCGCCTTACCGGAACTTTTTGTATTTGGGGCGGGGGTATAATCTCCCCGCCGCTCATGAAGGAGCACTGAAACTCAAGGAAATTTCCTATGTTCACGCCGAAGGAATGGCCGCGGGAGAAATGAAGCACGGGCCGATCGCCATGATTGACGAACAATTCCCAACCATTTTTATTGCGCCCAAGGATTCTGTTTACGAAAAAAATATTTCCAATATTAAGGAAATTAAAGCGCGCAATAAATCGCCGACGATGTGATCCATATTCCCAAAGCCAAGGAGTTCTTCTCGCCCTTGCTTGCGGTTGTGGCGCTACAGCTCTTTGCCTATCACTTCGCAGTTGCCCGCGGCTGCGACATAGACAAACCGCGCAATCTTGCGAAATCGGTGACGGTAGAATAAGAAAATTCCGCACATAGATTGTGTGCGGAATTTATACTTTTAATTTGCAGAGGTGTAATACTTTAGAATAATTCTCATTAATTTTTCGCGACTTATGCGAAAAAGTTTCGCCTGCTTTCCAAAATAGACATCATTAAGGAAGGTTTGCTTGATCAAGTCCAGACGGTATGCATTCAAGTTGCCCATACGCTTGCCCATTGGAGCGCTATCGTTTCTATAACTTACGATGGCGAGTACACCGCCCTTATCTAAAGCGTACCGGAGCGTCGCGTGCTCTCTGCTATTCTTAAATGAGCAGATAGTGGTAATATCATGCACGTCCAAAAGGTACCATTTCCCGCCAGAACCAGAGGGAATAAAGCTATTAGGCACTCGGCGCTCTTGAGGAATCGGCACGTAAACCTCTGAAAAGATAATAAGTAATACTATTTTGCTTATAACATCGTTGCTTTATAATATCAACCATGGCACTATAAAAGGGGAATTAAAATATGCTATGCTTAAAGTAACTATTTACACAACTCCAACTTGCGTTTATTGTAAAATGACTAAAGAGTTTTTTGGTGAGCATAATATTCAGTATGCGGAAAAAAATGTTGTTCAAGATGAAGAGGCGCGAAATGAAATGGTAACCAAATCAGGGCAGATGGGCGTTCCTGTTATTGATATTGATGGTGAAATAATTGTGGGCTTTGATGAAGAGAGGTTAGGAGAATTATTAAAAATAAAATAATCCCTCACTCAAGAAGAAGTGTTGGCTATCAATTAAACAGTTGTTATACCGTAATTATTCTTAACATTAAATCAAATTAATATTAATATAAGAAGTAGCAGACCATGCTTCTTCTTGAGTGAGGGATGAACAAAGACAACCTTTTTCTTTCAATTTCTATATTGTTGGCCGGAGTCTTGATTGCCGGGGCGGTTATTTACAGCGCTAACCAAAAAACAGGTTTGTTGGCAAATACAGATAGCTTGTCTAACCCCGAACCAAGAGAGGTTAAAATTGCCCCAGTAACAAGTGCCGATCATATATTGGGCAATATAAACGCCCAGATAAAGATTGTGGAATTTTCGGATCTGCAGTGTCCATTTTGCGCCAGATTCCACCCGACATTAAAACGCATTTTGGATGAAAACAAGAGCGAGGTCGCCTGGGTCTACAGGCATTTCCCTTTGGAGTCAATACATCCAAACGCGAGACCAGCGGCGCTTGCGAGCGAATGCGCTGCCGAGCAAAATGGGAATGATGGCTTTTGGGCTTACATTGACGAGGTTTTTGTAAGTCAAACCGAAGCGCTTTCTGATCTTACAGCGATAGCGCGGAAGATTGGTCTGGACACCAATAAATTTGACGCCTGCGTGAAAAGCAAAAAATATGAAAGCGCGGTGGACGAAGACATAAAAGACGCTGAAAATTCAGGAGGGCGAGGCACCCCCTGGACAGTTGTAATAAATTCGGATGGTGAAACTTTTCCCATAAATGGCGCTCTTCCATATGATCAGGTTAAGGCAGTTATTGATCGGGCCTTAGGAGTGTGAGATACAAACAAAATTATATACATGCAATAGTTCACCTTTAAAATCAGCTCTTTGTCACTGCCGCGATGAGCTGATTTTAAATTGTAAACTGTCTTGATATACTAATAGGACATGGCAAGGATGGATAATTCAAAAATTAAGCGAACCAGCAGGCCGCCAAAATCATCTCTTAGTCGCCTTGAAAGATCATTCGGCGTTTATCCGAGCGAAGTGTCGCCATGGCGCATCTTTAAGATAATGGCCGAGTTTGTATCGGGATTTGAATTTCTGAAAAAATGCGAGGGCGCGGTAAGTTTTTTTGGAACAGCCAGGGGCACTTTTGACGGCGGCATTTATGAGGACGCGACTAAATTGGCCAAATGGCTTTCGGAAGACGGTTTTACAATTATAACCGGCGGCGGCCCCGGCATTATGGAGGCGGCTAATCGCGGCGCTTACGAAGCAGGCGGCAGGTCAATCGGAATTGATATTAAACTGCCAATGGAGCAAAGGGTTAACCCTTATGTCAAAGAGTCAGAGGCGTTTAAGTATTTTTTTGTTCGCAAGGTGATGCTTTCTTTTGCCTCGCAGGTTTATATTTTTTATCCGGGAGGCTTCGGCACGTTGGACGAATTGTTTGAAATGATAACTCTTGTCCAAACCGGGAAAATTGATCCGATACCAATAATTTTAGTAGGGAAAAGGTTCTGGCAACCTCTCGTTAAATGGATAAAGGATGAGCTTTTCCAAAAAAATAAGGCGGTTGACCTGCGAGACTTCAATATTTTTTATCTGGTGGACAATTCTAATGAAGCTTATGATCTTATACGAAAATTAAAGAAGGAGAAAAGAATAGCGATATGAGAGATTCAATTTTAAATTTTCCAAAACAGTTTGAGTGGAATCCAAAAATAGAAAATTCTGATAAGTTTGTCGCGCGTGAAAAATTTATCCACGCAGGGATGGGCGGATCACAGTTAGCTGGTGACATTTTGAAAATTTTGCGGCCCGATATGAATTTTATAAGTCATCGCGGTTACGGCCTACCCAAACTTAAAGACAGCGACCTTCAAGAAAGGGTCCTCGTAGCCAACTCTTATTCCGGGAATACCGAGGAGACAATTGACGCTCTTATGGAAGCGCTAAATAAGGGCTTAATGACAATGGTAATTGCAACGGGCGGCAAACTTTTGGAAATCGCGGTAGAGCGGCAAATTCCTTACATAAAACTTCCCTCATTAGGAATACAGCCAAGAATGGCGACGGGCGTTGGCATCCGAGCGCTATTTAGGACAATCGGGGATGAGCTAATGCTTCAGGAAAGCTCAAATCTCGCATCGGAATTAAATCCGCTAAAGTACGAGAAACATGGAAAGGAGTTGGCCGGTAAAATAAAAGGCAGAATTCCCATTATTTACGCATCGGACGATAATTCCGCGATAGCCAGAAATTGGAAAATAAAATTCAATGAAACAGGAAAGGTTCCTGCATTTTGGAATGTTTTACCGGAACTAAACCACAATGAAATGACAGGATTTTCGGCTTTTATTGATGGAATTTCCGAGGAAGCAAAAAATCTTTCCGATAAATTTTATTTTATTTTTCTAAAAGACGGCAATGACCATCCCCGCATAGCAGCGAGATTTAATGTTTTAGAAAAGTTATTTACAGAGAAGGGGATGCCCGTAACCACAGTGGAATTAGAAGGAGCTAACAAACTGCGCAAAATTTTTTCATCGCTTATTCTTGCAGACTGGGCCACACTTTATAACGCGGAGCAATACGGCCTGGATCCAGAGGAGGTGCCGCTCGTTGAGGAGTTTAAAAAACTTATTGCTACGCAATAAGTTTACAATTAACATTTGACAATTAACGCTTGACCGCAAGGAATTTCCAGATTTTTAAAAATCAATTCCACAAAAGTCAGCTGTCAATTGTCAGATGTCATATGTTTAATCATGTATATTCTTTTTGACATCGGCGGCACTAAAACTCGCGTAGCGGCTTCAAACAATTTGACAACAATCGGAAAGCCGATTATTTTCAATACTCCAAAAAATTTCAGGCGGGGGGTACAAATGATTAAGAATGCCGCGATTGCCCTGTCGCAAGGTAAAAAAATAAAAGCCGTTGCCGGCGGCACGCCGGGACCGCAGGATTTTAGTCACACTAAAATAATTAACGCTCCTAATCTTCCCGGATGGAACGGAAAACCGCTAAAGGGCGCGCTCCAGGCATTGCTAAAGACTAAAGTTTTTTTGGAAAACGATACTGCGCTGGTTGGTTTGGGAGAGGCGCATTTTGGGGCGGGGAAGGCGTCAGGAATTATGGCGTATCTTACGGTGAGCACAGGGGTGGGCGGTGTACGTATTGTGGACAGACACATTGACCGAAACTCCATGGGATTTGAAGTGGGGCATCAGATTATTTCTTTAGATGGCGGAAAATTCCGCGACTTGGAAAGTTTTATTTCGGGAAAAGCAACCGAGAAAAAATATCACAAAAAGCCATATAAAATTTTGGATAAAAAATTCTGGGACGAAGCGGCCCATATACTCGCCATCGGCCTAAATAATACAATAGTCCACTGGTCTCCGGACACTGTTATTATTGGGGGTTCAATGATGAAAAAAATAGGCATTCCTATAAAGAGGGTTCACTATCATCTCAATAAAATTTTGAAAATTTTTCCTCGAAAACCGAAAATTCTCAAAGCCAAATTGGGTGATCTTGGCGGCTTGCATGGAGCTATGATATACTTAAAGCAATCCCTCACTCATGAAGGAGTGAGGGGTGGTCTGATATGTAATTTAGAAAATAAGTAATAATCCAGCTAAATATTAAATTAAACAATAATACAATAAACGGCGAACTATACTCCTTCATGAGTGAGGGACCACTCAAAAAGAGTGAGGCAATAAGTCAGATTATTATTAAATATGAAGAGGCGACAAGAAATGCTTCTTCTTGAGTGAGGGATGAATAAAAAATTATCATTAGGCACGTACGCTGTTTTCGTTGTTTTGGCGGTAATAGTTCTGGTTGCCGCATCCAAATTCAGCCCCGGTGATTTTGGGCTAAATAATGAAGACGCTAATATCAATATGGCGGGATATGAAAATATAAATTCGCTTCAGGTTCAAGATATTATAGTTGGATCCGGCGCAGAAGCTCAAAGCGGGAATTTAGTTTCGGTGCATTACGCCGGCACCCTGATAGACGGTAAAAAATTTGACAGCTCTTTGGACAGAAATACTCCTTTTGAGTTCACTCTTGGAGCAGGAGAGGTGATTAAGGGATGGGACGAGGGTGTTTTGGGAATGAAAGTCGGCGGTAAGAGAAAACTTATCATCCCCGGAAGTTTGGCTTATGGGGAAGCGGGCTTTCCGCCGGTGATCCCCCCTAACGCCACCTTAATTTTCGAAATTGAGTTATTGGGAATTAAGCAGTAAGTTAAATGTTGCTAACTGATTATCTAACTGTAGCCCAGACGGTCTTTTTCTCCATCATCTCTTTGGTGATAATAGCAATTGGCGCTATCTTGATAGTGGCGGCTTATTATCTCATGAGAATTGCGGGACACGTCAATAGAATTTCTGAAAATTTGGACAACGCATCGGAAGAAGTTAAAAAAGATATATTTGAAATTTTTGAAAAACTGTCCGCCTTGCCGTTTATTAAAAAATTAATCAGGAAACGGGTTAAAAATAAGCATAATAAATAATCCCTCACTCAAGAAAGAGTTTGGGTTTTTGTTTGTAAAATAAACGTTTTTGGTCGAGCGATATTATGTCAGTAAATTAATTAAAAATAGGAGAGGGCGGATAATGCTCTTTCTTCTGGTGAGGGATGGCAAAGAATTCTGGTAGAAAATTTTTTGAGGGCGCTCTTTTGGGAGCAGCTTTTGGCGCGGCGTCGGGCATAGTCCTGGGAGTTATAAATTCCAAGAAAATCAAAAAGGGCGCGGCTAAATCAAAAAAACACGCCGCTGAATTTTATAAGCAGGCGGTGCCGCAGTTAAAAAAACTAAAAAGAGTCGGGGAGGGCGAATATGATGAGTTTATGAAAAAGGCCATAGCGAATTATGCGAGAGTAAAGAAACTCTCCGGCAGAGAAGCCATGGAGCTAGCCAGGGAAGCGAAAAAATATTGGCAGGAAATTAAAAAGCATATATAATTCGTTAAGGTTTTAGAAAACATGAACAAGAAGGTTCAGAAAATTTTCACATACGTTATCGTGGGCATGATGCTTGTGAGTTTAGTGGGAACTATGATATCATTTGGATTCTGAATTAGAGTCTAGCCATTAGGGTCTAGCCATTAGGGTTCAAAACTATTGGCTATTGACCATTAGCTAGTTTACTAGGCTTGTTTTACCTACTAACCTTCCTCGGCCTTTCATTACTTATTTTAGTCCATGAATTGGGACATTTTGGGGCGGCAAAATTTTTTGGCCTAAAGATTGACGAGTTTGGTTTCGGCCTACCCCCTAGAGCTTGGGGCAAAAAAATAGGGGAGACAATTTACAGCTTAAACTGGCTGCCATTCGGCGGTTTCGTGAAAATATATGGGGAAGAGGGCGGTGAAAATCTACTAATGACTAATACTAATACTACAAATGGCTACAAACAAACCAAAGGAAAAATAGTTGAGAAAGAGCTATCATATGAATTAAATGGAATTTTTTTTGATATTCACCGCGAGATTGGAAGATATGGACGCGAAAAACAATACGCTGATTTATTAGAAAAAAAATTAAAGGAGCGAGGTATTGAGTATAAGCGAGAACAAAGGATTGGTGATTTTGTTGATATCGTAGATTTTATTGTAGAAAATAAGATTGTTATTGAATTAAAGGCTAAAACATTATTATTAAGAGAAGATTTTAATCAGGTAAAAAGATATCTAAATGCCACACAGCTTGAGTTGGGGATTTTGGTAAATTTTAGAGACAGTTATATAAAACCCAAAAGGGTTCTTAGTCCTAATGTTGGTAGCATTTCGTCAGATTTGGATGAATTCGTAGTTTCGGATCGGTCAAGAAGCTTTGTCGCGCAACTTCCGTGGAAACGCTCAATTATTATTCTTTCCGGTGTTTTAATGAATTTCATTTTGGGATGGTTCCTGATTTCCGCTGTTTTAATGACCGGAACGCCAGAGGGTGTAATCATCACAGGGGCAACAGACAATTCGCCTGCTTATTTGAGCGGCGTTAAACCCGGTGATCGCATCCTGGATTTCATAGATTCAGCCACATTTACCGAATTTATTAAGGAAAACGCCGGAAAGGAAATAAGTTTTAATGTGAGAAGGGGGAGTGAAAAACTCACGATCAAAGCAACCACGCGCGAAAATCCGCCGCAAGGCGAGGGAGCTTTAGGAGTAAGTCTTATTGACGGCGGTGGTCGGTTAGGATTTGCGACTGCCATCTTGGAAGGGCTTAAAACAACAATTACGCTGATTGGGTTGATTATCGGGTCATTCGTGTTTCTAATCAAAGGGCTAATATTGGGGAGCGCTGATCTCGCGGGGGTAGTCGGCCCAATCGGAATTTTTAATGTCGCCGGAGAGGCGGGGTCTCTTGGTTTGGTTTATTTCCTGAACCTTCTGGCGCTAATCTCTATAAATCTCGGCGTCATTAACATTTTGCCATTCCCGGCTCTGGACGGCGGCAGACTTTTGTTTATATTGATAGAAAAGGTTAAGGGTTCACCATTGCCGCAAAAGTTTGAGCAACTCACAAACGGCATCGGCTTTGCGCTTTTAATAGCACTAATGGTTGTGATAACGCTCCGCGATATCAGCAACTTGGTTTAGCTTGTATTCCCGTAGAGATAAAAATCGGCCAGCGAATGGCCGATTTTACGACTTGTTTTTCCCAGTCAAATACCCATATGCGACAAGAGCCAATAATAAGCCAATTGGGATCCAGAAGTAGAAACCGCGTAACCACAACCATACAGTGCCACACACTAATAATAAAAGTGCGGCCACCAAAACGATAGGGCTAGCGTGAATATTTTTATTGTGCCAGTAAGCCGCCATAGAAGCACTTACTACAATAATCAAAATAGCAAGCAAAAGTGCCTCAATCCCGCTAGTTACATCTCCCCGCACAATCCATGTTATCGCAGGTGATATAAGTAAAAGGCCCGCGGTGGCCATCAACAGTAAAAAATTTTTAACGTGAACTTGCCACATTTCTACCCTCAGTCAGCTACTATACTGTAAACAATCTAACATGACAATGTAAATTTGCCTACACCTCATAATTCCCATATAATCAAAACATGTTGCAATCGGGTCTTTTTTCCAAAATTTCCAAAGAATTCCCAAAGGATGAGGAGTCCTTAAATTCGCGTCTTTTAATAAGGGCTGGCTTCGTGAAGAAACTTTCCGCTGGCGTATATTCGTTTTTGCCGCTTGGCTTAAGGGTTCTGCATAAAATTGTTGATGTGGTGAAGGAGGAGATGAATGAACTGGGGGCAGAAGAAATGTTAATGCCATCTCTCGTTCCCAAAGCCGCATGGGAGAGGAGTAATCGTTGGAACGTTGATGTCGCTTATAAACTAAACTCCCAATTCGGGGGTGAATTCGGGCTTGGTTGGACTCACGAAGAAGTTGTTTCCGATATCGCCAAAAACTTTATTTTTTCTTACCAAGATTTACCAAAGGCGGTCTATCAGATTCAAACAAAATTTAGAGACGAAAAACGCCCCAAGTCGGGTCTTTTGCGCGGTAGGGAATTTTTGATGAAAGATTTATACAGCTTTCACGCGGATGAAGCAGATCTAAATAGGTACTATAATCTGGTAATCGGGGCTTATAAGAAAATTTTTAAACGGCTTAATTTGGAAGCCAGGGTTACCGAGGCCTTGGGCGGGGCATTCACCAAGGAATATACGCATGAATTTCAAATTTTGTCAGGAGCTGGAGAAGATACAATAATTTATTGCGCTAAATGCGATTTTTCACAAAATTCAGAAGTTGTGAAAGCACGCGCGGGAGAAAAGTGTCCTGATTGCGGCAATGCTTTGAAAAAAAGCCGGGCAATAGAAGCCGCCAATGTTTTTAAACTCGGCACAAAATATAGTGATGCTTTTGACCTTAAGTTCAAAGATAAATCTGGGAACTCAAAACCAGTTGTTATGGGTTCTTATGGTATTGGCCCCTCTCGCATCATGGGAGCTTTGGTAGAGATTTATCACGACGAAAGCGGCATAATCTGGCCGGAAGCAGTTGCGCCGTTTCAAGCGCACCTCATCAATCTAAGTCAAAAGTCAAAAGTCAAAAGTCAAAAGTTATACCAAAAACTTCAAAAACAAAATGTGGAAATTCTTTATGATGATCGCGACATTTCCCCTGGACAGAAATTTGCGGAAAGCGACCTTATTGGTGTACCATTGAGGTTGGTTATAAGCGAGAAAACCGCCGGTAAAGTAGAGGTAAAACAACGGAATAGCGATAAAATAAAGTTGGTGACAGAAAAAGAAGTTATTAAAATACTGTCGAGTGGTAAAGGTTAAGAAGCCAGTTTGGCAAGCAGTAGAGAGGTTAAGGTTATGAAGCAAGCCAGTTGGGTCTAGGGGTTAAGTCATTAATGTTCTAAAACCTAACCCAAAAACTTTTTACCAAACCGGCCTCTTAACCCTAACCTTTTAATCATTTACCAAACAAGCATCCTAACCCTGACCCAAAGCCTACCTACAATATGTCTTTCCTAAATTATTTTTCAAAAGATGTCGGCGTTGACCTTGGCACCGCTAATTCGCTCATCTATTTAAACGGCAGGGGGATTGTAGTGAACCAGCCAAGTATAGCGGCAATAAACGCGAAAACAAGCGTTGTTTTGGCGGTAGGCGATGAAGCCAAAAAAATGCTAAGCCGCACACCGCCGCATATAAACGTTGTGAGGCCGCTTGTTAACGGCGTCATTTCTGATTTTGAAGTTACGCAAGAAATTCTGAAACACTTTTTGAAAATGGCCGACTCATCGTCATTCGGGCGCTATCGGATGGCAGTTTTGGGCGTACCGAGCAATTTGACCGAGGTTGAGCGCAAATCTGTCGAAGACGCCGCTTTGGGAGCGGGGGTCGGCCGCGCATATGTTATAGAAGAGGCCGTTGCCGCCACTTTAGGCGCAGGACTCCCGATAGACGAGCCAACATCCAATATGGTGGTTGATATTGGCGGGGGAACAACCGATATTGCCATAATCTCTTTAGGCGGATCCGTGGTGGCAAAGAGCTTAAAGATTGCCGGCGATCATTTTAATCAGGACATCATAAATTTTGTGAGAGACGAGTTCAAACTTTTAATCGGGGAGCCGACAGCCGAAGAAGTGAAAATTGCCGTCGGTTCAGCAATACCGCTTGATGAAAAACTGGAAATAGCGATTCGCGGCCGGGATTTGGCAAGCGGCTTGCCAAGAGAGATTATTATAAAGAATACGCACGCGAGAGTGGCGCTTGCGCGTTCTCTTAAATATATCGTTGATGCCATTAAAGAAGTAATTGAAATAGCTCCGCCGGAACTCGTGGGAGATATTTATAGAAACGGAGTCCACCTCTGCGGCGGCGGGAGCCTACTGCGAGGCATTGACACTCTAATTGCGAAAGAGCTGTCAGTGAAGTGTTTTATTATCGACGAGCCGCTTACTTGCGTAGCAAGAGGCATCGGCAGAGTCATTGAAAACTTTGATAATTATAAGAGGTTCCTGGATAATCCTATAAGGCCAAGAGAAATAAATCTTTAATTACATCTGACATTGGACATATAACATCTGACTAAAATCATAAGTCAGTTGTCGGTTGTTAGTTGTCAGTTGTCAGTTTTGTGAACAAAACTGATGATCTCCACTTAGAAGAAATTTTTTTAGATACTCCAAGAAATGATAGATTCTTGGAAATCCGCCTTACCAAGGGAGTTTTTAACCTTTCCTATCTTGTATTTTTATTGCTCGCTACTATTTTTACCGTCAAAATCGGCTACCTAAATTTTTGGGAGGGGAAATTTTATGGAGATAGAGCCCTTGCCAACGTTAATAAAGAAATATACGTGCCGGCAGAGCGCGGATATATTTTCGCGAGAAACCTGGAACCACTCGCGTATAACGAACCGAGCTTCGCGGTAGCGCTTAAATTGTCGGAGTACTTTAATAACAGGGAAGAAATCGATAATTTCTTAAAAGAGACGATTGGCCTGGATTCTACGAGCATAAATGAGGCGATATCTAAGTCCGATCTGGAAAAATCTGATTTGGTTATCGTCACAAAAGATCTGACACAGGACGATATTATAAAACTAAAGGGCAGGGGAATAAAAGGCCTTTATATTGAGGATAATTTTAGCCGGGTTTATCCCTATAAAGGAGAATTCGCCCATGTATTGGGATATGTTGATTCGGAAAACAGCGGGAAAACTGGCTTAGAATTATTCTATGACTCAACTCTCGCTGGTGTAAGCGGGGCAATTTTGCGGAAATACGACGCGCACGGAAAAATTTTAGATTACAAGGAACTCCGCCGTCCAATCCCCGGGGCTAACCTTAAAACAACATTGGATTTGGGATTGCAGCAATATCTTAGCGATCGGCTCTTCAGTGGACTCAAGGCACTTGGAAGAACCGGGGGGGTGGGGATTGCCGTGAATCCCAAAAATGGAGAAATTTTATCACTTGTGAGCCTTCCATTTTTTGACCCAAATTTATTCGTAAAAAGCGGGGGGGCGGCCGAAAGAGAGAAAAAGGTTGAAATTTTGGAGTCAAAAAATAAGCCGATGTTTAACAGGGCCATTTCCGGGATTTATAATCCTGGCTCTGTGATAAAACCGCTCGTCGCGGTAGCGGCGCTAAGCGAGAAAGTTATAGACGTAAGTAAAAACATCTATTCAAAAGGATACATAGAAATTCCCAATCCTTATTTTCCCGATAAGCCAAGCCGCTTTCTTGACTGGAAACCGCATGGATGGGTGGATATTTATTCGGCGCTCGCCAAATCAAGCAATGTCTATTTTTACGCGGTAGGCGGCGGCTTTCCCATGGGAGTCGGGGCAGCATATGGCGGGGAGGGCATTCAAGGACTTGGAATAAATTTACTTGTAAAATGGTGGAAAATTTTCGGATTAGGGCTAAAAACAGGGATTGACCTGCCGGAAGAGGGCGCGGGTTTTCTGCCGAATCCCGAAGAGAAAGAAAGGCGGACAGGAACAATCTGGCGTCTTGGAGACACCTATAATGTTTCAATCGGCCAGGGAGATCTGCTTGTAACGCCATTACAGCTTGTAAATTACATAGCCGCGATAGCAAACGGCGGTAAAATGTATAAACCCCATCTCGTGATTGAAGAGGAACCGCTGCTTTTGAGCGACCTTTCGGGATTTAACGAAGAAATAAGTGAGGTCCAAACCGGCATGCGAGACGCGGTGCGGAAACCGTATGGAACCGCGCACCTTTTGAACTCGCTTAACATTGAATCGGCCGCCAAAACCGGCACGGCGCAAATTCAAAATAACGCCAAAACAAACGCCTTCACTGTCGCCTATGCTCCCTATGACAATCCGGAAATTGCCATTATTATTTTAATTGAAGACGCGAAAGAGGGGAGCCTGAACAGCGTCCCCATCGCGAAAGATGTGCTTAATTGGTATTATTGGAACCGAGTAATAAACGGGGAGCGGCGAGGAACAAGCGAAAATTACGCGACTTCTACCAACCAATAAATAACCTTTAATCAATTCGCAATTTTCGTATTATATTTTCATGGAAAGCTGGAAAAAAATTATAAAAAATTATCGTCTTTCGCTGTTTTTCGCGATAAGTTTTTTTACGCTTGGGCTCATGATTATTCTGGTATTTTTTAATTTTTACGGCATGGGTAGCGAGGGCAGAATTGTAATTTATGATGATGCCTTAAGAGAAATCAGCATTTTGGGGACTCCTGCCGATTTATATAAAATTATCGTTTTTGCCGGCGTTATTCTAATCACAAATTTAATTCTTGGACGCGAGCTTATGCCAAAAGAGCCATATTTGGCCTATCTCCTGGGAGTAGCAGCGCTTCTTTTCACAACCTTGATTTTTATAGTTATTGTTGATACTATATTAATTAACTAAATCAAAAACCAAAAATAAAAAATCAAATATATGGAGTTCGCCCTTGGCGAACAATCAATATTTTTGATATTTGGTATTTAATTTTAATATGAAACTGGCTGTCATCAAAACTGGCGGGAAACAATATATTGTTGCTCCCGGTAAAAAAATAAAAGTTGAAAAAATAGCGGGGAATACCGGCGATGCCGTTAAATTTAATGACGTGCTACTTAAAGTAAGCGGCGATAATATTGAGGTGGGTTCACCTAACATAAGCGGAGATGTCGAGGGAAAAATCTTACGCCAGGCTAGGGGCGATAAAAAAATAGTCTTTAGATACCACTCTAAAACCCGCTACAGAAAAAAGAAGGGGCACAGGCAGCGTTTTACAGAAGTAGAGATCATTAAAATCTAGAAATTATAAACGGCAAAGCGGAAAAGGACTGCGCGGCGCAGTCCTTTTATTATCAGTCTCAACCTTCCGGAACAAAATTGGACGGGAACCTACTCGGACTGATTTGTTCATGCAAAGCATCAATTGCTTGCTCAATTGCCTCGGAACGGGATAATTCATTGCGCCTTTCCATAATTTCCCGAAGCCGCAGAATATGCTCTTCGTCAATCCAAAGATCATCGAGTTTATACATGGCCTTATCCTTCTCCGCCATCGTTTTCTCCACACTTTAGAGCTAATCATATAATATTATTTTCCGTCGCAAAAATCAACAGTCAGCTTCTTCTCTCTAACGCCGCGCCCAAGGTTTCCTCATCAGCGAATTCAATTTCTCCTCCAGTAGGAATGCCGCGTCCCAACCGCGACAATTTTGCCGTAAATGGCGTAAGTTCCCTTTGAAGCATGGCGGCGTTTAGGTTACCGTAAGCGGTGGGGTTAATGGCAAGAATTATTTCATCTGCCTTGCCGCAGAGTTCTTTGGCTATAAATCTCTTTAATGTTTCTAATCGCAGTTTTTGCTCCATATCCATAACGCCATTTTTTTGCAGATTACCAAGCACCAAATAACGCCCACCGAATTTTTTGGTTTTTTCAAGCGACATCAGATCGGTAGATTTTTCCAAAATCGCTATAACTTTCTGGTTACGGCTTTGATTCACGCAGATTTCGCAAAGATTATTTTTTTGCGTGTGCGTATAAAAACATTTCCCGCAAATCTTAATACTGTTTAAATTTTTAGCGGCGGATTCAACTTCTCGCAAAAGCCCGCGATCTTCGCCAGCCAGATAAAACGCGAGCCGCAAGGCTTGCCTTGGGCCGATGGACGGTAATTTTCCAAAAACATCGGCAAATTTTTTTATGGGATCGGGTAACATGCTAGCTTCGCTCAAAATTAAATATTAAATATCCTTACACGGCCGAGCCGACAGGCTTTAGGCAAAGATTAAAATTTTGATTTTTGATTTAACGCATTATGCCTCCGAGGCATGATAAGTATCTATGCTCTTGAACGAAGCCCTTTCGGGATCAAACTTAAGCTTCACCACCCCAGGCGGCCCGTTTCTGTGCTTCGCGATTCTTATTTCCGCCAAGTTTTGTTCCTCCGGAGGCAAGTTTTGCGCTTCGCGATCTTTTCTATAGATAAAAAGCACCAGGTCGGCGTCCTGCTCAATGGAGCCGGAATCTCTCAAGTCGGCTAATTGCGGTATTTTTACTTCACGATGCTCCACGGTTCTTGAGAGCTGTGAAAGCGCGAGGATTGGCACGTTTAGTTCTCTGGCCAAGCTTTTTAAGCCACGGGAGACTTCGGTTATCTGCTGAACCATGCTCTCGCTTCCGGTTCTAGGCGCGATAAGCTGAAGATAATCAACGATAATAAGTCCCAATCCGTGCTCTACCTGCATTCTCCGCGCCATAGAGCGCATTTGCAAAATATTTGGCGAAGCCGTATCGTCAATGAAAATCGGTACGCGAGACAATCTATCTAACGACTCCTGGATCATCTGAAAATCAATGTCATCGGTAATTTTGCCGGTTCTAAGTTTCCAGAGCGGCACCATTGATTCAGCAGAGATAAATCTGTCTATAACCTGCTCTTTGGCCATCTCGAGCGAGAATACGCCAACCGGTACGCCGGATTTGGCGGCATTTCTCGCTATGTCAAGAGCCAATGAAGTTTTGCCGAGTGAGGGCCTCGCCCCTAAAACTATGAAATCGGATGCCTGCAATCCTGATGTTAAATTATCCAGACTCTGAAAACCAGTCGTAACGCCTCGCAACCGGCCGTCGCCTTGGTGCAGTTTTTCAATTCTCTCGTACGCCGACTGAAGTTCGTCTTTAATATGAAAAAATTTTCTGATTATGGATTTTTGGGAGATTTGCAGAACCCTTTTTTCAATTTCGTCCAAAAATTCCGCTGTTTCGCCGGAAAAATCATAAGCGCCTTCGGTAATTTGCGCAGAGGCGTTGATTAAATCTCGTAAAACTTTTTTCTCTCTTACAATGTTGGCATAGTGAACAACGTGGGCGGCAGTAGGAACGCCATTAACCAAGTCGGCAAGATAGCTTGAGCCGCCAACTTCTTTAAGAATGTCCCTTTCTTTTAAGAGAGAGGTTAAGCTTAAAAGATCAATCGGCTGGCTTTTTTGATAAAGCTCAACGATACAGCCATAGATCTTTTCATGAGCCGGCTTATAGAAATCTTCGGCAGTAATGATATCGGCTACATTGGATATGGCGGTTTTATCAATAAGAAGAGCGCCCAGAACAGATTGCTCGGCTTCAAGGTTCTGGGGGGGGAGTTTTAATTTGTTTTTGGATAAACGAGGCATGTCTAATTGCTAAATTGCCAAACTGCTAAACTATTTTTAAAAAACAATCTAATATTTTAACAATTTACTTCGGCCACACAAACTGGCCGATAGGCGTATCTTCTACCATATATCCTAACTCATCTATTTTCTTTCTCAAGCGGTCCGACTGCGCAAACTGTTTATTAACTCGGAATAACTCGCGTTTTTTTGCCAATTTATTGATTTTACCGGCTATTTTTGGCAATTTAACGGCAAATCCCAGCACAGCTAAGCGGCTTTCTATAAAGCCGCGTATTAGCTTAAGCTCCTTCCTGCTTAAGCCAAAAATGGCGTTCGTGACCTGCTGAATATTATTTATTAAATTAAACAGATGGGCAACGGCAGCCGGCGTATTAAAATCGTCTTGTAGGGCATCATGAAAACCTTTTTCGGCCAAACTAACTAAATCCCCGGTAACGATACCGCCCGCAATGCCACGCGGCCTATTATCCAGCACAAATTTCAGCAAGCCTAAAAAACGCAGGAGATTTTGAAACGCGCCGTGATATTGAATCGTGAGCTCTTCGCTATAGTTAATGGGTGAACGATAGTGGTGAGTTAAAGTTAGAAATCTCAAAGTTTCGGGGCTGTATTTTTTCAAAAAATCTTCAATTGTTATAAAATTCCCCAAACTCTTTGACATCTTTTTCCCATTAACCAGGAGAAAGCCTGTATGCATCCAAATTTTTACAAACGGTATTTTCCCAAAAGCCGACTCCGCTTGAGCTATTTCCGCTTCGTGATGAGGAAACTTTAGATCCAGCCCTCCTCCATGCAAATCATATTGCGGACCGAAATATTTTTCGGTAATTGCCGTGTCCTCAATGTGCCATCCGGGTCGCCCATCTCCCCACGGTGATTTCCATGAGGGTTCATCTTTTGCTTTTCTAAACTTCCACAAAGTGAAGTCGCCCCTATTCCTCTTCTTAATACTGTCATCAATTCTTGAGGTTGCGTCCTCCGCCTGTTCTGCGGTGCGCCGGGAAAGTTTTCCGTAATCCCTGAAGCTCTTCACGTCAAAATAAATACCGTCATTCTCAATCTCATAGGCATGGCCCTTTTGTATCAAGATTTTAATTTGGCTAATTATTTGCGGGATATGATCTGTCGCCCTTGCATACACGCTTACAGAGGCCACGCCAAGCTTTTGCATCACATTCAGATATTTTTTCTCAAATTTTTTAGCGCAGTCCTGCGGCTTAATGCCGCCCTCCCGCGCCCGCAGAATAATACGGTCATCAATGTCGGTGATATTCTGAAGATAGCGCACCTTATATCCCCGGGAGACAAGGTATCGCGCGACAATATCAAAAAATATATAGGTTCTTGCATGCCCAAGATGAGGATCGTCATACACAGTAGGCCCGCACACGAATAACTTTATGGCTTTCCGCGTCTTTCTTAAAACTTCTTTTTTGCCGGTCAAAGTGTTATAAATTAACATAGGAGTGTGAGATAGGGAAACCTTTTTTCACAAGCAAGTCCGAGGGCAAGCGGCTCGTTCACGCCCCCTTATAATCTTCCGACTTCAATACTCACGCTTACATCGAGATCTGTCTTATTTTTTAATTTTACATCTTGCGGCAAAATAATTTTTGTCAAAAATGTTTGTGATGATCGTAGGTTAGTTATATCAATCGGCTCCAGGGCAATCGAGCTTAATGAGCGGGCACCTTCCGGAACCATAACCTTCAGAGATGCGGGTGAAGCGGCAATTTCTCTTATCACATAGCCAGCCGCAACCTTTCCCTTTGTTTTTACTTCAATTGGCAAGTCAATAAGACTCACCCTTTGAGCCGATACCTCTATTTCTTGAGGAACGATATTTACCACAGAGAAGTTCAGGGGGGTGCTTATCATGTCTTCGGTGATTGAAACTTTTTGGCTGGCTTTAGTAAGATTGCTTGCATCCAACGAAACTGCGAGAGTTTTTTGATCCAATAAATCAAAGGCTGTCTCCCCGCGAGCTGAAAGCGTGACGGAAACTTCTTTTGGTTTAGTCTCTTTAATTAATATAATATCGGATGTATTTTTGTAGGTAATCGGCAAAATAAAATCTCTTTGCACTGTGGTTACCTGAAACGCGAAAAAAAACCATAGAATTGTAGCCGCAAAAATAGACAACAGCTTTTCCAGAGAGTTTCTTTTGATCAAATTTTCTAAAATAGTATGGGCTTGTTCGGGAAATTTTTCCTTAAGAAAATTCAGCATCGGCCCATGAAGATCGCGGGCGTTTTTAAGTAATTTTAGTCGGCCGTTATACGCGTAAGACACTGTGCCCTTTTCTTCTGAAACTATAATTGCAAAAGCGTCTGACGCTTCCGAAATTCCCAAGCCAGCACTATGTCGTGTACCGCGTTTACCGATTTGTTCAAAATTATGGGAAAGGGGAAGGTGGCCGCCAAAAAAAGAGACGCGGTCCATGTTAATTAGGACAGCTCCATCATGCCCGGCGCTTGTGGGGTCAAATATGCTAAGCAAGAGCTCTTCGGATATAACCCCATCCAGAGTTATGCCGCCGCTTATGTAATTTTCCAAACTGTCCTGCCCCTGCAGAATTATCAAAGCACCGATACTGTCGTGGGCTAACTGTTTTACCGCGTTTAAAATTTCTTCCGCCCCCGGAATTGTCAAGGTAGCTCGCGAGCCGCGCTCTACTTGTCTTCTGCTCCAAAGCGCCAGATATTCAAAAAACTTCCTAAGCTCTTCCTGAAAAATCACTACTAAAGCCACAAAAAAGACGCCAAAGAACGCCTGTAGGGCGAGCGTTGTTAAAAATAAGTTAAAAACTCTGGCCAAAACAAATAGTGCTATTATGATGCCAACTCCGGCCGCGACATAAAAAGAGCGGGTCTGCTTGAAAAGAAAGATCGTAATGTAAATCAAAAGAGCAATGATAAGTACGTCAAAAAAATCCGCTATATAGAGGTTCCCAAAAATATTACGCAATGAAATTAACTGGGCTAAAAGATTAGACATAAAACTGAAGCTTCATTATCATTCTATCATGTATATGATAAAATTTGAATATGCGATTGGCGCAAGAACTTAAAAGAGTTGTGGGGGGGGATGTTTTAGATGACGAAAAAACGCTCCAAACTTACAGCCGGGATGCCAGCTTATTTGTGGTGCACCCAAAAATTGTGGTATCTCCAAAAAATTCTGAAGATATAAAAGCTTTGGTTAAATTTGTTTCCAAAAATAATGGCTCTGCAAATCTTAAGCGCGCCAAAGGCCAAATCCCAAATCACAAATTATTGTCTCTTACCGCGCGGGCAGCCGGCACCTGCATGAGCGGGGGACCGCTCACGGAATCCATTGTGGTTAATTTTATGAAATATTTTACAAAAATTAGGAGTATTCACGACCATAACGCGACGGTTGAGCCGGGCGTCTTTTACCGCGATCTTGAAAAAGAAACCTTAAAATACGGCCTCCTTTTCCCGCCCTACCCCGCCTCAAAATCAATTTGCGCGGTAGGCGGCATTGTTAACAACAATGCCGGCGGCGAGAAAACGTTAAAGTACGGCAAAACAGAAAATTATGTTGAGAAATTAAAAATGGTCTTATCTGATGGGAATGAATATGAGTTCCTTCCTTTAGACGCCGCAGGGTTGAGGAAAAAGTTAAAGCAAAAAAATTTTGAAGGGGAAATCTACCAGCGCATGCACAAACTTGTAACTAAAAACCACAAACTGATAACTTCCGCGAAACCTGACGTTACCAAAAATTCTGCCGGCTATCAATTGTGGAATATTTGGGATAAAAAAGAAAAAATTTTTGACCTATCGCGGATTTTTATAGGCGCCCAGGGGACCTTGGGCCTTATGACAGAAGCCACACTGCATCTCATCCCTATCAAAAAACACGCCAGAATGGTTGTAATTTTCCTGAAAGACATAAAAAAATTAAGCGACTTGGTGCCGATTATTTTGAAACATGATCCGGAGAGCTTTGAAACATATGATGATAATACCTTAAAATTAGCAATAAAATTCTTTCCATCATTTGCCAAACTCATGGGAGTAAAAAATCTCTGGAAAATCGCCTGGAGTTTCCTGCCCGAATTCTGGATGACGGTGACTGGCGGACTGCCAAAATTAATTCTGCAGGTTGAATTCGTGGGTGATGACGCGCCAACTTTAGACAACAGAGTTGCTGAACTTGTCAGGGCGCTTCAGCCATATGACGTAAAAATCCGCGCACCCAAAACTCAATTTGGGGCGCAAAAATATTGGACAATCCGCCGCGAAAGCTTTAACTTGCTTCGCCATCACATTAAAGACAGGCACACCGCGCCATTTATTGACGATTTTGCGATTAAAGCCGAAAGACTGCCTGATTTTTTGCCGGAGCTGGATAAGATTTTAGAAAAATACAATTTAATTTATACCATAGCCGGTCATGTAGGCGACGGTAACCTGCACATTATTCCACTTATGAATCTCGGCAATGAAAGTGAACGCAAAATTATCCCGGAGCTTTCCCGAAAAGTTTATGAACTGGTTATGAAATACGGCGGCACAACAACAGGGGAACATAATGACGGCCTTATTAGAAGCTACTATCTTAAGCAAATGTATGGTGAGAAGGTTTATAAGCTTTTTGAGGAAGTGAAGAAAATCTTTGATCCGCTTAATATCTTTAATCCGGGCAAGAAGGTTCACGCGAGCTTAGAGTACGCGATGGAGCACGTTCGCAGAGATTAGGGTGGTTTCTATAGGATGCCTACTCTTTTTTATTTGACAAAACTATTATTTTATGCTAATATATGAGTGCCAAAGATGGCAGAAAGGGGATACAAGTGAAACCAGGAGAGGCATCGCGAGAAGAGCGAGAAAAGATTGAGAGTGATGGCAGTGGAGGAAAACAGACATTCCCTCTGGAGCTCACAAGCGTAGTTTTTCGGGATTACGCGTTGCGCAGGTTCGCGGAACGCCTTGCGTGGGTTGACCCAGGAGCCGCGGAAAGCATAACTGATTTCGAACCGGTGGCAAGAAAGCTTCTCGCGGAGTCTACCGAGGAGAAACCATCGCGCAAGGGCCGGGGGTATGCGATACGCCGCCTACTGAATAACCACTGCGAGCCGGCACGCTACTTCGTAAACTCTGGGTGGCGTTTCGCGATAAGCGAGGAGCCAACAGACGGAAAATACGTGGTGTTCACGGTGGAACGCCGAATGCGGCCCTTGTAGGTCGCGCTTGTAGGTTGTAAGAGCATGGGAAGCCCACCCGTGCTCTTTTTTTATTTTCATTGAAGAGTTATCATTATTACATGGAATTTATTTTTGGTGTGGCAATTATTGTGATCCTTTTGGCCGGCTTCGCGGTTGTTTTGTATTTTCTGCGCAATAGTCAAAAGGGTGAAACAAAAGATGACCAAGCGCTTTTGATGCTCCAAAATCAGCTAAATAATCTTTCGCAAACAATAGACGCAAAAATCGGGGAGTCGGGAAAGTTAATGCAGGAGCACTTGAAATACTCGGCTTCCGAAACCGTTAAAATTGTGCGCGATGTAACGGAGCGCCTCACAAAACTTGACGAAACAAACAGGCAGGTCGTGAACTTTGCGGACCAGTTAAAAAATTTACAAGACATATTAAAAAACCCGAAGCAGCGCGGCATTTTGGGCGAGTACTATCTCCAAACAGTTCTTGACAATGTTCTACCACAGGGCACGTATCAGATGCAGTACGCCTTTAAAGATAATGTCATAGTAGATGCGGTTGTGTTCGTTGATAAGCGCATTATCCCCATTGACTCGAAATTCTCTCTCGAAAACTACAATCGTTTTCTGGAAGCAAAAGAGCCGCAGGAAAAAAAGAAATATGAAACCTCTTTTGTTTCTGACATTAAAAACCGCATTGATGAAACATCAAAATACATCAAGCCAGAAGAGGATACAATGGATTTCGCGTTTATGTTTATTCCATCGGAAGCAATTTATTACGACATTCTGGTAAATAAAGTGGGGAATCTTTCCGAAGAAAATAAAAATCTCATTGATTATGCCTGGGCGAAAAAAGTTGTCATTGTTTCCCCAACGTCATTTCTTGCGTATCTCCAAACCATGCTCCAGGGTCTTAAAAATCAAAAAATATCGGAGCAAGCAAAAGATATCATTAAGCAAGTGGTAAATTTAAATAAGCATATGGCGTCTCACGATGAATATCTACAAAAACTCGGCAAAAACTTGGGAACCACGGTTTCCATGTATAATCACACCTATAAAGAGTTTGTAAAAGTTGATAAAGATGTTTTGAAGATCAGTGGTAAGAATAATGAAATTGAAGCTATGGCGCTTGAGGGCCCGGCAATCGATATTGAATAAAACCGGCATTGGTTGGTTTTATATTTACAAAATCCAAAAAACTTGCTATAAATAATTCAGCAATCCCGCAAAGGAGTGCGAAATGATACTGGGTCAACATATATGCTAGACGAAGAGAGATGCTCCATCTATGGTTATGGTCCGGAAAATTTGCTTGATCTTCTGCGCGAGAAGAAGTGGGAGCTTAATCTGTTTATCGCGATTAGCTTCAGCGGCAACTGGCTACACAACCATCCTTCCGAAAAATCGGTGCATTATTCCATAGAGATTTGGATGTTCCCGGACAATGATGTTTTCCGCGTTCACGGCTACGGATTTAATATCGGAGATAAAAACTTTGTGGAGCTTGCGCGGATACATCCGGAAAAAATTAAAATTTGCGACAAAACCCTGGAAGATTTGACGCTGGAGCAGTTTGCGAAACGAGAGAATATCAAGGGATACCGCCTCACCATTATCAAAAAGTCTTGATATATTTCACAAACCGGTCTTCTGCCGGTTTTTTGTTTTTTTATTACTAAAGTTAATTCTCAAATTCTTGCCGTGCCCCGTAGTGAGCTTCGCTCTACTACTGGGGAGAATTTGAGAATTAACTGCCTCACTCATCTCATTGTTACTTTATTGCTTTGCAATTTTACGGAGATGCTTGATACTTGATACATGACACCTGACACAGAAACTTTTTACTCTCGCCTTCACCGCCCCATAGGTGATCTCTCGCTTGCGCGTCGCAAGCAAGATGTTTTATACGACAAAAAATGGAAGCTATTTTTGCGGCGGGCGCGGCTTTTTCGGCATATCCCGTTTATTGAATTTGTCCTCGGATCCGGATCAATGGCCTTGGGCAGCGTGCATAAAAATTCAGATCTGGATGCTTTAGCCGGAGTAAAATATGGCCGCATTTTCACCGCCAGAGCGTTTTGCATTTTAGTTTTTGGTTCGTTGGGTTGGCGGCGCAGTAAGTTTTCGCACGCCGAAAGCGCCAAAGATAAAGTCTGCATGCATCACTTTGTGACTGCAAAAAGCTACCAGCTTTCGCCGCCGTATAATATCTATTGGCAGGAGGTGTATCGGAATCTCGTTCCAATCTATGGCGACCGGATCGTGTTAGATCTATTTTTTGCGGCAAATAGCGGCTGGATGGACCATAAACGAATCTGCGCTGACGATCTCCGGCATAAGTATAAAGAGGTGAGTAGGGTACAAAAATTTTTAGAATGGGTCTTAAGCGGGAAAATAGGGAATTTAATTGAAACCAAACTTAAAAAAATTCAGGTAAGGCGAATTGAAAATGGTTTCAAAAATGACAAATTGGGCTTTGAACCGCGAATAAAATACACCAATGAAGAGTTGGAATTTTTGCCAAGCACTTCGCGAATCCACGCATTAACTAACCAATGATTTTACTTGTTAATAGTACGATCGTACCATTAACAAGTAATGAGCCATCAAGCTCTAATTCATGTGAAGAATCTGCTCAAGACGACGTCACCTCTTACATTGATTTAGCAATTTTATCGTGAGCCAATTTTGCAACTGCCGTAAAAATTGAGTTCGGATTATTCATCTCCGCTTCGGCAAGTTTCCAATTCATCTCGGCTCGGACGGTGAGTCTAGTATCTTTAATTCCCGGGGTGAGCGGCAAATTTCCCATACCGATTTCGTCTCCATAATAAATTACCTGTGAGCCTGGCAGGCTAAAGAGAAGTTCAAACGCCTCAATAATTTTTTGTGGATCGTTGTTGAAAAAATTAGCCAGGCGCAAAGAAATACCGTCGCCAAACCTAAGCTTATACTCCGGATCAAAGTAATTAAAAATCTCCTTATGCTCCTCTGGCTTAAGCGTTGCCAGAGATAAGTCGTCGTGATTTCGCAAAAATACCGCCCAAGAACAGTTCTTTGGTATATCCAATGAGGCTTGAACAATTTCCTGGAGCAAGTCCGGATCGCTGCGCTTAAGGGCTAATATCATTTTTTCTGCCAACGGAAAATTATAAACCATGTGAGATTCATCTCCGGCGCCAAAATACTCTTTCAATTTTTGAATTGGCTCATGCGCTTCCGCAAGCAGGACATGTTCCGGCCAGCGGTTTTCAACATGAGAGCGGATCTTTCTAAGCATCGCGTGTGTTTCAGGCAGTCCTTTGGAATTAGTGCCCTCTCTTTTTATCAAGTGAGATACCGCGTCCAACCTGAATGCGTCAACACCAATATTAGCCCAAAAATCAATCACTCCCATCGTTTTTTCAAAAACTTCCGGATTGTCCCAATTCAAATCGGCTTGCTGCGGATAAAAAGTAGAGAAGTAGTAGTCGTTGGTTTCTTTATTATAAATCCAGTTACTCGGCTTTATATCAATGAAGGGATTAATAGCGCCCCGAAGCTCCTTGCCAGACTTACTCCAAAGAAATAAATCTCTTTGGGGATTATCGGCTGAATTGCGCGCTTCAATAAACCAGTGGTGATCCACGGAAACATGGTTTAAAACAAAGTCAACCATCACCCTAATGTTCAACTCATGGGCTTTGGCTATAAAATTTTTGAAATCATCCAGCGTCCCCAGTTCCTTTCTCACGCCAAAGTAATCGGAAATATCATAACCATCGTCAATCATTGGGGATGGATAATGGGGCAGTATATGCACACAACCAATGCCGAGTTTTTTTAAATAAGGAAGCTTCTCAATAATGCCGCGGAAATTGCCGGCAAATTTGTCAACATAAAGCTCGTAAAAAACCGCCCTTCCCCACCAGTTATTCATTAATAATATTATAGCAAAACCCCGCCATTTTGTGGCGGGGTTAAGTTGCTTACTTGCCTTCTTCTGCAGATGGTTCCTCCGGGGCTCCTGATTCTTCACTTGGGTTGGCTTTCTCTTCGCTCTCTGCCGAAGACTCAACTTGCTCCTCTCCATCCTGTGTGCCTTGAGCAGACACCGGCTTTTTGACTTCGTCCATGTTAATAACAATTTAATTGCAATATTCACTTCTCAAGAAGGCTTGCGACTATTACCTTGGGAGTGTGAGATACGAACAAAATCAGTTTAGCGGAGCACATTTCCTAAATATGTAAGGCGCGAGGAGGAGATTAGTACTCAAAGAGTACAGCTCCGACGAGTCAACGCAACAGATTTAGGAAATGCGCCAGGCCCCTTGGGGAAGCTCAAAAATTGCTGATTTCTTCCTTATGCTCCATCCTGAGCTTGCCGAAGGACTCCTCCTCAATGTATTCTCCGAATACAATTTCGTCGTCGTGCCTTGAAATCATCTAATTTTTGAGCTTCTAAACTTGATTTATGTTCGTATCTCACACTCCTACTACATCCAGATATGCCATAAATAATATCATATAATTGTATAATTTCAAAACTCCCAATCTTACGAAGTCTCACTTCGTAAGATTGGCTATTGTTGCCCATTCTTATCCATATGATTGACCAAAAATGAAGAACCATGTAGATTATAAAGAGCTACCTAGCATCAGTTTTGACAACCAAAAGGGGTGTGGATGGAGTCAGATGGCGCGGCGCAAATCTGCGATACAAATGTAATTATTGAGGATCCGGACATTCTCAATAGTTACAAAAATAGGCGGATCGGAATCCCCATTTTTGTTCTTGAGGAACTTGACAGGCGAAAATATGACCGCAATGCCGAAGTCGCGGAAAACGCCAGAGAGGCGCTCCGAAAATTAGAGAGATTAAGTTCCGCCGGGATTCTGAACTACCTAAACGTTCAAAGCGCTAGTTCCAGCAGCGTCCAAACCGGCATTGATGTTCTTTTTGGTAACTTTGACTTTGACAATCTACCGACCAGAGCGGGCTTGGAAAATATTCCTGATAATAAAATTATTATTTGCGGAGTAATGGCCGCAAAGATATACGGAGAGGTTGTAATGGTGAGTAACGATTTTAACGTTCGCGTAAAGGCGCGCGCGCTTGGTCTTGCAGCCATTCCGCATGGCGTTAAAGATCTTTATAACGGGAAGAGGAGGATTAACATACGGGACTCAAGAATATTTTCTACCGAGGGATGGGAAAAGAGCGGCCATAAAATCGACGCCGCGTTGGTTTGCGACAATGAAATTCTTGAAAGACTAATTCCCAATCAATGCTGTTATTTAAAAGATGAGCGCGGCAAGTATATTCTCGCGGTTTATAAAAAGCGCGGAAATTATTTTAGGGTAGTCAGAAAGCCACCGACAGTGAGCAGCAAGAACAGATTTAAGTATCCGCTAAACGACGAACAGGCTCTCGCTCTTGATCTCATGCTTGACCCTGAAATCCAGTGCGTTTCCATTGGGGGGATAGCCGGAGTCGGAAAGACTTTCATCAGTTTACTGGGCGGTTATAATCAAACCCGACACGGATCGGAATATGTCAGTGAGCCGCGATATAATCTTATAACCGTGTACCGACCAAAGACTTCTATGGGAGAAAAGGAGGGATTTCTTCCGGGAAATGAAAAGAAAAAGTTTGAACCATGGGCTAGGCCTATTTATGATAATCTGAATTTAATTATATACGGAGAAGAGGGCCGGTATGAAAAAGATGGCAGAGTTTTTGAAATTCGCACCCACGAAGATCTTGAGGGCGATTTGATTGAAGTTTGTTCGGTTACTCACGAGCAAGGAAGAAGTTTAAGGAACAGGTTTGTTATCGTTGACGAGGCGCAATGTCTTACCAAGAAACACATTAAGATGCTGGGGACGCGGCTTGCAGAAAACTCAAAGCTCATTATCTGCGGAGACGTTGATCAGATCGCCGATAATGCGAGAGTGAGCAAATATTCCAATGGGTTTTCAAGCATCGTCCGAAGTTTGGCTGGCCAGGAAGAATACGGCCACATTGAACTGACTCAAGTGGTAAGAATGAAAATTGTTGAACTGATCGCCAATCTTTTATAAATTATAAAACCCGCGAGAAAATCGCGGGGTTTTAACTTTATTGGCTCCAGAGACATTACTTGAATTTCACGCAATATTTAGTAGAATAATAAATATTCCGGCGTAGCGGAACGGCAGAGCGGGTCCCTGTTTCAGCCAGAGGCTGATCCGCCTGCCTACGCAGACAGGCTTTTGGCGGAAAGGACAAGGTTGTAGGCCCGCCCCGTTAGATATTGGGAAATTTTTAAAAATTGAATAATAGACCTTGTGCGCAATTCCTTTTCTACTTAAATTTCCATATTTTGGCTACGGCTTTGTAAAAATTTCTTGAAATATACCGGTGTATATTCCTTCAAAATTTTTACTTCGCCTCACTCAAAATCTTAAAATTTCGTTACGAAAATAATTGCGCAAAAGGTCTAATGAGAAATAACTGCTATTTTTCTCCGGCGTAGCTCAACGGCAGAGCGGGTCCCTGTTAAGGACAAGGTTGTAGGTTCGAATCCTACCGCCGGAGCAAAGTAGCAGTTATCTTGTAAGATATCTAGCGGGGTGAAAATCCTACCGCCGGAGCCAAGAAACTAGATACGAACTCATTTTTTGAAGATAGGAGTGTTCGCTCGACCAACCTCGCCACTATTTTTTGTAAGAACACGGCGGAATTTTTAACGGCGCCTAATTTCTTTTCCTTGCCATACCACCCGTGCGTGGAAAAGGTTAAGGAAATCCCTAAAATCAATAATCCCATTTTGGGATTATACCACAATAGGATATATGATACAAACAAGTATGAGTAGGTCAATTTACTCAAAAGACTATAAGGAAATCATAGAACGCTTGAAAAGGGCGCGTATTGAAGCTGATCTATCCCAGCAAGCGGTAGCTGATAAACTTGGCAAGCCGCAATCCTATATCTCAAAAATAGAATCCGGCGAAAGACGGCTCGATGTAGTGGAAATGAAAAAATTTGCGGCGATTTACAAAAAGCCAGCCGATTACTTTTTGAAATAATATGTTCGATAAATTTATAAAATTCTACGAGCGAACAATACGAAAAATGTGGCGCATTCGTGCCGGCGGCACTTTACGTTCGCTGAAAGGCACGCTCGTTGAGACGATGGCCGAGGAGATGGTTTTACTCGCATGGAAAAATATCGGCGGCAAACCTTCGCGCATTAAAATCAACAAAACAAAATATCCCATCAGTAATGGAAGGGGAAATGTTTATAAACTATCTCAAGACAAGCAGGTTTATCTTGACGATGAATTTGTGCTTTCAATCGAGTGTAAAGCGTATGCAGAGGTCGCGATGTATAAACGCATATTAGTTGATGCCTTTTTGCTCAAAAAGCACTTCCCAAAACTCAAATTCTGCCTTTTCCAATTAGAAAGTATGCTTGGCGGCGATTACTCCATTGCCGTTGATCATCCGAATGGAAGCCCATCAGTCAAAGTTCTTGAGCATCATTTTCCAAATCTCGACATTGAGATCATCACCATGCTGGATGGAGAACGAAACATTAAAGGGGAAATACACAAAAAGCAGTTTTATAAACCGCTTCGTCCAGAAAGATTAGACCATGCAATCAAATACTTTGAGCGCGCATTAAAAGAGCATCTCTAAAATAACTTCGCCGGAATTTCTTTTATTCGTTTCTCGGAGATTTTGCAGTATTTCGGTGAGATATCTATTCCGATATATTTTCTGCCTGTTTCTGCGGCGCAAAGTGTGGTTGTTCCAGCGCCATTGAACGGATCAAGTACAATATCGTCTTGATAGCTAAAGAGTTTCATCAGTCGCGTTGCTAACTCCTTTGGAAACATTGCGGGGTGATCGTATTCTTTCATGTTTCGTTCGGGGGCGATGGACCATTTTGCATAAACCCATTTTTTGAATTCGTCGCCTGTTATATCGGCTTTTGATGAGTCGCCGGCCTTTTTGTGTGTATCTTTTGAGAAA